>NZ_JAOTBE010000150.1 GCF_026162645.1 Paracoccus rhizosphaerae
GGCCTGACGCTGCGCAACCCACAAAGCTCCGCGCCAGCCCCCGTTGCCCAACCCGCCCAAACAGGCAAAAACCAAACCCGGAGTCTCGCTCACGCTGGATAAAAGTTGGGGGCAACGTCACTGCTGACCGGCAGCGACCATATGATCGCCGCGAACGCCCTGCTCCGGCAGTTCCTCGGCGAGGTGCGGATCTGGGGCGATCCTGAGCGCTGGATGGGATTGCGATCGAGATCCGGGGCGAGGCGTCCCGGATCTTCCGTTTTGTGGGGAGAACGACAAAAAGCGCCCCAAAGTGCGCTTTGTTGTCTGCTTGTCAGATTTCGTTGGTTGCGGGGGCGCGCATCAAACACTATTTCACGCAGCCCCAGTGCCGGCCTCGAGGAATTCGGCCGTGAACTTGTCATTCAGACACCTCCGCGGGCGGCAGGGCCGAGGCGGTGATGGTGCCGTTGCAGGAACGATGACGTAGTGGGCCAACTGCGCCATCTGTGAGGCGCGCTCAGTCGTGACTGCGCCAGTGCTTGATGCCGGCCTCGGCGACGGCTTGGTCTCGCGTTGGCGTGCCGGAGGAAACGCCGATGCCGCCGACCACCTCGCCCTCGAAGAGCCCCGGGAGGCCGCCCGCCACAACCATCAGCCGTCCGCCGATGGCGGAGTTGATGCCGTAGGCCGGCGCACCCGGCTGGCTTGCGGTGCCGTAGTCATGGGTCGCCTTCTTTGCCGCCGCTGCCGTGACGGCCTTGTCGATCGCGATCGTCGTCGAGGTGACCTTGCCGCCCTCCATCCGTTCGAAGGCGATCAACTGGCCAGCTTCATCCGTGACCGCGATGCACATGGGGACGCCTATCTCTCGGGCATGCGCCGACGCACCGGCGATGAGGCGCCGCGCGTCGTCAAGGTCCAGTCGGCGGATGGTCTACATAGCGTATCCTTTATTGGGTCGTGCCGAAACGTCAGGCCGGAAGCTGGTGCCTCTAGCCAACAGATCCGTTCTGCCGCGTCAATGCCCGGAGCGTGGCGCGCCAATCTAGCCATGGCACTCTGTCTCGCTTTCTCTGAGAAACGCCATCAGCACATCGTTGCCGCGAACACGAAGTGCGTCAGCCGGAAGCTCGTCGAAGTCGAGATGTGAGCGCATCATCCAGTTCAGTAATCGGTAGTCGCTCCACCCTGCCGCTCTGGCCGCAGCAATGACTGGAACGAAGTCGAGGTGGACACGGTGATTGCTCAAGTCGAACTGGAAGGACGGATATCTCCATACCCCGGACACCCGAAACCGTAGCAACTGGATCAGTCCTGGAGCCAAGGGTTCTGTAGCCTCAGGCGGCACACCCAGCATCTGGCGTGCCTCAACCTCTTCAATCATCGCCACCCGGCTTAGAATTCGCCGGCGCAGCACGCGGCGGCGCCGTGCGTCCGATTCCGGACGATCAAGGCTCTGGCTCATTTCAGTTCATCGAGGCTTCGGACAGGATTGGCGGCAGGTGCCTTTTGCGCATCCTTGGCCCGATGCACAACAATTTCCATAAAGCTTCGCTGCCCCCTCAGTCGCCCCGGATCCACGACACCGATGACGGTCCTGACGACAGTGCCACCGAGGGTCATGCGGCACGTCTGCGAGACGGGTTCGCCAGCCCAGAGAGCTGAGCGCCACGCGTCGTCGCAAGCCGTCTTTCCGAAAATCCGAGCACGCGTTCAGCCCACCGCGGCGATCCGCTGCCGTGCGGTTTCAGCATAGACCGGATCGATCTCGATGCCGATGCCCCTCCACCCCAGCTTGTCAACGGCGGTGCAAAACCCGGCCACGCGGCGGCGTAAAATCAGGCCAGGTGACGATGGCCGGCGCCATGGCGCGCGCGCTTACCATAGAGCTGGCGCGTGCCATGGCGCATTGGCCC
>NZ_JAOTBE010000151.1 GCF_026162645.1 Paracoccus rhizosphaerae
GACCAGTTCGTCGTGCGGTAGCGGGCGGGTGGAGGCTTACTCATGCGACCCGTCTAACCGCACGGGTTCGCGATGTGAATCGTCCCACGTCAGAGTTACGCAACAACGCCTTCTGGATCTGATATTTCTTAGCACTGTTTCTAGTTGCAGGTCCCCCACTCCCGATTGCCGTGAACCTGTATATAAATACAGTATGTTTATTTGCAACCCGTTGATTGATTTGAAATTGCAATCTTAACGAGAATTGACTTGGTCTAACACTCTCTAGAGATCATCCTGACTATTGATATCATCCATTCAACTTCTCTGGTGATGTGGACGCAGTTATGATCGATGCTTATCCTGAAGCTATTAAGATGCAGAAGACAGGGCGGATATTGCACCTGCCCATGTTCGGCTTGGGAACGGCAATAACAGGAGTTGCATCTTTCTGGGGAACCTATGCGTTTTCAGGAGGTTATGTCGCCCCTATCATCGAGATCGCAGGCCCAGTTGATACCATTGCTGCTTCGCCTGCCCCGTATTGGCTTGCTCTTATTCCCTTGGGCCTGCTGGCTGCACTTGGACTAAGCCAAGACGGCAATGGAAGGCCCGTTTCTCCGCCAGCGGAATATGGTGGCCCGTGTTTTTGCGAAGGGACATTGGTTCTGCTCGAGCGCGGGTGGATCCCTGTCGAGGACATCCGTGAGGGTGAGCTGATCAAGACGTCGAACGGAACTCAGAAGGTTCTTTCCGTCGAAAGCTGGCAGCCTGTGGAATTTCGCGATCGGCCCTGCGTCGTCAAAGGCGTGCGCGTATCAAAAAATCACGGAATTTCGGATGGTCGGCAACGCATCCCAGCTCAGGACGTATCAACTCTCAGATCGCCCATCGATGGCTCGAGGTATTTCCATATCCTCGTCCGTGACCATAGTTGGTTATACGCGAAAGCTGACGTCGCCGGTGAGGTGCTGGAGGCAGAAAGTCTCTACATTACATCCGACCTTGCCATCTCGAAAACCTTTCCTGAACTTGTCGCATTGCATAAAGCCCGCGCGGTAGCACCCGACGCATACACTGTTGGCAAGGTGGGATGATGTGCTTGCCCCCGTCCAGCAACTGTATCTCTCAGGCTGTCGCGGCGGTCCATTTCTGATGGCTCTTGCACAAGGCCTTCGCGATGGTGACGCGCTTTCCGGCAATGGCGGTGATGATGACCTTGTGCGGTTTTCCAGCCTTGCGGGGGCGATCTGCGAAGGAGTTCAGGCTTGGGGTGTGATATGCCGCGACCAGTGCCGCCTGGAACGTCACGTGCCGCAGCCTCTTCGCCGGTGATGATGCCGATCTCGGGCATCTCGGCAATCAGCATCGCTGGCAACCGGGCCGGTCCCCGTCGACATGCTCGAACATCGCGGCGGTGCCCAGTTTCCAATGTGTGCGGGTTTGGACCAGCAGCCGTGGTCGACGTCGGCCGGTCTGGGGTGCTCCGCCGGCACGGGTTGGGTGATTTTTCTCCTGAAACGCCCTGTTATATTGGTTTCTGAGCATATGTGGTAGATGATGGCATGTCGAATGACGCGCTCATCCTTCCCGAGTATCCCCCTGTTCTAAAAGCAATAATCGCCGCCTTGCAGGCGGAAAACGCGAAATGTCGGCGGCAATTCGGACGCATGACCGCTGATCCAGATGCTGCGCATGCGGATCCCGAAGCTCAAGAAGCAGGCCTTTAGCAAGTCCTCGGAGAAGATTAGCAACTGTATCTCTCAGGCCGTCGCGGCGGTCCGTTTCCGACGGCTCCTGCACAGGGCGTTCGCGATGTGACGGGCTTTCTGGCAACGGCGGTGATGATGACCTTGTGCGGTTTTCCAGCCTTGCGGAGGCGATCTGCGAAG
>NZ_JAOTBE010000152.1 GCF_026162645.1 Paracoccus rhizosphaerae
GCTGGTGAGCGCGATGCGAACCGCATCACGCTTGAACTCCTCGCTGTGTGTCGCTGCCATATCCTGTCTCCTTTGAAGAGAGCATCGCTCTCAGAAGACCGGAACGGAACAGGTGCAGGTCTAGTTCGTCGCTCAACGCGCGGAAACATGTTGCGACAGCGATCATCACCGAGACCTGGTTGATCAGCGCGGCACAGTGGCAGCCGACCAGAGGAGGAAATGGCCGTGGCGGTGGAACTGGCCTCGGGATGATCGGCCGAAGGACAAGGAGCACGCGCCAACCGTGTTTGAGGCAGCCGATTTCGGTTGACCAAATCTTGCCAAAATTCGGTGCCGTTCGGTGCCTTTCCGTGCCAGTTGAGGGGGTTCTGCACCTTTTGACAGTTTAAGCCGACAGCGTATATTTTGCCTTGCAACTCTGTCGCTTGCGCGGCTATACCCGTCCGCGGAGACGTGGCCGAGTGGTCGAAGGCACACCCCTGCTAAGGGTGCAGACCCGAAAGGGTCTCGAGGGTTCGAATCCCTTCGTCTCCGCCACTTGCACCCGCGAAAGCGTTCTCCCTATCCGGCTGCGGCCGGATTTTTTCGTTGTTTTCGAGGGTTATGCGGGCGGGGCTGTTAACCTGCCCCGGCGCCAGGAGGGACGATAGCGTTCTCTCCGGGCCCATATTCTCCGGACCTGTTAACCGCGTACAGTCCGGTTCAGAGCCCATGCTATTGAAGTTAGGAGATTTAAACTGGATGCGCCTTGGGCGCGGTTTGCAGTTCCGTTTGCCAAGCTGCTGGAACCCGGATCGAACGATCAGCGAACGGCCCTATGCCGCCTGCGCGAAGCCACCATTCACGGCCTGTTGCCACACGTGGGCGTAGACGCTTGCAGCAAGTGCTTTCTTTTCATCGGGCGTGAACGGGGGTGACGGTAGACTTGCGAAGAGTTCGTCCAAGATGAAGACCTCGACGTCTGCCTTGGTCTGTTCCTTCTCCCAGAAGCGATCGAGCTCGGCCAGGCGCGTCTTTATGGAGGCCAGGAGGTCGCGGCTCGCCTGCTTCACCCGCTCACGAGACGTCTTGTCCAGGTTATCTTTGAGCAACAGGTCGAAGAGCGCGAGCTCATCTTCGCCAAGCCCTTCCCTCGTTGCGCGCTTCTGTTCCTGGTTCAGACTGTTCACGAGCTCGACCAGTCGGCGGAAGGTCTCTTCGATGGTGGTTCGGTCTTTCTCCCGATTGTAGTCGGCGATGATTGCCTCGTACTTCACCTGATAGTCCATTCTTGCGGGATTGCGCGCCAGCATCTCGGCGAGTTTCTGTTCGACGATGTCTCGAATGTCCTGAAGTGCGGTCGCTTTGCGTCTGACCTTCTTTGCGAATTCATCACGCAGCTTCTCAAGATCGATCTGACTGAGGTCGAAGGTCAGTCCCTCGGCTTGGTCGTCTCCTGGCGCCTGCGTCCGGATGGCCTCGTTGACGATCCGGTGCAACTCCTTCAACAGCTCTGTCACGTCAGCCGTGTCGCGCCGCTCGGTCAGCTTCTTGTAGATTGCTTCGATGTTGTCGTGTCGTTCGGCGTATGCCCAAGCGCTGGGTTCCATCAGCAGCGCCTTGAAGCGAGTGAACACCTGCCGTGCGAGAATCTCGAAGCGCCGCTTAGAATGACGTTGCCCCCAACTTTGATCCAGCGTGAGCGAGACTTCGGCTTTGGGTTTTGCCTGTTTTTGCGGGTCGGGCAACGGGGTCTGGCGCGGAGTTTTGCGGGTTGCGCAGCGTCAAACCC
>NZ_JAOTBE010000153.1 GCF_026162645.1 Paracoccus rhizosphaerae
CGGTCTACGGCGGCGCCTATGCTTATGGTAAGACTTGCGTGGTGCCGAAGCACGATGCGACCGTTCCGCGAACCGGCAGCCGCCGAAAGCCACGCGGCGATTGGCTGGCGCTGAAGCCCGGGGCGCGCATGAAGGCTATGTCAGTTGGGAACGGGCAGAAGCAATCCGCACGATGGTCAGCAATAACATCCCCTTAAGCCGGCATCACGGAGCGCCCAAGCACGGCGAGGCTCTGCTGGCCGGCCTGTTGCGCTGTCGGCGCTGTGGCCGCAAGCTGACGCTCCGCTACACTGGCGCCAATCACACCATCCCGCGCTATTCCTGCTGGCGGGGTCTGCTCGACAACGGCGAGCCACGTTGCATTGCCTTCGGCGGCTTGCGTGTCGATGATGCCATCGAGGAGGCATTGCTGCGGGTGGTCGAACCCGGAGCTATCGCTGCCGCCATGGAGGCCGAGACGCAGACTGTCAGCCGCCAGGATCAGGTTCGCGAGGCCTTGGTGCGCGACCTCGAGGCTGCCCGCTACCACGCCGATCGGGCATTCCGGCAATACGATGCCGCCGATCCTGCGAACCGGCTGGTGGCCGGGGAGTTGGAGACGCGGTGGAACCGTGCCCTCACGCAAGTCGCGACGGTCGAGGCCAGGATTGCGGAGCACGATGCCGCCGCCCCAGGATCATCTTCCCTGGCGGCACTCGACACCACCAGAATTGGGACGAACCTTCGGGCGGTCTGGGCGGCACCGACAACGGATGCCCGGCTCAAGAAGCGGATCGTCCGCACCGTCATCCAGGAGGTGGTTGCCGATCTCGACGACACGGCCCCCGAGATCGTCCTGCTGGTCCACTGGATTGGCGGTGCGCATACAGAACTGCGCCTGCCGAAGCGGCGCCGGGGGCAGCGCAACAGCATCGCTTCCGAGACCATTGCCGCGGTGCGCCAGCTGGTACTCATTGCCTCCGACGATCTGATTGCTGGCATCCTCAACCGAAACGGCCTGCTGACAGGCCATGGCAACCGCTGGACACGCGAGCGGGTCACGTCCCTCCGCTCGCATCACAAGATCCCGGTCTTCCGCCCGGCTCCCGATGGCATCGAGCCGTGGCTCAATCTAACCGACGCTGCGCGCCTGCTCGGCGTATCGCCGAAGACACTGAGGATCGCGGCCGAGACCGGAGTGGTCAAAGGCGATCATCCCCTTTCCGACGGACCGTGGCTCTTCAACCGGTCCGAACTTGCCACACCACAGGCACAACACGTCGCTTTCGAGGCCAAGCAAAGGGCAAAACACCCCGCAGGACCGCATCCCGACCAGAAGAACCTATTCCCCTCAACAACATAGAGAGATGGGTGTTATGCAGCAGCGTTGTAGTCCTCGACCCAGCCTCCGACCAATCCGAAAACGGTCTGGGCATCTGGCAACGGCGTCACCTGGACATAGTCGCGCTTCAGCGTCTTCACGAAGGCTTCCGAGATGCCATTGCTCTGCGGGCTCTTTACCGGCGTGAAGCAAGGCTTCAGGCCCAGCTGGCGGGCGAAGATCTGCGTGTTCTTCGCGATGTAGGGCGACCCATTGTCCGTCAGCATCTCGATGACCGACGGCGCACAGTATGCGCCAAAGCGGCGTTCGTCGGCTTCGAGCATGATGTCGCGGATGTCGGAGCCGCTGATCCCGGCGTTCACCACGGCCCGCCAGGCGATGATTTCCCGATCA
>NZ_JAOTBE010000154.1 GCF_026162645.1 Paracoccus rhizosphaerae
AACGGCGGTGAGAAACTAGGCCACGGAAGCGGCGGCATGGAGCTGCTGCGGGCGGCGTAAAAGTCGTCCACCCTTTCCCTTTCTGCGGCAGCAGGGAGGGCGCGAGGATTTTCAGCGTGGAACTATATCTCAGGGTTCGCCAAGCCTGCGCGGCGGGTATGAGCCAGCGTCAGGCGGCGAAGGCCTTCAACATCTCCCGTGATACGGTTGCGAAGATGATGACGTTTTCGGTGCCGCCGGGCTACCGGCGGACGGCCGAGGTCAGGCGGCCGAAGCTTGATCCCTTCATCCCGATCATCGAGGGCTGGCTCGAGGCGGACCGCTTTATGCCGCGGAAGCAGCGGCACACGGCAAAGCGGGTGTTTGACCGACTGCGTGACGAATGCGGGTTCACCGGCGGCTACACGATCATCAAGGACTACATTCGGGAGCGGGAGCGGCGGGGCCAGGAAGTGTTCGTGCCCCTGGCGCATCCGCCGGGACATGCGCAGGCGGATTTCGGCGAGGCGATGGTCAGGATTGGCGGTGTCGAGCAGAAGGCCCACTTCTTCGTGCTGGATATGCCGCACAGCGATGCTTGTTACGTCCGCGCCTATCCGGCGGCAGTCGCCGAGGCCTGGGTGGACGGGCACATCCATGCCTTTGCTTTCTTTGGGGCAGTGCCGCAATCGATCGTCTATGACAATGACCGGTGCCTGGTGGCAAAGATCCTGCCCGATGGCACCCGCAAGCGGGCCGTCCTGTTCAGCGGGTTCCTGTCCCATTACCTGATCCGGGATCGCTATGGCCGCCCCGGCAAAGGCAACGACAAGGGGAATGTCGAGGGCTTGGTGGGCTATTGCCGCCGCAACTTCATGGTGCCACTTCCCGAGTTCGCGAGCTGGGAGGCATTCAACCTCTGGCTGGAGGAGCAATGCCGCAAGCGCCAGCATGATGTCCTGCGCGGCGAAAGGGAGACAATCGGTGAGCGGTTGCAACGCGATCTGGCTGCCATGCGCTCCCTCCCGATCGCGCCGTTTGATGCCTGCGATCAGGACAGTGGCCGCGTCTCGTCCCAGTGTCTGGTGCGCTACAAGACCAACGACTACTCGGTGCCGGTTGCCTTCGGCCATCAGGATGTCTGGATTCGGGCCTATGTCCACGAGGTGGTAATCGGCTGCCGGGGCGAGGTCATTGCCCGCCATCCCCGCTGCTGGGATCGCGAGGAGATCGTCTTCAGCCCGATCCACTACCTGCCGCTGCTGGAGCAGAAGATCAACGCACTCGATCAGGCCGCGCCGTTGCAAGGCTGGGAACTCCCCGAGGAGTTCGCAACGTTGCGCCGGCTAATGGAAGCCCGCATGAACCGGCATGGCCGACGCGAATACGTCCAGGTCCTGCGGTTGCTCGAGACCTTCGATCTGGCTGATCTGCATGCCGCGGTGAAGCAGGCGCTTCAGATGGACGCGATCGGCTTCGACGCCGTGAAGCACCTGCTGCTTTGCCGTGTTGAACACCGTCCGCCCCGACTGGACCTGGACTGTTATCCCTATCTACCCAAGGCAACAGTCGAGACAACCAGGCCGGGCTCCTATATGCGGCTGTTGTCGGGTGATGCGGAGGACGCCGCATGAGCGATGCCCCGGAGATCCTGCTCGCCC
>NZ_JAOTBE010000155.1 GCF_026162645.1 Paracoccus rhizosphaerae
CGCCTGCCGCTGCGCGCGCAGCTCGAGGCCTATGCGGGGGCACGGCACCTGGTCTTCGCCGAGGGTTCCGCAGTGCATGGACGGCAGCTTCTGGGCCGTCTGGACCAAGAGATCCTGATCCTGAACCGACGACCGGACACGCGGATGGTTCCGGCGCAGCTTGGCGCGAGGTGCAAGGTGCTGACCTATGCCGAGCCTATCGCGCATTTTGCCGCGCCGTTGGACCCCGCCGGCAGCCCCTTGGCCGACCGGGGCCTGGCGCTGCCCGATCTGTCGGCGCTGGCGCGGGCGCTTGGTGCCTGTGGTCTGGATCTTGCGCGCCACTGGAACAACGACGACTTCCGTGCCGAAGTCGTCCGTGACGTCGCAGCATGGGCGGCGGCAACGGGGCGCCTGTCCGAGGTGGATACCGATCTGACGCGGCCTGTTCTCGGTGCCCTCGAAGCGGCGGTGCACAACCTGCCGGGCCTCTGACATGCGAAGGGCCGCCCTTTCGGGCGGCCCTTGCCATCTGCTGATGATCTCTCAGATCACTCGAGGATCTTCGACACCACGCCGGCGCCGACGGTGCGGCCGCCTTCGCGGATGGCGAAGCGCAGTTTCTCTTCCATGGCGATCGGGGCGATCAGCTCGACCTCGAACTTCAGGTTGTCGCCCGGCATCACCATCTCGGTGCCCTCGGGCAGCTTCACGGTGCCGGTCACGTCCGTCGTGCGGAAGTAGAACTGCGGGCGGTAGTTCGCGAAGAACGGCGTGTGACGGCCGCCCTCTTCCTTGGTCAGGATGTAGGCCTCGGCCTCGAACTTGGTGTGCGGCTTGACCGAGCCGGGCTTGCACAGCACCTGGCCGCGCTCGACGCCGTCACGGTCGATGCCGCGCAGCAGCGCGCCGATGTTGTCGCCGGCCTCGCCGCGGTCCAGGAGCTTGCGGAACATCTCGACGCCCGTGCAGGTGGTCTTGCGGGTGTCGCGGATGCCCACAATCTCCAGTTCGTCGCCGACGTTGACGGCGCCACGCTCGACGCGGCCAGTCACCACGGTGCCGCGGCCCGAGATCGAGAACACGTCCTCGATCGGCATCAGGAACGGCTGGTCCACGGCGCGCTCGGGCGTCGGGATGTATTCGTCGACGGCGGCGATCAGCGCGCGGATCGAGTTCTCGCCGATCTCGGGATCGCGGCCTTCCATTGCGGCCAGGGCCGAGCCCTTGACGATCGGAATGTCGTCGCCCGGATAGTCGTAGCTGGACAGCAGCTCGCGCACTTCCATCTCGACCAGTTCCAGCAGTTCCTCGTCATCCACCTGATCGACCTTGTTCAGGTAGACGACCATGTAGGGGATGCCGACCTGGCGGCCCAGCAGGATGTGCTCGCGCGTCTGCGGCATCGGGCCGTCAGCGGCGTTCACGACCAGGATCGCGCCGTCCATCTGCGCCGCGCCGGTGATCATGTTCTTGACGTAGTCGGCGTGGCCCGGGCAGTCGACGTGGGCGTAGTGGCGCGACTCGGATTCGTATTCCACGTGCGCGGTCGAGATC
This sequence comes from Paracoccus rhizosphaerae, assembly GCF_026162645.1. Classification (GTDB taxonomy): domain Bacteria; phylum Pseudomonadota; class Alphaproteobacteria; order Rhodobacterales; family Rhodobacteraceae; genus Paracoccus; species Paracoccus rhizosphaerae. The sequence goes on from NZ_JAOTBE010000155.1 coordinate 1,537, forward strand.
GTGATCCCGCGGGCCTTCTCCTCGGGCGCGCCGTCGATCTGGTCATAGGCGCGGAAGTCGCCGAAGTACTTCGTGATCGCAGCCGTCAGCGTCGTCTTGCCGTG
>NZ_JAOTBE010000156.1 GCF_026162645.1 Paracoccus rhizosphaerae
TGTGATTGAGTTGTACAACGAAAACCACCCGCACTCGGGGCTGAAAATGCGCTCGCCTCGCGAGTTCATCTCAGCTCAAACCGCAAACGCCTGAGTGTCCGGTGAATTGGGGGCAAGACCAAGACCTTCTCCCAACGACGGGCTACTGCAAGAGCTTCAACTCGAAGCTCCCCGACGAGTTGCTGAGCGGCACGATACTCTACTCGCTAGCCGAGGCTCGCGTCGTGATTGAGTTGTGGCGCGTCCACTACAGCACAATCCCGCCCCGCTCGCCCCTGGGCTATCGAGGCCATTCACTCGCCGTCAAAGCCAGATCAATCATCTCCACCGCCGACACCTGCTTTGGCGCAAAGGCCTATCACGTACTAAGACTTAAGTCGCGATAGGGGCAGGTCGCCCAGGTGTCGTCTTTCCCTGTGGGCCAAAACATCAGACCCATCGCACCCCGTTCCGAACCTTGCGGGAGATCGATGTGACCACAAAGAAGCGGTGCGGCAAGGATCTTGTCTCATCATGCGCGACTACCTTGCTTCCATGTACAGAGGGAGCAGAATGCTATATGCAAGTTGAATGCGCCCGCTGAAAGATGCCTAGCTTGATCAAACTAGGAAGTATGCAAGTTTTGCGATTTAAACGCCTCCCCGAGAACACTGACCTTCCGCTTCCGGCCTATGCGACCGATGGGGCGGCGGGAATGGATCTGCGGGCTTGTCTTCCAGGTGGCGCCGTGACCATCCAGCCGGGCGGCATTGTCCTCATCCCGATCGGCTTCGCCGTCGAGCTTCCTCCGGGGACGGAGATGCAGATCAGGCCACGTTCTGGCTTGGCAATAAAACATGCTCTTCTGGTCCCGAACAGCCCCGGCACCGTCGACTCGGACTTCCGCGGACAGGTTCAGGTCGGGATCCTCAATGCGGGGCAGGGCGCCTATACTGTCAATCACGGCGACCGCATCGCCCAAGCCGTCATCGCGCCAGTCCTTCGGCCCCAGATCGTCGAAGTAAGCTTGTTGAACACCACTGATCGTGGCGACATGGGATTCGGTTCTACGGGTTTGAGTTGATCTAGACGCAGAAAGCGCAGCAGGATCGCGTCAGCGGCGAATCCTCAACGACCGTTCCAGTGGCAAGTCAGGTTGTATTGCTGTCAGGAGCATACTTCGACGTATCACGCTTCCGTTGCACAGTACTGATCTTCGCAGAACCAGGTAGCCTGCTCCAATGAAGTCGTTCGGTTTCAGTTTTAGTCCATGAGGCGCCTGGGGGCTATGGTCGGGGTGGCCGGCGAAGCGGCTTTGGATGGCGGAGCTGGCCAATGCATGGCCTTCGGAGCCCGAGGAGTATATGAGCTACTCTCTGATCCTTGGACAGCTTCCCGGTTGATTCAAGCTGCTGCCTGGGCGTACTGATCGGTTTCGATATTGTTGAAGTAGACCACGGCGGGCGGCCGTCCGCTATGGGCGGTGTGGGGCCTCTGGTGGTTGTAGAAGTTGATCCCGCGATCGATTGCCCCCCTCGGCGTCATGAGGAACTGACCCCCTCCATTTTGGTCTGAACGTTGCTGGTGTCTTGCGCAGTCTGTAGCTCTCGCCTCGGATGGTCACGACGTGGCTGTGGTGCAGCACCCGTCCG
>NZ_JAOTBE010000157.1 GCF_026162645.1 Paracoccus rhizosphaerae
GTCGCGGATATGCGCGAGGATCACCATGTCGCGCCGCTGACGGATGGACGGGGGCCTGCGCCGCCAGGCGCGCAACCCACGGTCGGTCACGCCCATCAAGCGGCACAACCGGCTGCGGGAAAGGGTGCCGCGATAGCTGGCAATGAACCGGAACTTCACGGCTTCTGAGCCGCCTTTTTTAGCACCTCCCTCTCCTCGCGCAGTATGCGGTTCTCTTTGCGCAACCGTTCGTTCTCGCGGAGAAGATCACCATCACATTCCGGCGCCTTCGCCTCATCGGACATCGACCGGATCCATTTGCCGAGCGTCGAAAGCCCGACCCCAAGATCAGACGTAACCTGACGCCGTGTCAGGCCGCTGGTGAGCGCGATGCGAACCGCATCACGCTTGAACTCCTCGCTGTGTGTCGCTGCCATATCCTGTCTCCTTTGAAGAGAGCATCGCTCTCAGAAGACCGGAACGGAACAGGTGCAGTCCACCCGCCCGATATCGTGCCGATGGTGAATCATGTTCCCTAAACCACGTCGAGAGACAACTATTTCAGCGGCCTGTTAAAGCCCTCGGAGGATACCCAAGCTGCGCCGCCGAGATCTGCACTGTCCCGCCGGTGGCGCTGGTCGGCCAGATGAACGTCCCGGCTCCAGCCGCTTGGCTATAGCGCGACATGCCGACGCCGTCGTGTCAGAGCAGCTTGACCGGGTCGGCCAGTCCCGTTTCATAATGCATCTCAGGTGTTAGAATTCGGAGGGTTGCCTGAGTAGGAAGCTTGGCTGACGTTGCACAATTTGGCCAATCCTTCGTCTTATCTGATCGCCGGGAACCCTTCCGGCGCTTCCTGGCCTTCCATTGTGTCGGCATCCCGCTCAAATCCTGGAAAGCGCTGACGAAACCTCGCCGGTTGCGCAGTTACGCATGCGTCGTGGCACGACGGGACGGCCTTTGCTTCTGAGGCGAGCGCGTGGTTCAGCCAACTCCGTGCGAGTTGCTGGAAGCCTCAAGCGGGACTACAGTGAGTGGCACGCCTTGCCAAAGCGACGGACGGCGAGAGACCGGCAACCACTGCACAGGCGGGTTGCTCTCTCCTACTGGTTCTCTTGCTTGTACTCTCCTGGCTTCGCCGGGTTCATCGTATCGAACTCTTCCGGCGAATGCGGCTCGCCGTGATGATCGCCCTGCCCGTTCTGACGGTTCTCCGGATCGGTCGCGGGATTGTCCTGCTTGGGTTGTTCCGTGGTCATGATTTGATCCTCCTGCACCATAACGGCAGCAACGGATTGTTGTTCCGGTCAAGATCGACGCTCGGCACCCGACAGGACGATAAAACAGGGCGATCCTTAACGCCCTACGGCATGGACGTCTTGTCGCGCGTTCTCTCTTGCCAGCCGATAAGGCCGCATCAATGGCGCGGGACCTCCCGGCAACCAAGAGGTTCTCGGATCGTCAACTGGCCCGCATGAGATGATGATATTCGTTTCATCTGGGAAGCGGCTCATATCTTGGGTCACGTCCGTCAAGCTGGTGTAATTTCCCGGGAGGCCTGAGGGCATGATCAGGCGGCTTTCGTGGTTATGCTGAGAATGGGGTCGATCTCCTCGGTGTCGATGCGGGCGAAGGCCT
>NZ_JAOTBE010000158.1 GCF_026162645.1 Paracoccus rhizosphaerae
GGCCTTCGCCCGCATCGACACCGAGGAGATCGACCCCATTCTCAGCATAACCACGAAAGCCGCCTGATCATGCCCTCAGGCCTCCCGGGAAATTACACCAGCTTGACGGACGTGACCAATGAGTTCGGAGATGCGGTCACGACGAGGCGATCTGCCGCATAGCGATGGCGCGCAAGACGCGGACCAGCGGCAGGCATGTCCACAGCTGGTGCCCTTGTGGTCCGCGAGACGTGGACCATCCGACCTCAAATGTCAGGCGCTGAACGTTCCTTCAGCGCCGCCCCCTGCACCACACCAGAAAAGTCTATAGTCGGCGGATCGGGCTCGGAGGTCCCAAACATGCCAATTTGATCCGGACGCGAGTGGCTGACCCGATCGCCGGTGTTCCGAACTGTTGCGATGTGGCTTCAGATCAATTGCAGAGTTGTGATGCGCCTTGGTCAAGGGCACAAGGTCCGGGACGACTGGTTGCGCAGTGGACCGTAGATGGCAGAGGCGCGTGCGCCTCTGTCGGGAACATCATCATGCGGTCCGGGACCAGTCGTCCCGGCCCCGTCGCGGGGTGCTGACCGATGGGAGCCGACCGCCGTGTCGTGGGCGCGACGTGGCCTGCCTGAGTGGGCATCACAGGCATGGCCGTTGGCGATCTGCGTCGGTGGCTTCAGCGCAGCCCGTCCTGGGATGCGCTGAACCGGCAGCCCGGCAGCTTGTTCCCAAAATTCTACTCGTCGCCTGAAGATGCCTTTCGCAACTCCCGAACAAGGTCAGCCGTACCTGGTGACAGCTTCACGTGCTCAACCTCCTTGCGCAGATTGCCGAGCGCCCGGTCGAAAAAGGGATCCTGATCATCGCTGCTCTGGTTCATGTCATTGGCTCGTACGGGACTTCTTGATCCCACACATGGGAGCACCGGCGGTTCCAGTGCAGCATGACGGTAGAACAATGAACCTGTGACAAAGAACCCGACTCGCTGATGGACCTTGTGTTCGGCCGTAGGGCACACAATACAACGATTGACAACGAGCGCTACAGTCATGTTCATTCCCAATATATGACGGTCGCGGCCAGAGGCATTGCCAAGAGAAAGCTCTTCAGACATCTGTCGTATCGAGCTGCCACGCGCCTCCAATTCCTGAGCCTGCCGAATATGATCTCGATCCGGTTGCGGCGCTTGTCATACGTGACTGGCGTCTTGCGTTGCTTCCGGCTAAGCAGGCCCGTATCCCCTTGTGCTGCAACGCCTCTCTCAACCAGCCAGCATTATAGCCGCGATCCCCGAGTAGCCATTCGACCTTCGTCAGGCTGCTCAACAAGGCCCGTACGCCGATGTAGTCGCTGACCTGACCCGCAGTCACGAACAGGTTCAGCGGGCGGCCCTGGCTGTCGCAGATGGCATGCAGCTTAATGTTCATGCCGCCTTTCGTTCGACCGATCTGGCGACCGCGCCCCCCTTTATGGATGGCCCGCCCCTCCCGCCGATCTCCGTGTAGGATGTCGGTGTTCAATGGAGGAAGGAGCGGATCATG
>NZ_JAOTBE010000159.1 GCF_026162645.1 Paracoccus rhizosphaerae
CCGGAGCACGCCAAGGGCATGGACACCGAGACGCTGCGCCGGCACTTCCTGGCGCAGGGGCTGTTCGCGGAAGGGCAGATCCGGCTGGTCTATACGCATTACGACCGCTTCGTCGTGGGCGGCGCGGTGCCTGACGGGGCCGCACTGACGCTGGACGCCGTCGACGAGACGAAGACCCCCAGCTTCCTCGACCGGCGCGAAATGGGCATCGTCAACATCGGCGGGCCGGGCCGGGTCGAGGCCGCGGGCCAGGGCTGGGACATGGCGCCGGGCGACGTGCTCTACCTGGGCGCGGGATCGGGGGCGGTGACCTTCTCGGGGCAGGGGCGGTTCTACATCACCTCGGCCCCCGCGCACCGTCAGCTGCCCTGCCGCCTGGTCACGGTGGCCGACGCCAAAGAGGTCAGGATGGGCGCGGTCGAGACCTCGAACAAGCGCACCATCAAGCAGTTCATCCACCCGCTGGTGATGGAGAGCTGCCAGCTGGTGCTGGGCTATACCACGCTGGAGGACGGGTCGGTCTGGAACACCATCCCCAGCCACGTCCACGACCGGCGGATGGAGGCCTATCTCTATCACGGGATGGAGCCGCAGTCGCGCGTCCTGCACCTGATGGGAGAGCCGCAGGAAACCCGCCACATCTTCGTCGCCAACGAAGAGGCCGTGCTGTCGCCCACCTGGTCGATCCATTCGGGTGCCGGGATCGGCAGCTATACCTTCATCTGGGCGATGGCCGGCGACAATGTCGACTACACCGACATGGACTTCATCCAGCCGGAGGACATGCGTTGAGCCCCTTCTCGCTCAACGGCCGCACCGCGCTGGTCACCGGCGCCAATACCGGCATCGGCCAGGCCATCGCGGTGGCCATGGCCCAGGCCGGGGCCGAGGTGATCGCCAGCGGCCGCCGCGACTGCGACGAGACGCTGGCGCTGATGGGGTCCGGGCGCAGCATGCGCCTCGACTTCGCCGACCCGATGGCCGCGCGCGACGTCTTCGCCTCGGAACGGATCGACATCCTGGTGAACAACGCCGGCATCATCCGCCGCGACGATGCGGTGGATTTCTCCGAAGCCGACTGGGACGCGGTGATGGACACGAACCTCAAGGCGCTGTTCTTCACCTGCCAGGCCTTCGCCCGCGCCGCCCTGCCGCGCGGCATGGGCAAGATCGTCAACATCGCGTCGCTGCTGTCCTTCCAGGGCGGCATCCGCGTGCCCTCCTATACCGCCAGCAAGCATGGCGTGGCCGGGCTGACGAAGCTGATGGCGAACGAATGGGCCGCAAGCGGCCTGAACGTCAACGCCATCGCGCCGGGCTATATCGAGACGAACAACACCGAGGCCCTGCGCGCCGACCCCGACCGGTCGAAGGCGATCCTCGACCGCATCCCCGCCGGCCGGTGGGGCCGCCCCGAGGACATCGCCCAGACCGCCGTCTTCCTCGCCGCCCCCGCATCCGACTATGTCAACGGCGCAATCATCAACGTCGATGGAGGCTGGCTTGCAAGAT
>NZ_JAOTBE010000015.1 GCF_026162645.1 Paracoccus rhizosphaerae
ATCCTTGCCCATCTCAGAGCCTTTTTGTGTTTGCTGCTTTACCTGGTGCGCCGTCATCCCGCGAGGAAATCCCCGTCAGCACCTCCCATCCGCCGCCTGATAGAGGTGTTCAGGCGGGACTCCCTAGTCGGCTTTCACTGCCATGAGGATTGACCCTTACGCCCACACCGAACCGCCGGGAATCATCCGACCTGCGCCTCCATCGTGATCTCGGCGTTCAGCAGCTTGCTGATGGGGCAGCCAGCCTTGGCCTTCTCGGCGATCTCCTTCACCTTGGCCTCGTCGGCGTCTGCGGTGATCTTCGTGACTAGGTGGGCCTTCTTGACCGCGAAACCCTCGCCTTCCTTGTCCATCGAGATTTCGGAGGTCGTCTGGATCGAGACGCCCGAAATCCCCTCTTGTTCAAGCATCATGGCCAGCGCCATCGAGAAGCACGAGGCATGGGCGGCGCCGACCAGTTCTTCGGGGTTGGTGCCGGGCTTGTCTTCGAACCGGGTCTGGAAGCCATAGGGCTGGTCGTCGAGGGCGCCCGACTTTGTCGAAACTTGGCCCTTGCCTTCCTTCAGGCCGCCGTCCCATTTCGCGGATCCGCTGCGGGTGATCATGATGCCGTCCTTTCGTGTTTGCGTCGCCGCCACAACGCGGACGGGGCCGCATGGGTTCAGCCCGCTCCGATCAGCCTCTGATGTTCCGCAATGGCGTAGCGGTCAGTCATTCCCGCAACATAGTCGAGGACCAGCCGAGCGCGCTCGGTCTGGCTAGGAAGCGCCAGCGCCGCCGCACGCCACTGGTCGGGAAGCATCGCAGGATCGTCCAGAAACAGCGGGAACAGGTCGTTCAGCATCTGCGTGACGCGGGTGCGTTCGACGACGACGGTCGGGGCGCGGTACATGCGCTGGAACAGAAAGGACTTGATGGCCTTGATGTTCTGGTAGAGCGGTTTCGAAAACCGGATGATCGGCCCGTCCATCATCCGGATGTCGTCGGCCGATTGCGGCTGCAGCCCCGCCAGCCGGTTCTGAGCGACGGCGATGACATCCTCGACCATGACGCCGAAGACGCGGCGCAGTGCCTCGTACCGGCGGCGGGTGGGGTCGAGGCCGGGGTAGAGGCGGTCCACCTCGGCGAAGGCGGGGCCGATCACCGGCAACTCGGACAGCTCGGCCTCGGTGAACAGGTCCGCCCGCAGGCCGTCATGCAGGTCGTGGTGGTTGTAGGCGACGTCGTCGGCCACGGCCGCGACCTGAGCCTCGGCGCTGGCGTTCGTGTGCAGTTCCAGGTCCCAAGCCGCGTTCACCTCGGCCAAGGCATAGGGCAGATCGCCTGTGATCGGACCGTTGTGCTTCGCGATCCCCTCAAGGCTTTCCCAAGTCAGGTTCAGCCCGTCGAAATCGGCATAGTGCCGTTCCAGCCGTGTCACGATGCGCAACGCCTGCGCGTTGTGATCGAACCCGCCATAGGGCGCCATCAGCGCAGCCAGGGCATCTTCGCCGGTATGGCCGAAGGGCGGGTGACCCAGGTCATGGGCCAGCGCCACGGTCTCGGCCAGGTCGGCGTTCAGGCCGAGCGCGCCGGCGATGGTGCGGGCGACCTGCGCAACCTCGATCGTGTGGGTCAGGCGGGTGCGGAAATAGTCGCCGCGATAGGCGTCGCCGTCATGTTCGACGAAGACTTGCGTCTTGTGTTTCAGCCGCCGGAAAGCACTGGAATGGATGATCCGGTCGCGGTCGCGCTGCCACGGGGACCGGAAGGTCGAAAGGCTTTCATGGAACAGGCGCCCGCGGCTGTCTTGGGGCTGGCAGGCATAGATGGCGGTCACGGGGCAGGGCCTTCCTTGCGGGACGTCGGGGCCGAGCCTATATTTGAAGCCTACGGACGAAAACAGGAACGCCCCATGAACCTGCCGCCGAAAGTCACTGAACGCGCATTCCAGCGCCTGGCTCAGATCAATGCCGGCAAAGAGCCGGTGCCCCTGCGCGTGGCAGTGGCGGGCGGCGGATGTTCGGGGTTCCAGTACGACATCCGGCTGGACCGTCCCGAAGGCGACGACCTGGTGATCGAGGGCGAGGGGCAGGCCGTGGTCGTGGACCCCGTGTCGCTGCCCTACCTGGCGGGCGCGATCATTGACTTTACCGACGAATTGATCGGCGCACGCTTCGTGATCGAGAATCCGAACGCCACCAGCAGCTGCGGCTGCGGGACGTCCTTCTCGATCTAATCGCAGGGGCGGCTGCGGGTTTCAAGCTGCGGGTCCAGCCAGCGCAGAACGGTGCCGCCCGGCGCGATCTGTACCCTCCGTTCGATGTCCCAATCGGCGATCTGGCAGATCGTCCGGTTCTGGTGGTCGGTGATGCTGAGGCTGCCGTCGCTGTATGTCAGGACAATCGAGTGGCCGATCCGACGGTTCCCCTCGATCCGGAAGGTCAGTGGCATGTCCAGCGCGTGGGTGTCTTCTCCGAACAGGCGGTCGGTGCCCTGCCAGTCTTCGGGCTGGCCCGCGGCGACGACCAGCCTGTGGCGTCCGGGCGGCACAAGCAGGCGCAGCACCTCGCCGCCGCGAAGGTATCCGCTGATGACTGGCTGGCCGTCCTGATCCTGCAGGATGACGGCGTGGTCGCTGTCGCCAGGCGCGCGGACTTGCAACGGGATCCTCGCCGGCAGGTTGCTGCCCTTGGTCAGCAGGCCGGTCACTGGCCGCGGCGCGGCCATGGCCGAGATGGGCAGCAGCAGGACCAGGATCATGGCGCGCAACATAGTGGCCCTTTCTGAGGGTAGCGGTTGCCAAACGCATGACGTCGGCTAAAGATGCGCCGCATGAAAATCGCAAGCTTCAATATCAATGGCGTCAAGGCCCGCATCCAGGCGCTGACTGACTGGCTGGCGGCGACCGACGCCGATCTGGTCGTCCTGCAGGAAATCAAGTCTGTGGACGAGGCGTTCCCGCGCGAACATTTCCAGGATCTGGGCTGGAGCGTCGAGACGCACGGCCAGAAGGGCTTCAATGGTGTCGCCATCCTGTCGAAGCTGCCGCTCGAGGACGTGACCCGCGGCCTGCCCGGCGACGAGGCGGATGAGCAGGCCCGATATATCGAGGCGACGGTCATCGGCGCCCAGGCCGTTCGCATCGCGGGACTGTACCTGCCGAACGGAAACCCGGCGCCGGGGCCGAAATACGACTACAAGTTGGCCTGGATGGAGCGTCTGCGCTGCCGTGCCGCCGAGTTGCTGGCGTCTGAGATGCCAGTGGTCATGCTGGGCGATTACAACATCATCCCAGAGCCGCGCGACGCGGCCCGTCCCGAGGCCTGGGTGGAGGATGCGCTGTTCCTGCCGCAAAGCCGGGCGGCGTTCCGTGCCATCGTCAACCAGGGCTGGACGGACGCCGTGCGCATTCGCGATCCCTGGGTTACGCGCGGACCGTTCACGTTCTGGGACTATCAGGCGAATTCCTGGCAGCGGGACAACGGCATCCGGATCGACCATCTGCTGCTGTCGCCTCAGGCGGCCGATATGATGCTCGAAACCGGCGTCGACCGCGATGCCCGCGCCGGGGAAAAGCCAAGCGACCATGTGCCCGTCTGGGTGCGACTGGCGGCCTAGATCACCAGCACGCCCGAATGCTTGGCCTTGTGTTCGGGTTCGACATGAATGGTGATCTGCGCGTCCGGCAGGCGGGCTTTCAGACTGCTTTCGACCCGGTCGCAGATGTCATGGGCGTCGGCCACCGTCGTCTGCCCGTCCACCACTAGGTGAAAATCGATGAAGGTGACGGCGCCGGCGTGACGGGTCCGCAGGTCATGGGCCTCCAACGCGCCGCTGGCCTTGTCCGAGATGATGTCGCGGATGGCCGCCAGCGTCTTCTCGGGGACGGCTTCGTCCATCAGCCCGGACAGCGAGGTCGCCATGACCTTCCACCCTGACCAGAGGATGTTGACCCCGACCAGCATCGCCAGCAGCGGATCTAGAATGGTCCAGCCGGTGGCGACGGCCAGGCCCACGCCCAGAAGGACGCCCGCGGACGACACGACGTCGGACAGCAAGTGGCGCCCGTCGGCCGCCAGCGCGGGCGACCGCAGGCGCCGGCCCTGCCGCAGCAGCACCCAGCACCAGGCGGCATTCAAAGCGCCGGCGCCCAGGTTGATCGCAATTCCGAGACCCACGTCGCCGATCACCCGCGGTGACTGGAAGGCGAACCAAGCCTCTCTCAGGATCAAAAGGGCGGCCGAGATGATCAGCACGCCCTCCAGCACGGCGCTGAAGAATTCGGCCTTGTGATGCCCGTAGGGGTGCCCTTGATCGGCAGGCCGCTGCGCCACCCTGATCGCCACCAGGGCCGCGATGGCGGTGGCCACGTTCACGATGCTTTCCAGCGCGTCAGACATCAGCGCGACCGAGCCGGTGACCTGCCACGCCAGCGTCTTCAGCGCCAGAACGGCAAGCCCCACAAGAATGCTGCCGATGGCAATCTTCAACGTGCTGGACATCTTCGTCCGCCTTTTCGATCCGTTGCGGGTCAACTTGAAGGCGGTCATGTGACAGAAGCGGGCTGCGATCTCAACCATTGATGCGGCGGCGCCGCCCGGCGTCGAACGGTCGACCGAAGGCCGGGCGGTCAGGGTTCAAGGGCGCCGGGCTCAGTCGCCCGGTTCCTCGCGGTCATCGCCGAAGCTGGCGTCGTCGGTGTATTCGTCCTCGCCCTCGTTGACGAACTTGCCACTGAGCCGAAGCGAGTGGTCGTCATGCGTCGGGTCCATGACGACGTCCGACGGAATTTCTCCGATCAGCCATTCACGCAGCTCTTCGCGGATCTCCTCGGGTTCCTGCCCGGTCACCTCGACCAGATAGGCGACGAAGGCGCGCTGATCGCCGTCGATCTCGTCCAGATCCCCTTCATCCGCCTCTGGCCACTTGTCGATGATCGCCTCATAGAAGGCGGACCAGTTTTCCTGAACGTGGTGCCACTTCATCAATAACCTCCTGCAGGGAGGGCGCCCTGGAACCAGCGCGCCGTCCCCGTGATATCCTCGCCCACTCCGGCGACTGTGTTGCATCCGGCCAGTATCCCACAGGCCAGGAATGTAACCCAAAAGATCCGCATCAGTTCGCCTCCTGCCACCAGACTTCGGGAAGAAAGCCCGGCCAGTCTCCGTAGATTGGTTGCCGGTCAGGATATTTCAGATCCGCGGCATGGGCCAGCCGCGATATTGGCGAGAAGCTGACGGGGATGACGTGCCGCCCGGCGGTCAGCACGCGGTCCAGCGCCTTGACGGCGGCGGTGAAATCCTCGGTTGTCTCGGCCGCGATCATGGCGTCGATCATCGCGTCGGCTGCGGGGCTGTTCATACCCATCCAGTTGCGGCTGCCGGGGGTGTCGACGCCGTCCGAACCCCAATAGAGCCGCTGCTCGGTTCCCGGCGACAGCGACAGACCGCGTTCGTACCAGGTCATGTCGAACTGATAGTTGTTCGTGCGTTCGACATACTGGGCGCTGTCCAAGGTGGTCACGCGGGGGGTGATGCCCAAGGGGCGCAGCGCCTCGACATAGATGTTCACAATCTGCTGGACCTCCGAGCCGCTGCGCATGGCGCTGCCGTTCTGGTTCAGAAGGATCTCGAACTCGAACGGTTGACCGGCCGCGTTCTTCAGGCGCCCGTCCTGCACCGTCCAGCCCGCCTCCTCCATCAGCGCAAGCGCGCGTCGGATGGCGGCGCGGTCCATCGCGCGCTCGCTCCCCTCGGGCAGGGAATAGCCTTCGATCGTGCCGGGGGGCAGGTCCTCGGCAAAGGGCGCCAGCAGCTCGGCCACCTTTCCGCTGGCCGGACCGTAGCCCATCCCCAGTACCGAGTTCGAGAAGTAGGACGTGATCCGCGGATCGGCCCCGCCGTTCAGGGTCTGGTTGATGAATCGAAAATTGAACATCTCGATCAGGGCCTGCCGGACGCGCCAGTCGTCGAAGATTGGGTTTCGGCTGTTCATCACCAGGCCGACGATGCCAGAAGGGCGTTCGTTCGGGATCTCGGACTTGACGACGTCACCGCGCGCAGCCAGCGGAAAGCCGTATTCGGTCGCCCAACGCTGCGCAGACAGCTCGCGCCAGACATTGACCTCTCCGGCCTTGAATGCTTCGAACATCGCGTTGGCATCGCCGAAATAGTCATAGCGGATCGTGTCGAAGTTGTTCACGCCCGCCATCAACGGCAGGTCCTTGCCCCAATAGTCCGGGTCGCGCCGGAACGAGATCGAGCGGCCGGGATCGACCTCGTCGATGACATAGGCGCCGCTGCCGATCGGCGGCTCGAGGCTGGAGGCGGAGAAATCCTGCCCCTCCCACTGGGCCTTTTTCAGGATCGGCCGCAGCCCCATCAGCAGCGGCAGCTCGCGGTCGGGCTCGGTGAAGGTAAATTGCACGCTGCGGGGGCCTGTCTGCTCCATCGACGCAACGCGGGACCAGGCGGACAGATACCGCGGATGCCCCTGCGTCCCAAGCGTCTCGTAGGACCACATGACATCTTCGACCGTGACGGGGGTGCCGTCTGAAAAACGGGCCTCCGGGCGCAGGGTGAACTCGACCCAGCTGCGGTCGGGCGCGGTCTCGATCGACTCGGCCAGAAGGCCATAGAGCGTGAACGGCTCGTCGATCGACCGCATCATCAGCGACTCGGTCACATGGACGCCGACGCCCCAAGCGGCGTTTCCCTTCAGGACCCAGGGTTTGAGCGAGTCGAACCCGCCGGGCTCTGCCAGCCGAATCGTTCCCCCTTGCGGCGCGTCGGGATTGGCATAGGGAAGATGGTCGAACCCCTGTGGCAGCGCAGGTTCTCCATAGATTGCAATGCCATGTGCCGGCGCTGCATGGGTTGCCAGAGGCATTGCTGCAACACCGCATGTGGCGACCACTATTCCGGCAACCACCACACCTGCCGGAGATTTGTTAAGGTTTTTGAAGATTCGCATTGCCCGATGCCTGATCGTTTCTTGTTTGGCCAAGATATCAACAGGCTCGGCAAGGGTGCGTCAACCAAGCCCGGAAGATGGGTGTTGGACTCGGGCGATTAGTCGCGTATAAATAAATCACTGCTCGATAGGTTTCTTGCCTGTATGAAACCTGCCTCATGACTTGCGCCCGCCTTGTGCGGGCGTTTTTTTTTGCCCATGCTGCAGCTGCATAACCGGCCTTGCGCGACCCGCGCCCCGGCCGCCGGCAACCGTAGGAGCAGCCGATGTTCGAGAAATTCCTGAAGGGCAAGACCGCCATTGTCACCGGATCGAACTCCGGCATCGGGCTGGGCGTGGCCCACCGGCTGGCCCGCGCGGGGGCCGACATGGTGCTGAACAGCTTCACTGACAGCGATCAGGACCATCAACTGGCCCGTGACATGGCCGCCGAACACGGCGTCGCCGTTCGCTATGTCAAGGCCGATATGTCGAAGGGCGACGACTGCCGCGCGCTGGTCGAAGCCGCGGGGACCTGCGACATCCTGGTGAACAACGCGGGCATCCAGCACGTCGCCGCCATCCCCGACTTCCCCGTAGACAAGTGGAACGCAATCATCGCGATCAACCTGTCCTCGGCGTTCCACACCACGGCAGCGGCGCTGCCGATGATGCGGAAGGGGGGCTGGGGCAGGGTGATCAACATCGCCTCGGCCCACGGCCTGACGGCCAGCCCCTACAAGTCGGCCTATGTGGCGGCCAAGCACGGAATCGTCGGGCTGACCAAGGTGACGGGGCTGGAAACCGCTAGGGAGCCGATCACCTGCAACGCGATCTGCCCCGGCTATGTCCTGACCCCCCTGGTCGAGGCGCAGATCCCCGACACGATGGAGAAATACGGCATGGGCCGGGAAGAGGTGATCGAGAAGGTGTTGCTGGAACGGCAGCCGTCGAAGGACTTCGCGACGACCGAGCAGCTGGGCGACACGGTCGTCTTCCTGTGCAGCGATGCCGCGGCACAGATCACCGGAACGACGATCAGCGTGGACGGCGGCTGGACCGCCCTTTGATCAGGAAGAACGGGATGAGGGGCATCCTGCTGTGGTTCCTGGGCGTTCCCTCCGCAGTAATTGCGGTGCTGTTCGTCCTTAGCCTGTTCTAAGTGCGGGCGCCGCAGGGCGCCCGCACTGGAAATCAGGTCAGGGCTTCCTGGATCGACGGGATGTCCGAATTGGTCATCGACTTGGCCAGCTCCTTGCGCAGGCGCAACTGCAGTTCCTTGTGGTAGTGCTTGCGCATCACGCCCAGGGTCGATGGGTCGGCGATGATGACCACGTCGTCCATCTTGTGCTTCAGGACCATCGCATTCAGGTGGCGCGTCAGCCGGACGGCAAAACCCGCCTCTTCCTCGTCCCGCGAGGCCGAGACTTCGTCAAGCTGCGGGATGGTCGCGGGGTCCGACAGGCTTTCGGGGGTGACCGTTTCGGAGGCCGCAAGATCGATCCCGTGCCTGGCCTGATTGCGGAAGATGGTGGCGGCGTGGCCGTCCGCGACGACCACCACGGTGTTCTGTGGCAGCATGGGGATGTCCTTCTCTCTGCTCGTCATCCCCAACGCCGGCAATCGCCTGTCAGTTGCACCCTTCGCAGAAGCGGCGGATGCGGCTGACCGCGTCGATCAGGATCTCGTCGCTGGTGGCATACGAGATGCGAAAATGCGGGCTGAGGCCGAAAGCCGCGCCGAAAACGACTGCCACGCCCTCTTCGTCCAGAAGGGCGTTGGCGAAGGCCTCGTCGCTGTCGATCAGCGTGCCGCCGCTGCTGGTCTGGCCGATCAGCCCGGCCATCGAAGGATAGACATAGAATGCGCCCTGCGGCACCGGGCAATCAAGGCCAGGGCAGGCGTTCAGCCCGGCCACGACCAGATCGCGGCGGCGCTGGAACACCGCGCGGCTGTCCCGGACATAATCCTGCGGCCCTTCCAGCGCGGCCTCGGCGGCATACTGGCTGACCGAACATGGGTTCGAGGTCGACTGCGACTGCAGCTTGGCCATCGCCTTTATTAGGGGCTCGGGCGCTGCGCCATAGCCGATCCGCCAGCCGGTCATGGCATAGGCTTTGCTGACCCCGTTCATGGTCAGCACGCGGTCCCTCAGGCGGGGCTCGACCTCTGCGGGGGTGCAGAACCTGAAATTGTCGAAGACGATATGCTCGTAGATGTCATCCGCCAGCACCCAGACCTGCGGATGGCGCAGCAGCACGTCGCAGATCGCCCGCATCTGCGCCCGGTCATAGCCCGCGCCAGAGGGGTTCGAAGGCGAATTCAGAATCAGCCACTTGGTCCGGGGGGTAATCGCAGCCTCCAGCGCGTCGGGCGTGAGGCGGAAGCCCTGATCCTGCGGGCATTCCACGATGACCGGCTCGCCCCCCGCCAGCAGCACCATGTCGGGATAGCTGACCCAGTAGGGGGCGGGGACGATCACCTCATCCCCCGCGTCCAGCGTCGCCATCAGCGCGTTGAACAGGATCTGCTTACCGCCCGTGCCGACCGTGATCTGCGACGGCGTGAAATCAAGGCCGTTCTCGCGCGCGAACTTGGCGGCGATGGCACGCTTCAGCAACGGTGTCCCGTCGACGGCGGTATAGCGCGTGTGGCCTGCGTCGATGGCCGCCTTCGCGGCTTCGCGGACATGTTCCGGCGTGTCGAAGTCCGGCTCTCCGGCCGACAGGCTGATGATGTCGCGCCCCTGCGCCCGCAGCTCAGCCGCCCGCGTCGTCATCGCGATGGTGGGAGAGGGCTTGATGCGGCTGAGCCGGTCGGAGAGGAAGGCCATCTGAACCTCGTGGATTTGATCTGGGCGCGTCATTGGCTTACGCTGCGCCGCATGATGCCACAAGCAGAGGATTGACATGGACAGCTACGCCGAGCCGGTGGCAACCTTGGGGGATCGCCTGACGGCGGCCCGCGAAGGAGCCGGGCTGCAGATCGAGGCACTGGCCGAGGAGCTTGGCCTGCGGCCCGAGACGCTGGAGGGCTGGGAGGTGGACCAGGCGGAGCCGACCGCAACGCTCATGGGACGCATTGCCGCGGTCACCGGCGTTTCGCTGGTCTGGCTGTTGACGGGCGAGGGGGCGGGGCCCAAGGACACCACGGCGGGCGCGGCCCTGCGGGCAGAATTGCGCGAACTCCGCCGGGTTCTGGCCGAGGCGGTGGCCCAGGTGGACCGGCTGGAAGAGGCGCTTGGACATGGCTGATACGATGGAGACACTCGAAAACCGCCTGAAGCGGCTGCATATGCGAAGCTGGCGGCGCGGGATGAAGGAAATGGACCTGATATTGGGGCGGTTCGCCGACGATTGCCTCGGCGCCCTTAGCGGGTCCGAGCTGGACCTCTATGAGCGGATGCTGGGTGAGAACGACCAGGACCTGTACCTGTGGGTGACCGCGCGGATCGGGACGGGCACGCCCGTCGACCGTGGCGCGCCGACGCTGCTGGTGCCGATCCTTGATCGGGTGGCGCAGCATGCCGGGGGCCGCATGCTCTCGGATCGCTAAGATTTTCGCCAAGATTGGTTCAAAAGGCGGCGGCGATTAACCGAAGATTGTCTTTTGTCAATCATGTTCGCTTCATGACGAACAGGACAGGACATAGAAAAGCCATGTTTGCCCCTGCACCACGCGAGACGCGTCCGATGTTGCAACCCCAGCCCGCCGACGCCACCATCGCGGACATGACCGAAGCTTATCTGGAATCGCTGCAGCTGCTGGAGCGGATGCACAGGCTGATGCTGGATTTGGTCAAGGACGAGTTCGAGCGGTTGAACCGGGGCGAGCTGACGCCGGTGCAGGCCATGATCCTCTATAATCTCGGCGAGGCAGAGGTTTCGGCTGGCGAACTGCGGTCGCGCGGCATGTATCAGGGGTCGAATGTCAGCTATAACCTGAAGAAGCTGGTCTCGATGGGTTATGTGCATCACGAACGCTGCGACATGGACCGGCGCTCGGTCCGGGTGCGGCTGACGCCCGAGGGGCAGGCCGTCCGCGAAATGGTCCAGCGGCTGTTCATCCGCCACGCCGAGGGTCTGGCGATGTCCGGCGTGCTGGAGGATCCGCCGCTCGACCAGGTCAACCTGCAGAACCGCAGGATCGAAAGGTTCTGGAGCGAGCAGATCCGCTATATCTACTGACGACGGCGCGGGCCGCTGCGGCCCGCGCCGTTTCGGCTACCAGTGGCCGGTGTTTTCCATGCTGGCCCAGGGCTCCTGCGGTGGCAGGGCGTCCCCTTCCTGCAGCAGCTCGATCGACACGTTGTCCGGGCTACGGACGAAGGCCATGTGGCCGTCGCGCGGCGGCCGGTTGATGGTCACGCCTGCATCCTGCAGTTTCTGGCAGATCTCGTAGATGTTGCCGACGCGGTAGGCAAGGTGGCCGAAATGGCGGCTGTCGGACGGCAGCCCGTCATCGCCGTCCCAGTTCCAGGTCAACTCGACTGGGCATTCCGGCTGTCCCGGCGGCGCCATGAAGACCAGGCTGAAGCGGCCCTTGTCGTTGTCCATGCGGCGCGTCTCCTCCAGCCCCAGCAGGCGGAAAAATTCCATCGTCTTGTCCAGGTCCAGCACGCGGACCATCGTGTGCAGATAGCGGATGTTCATCGTCGTCTCCGTTCGTGTCACCCGAGAATCTGTCATGCGTCTGTCGGTGACGCAAGCCACAGCCGCGCCATCGGCTGTCATGGAACCGTCACACGAATCATACATAGCCGTCACATGACGCCATTAGGGGTGCCACCACCAACGTACGTCCATCCTTGACGGAGAACATCATGAAGACCATCGGCCTCACCGCTACGGCTCTATCCGTGATCGCCCTTTCGGCCAGCGCCGCTGCCGCCCGCGATCAGGTTCAGATCGCCGGCTCGTCGACCGTCCTGCCCTACTCGACGATCGTCGCCGAGCTGTTCGGTGAGAACACCGACTTCGCGACCCCGGTCGTCGAGTCGGGCGGTTCGTCCACCGGTCTGCGCCGCTTCTGCGAGGGCGTCGGCGAAAACACCATCGACATCGCGAACGCCAGCCGCGCGATCCGCGACAGCGAGATCGAGGAATGCGCCGCCAACGGCGTGGAGGAAATCATCGAGGTCCGCATCGGCTATGACGGGATCGTCTTCGCGAACTTGGCCGACAGCAACTCGTTCGAATTCACGCCCTCGGACTGGTTCAACGCGCTGTCTGCCAAGGTCGTGCGTGACGGCGAGATCGTCGACAACACCGCCGCCAACTGGAGCGAGGTGAACCCCGACCTGCCCGACCAGGAGATCCTGGCCTTCGTTCCCGGCACCCGCCACGGCACTCGTGAAGTTTTCGAGGAAAAGGTGATGCTGCAGGGCTGCGAAGACACCGGCGCGCTGGAAGTCTTCACCGCCCAGATGGGCGAGGACGAGGCCGAAGCCGCCTGCATGACGCTGCGCACGGACGGCCGCTCGGTCGACATCGACGGCGACTATACCGAGACGCTGGCGCGCATCAACAGCTCGCCCAACGGCATCGGCGTCTTCGGCCTGTCCTTCTATGAAAACAACACCGACACCCTGCAGGTCGCGTCGATGTCGGGCGTGACCCCCTCGACCGAGACGATCGCCTCGGGCGAATACCCGGTGTCGCGCCCGCTGTTCATGTACGTCAAGAAGGCGCATATCGGCGAGATTCCGGGCGTGAAGGAATTCGCTGAGTTCTTCGTGTCCGACCAGATCGCCGGCCCAGACGGTCCGCTGGCCGAATACGGCCTGGTCGCTGATCCCGAACTGGCTGCGACCCAGCAGATGGTCGCAAACGAAGAGACCATGCAATAACGTCCCCCTCGGGCGGCCGGCCTTTCGGTCTGGCCGCCCGGTCCCATTCTCCCAGCAAGGACCTTCCGGATGCCAATGTCCTGGGCTCTGCTCGTCACGCTGCTTCTGGCAGGCGCTGGCTATCTGGTCGGCCGCAGCCGCGCCTTTTCCTCGGCCGGCGCGGATATCAGGCTGATGCACAGCCGACCAACCTATCACGGCGCCAGCGTAGCGCTTCTGACCGTCGCTCCGGCGCTTGTGGTCCTGCTGCTGGCGGCTGTCCTGCGCATGTCCGGCCTGCTTGCCGCGGATACGGCGGCGACGGGGATCGCCGTGTTGATTGCCGCGGTCATCGGTCTGGGCTATGGCATCAGCCGGATCAACGCGGCATTCCAGGCACGCAACGCAGTCGAGCGGATGGTCCTGACCTTCCTGATCCTGTGTTCGATGATCGCCATCGCGACGACCGCCGGCATCGTCCTGTCCCTGATCTTCGAGACGGGCAGCTTCTTCCAGAAATACAGCTGGCACGAGTTCTTCTTCGGCACCGAATGGACGCCCCGCTTCGACGGCAACTCTCAGCTGGGTATGCTGCCGCTGCTGTGGGGCACGCTCTACATCTCGTTCATCGCGCTGCTGGTCGCGGTGCCGATCGGCCTGATGGCCGCGATTTACCTGTCCGAATATGCAAGCCCCCGCGTTCGCAGCATCGCCAAGCCTCTGGTCGAGCTGCTCGCCGGTATTCCAACCATTGTCTATGGCCTATTCGCGCTGATTACCGTCGGGCCGCTGCTGCGGGACGCGATCGCGCAGCCCCTGGGCCTGGGTAATTCCGCGTCTTCGGTGCTGACGGCGGGGCTGGTCATGGGGATCATGCTGATCCCGTTCGTCAGCTCACTGTCTGATGACATCATCAACGCCGTTCCGCAAAGCCTGCGCGATGGCGCGCTGGGCCTCGGCTCGACCCCATCCGAGATCGTGCGGCAGGTTGTCATGCCGGCCGCATTGCCGGGCATCGTGGGGGCCGTCCTGCTGGCGGCCAGCCGCGCCATCGGCGAGACGATGATCGTCGTGCTGGGCGCGGGCGCCGCCGCCACCATGAGCCTCAATCCGCTCGAGGCGATGACCACGATCACCGTCAAGATCGTCAGCCAGCTGACCGGCGACAACGACTTTTCCTCGCCCGAGACGCTGGTGGCCTTCGCGCTTGGCCTGACGCTTTTCGTCATCACCCTGGGCCTGAACATCGTCGCACTGATCATCGTGCGCAAATACCGCGAGCAGTACGAATGACCGACATGCCCATCCCCGGGACGGCCCGGCCGACTCCCGCCCGCAGGTCCTCGCTGATCGAGGTCGACCCGCGCACGCGCCGTCGCAATGCCGCCGAGAAACGTTTTCGCACCTATGGCGCGGTGGCCATCGGCATTGCCGTGGTCGCGCTTGCGGTCCTGCTGGCGACAATCATCCGCGATGGGTCGGGCGCCTTCCGCCAGACCTATCTCTCCATCCCGGTGACCTTAGACGCCGAGCGTCTGGACCCGAAGGGCAACCGCGACGTGGCCGAAATGTCCAGTGTCCTGACGCTGGCCTATGGGCAGGTGCTGGACACCGCGCTGGACCAGGCCGTCAGCGGCATGGACCTGCAGATCCAGGGCCTGACCGAGGATGACATCGACGGCCTGATCTCTCGCGAGGCGTCGGCGCAGCTGCGCTCGCGGGTGCTGGACAACCCCGAACTGATCGGACAGACGGTCGACGTGAACGTGCTGGTGAACGGTCGCATCGACGGCTACTTCAAGGGCCGGGTCACCATGGCCAGCGCCGAGCGTGACAGCAACATCTCGCCCCAGCAGCTGATGCTGGCGGATGCGCTGGCCGAACGCGACCTGCTGGTGACCCGCTTCAACCGCGAGTTCATCACCAACCCCGATGCGTCAGACCAGCGACCCGAGGCCGCGGGCCTGGGCGTCGCGATTCTCGGCTCGCTCTACATGATGCTGGTGGTTTTGGTGCTGTCGGTGCCGATTGGCGTCGCGGCCAGCATCTATCTTGAGGAATTCGCCCCCAAGAACCGCCTGACCGACATCATCGAGGTGAACATCGCGAACCTGGCGGCCGTGCCGTCCATCGTCTTCGGCATCCTGGGCCTTGCCGTCTTCATCAACTTTGCGGGGCTGCCGCAATCGGCGCCCATCGTCGGTGGCCTTGTGCTGACGTTGATGACGCTGCCGACGATCATCATTTCGACTCGTGCGGCGCTGAAGGCCGTGCCGCCGTCGATCCGCGATGCCGCTCTTGGGGTGGGTGCATCCAAGATGCAGTCGGTCTTCCACCACGTCCTGCCGCTGGCGATGCCGGGCATCCTGACCGGGACCATCATCGGCCTGGCCCAGGCCCTGGGCGAAACCGCGCCGCTGCTGCTGATCGGGATGGTGGCCTTCGTTCGCGAATTCCCCGCCGGTCCGCCCGAGGGGCTGTTCGATCCCGCATCCGCGCTGCCCGTGCAGATCTACAACTGGACCCAACGGTCCGACCCCGCCTTCGTCGAACGCGCCTCGGGCGCCATCATCATCCTGCTGATCTTCCTGCTGTGCATGAACCTGCTGGCCATCTACCTGCGCCGCAAGTTCGAGCGCCGTTGGTAAGTCAACCATAAGGTCCTATAACCATGTACGACACGACCCGATCGGAGGCTGACGTGAGCCAGCAGGACATCAAGATCTCGGCCAGGAACGTGCAGGTCTATTACGGTGACAAGCACGCCATCAAGGACGTGAACGTCGAGATCCTGGACAAGACCGTAACGGCCTTTATCGGCCCGTCGGGCTGCGGCAAGTCCACCTTCCTGCGCTGCATCAACCGGATGAACGACACAATCGACATCGCCCGGATCGAGGGCGAGATCCGTCTCGACGGCGAGGATGTTTATGACCGCCGCGTTGACCCGGTGCAGTTGCGCGCCAAGGTCGGGATGGTGTTCCAGAAGCCGAACCCGTTCCCGAAGTCGATCTACGACAACGTGGCCTATGGCCCGCGCATCCACGGCCTGGCGCGCAACAAGGCCGACCTGGACGGCATCGTCGAGAAGGCGCTCCGCGGTGCGGCCCTGTGGAACGAAGTCAAGGACCGCCTGCAGGAACCTGGCACCGGCCTTTCGGGCGGCCAGCAGCAGCGCTTGTGCATCGCCCGCGCCGTTGCAACCGCCCCCGAGGTGCTGCTGATGGACGAGCCGTGCAGCGCGCTGGACCCGATCGCCACCGGCCAGGTCGAGGAGCTGATCGACCAGTTGCGCGAGCAGTTTTCGGTCGTGATCGTCACGCACTCGATGCAGCAGGCCGCCCGCGTCAGCCAGAAGACCGCCTTCTTCCACCTGGGCAACCTGGTCGAATATGGCGATACGAACGACATCTTCACCAAACCCAGGGACAGCCGGACCGAGGCCTATATCTCGGGCCGGATCGGTTGACGGATCGGAAGGACAGGACATGAACCGCGACAAGCACATCTCTTCGGCCTTCGACCGCGATCTGGAAACCATCCAGGCGATGGTGGTCAAGATGGGCGGCATGGTCGAGGCCGCGATCACCGACGGCTCGACCGCGCTGGAAACCCGTGATGAGGATCTGGCCGACGAAGTCCGCCGCCGCGACGCCGCCATTGATGCGCTTGAGGCGCAGATCAACGAGGATGCTGCCCGACTGATCGCCCTGCGCGCGCCAACCGCGACCGATCTGCGGATGGTGCTGGCGGTCATCAAGATCTCGGCCTCGCTGGAGCGTGTGGGCGATTACGCCAAGAACATGGCCAAACGGACCGAGGTGCTGTCGCAGATGCCGGTGATCGAGGGCGCCGGAATGGCGCTGCGCCGGATGAGCCAGGCCGTCAACAAGATGCTGCAGGATTCGCTGGACAGCTATATTCGCCGTGACGCCGACCTGGCACAGGACGTGCGGCAGCGCGACCTTGAGGTCGATCAGATGTACAACGCCCTTTTCCGCGAATTCCTGACCCACATGATGGAAGATCCGCGCAACATCACCGCCTGCATGCACCTGCATTTCATCGCCAAGAACGTCGAGCGGATGGGCGACCACGCCACCTCGATCGCCGAGCAGGTGGTCTACCTGGTGACCGGCGAACTGCCAGACGAGGCGCGGCCGAAAAGCAACAGCGTCCCGATGATTTCATCGATGGGCGAGGTCTGACCGATGGCGCGGCAGTCCCCATGCGTCCTGGTCGTCGAGGATGAAGGCGCGCAGCGCGAAGTCCTGGGTTACAACCTCGAGGCCGAGGGCTTCGAGGTCGTCGTGGCCGACAACGGCGAGGATGCCCTTCTGCTGGTGCAGGAGGAACAGCCCGACCTGATCGTTCTGGACTGGATGCTGCCCAAGGTGTCGGGAATCGAGGTCTGCCGCCAGGTCAAGGCCGATCCCGCCACCCGCAGCATCCCGATCATCATGCTGTCTGCCCGCAGCGAAGAGGTGGACCGCGTCCGCGGCCTTGAGACCGGGGCGGACGACTATGTGGTCAAGCCCTATTCTGTTGTTGAACTGATGGCCCGCCTGCGCACGCAGCTGCGCCGCACTCGTCCCGCCACGATGGGTGAGCGTCTGAGCTTTGCCGACATCATCCTGGATGCCGGCGAACACCGCGTCTTCCGCGCGGGGCAGGCGCTGCATCTGGGGCCAACGGAGTTCCGTCTGCTGTCGACGCTGATGGAAAAGCCTGGCCGGGTCTGGACGCGCGAACAGCTTCTGGACCGTGTTTGGGGCCGCGACATCTATGTCGACACGCGCACCATCGACGTCCATGTTGGACGGTTGCGCAAGGCGCTGATGCAGAACGGCGGCGACAACCCCGTAAGGACGGTGCGCGGCACCGGTTATGCCCTGGGCTGACGTCCCGTGGCATGTTGCGCAGGCAGGATCAGGGTCGACACTGGCGACAGCCCCTCGATGCTCACCGTGACCTTGTCGCCCGGCCGAAGCGGGCCGACGCCGGCCGGCGTACCCGTATAGATCAGGTCGCCCGGTTCCAGCCGCACCATCCGCGACAGATGAGAGATGACATCGGCCACAGGCCAGATCATCTGCGACAGGCAGGCTTGCTGCCGCACCTCGTCGTTGACGGTCACCTCCAGTCGGCCCGAGGCGATCGGCGCGGTCGCCGGGTGGATCGCCCCGCAGACGGCAGAGCCGTCGAACCCCTTGGCCATGTCCCACGGCCGACCCAGGCGCTTGGCCTCGGCCTGAAGGTCGCGGCGCGTCAGGTCGTTGCCCGCCGCATAGCCCCAGATCAGCGCGGTCGCGTCGCCGGGTGCCACGTCTGTTCCGCCTGCGCCAAGGGCCACGACAAGTTCGCCCTCGAAATGCAGATCCTGCGTCAGCGGCGGCCAGGGCAGGGGCTTATCACCGGTCAGCAAGGCGTCGGCGGGCTTGGTGAAGAAGAACGGCGGCTCCCGGTCGGGATCATGGCCCATCTCTCTGGCGTGGTCGGCATAGTTGCGGCCCACGCAGAAAATGCGGCGCACGGGAAAGCGGTTGGGGCTGCCATGCACCGGGACCGACGGTTGAACGGCTGGCGTGATGGCCCAGGTCATGAGGCAAACAGCCCGTCGAAGTCGGCGAAGCCTTTAATTTCGATGGGGTTGCCCGAGGGATCGAAGAAGAACATCGTCCGCTGCTCTCCCGGCTGGCCTTCGAAGCGCACCACTGGTGGAATGTCGAAGGCCACGCCCTTGGCGGCCAGCCGGTCGGCCAGCGCCATCCAGTCGTCCAGCCGCAGCACGGCGCCCATATGCGGCATCATCACCATGTGGTCGCCCACGCGTCCCGTGCGCGTCGTCGGAAACGGGGTGCCCAGGTGCAGCGAAAGCTGATGGCCGAAAAAGTCGAAGTCGACCCATGTGTCGGTCGAACGTCCCTCGGCACAGCCGAGGATGTCGCCATAAAAGCGTCGCGCGGCGTCGAGGTCGGTGACATGGATGGCAAGGTGGAACAGCGATTTCATCGGCGTCTCCGGCAGGTGAACCCAGGCGCAGTGATGCACCCCATGCAGCCTCTGCGCAAGCCCGGCCGGCGGTTAGGGCATGGACGCGGGGTCCGAGGGCGGCAGCGCATCCAGCACCGCCATCGCCGTGGCTGCCGCATCGGCCCATCTCGGCAGCGCCGCACCGGCACGGGCCGCCGCCGCTGCACGGGCGGCCTGCTCCTGCGGTTCGGTCAGAAGGCGCCGAAGGGCCGCTGCCAGCGCCTCTGGGTCATCCACCGGCACCAGAAGGCCCGCATCTTCGGGAACGGTATCCACCACCGCCCCGGTCCGGGTGCTGACGATGGGCAGCCCATGCGACAGCGCCTCGTCGAAGACGATGCCATAACCCTCGTACCGAGTCGCCAGCGCGAAGATCGAGGCCTGCCGGTAAAGCTGCGACAGTCGCTCTGGCGTAACGCGGCCCGCCAGTTCCAGCCGCGCGCCGAGGCCGCTTTCCGCGACCTGCGCATGCAGCGCGGCCACATGTTGGTCGTCCCAAGGGTTGCCGGCGATGACCGCCTGCCAGGCCAAGTCCGCTAGCTGCGCCAGCGCCGCGATCAGGACGTCGTGGCCCTTGCGCGGATGCAGGATGCCAACTGACAGGATCAGCGGCGGATCGACCGGCGCCTGGGGCGCGGCGGGACGGTCGGTGCCTGGCCGCACGATGGTGATCTTCGCGGGCGAGACGTCATAGCGAGTGATCAGCATGTCGCGGGTATGCGGGCTGGGAACCATGACGTGGCGGGCGAGCGCCAGGTTCGCACGTTCGGTCCGCCACAGGTGGTCCGCCAGGTCAGCCGGCAGCGCGCTTTCCTGCGCCAGCGGATGGTGGATCATCGCGACGATGGGCGCCCTGACCCGATGCAGACCTGCGGTCTCCAGCGCTCCGAAAGCCAGACCGTCAATGATGACCGGGACATCTGCCGGCAGGGCGGCAAGCCGGTCCAGCGCCCTCCGCATGTCCGCCGCGTCAGGCGTGGGAAGGCTGGCAGGCAGAGAGATCACCTCGACCTTGCAGCCCAGATCGCGCAGGCCTTCGACCAGCCTGTGGTCATAGATGTAGCCGCCGGTCAGCGTCGCGATGTCACCCGGAAGGGCGAAGGCGGCGCGGGCCGTCATCCGTCAGTCCCCGCGGCGTCGCAGCAGTGCTGCCGCGACAGCAGCATCAGGATGCCGGGGGCGGTGCTGGCCAGGAAGACCAGCCCAAAGGCGACGCTGGCGGCCAGTCCCGCCGAAGCGCTGGCCCCGATGATCGGGAACAGGGCCGCCGCGGCGCCCTCTCTCAGGCCCCAGCCGCTGATGGTCAGGGGCAGGATCATTGTCAGCAGGATCAGGGGGACAAGCACGGCGACCTCGACAAGTGTCATGTAGGTTCCCGTCGCGCGCGCGCAGGCGGCGAATGCCAGCAGGTTCGCGACGGTGATGGCCAGGTTCAGCGCGGCCTGCCGGGGAAACGCCCGCCGCGTCAGAAGGGTCCGCGACAGCGCGCCGCGCAGGTCCGCCGCAAAACGCCCGGCGTGGCCCGGCAGGGCGCCCGCGAAGCGCAGGCCACATCCGGCGCCGAGGCAGACCAACAGCATGCCCGCCAAAAGGCCCAGAAGCGGTGCGGGGATGCTCAGCCCGCCGGGGGCTAGCGTGACCGAGAGGACACCGATGGTCAGGACCAGCATCAGCGACAGCTGGCCCGCCAACCGTTCGATCGCCACGGCGGCCCCGGCGCGCCTCAGTCCGCCGGCGTGGCGGGCCCTGACGGCACGTCCAGCGTCGCCCACCATCCCCCCCGGCAAAGACTGGTTCACCACCTGCGCCAGATAGTATTCGCCGATCGCCCGGCCCAAGGGGATGCGCTGTCCCAACTGGTCCGCCGTCAGTTGCCAGCGTATCGCCGACAGGACGGTCTGCATCGTCAGCGCCGCCAGAGCCGCAAACAGCCATCCGGGCTGCGACTGCGACAGCAGCCGGGCTGCCTGTGCGCCGTCCAGCCCCGTCCACAGCAAGGCTATCACCGCTACCGCGGCCAGAAGTTGCAGGCTGCGAACCCATGTCATGCGGGGGGAACGTCAACGGTGCCCGAAAAGCTCCGCAGGAAGCGGTCGCGCAGACCCTCCATCGGCAGGGGGGCGCTGCCCGGAGGGGGGATCAGACCGGGGGTCAGCCCCCATTCGGCGGCGGCCTCAACCAGGTCCAGCGGGCCGATCAGGTGCAGCGGGACCTCTCGGCGGTCGTCGAGACCGATAGAGCTGGCAGCCTGGTGGTCGCCCAGCAGCAGGATCAGCGGCGGGTCCCCGGCATGGCGTTCGGCATACTCGGTCACCGTTCGCAGGACATAGGAGATGGTGTCGCGATAGTGCTCTCGGACCTGCTCGCGGTCCTTCCAGACAACGCTCGGCGGATCGCCCGCCTGCGCCATCGCGTCGAATTCGCGGCCATCATCGACAAGGTTCCAATCCAGAAGCCAGGGCACCGGCGTCCATGGCGCGTGGGACGAAATCAGCGCCACTTGGGCGAACAGCGGCCTAGAATCGTTCCCATCGCGAAGCTTCCGGTCCAGCGCGGTCAGCGTGAACTGGTCGGGCATCGTGACCCAGTTGAACGGCAGCCCCTGATAGTCCAGATCGGCGGCCGTCAGGATGCGGTCAAAGCCCATCGTGTCAGCCTCGGGCCAGGGGCGGACGATGGCGGGCATGACCGTCGCGGTCCTGAAGCCGGCCTTGGCGGCATAATGAAACAGCGTGCGCCGCCCGCTGGCGACAGAGGCCTGGTGCCGCGTCTGGTCGTCGATCCGCAGGCCATTGGCGAAGGTCGCGTGGGCCAGCCAGCTCTGGCCGCCATGAGTGGGTGACGTGGCGAAGCCCGACCGCATCGCCAGGCCCAGATCCTCCAGCCGGACCTGCGCGTCGGCCAAGATCGGCAGGTGGTCGGTGGCGTAGAACGGCGTGTCGAAGCTGGTTCGGCCATAGCTTTCCAGGAAGATCACCAGCACGTCGCGGTCGATCCGGGCCAACGGATTGGGCAGGTCGGCCATCGGGTCCAGCCGCGCCTCGGACCGGAACTGCGCCAGCTCCTCGATCGTGCGGGCGGCGACGTCCAGGCGCGCCGCGCCATAGGCCGTGGTCTGCGGCACGAGGGCCGAGACGCCCGCCGGCTGCACAAGCACAAGCGCCGCCGTCAGCGCCGTCGCCAGAACGGCGCCGCCCCTGCGCAGCCGCGGCCGATGGGGGACCAGCCGCATCCAGACGCCGGTCGCCCACCAGAGACCCCAGACGATCGCCAGGAGCAGCAGGGCCGCGCCCGCAACCGCAGCCGCCGCCGCGAAGGGTCCGATGCTGCCCGAGATCAGCCGCACCGAGGCGTCGATCAGCGGCAGGTCGGCCACCGGGTTGAACCGGCGGCCGAGCGTCTCGAGCATCGAGATGTCGGCCAGCCGCAGCACCGTCACCAGCGTCAGCGCCACAACCGCCAGCAGCCGCAGCGCCTGTCCGGCCAGCGACCTGCCAAGCGACATCAGCGCGATCAGCAGGATCGGGACTTCGGGTGACGGGCGCAGCCAGGCAGCCCAGGTCAGGCCCGTCGGCTCTGACGGCAGCGCCGTCAACAGGTGCAGCACCACCACGGCGATCAGAGCGCGCAGGATCAACGATGTCTCCACAGCCAGAGGACGTCGCTTGCGAATGACCAAGCCAGCGCAAGCGACGCGCCGCGCGCCAGCCAGATCGACAGATCGACGGGCACCTGCGGCACCTGCAGGGCGATCAGCGCGGCCAGCTGGATGACGCAGACGGTCTTGCGTCGCATGCTGACGGGCAGAGGGCGGCGCATCCAGCGCAGCGCCAGGGCACCGGCCACGAAGACATAGCGCATGATGCCGAGGACCAGGACCTCGAGCCCGACGGGGGTGCCGGCCAGCACGTGCAGCGCCAGGATCAGGGCGAGGGCGGCGTCGACCTCCATGTCGAAGCGTGCTCCGAAGTCGGACACAAGCCCGCTGCGCCGCGCCAGAAAACCGTCGAGGCCGTCCATCGCCAGGGACAGCGTCGCGACCAGCGCGACCGCCCACCCGGCTGAAGTTCCGCCCACCAGCGGCGCCAGCAGTGCCGTGGTCAGCGCGGTCCGCATCAGGGTGACCGTGTTGCAGCTGCCGATCCGGTCATGGAGATAGTGCCGCTTCATCCCGATCACGACGATGGCGGCGGCGATCAGATAGCCGGCGCCTGCGACCAATGCGCCGGTGCCTTGTCCCGTCACCAGCACGCCGACGCCAAGATTCAGCGCCAGCCCGGCCGGGACCGCCAGCATCAAGCCGTCAGGCAGGCGCACCGGGACATGTCCCGTCACCCTGGCATCTGCTTTCATGGTGTCAGGGCGCGTGACCTGCATCGGACGACAATATGACAGCGGCATGTGCCGTCAAGCGGCGTTCCAGCCACTTGTCTGGAAGGTGAGGGTCGTTATCCTGTCACAAAGGGGGGGGATGCCCAGATGGAACGCTTGCCCGAAGGTCACGGCACCACGACGCGCGTCCTGCACTGGCTTGTGGCCGTGCTGATCCTGCTGATGATCCCCGCCGGCCTGATCATGGTGCAGGAGGGGCTGGAGCGCCACCTCCAGGATGCGCTGTTCATCTTTCACAAGAACGTGGGCAGCCTGCTGATCGTCATTGTTACGCTGCGGCTGGCCTGGCGTCTGACGCACCGGCCCCCGGATCTTCCGGTCAGCCTGCCGTCATGGCAGCGGCGGGCGGCGGCGGCGTCCCATGTGGCGCTCTACGTGCTGATGGTGGCGATGCCCCTCAGCGGCTATGTCAGGGTGCGCGCCGGCGGCTATCCGATCGAGGCGCTGGACGCGATGGGCGTTCCCGCGCTTGTCCCCCGGTCCGAGGCGCTGGCCGAGGCCGCCAGCAGCTTTCATCAGGTTGCGGCCTTCGCGCTGATCGGCGTCATCGCGATCCACGTCGGGGCGGCGCTGCAACACGCGCTGATCCGCCGCGACGGGGTCTTTCAGCGGATGTGGCCGCCGGTGGCCCGCAAGCGGACCTGACGTCGCGTCGCAAGCCACTCGACAGGCTCGACAGGCGCGGTTAGAAATCTTGGCCGGCCTGCGGATCTGCACATGCTGCAGGGTGGCGCCTTGTTTTTTTCGCATCGCATTGAACCAACGCGACCTTCGCGCGTTCGACGCGTGGCGTCGAAAATGGCGCGACAGGAGCATTTGTGACAAGAAACCTCGACCTGCCGATCATTGGCATCATCATCGCCGCGTTCGGCGGTATCTTCGCCCTCGACATGATGTTCCCATTGGGAACGGCAGTCTGGCTTCTGTATCTGCTGCCCCTGACGCTGGCATCGGCCACGCGGCTGCCGAGCGCACCCATCGTCGTGGCGCTGCTGGCCTGCGTCGCGATGGCGGCGGGCTTCATGCTCGACCGGTCGGGGATCGACCCGCAGGTCGCGGCCTTCAACCGCAGCATGGCGGGGCTGGTTTATGTCGCCTTGGGGGTCACCGGTCGCAGGCTGATCCTGAACCGGCTGCAGCTGACGCGCACCCAATGGGTCAACCAGGCGCAGATCGACGTCTCTCGCGGGATGCAGGGGGATCTCTCGCCCGAGCGGCTGGCCAAGCAGGTGTTGACGATCCTCGGCGACCGCCTGGGGGCGCGGGCGGCCGTGGTCTATGCCAGGAATGGCAGCGGTCACCGGCTGCTGTCCAGCTGGGGCGTCGACGACGCAGCATTGCCCGCACGCCTGCCCGAAGGGCAGGGCCACCTGGGGCGGTGCATTTCCGAGGGGCGGGCGCTGCAGTTGACGCTGTCACCTGACGAGGCGCTTGGCTGGACGTCGGGCCTCTCTCGCGGCAGGTCTGCGCATGCCGTGATCGTTCCGCTGCGCGACGGTCAACTGGTGAACGGTGCGGTGGAGCTGGGGCTGGACCATCCCGCACCGGGCCGTGTGATGGAACTGCTGGAGGGTGTCGGCGACCGGATGGGGGTCGCGCTTCGTTCCGCCCAGTATCGCGAACAGCTGCAGGAGCTGCTGGAGGAGACCCGCCGTCAGGCCGAGGAACTGCGCGGCCACGGAGAGGAACTGGCCGCCTCGAACGAGGAGCTGGAGGAGCAGACCCGCCAGCTGCAGGACAGCCAGCGTCGTCTCGAGGCCCAGCAGGCCGAGCTGGAGACTCAGAATTCGCAGCTGGAGAGCCAGACGCAGGAAATGGAGGAGCAGCGCGACGCGCTGGCCCGTTCGCGCCGAATGCTCGAGGATCAGGCCCAGGAACTGGCGCGCGAGAGCCGCTACAAGTCCGAATTCGTCGCCAACATGAGCCATGAGCTGCGCACGCCGCTGAACGCGCTGCTGATCATGGCCCGGCTTCTGTCCGAGAACCGCGGCCGCAACTTGACCGAGGAACAGGTCCGGTGGGCCGAGACGATCGAAAGTTCGGGGCAGGACCTGCTGGCGCTGATCAACGACATCCTCGACCTGTCGAAGATCGAATCCGGCAAGCTTGAGGTTTCGAACGACCTGATCGACCCGCAGGCGGTCGCCGAGAAGCTGGTCCGCGCCTTCGAGGTCCAGGCCCGCAGCAAGGGCCTGCAGCTGGTAGCCGAGGTCGCACCAGGCCTCGGGCAGGTCGAAACCGACAGCCAGCGGCTGGAGCAGGTGCTGCGGAACTTCATCTCGAACGCGCTGAAATTTACTGAACGCGGCCGGGTGACGCTGCGCATCGCGCCTGCGGCCCAAGGGGTCGCATTCTCGGTCGAGGATACTGGCATCGGCATCGATGCCGACCAGCAGGAGAACGTGTTCGAGGCGTTCCGGCAGGCGGACGGCACCATCTCCCGCCGCTTCGGCGGGACGGGGCTGGGTCTGTCCATCTCTCGTGAACTGGCGGACCTTCTGGGGGGGCGGATCACGCTGACCAGCGAGAAGGGCCGCGGCAGCGTCTTCACGCTGATCCTTCCCGCCACGCCCGCCCGCCAGCGGCCTGCAGCGCAGCGCCAGCAGGTGGCCGCACCGCTGCCTGAGGCCCAGGACGTCGACGTGGTGGTGCTGGACGCCCTGCCGGGGCTGGATGACGACCACGCGGACATCACCGCCGATGACCGGGTGATGCTGGTGGTCGAGGACGATGTGGAGTTCGCCCGGCTGCTCTATGACCTGGCGCACGAGCTGGGCTTCCGCTGCGTCTGCGTCGGCCGCGCCGACGATGCCGTGCGCGCGGCCCGGCATTTCCTGCCGCAGGCGATCGTCTTGGACATGGGGCTGCCCGACCATTCCGGCCTGTCGGCGCTGGACCGGCTGAAGCGCGACACGAGCACGCGGCATATCCCGGTCCATGTCGTGTCGGCCGAGGACTATACCAAGGAGGCGCTGGCCCAGGGGGCGATCAGCTATATGCTGAAGCCCGTGCAGCGGGATCATCTGGCGAACGCGATCCGCAAGCTGGAGACGCGGCTGGAACAGCGCCTGCGCCGCGTCCTGATCGTCGAGGACGATCCCGCGCAGATGGAGGGGCTAAAGGCCCTGTTGGCCAGCGACGAGGTCGTGACCGTCGGCGCCGGCACCGCCGCCCGCGCGCTGGAGATCTGCCGGACCGAGACCGTAGACTGCATCGTTCTCGACATGACGCTGCCCGACGCTTCGGGGTTCGAGCTGCTCGAGCAGCTGAGCGGCGACGGCACGGCGTCCTTTCCGCCGGTCATCGTCTATACCGCCCGCGCCCTGTCAGAGGCCGAGGAACAGCGCCTGCGCCGCTATTCCAAGTCCATCATCATCAAGGGCGCCAAATCGCCCGAGCGCCTGATCAACGAGGTCACGCTGTTCCTGCACCAGGTCGTCAGCGACCTGCCCGAGAAGCAGCGGGAAATGCTGGCCGCCTCGCTGAACCGCGACGGCCAGCTGGAGGGGCGCCGAATCCTGGTGGTCGAGGACGACATCCGCAATGTCTATGCCCTGACCGGCGTCTTCGAGCCGCATGGCGCGACCGTGCAGATCGCCCGCAATGGCCGAGAGGCGCTGGAGGCCTTGGGCCGCGTAAACGATGGCGCGGCGCCCAAGATCGATCTGGTGCTGATGGACGTGATGATGCCAGAGATGGACGGTCTGACTGCCACGCGTGAGATCCGCAAGCTGGAC
This sequence comes from Paracoccus rhizosphaerae, assembly GCF_026162645.1. GTDB lineage: Bacteria > Pseudomonadota > Alphaproteobacteria > Rhodobacterales > Rhodobacteraceae > Paracoccus > Paracoccus rhizosphaerae. Next base: position 26,923 of record NZ_JAOTBE010000015.1, read on the forward strand.
CGTTGGAAGACGCTGCCGATCATCATGCTGACCGCCAAGGCCATGGCCGAGGACCAGAACCAGTGCTTGGCCGCCGGGGCCAACGACTATCTGCCCAAGCCGCTCGATGTCGACAAGCTGCTGTCGCTGACCCGCGTGTGGATGCCGCGATGACCGTCGACCCCGTTCCGGCACGGCCTGGCGACGACATCGAGCTGGACCTGTTCCTCGAGGCGCTGAACAGGCGCTATCACTATGACTTCAGGTCCTATTCTCGGGCGTCGCTGGTCCGGCGGGCGAACCTGGCCTGCGAGCGTCTGGGATGCGCCACACTGTCCGAGGTGCAGGGCCGGCTGCTGCACGACCCCGCAGTGCTGCCCGACATCATCGACGCGATGACCGTGCAGGTCAGCGAACTGTTCCGCGACCCTGCGTATTACCTGGCGCTTCGGCGCGAGGTGCTGCCCCATCTGCGGACGTTCCCATCGCTCAAGGTCTGGGTGGCGGGTTGCGCCGACGGGGAAGAGCTTTATTCGCTCGCAATCCTTTTCCGCGAGGAAGGGCTGTTCGACCGGACGATGTTCTACGCCACCGAGATCAATCGCCGCGCGCTGCTGAAGGCCGAAGGCGGCGTCTATGCCATCGACCGTTTGCCGGTGTTTTCGCAGAACTATCAGCTGGCGGGTGGGCTGGGATCGCTGTCGGACTATTACACCGCCGCCTATGGCCGTGCCGCCTTCGACCGCAGCCTGCGGGCGCGCACCGTCTTTACCGAACACAACCTGGCGACCGACCAGGTGTTCTCCGAAGTCCATCTGATTTCCTGTCGCAACGTGTTGATCTATTTCGATCATGCGCTGCAGGACCGCACGCTCGGCCTCTTTGCCGAGGCTCTGACCCGTGGCGGCTTCCTTGCACTCGGCTCTCATGAGACGCTGCGCTTTTCCGCCCACGCCAGGGCCTTCGAGGCCTTCGACGAACCCGACCGGATCTGGCGCCGTACCGCCTGCCAGGAGATTGCCAATGCCCGATAGACCCATCAGGTTCCTGATCGTCGACGACATCGTCGAGAACATCGTCGCGCTCGAGGCGTTGCTGCGCCGAGAAGGGCTGGTCGTCGACTATGCCAGATCCGCCAGCGAGGCGCTGGAACTGATGCTGCTGCACGACTATGCGCTGGCCTTCCTGGACGTGCAGATGCCCGGCACCGACGGCTATGAACTGGCAGAACTGATGCGATCGACCGAGCGCACGCGCGGCGTACCCATCATCTTCGTCACCGCCGCCGAAATGGACGAGGCGCGCCGCTTCCGCGGCTATGAGGCGGGGGCGGTCGATTACATCTTCAAGCCCATCGATCCGGTGATCCTGAAGTCAAAGGCAGAAGTCTTTTTCCGCATCGGCCGCCAGGCCCGCGAACTGGAACGCCAGCGCGACGAGATGCAGGACATCGCCCGCCACCGCGACAACGTCATGGCGCAGCTTCGGGCACATGCCGACAACTCTCCGCTGGCCTTCGTGACCCTGGACAGCGAACTGGACATCCGCAGCTGGTCCAAGGGGGCCGAGCGGATGTTCGGCCGCAGCGCCGGCGACCTTCTTGGCTTTTCGGCGACCGCATCTGGCTGGCTGGACCGGGATGGCGCGCAGGTGCTGCGCGGCTGGCTGGCCACCCCCGGCGATCATGCGCCGCGCTTTTCGGCCGAGATGGTCTTGGATCACGCGGGCGTCGGACCCATCAGCTGCGAGGTCTATGGCTCGGTCCTGACCGAAGGGCCTGGGCTGCAGACGCTGTCGCTGCAGATCCTGGACATCACCGACCGCAAGCAGGCCGAGGAGGTCCGGTCGCTTCTGATTGGAGAGTTGAACCACCGCATCAAGAACACCCTCGCCAACGTTCAGGCCATCGCTCGCCAGAGCCTGCGCCAGTCCCACGGCCTGGATGAGTTCGAGGCAAGCTTCGGCGGTCGGCTGCAGGCGCTGGCGCGGGCGCATTCGATCCTCTCCGATGCGACATGGGCCAGCGCCCCGCTGGACCAGCTGATCGACGACCAGATCAGTTCGGGCACGCTGGACGGCGACCGGCTGCGGCGGAACGGCCCCCCGGTCGAGCTCTCGCCAGACACCATGCTGCGCCTGGCGCTGACGCTGCACGAACTGGGCACCAACGCGGCCAAATATGGCGCCCTGTCGGTCCCGCAGGGCCTGATCGAGTTGGACTGGCAGCTGACAAATCACCAGCTGACCCTGACCTGGAGGGAAACAGGCGGCCCGCCGGTCACGCCGCCGCAGGGCGGGGGGTTCGGCACGACGTTGATCAGCGCGGCCGGAGGCGGCGATTCGGGCGCGGTCACGGCCGACTGGCGGCCCGAGGGCGTCGTCTGGACCATCGTTCTGGCCGAGGGTGCGACGCCATTGCGCGGCACCCGGACCTCTGCCGACTCTATTCCCGCGCAGCCGCAGCGGCGGCCCGCGACGCTGGACGGCTGCCGCGTGCTGCTGGTCGAGGATGAGCCGCTGGTCGCGCTGGACCTGCGCCACGAACTGGAGGAGGCGGGCGCCACCGTCACCGACATCGTCCGCAGCGTCGAAGATGCGCTGGACGCCGCGCGGGGTGGGGGCATCGACCTAGCGCTCTTGGACGGCAACCTGCGCGGAGAGCCGGTTGACGACGTGGCGGCGCTGTTCGACCAGATGTCGGTGCCGTTCTGCTTCGTCTCTGGCTATGGCCGGGAACATTTGCCGCAAGGTTTCGACCACGCGCCCCTGATCGAAAAACCGTTCCGACCCGACACGTTGCGGATGACGCTGACCTCGCTTCTGTCGCGCGGCGTGGCACAGGCGGCGCAATAAGGACAGCATTCGGCTGCGGCAGCGTCGGTCGCGGACGGTGTTCCTGCCAGGTGCCGCCGGATGTCCGGGCATTCCGCCGCGGGTGTTGGAACAGGGCCGGCATTTGCGGCCACGCGGAGTTGCGCGACAGGGCGATCTTGCGCTTGCCCGCCATTTCGGGCATGCCCTCGCCCTCACCTCTGTAAGCAGGCGGACACGCATGACCGGTACGGATCAGGGCGCGGCGATGACCTTCGAAGGCGTCGGAAAGGCTTTTCCGAAGGCGGATGGCAGCCGCGTGACGGCGCTGGCCGATATCAACCTGTCGGTCCCGCAGGGCAGCGTCACCGGCATCATCGGCCGGTCCGGCGCCGGCAAGTCGACGCTGTTGCGGATGGTGAACGGGTTGGAGCGCCCGACCGAGGGCCGCGTTCTTGTCGGCGGCCGCGATGTTGGCGGCGCCAACGGTGCGGCGCTGCGGGCGATCCGCCGTGACGTCGGGATGATCTTCCAGCACTTCAACCTGCTGGCCTCTCGTACAGTCAGGGGCAACATTGCCCTGCCGCTGGAAATCGCGGGAACGCCCGCCCAGCAGATCCGCCCGCGCGTGGACCAGCTGATCGAGCAGGTGGGCCTGTCGGCGCTTGGCGACCGCTATCCGGCCGAGCTGTCAGGCGGACAGAAGCAGCGCGTGGGCATCGCAAGGGCGCTGGCGACGAACCCGAAGGTGCTGCTCTCGGACGAGGCGACCAGCGCGCTGGACCCGGAAACCACGCAGACGGTGCTGGAGCTTCTGGAGCGGATCAACCGCGACCTCGGCCTGACCATCCTGCTGATCACGCACGAGATGGCGGTCCTGCGCGACGTCGCCAGCCACATGGCGGTGATCGAGGGCGGCCGCATCGTCGAGGCGGGTCCGACCTATGACGTCTTCCGCAAACCTGCCCATCCGACGACCCGCAGCTTCCTGTCGGGCGTGACGGGCGCGACGCTGCCCGGCTTCATCGCGGGGCGGCTGCTGCCTGAACGCCCTGACGGCCCCAGCCAGGAAGTGATCCGCGTGACATTCGCCGGGCAGCATGCCACCGACCCGATGCTGGCGCGGCTGGCGACGGATCTGGGGATCGCCGCGAACATCCTGTCCGGCAACATCGAAGAGGTCGGCCCGCACCCGTTCGGCAACCTGCTTCTTTCGCTGGACGCAGACCGGGGCGCGCAGGCGCGGGCCTATCTGGAACGCCACGGGCTGACGACAGAGGTGCTTGGGCATGTCCGCTAACCTGATCCCGATCCTCTGGGACGCGACGCTGCAGACGCTCTACATGGTGGCGGTGTCAACGATCCTCGGCACGATTGGAGGCCTGCCCCTGGGCGTCTTCCTGGCGACGTCGCAGCGGGGCGAACTGCTGAGCGCGCCCTGGGTCAACAAGGTACTGGGCCTTGTGGTGAACGCCACGCGGTCGGTGCCCTTCATCATCCTGGTCGTGGCGATCATCCCCTTCACGCGGGCGCTGGTCGGCACATCGATCGGCACGAATGCCGCCATCGTGCCGCTGACGCTGGCCGCCATCCCCTTCATCGCCCGCCTGGTCGAAAACGCCATCCGCGAGGTCGACGGCGGGCTCATCGAGGCCGCGCGTGCCATGGGTGCGACGCCCCTGCAGATCATCCGCAAGGTGCTGATCCCCGAGGCCATGCCCGCCATCGCGCTTGGGCTGACACTGGCCGTGGTCAGCCTTATCGGCTATTCCGCCATGGTCGGCGCCGTCGGCGGCGAGGGTCTGGGCGATCTGGGCATCCGCTATGGCTATCAGCGCTTCATGCCCGAGGTGATGCTGGCCGTCGTCGTCATCCTGATCGTTCTGGTGCAGCTGGTGCAGTCCCTTGGCGAATGGTTCGCCGCCCGCGTCGACCGCCGCGCACCTCGCAACCGCGGCCACTGAATTTCCCGCAGAAGAAAGGAGCTTTCCATGCTGCGACTGACGACGTTCGTTTCCGCCCTGGCCCTCGGCACCGCCGCCATGGCCGAAGACATCACCGTCGGCGTCTCGCCCGGCGAGCACGGCGAGATCATGGAGGAGGTGGCGAAGGTCGCCGAACCCATGGGCCTGAACATCGAGATCGTCGAGTTCTCGGACTATGTCGTTCCGAACCAAGCGCTGGCCGACGGCGACCTGGATGCCAACAGCTTCCAGCACCGCCCCTATTTGGAAAACCAGATGAAGGACCGCGGGTTCGATCTGGTCGAGGTGGGCACCACCATCACCACGCCGATGGGGATCTATTCCGACAAGATCGAGGACATGGCCAACCTGCCCGAAGGTGCGCAGGTCGCAATCCCGAACGATCCGACCAATGGCGGCCGCGCGCTGTTGCTGCTGCAGGACCTGGGCCTGATCACCCTGGCCGACGGCACGGGCCTTGTCCCCAGCCCGCTGGACATCAGCGACAACCCCAAGGACCTGCGCTTCATCGAGCTTGACGCGGCGCAGCTGCCTCGCGCGCTGGCCGATGCCGACATCGCGATCATCAACACGAACTATGCCCTAGCCTCCGGCCTGTCGCCCAAGGAAGATTCCATTGCGATGGAAAAGGCCGACAGCCCCTACGTCAACATCCTCGTCGTGCAGCAGGGCCGCCAGGACGAGCCCTGGGTCGAGACCCTGGTCGAGGCCTATCACAGCCCCGAGGTGAAGACCTTCATTGAGGACAAGTACGACGGCGCCGTCCTGACGTCGTGGTAACATTTGGGGGCCGCCCTCAGGGGCGGCCCTTCTCCATCCGGCGCTGCAGCAGGTCCGCCAGCGCAAACAGCGTCCCGCCCATTCCAGCCAGCAGAGCAAGCGCCGCGAACATCAGGTCGGTCTGGCCGCGCCCGTTCGCCATCAGCATCACATGCCCCAGCCCCCTGCTGGACCCGACCCATTCGCCGACGATCACCGCGAAAGGGGCATGCACCGCCGCCAGCCGCAGCCCCGATCCGAGCGCCGGCAGCGCATGCGGCAGCCGCACCAGCAGCAGCGCCCGCATCGGCTTGGCGCGCAGGCTGTGGATCAGATCCTCCAGCGGTTGCGGCAGGCGCATCAGCGCATCGAAAAGAACGGACGCCACCGGAAAGTGCACGACCAGCACGACCATGACGATCTTCGACGCAGCGCCATAGCCCAGCCACAGCGTGACGATCGGGGCCAGCGCAAAGACCGGGACGGCCTGCGCCGCGACCAGCATGGGCCGCATCAGGCCGCGCGCCAGCGGCGAGGCCGCAAGGTTCAAGGCCGTTATCGCCCCCAGGGCGATGCCGGCCATCAGACCTGTCAGCAGGTTGGTGGCGGTGAAGCGGGCGTTCTCGGCCAGCATCGGCGCGTGGTCCGCCAGCGCCTGCGCCACCCGCGCCGGTCCCGGCAGGATGAAAGGCGGCAGTCCCGTCATCCAGACCAGCGCCTGCCCCAGAAGAAGCGTCGTGATGGCGGTGGCGGTAAAGCGCAAAACCGGCACGATGACCTTCCGCCTGCGATGCCGGTCAGGCGGCGGTGCCCCGATACTGCGTTGCCGGACATCGGAACCGGGCTCGGTGCGCCCGGCGACTGCACGCGGGCGCGGTGCCGAGACATGGCCGGTCATGCCGCGCATCTCTGCGACAACGCGTCAAAGATAGCGGCCTGTGCCGCTGTCACGGCGAGGTCGCTGACATCGCGGGGCGTCGGCCCTTCGGGAAGATTGACCGGGCGGCTGCCCTGCGCCGTCATCAGGAAGGCGGCATGTCCCAGCCGCGCGGCTTCCAGCGGGTCATGGGTGATCAGAAGCACAGTCTGCCCCGCCAGCAATCGCGCCGCAAGGTCCTGCATCGCCATCCGCGTGCCTGCGTCGAGGGCAGAGAACGGCTCGTCCAGAACGACCACCGGGCTATCCTCGATCATCGTGCGGGCTAAAGCCACGCGCTGGCGCTGTCCGCCCGAGAGGGTCGCAGGGCGACGGTGGTGCAGCCCGGCCAGCCCCACCCGGTCCAGCAGGTCCCGCGCCCGCCGGTGGTCCGCGGGCGCGCCCCTCAGCCTTGCGCCCAGGGTCACGTTCTGCAGCGCGGACGCCCATGGCAGCAACTGATCCTGCTGGGCCAGCATCGCAACCCGACCACGGACAGCGGTTGCGTCGCCGTCCAGCCGTGCGCGTCCCGGCAGGCCGGCCACCAGGCGCCCCAACGTCGACTTGCCGACGCCAGAGGGACCCAGCAGGCAGGTCCAACGCCCGGCGGGCGCGGTGATCTTCAGGTCCCGCGCCAGACGGTTGTCACCGATCCAGAGGTCGCCTTGCAGGCGCAGGGCCGGCGCGCTCATGTCCGGTCAAGGCCCATCTGCCAGAAGGCCACTTCCAGTTGCGTGGCCTGCGCAAACTGCTGCGCCAGCGACGACGCGCGGGGCAGGGACGGCCAGTCGGGTCCCAGCCGCGCCTCCAGCGCCGCATCGATCAGTTGCCCGACTTCCTGGCAAAGCCTCTGATAGTCCTCGCCGCCATACGTCGCGGTCCATTTGGCATAGGGGCCGCCGCTGCCGGCATGGCGCCGACCGATCTCGCCATAGCCCAGAACGCAGGGCGCAAGCGCAGCCAGAAGGTCCAGAACGTCGCCGGACTGGCCGGTGGCCAGGACATAGCGGGTATACGCCATGTTTGCGGGCGATTCGGGCGTCTGCGCCAGCATGTCCGAGGTAATCCCCTCACGCGCGCAGATGCCGACATGCAGCGGCATCTCTTCCTCCAGCAGCGCCTGCGCGATGCCTGCGGCCGCGCGCATCTCGGGCAGGCGGTTGGACTTGGCCATCACCAGTGCCCAGGCCCGCGCGAAATGCAGCAGGAAGACATAGTCCTGTCGCAGATAGTACAGGAAGCTGTCTCGGGGCAGGGTTCCTGCCGCCAGCTGCCGGACGAAGTCATGCCCGACATAGCGGTCCCAGTCCGCCCCCGCCGCCTGCCGCCACAGCGCGAAAGCGCGCCCATAGTCGGCCATCACGGCGCCACCGGCGCGTTGACGTCCACCGCCAGGTCCGACAGCGGCAAACCGCCGGGCGTGGCGCCCCGATCGGCCAGAAACGCCTCGAATCGCTGATAACGGCCTGCGTCCAGTGCGGCGGGTCGGCCGGCGAAGCGCGGCCAGGTGTCTGCCCAAGCCGCCTCGTTGAGGGGCGTCTGCAGTTCGGACGCGGTGGCAGAGAAGATACGCCATGCCTCGTCGGGGTCGTTCTTGATGAAGGCTGTGGCACGCTCGGTCGCGTTTAGGAACGCCGCCACGGATTCACGGTCCATGCGGGACGGGTCGGCCAGATAGACCAGTTCGTCATAGGCGGGGATGCCGTGCGCCTCTGGGAACAGGCAGCGGCCCTCGAACCCCTCCATCCGCAGCTGGTTCAGCTCGAAGTTGCGGAAGGCGCCGATCACCCCATCCACCTGCCCGGACATGAGCGCGGGGGCGATGGACCAGCCGATATTGATCTGCTCGACGTCCGACGGCTGCAGGTCGCTGTCGGCCAGCATGGCGTTCAGCATGACCTCCTGTACGCCAGCGACGGCGAAGCCGACCTTGCGGCCCTTGAGGTCGGCTGGCGTGGTGATCCCGCTGTCGGCCAGGACGACAAGGCATGTCAGGGGCGTCTCGACCAGCGTCCCGACCCGCGTGACCGGCAGACCCTGGTGGCGCGACAGGTGCAACTGCGGCTGATAGCTGACGGCCAGGTCCGCGCGCCCCGCCGCCACCATGCGCGGCGGATCATTCGGGTCGGCAGGCGAAACCAGCTCGACCTCCAGCCCGGCATCGTCGTAATAGCCCAGCTCTTCGGCCAGAACGATGGGGGCGTGGTCCGGGTTCACGAACCAGTCCAGCATGACCGTCAGGTCGGTTCCGGCATGGGCGGGCGCGGCCAGCACGGCCAGCGACAGGGCAAGGGTCTTCACGATGTTCCTTTCAGATCGGGATCGGTCAGGGCCAAAAGCGCGATGCGCCCCGGCCAGTGGCGTTGCAAAACTTGGCCCGCGTTGTGGGCCCGGAGCCCGGTGCGGCATGCCAGCACGACGCGGGCCGCGTCGCCGGGGATCAACTCGTTGATCCGGTCGGGCGGAAGGTGGCGCGCGCCGGGAACGGCCGCAGCCTCGGTCCGCAGGTCGACCAGCAGGTCGTCGGGTGCGACCTGGCTGGCGGCGATGAAGGGCAGGGGCGCCGCAGGCTCCGGGGCGGCGTCGAAGCGAAAGCCACCCATGCGCCAGCTTGCCGCGTCGAAGCTGACCAGCCGGCCCAGAGGTGATGGGTCAAGCCCCAGAAGGACAGCCAGCGCCATCTGCGCCTGCACCGCGCCGATCATGCCGACGACCGGCCCCAGCACCCCGGCGGTGGCGCAGGACGCGCCCTGCGCCGGCAGGTCCGGAAAGACCGCCCGCAGGCTGGGCGCGCCGCCGCAGCAGCCAAGTGCATAGCCCGACAGCGCCAGCGCCGACCCCGAGATCAGCGGCCGCCCGGCCTCGATGCAGGCGTCCGACAGCGTCAGGCTGACGGCGAAGCTGTCGGCGCAGTCCAGCACCACATCGGCATCCAAGACCAGACCGGGGGCGTTGGCCGGCGTCAGCCATTCGACCCGCGCCGCGACCTGCACATCCGCGTCCAGCGCGGCCATGGCTTCGGCTGCGGCCAAGGATTTGGGCCGGCCCAGCTGGTCCATGCGATAGATCGGCTGCCGGTGCAGGTTCGTCTTCTCGACCCGGTCGGGATCGACCAGCGTGATGCGTCCGACGCCGGCACCAACCAAGTATTGCAGCGCGGGGCAGCCCAGTCCACCCGCGCCCACGATCAGTACACGCCCCGCCGCCAGCCGTCGCTGGCCTTGCGGGCCGACCTGGGCCAGGACGTTCTGGCGGGCGTGGCGGCTCATGCGGTCACCTGCAGCCATTCGCGCATCCGTGCATCGGGGTTCGGGTTCAGCGTGATGTCCGTGACGGCCGAGACAATGTCGGCGCCGGCCCGGAACGCTCCGGTCGCGCGCTCCACGCTCATGCCGCCGATGGCGACCAGCGGGGTCGGGCCGACCAGCCGCTTCCATTCCGTCACCCGGTCCAGCCCCTGCTGATGCCAGCGCATCTTCTTGAGGATTGTCGGATAGACCGGCCCAAGCGCGACATAGTCCGGCTGCAGCGCCAATGCCCGGTCCAGCTCCGCATGGTCGTGCGTCGAGATCCCCAGCCGCAGCCCGGCACGCCGGATCGCCGGCAGGTCTGCCTGATCCAGATCCTCCTGCCCCAGGTGCAGCCACTCGGCGCCTTCGTCGATGGCGATCTGCCAGTGGTCGTTCACCACAAGCGCCGCCCCGTGCCGCCGGGCCAGTGTCAGGCCCCGGCGGATCCGGTCCCGCAGCGTCTCAGGGGGCAGGTCCTTCAGCCGCAGCTGGACAAGCCGGACGCCCAGCGGCAGGGCGCGTTCCAGCCAGGGCAGGTCGTCGAAGATCGGATAGAAACGCGGCAGCATCAGAGCCATGCCTTTCCCAGAAGCGGCGTCGAGGGGACGGCCATGTCCCGCACCCCCATCGGGTCGGCGTCGCGCGCAAGTTCGCCCGCCTGCACCGCCAGCGCGAAGGCGCGGGCCATGGCGGCGGGGTCGCCCGCCTGCGACACAGCGCTGTTCAAAAGGACGGCGTCAAAGCCCATTTCCATCGCGTCGGCCGCGTGGCTGGGCAGGCCAAGGCCCGCGTCGATGACCATGGGAACGTCCGGGGAGGCCGCGCGCAGCATCCGCAAGCCTTGGCGATTCATCAGCCCCATCCCCGACCCGATGGGCGCCCCCCAAGGCATCAGCACCCGGCATCCGGCCTCGATCAGCCGCTGGGCAAGGACCTGGTCCTCGGTCGTATAGGGGAACACCTCGAAGCCGTCGGCGGCCAGGGTCTCGGCCGCCTGAAGCAGGCCGAAGGGGTCGGGCTGCAGGGTGTCGGCGTGGCCAATCACCTCCAGCTTGATCCAGTTCGTCTCGAACAGGTCGCGGGCCATGCGGGCAGTCGTCACGGCCTCATGGGCGCTGTGGCACCCGGCGGTGTTGGGCAGGATGCGCACACCAAGCGACCGGATGATCGACCAGAAGCCTTGGCCCTCACCAGCTTCGCGGCGCAACGAGACCGTGGCCACCGCCGCGCCGCTGCCGCGGAAGGCGGCCTCCATGACCGCGGGCGAGGGGTATCCCGCCGTGCCCAGCATCATCGCGTTCGACAGAGTGACGCCATAGAAATCGCGCAACGCTCAGCCCCCCTGCATCGGGGCCAGCACCTCAAGGCGATCGCCATCCCGCAGGGGCTGCGTGGCGCGGGCCGTCGAGGGCAGGAATTCGCCGTTTAGGGCGGTGGCGACGCGGGCCTCGGCCCAGCCCAGCTCGGCCAGCGCGTCCTGGACCGTGTCGGCGGCGATGTCTCGCGCGGTTCCGTTGACTTCAACCCTCATGGACAAGCTCTCCCTTCGTTCCGCTAAGAAGATAATCGCCGGCCTGCCGGGCCAGCGCCGGGGCCATCAGATAGCCGTGCCGAAAAAGGCCGTTCAGCTGCAGGACCCGGCCCTGCACGATCACGCGTGGCACGTTGTCGGCGAAGGCCGGGCGCAGGTCGGCGCCAAGTTCGAACACGCTTGCCTCGGCGAAGCGCGGGTCGAGCGCATAGGCCGCCGACAGCAGCTCCAGCGCCGACCTTGCGCTGACCGGCGCCCGAGAGGCGCTTTCCAGCTGCGTGGCGCCCAGCATGAAGAGCCCGTCCCGCCGCGGCACAAGATAGATCGGATGCCGGGGATGCAGCAGGCGCACTGGGCGTGACAGCCGGATGTCCGGTGCATGCAGGACGACCATCTCGCCCCGCACCCCGCGGAGGCCAGGAAGACCGGCGGCAAGGCCCCGGGCGTCGATCACGGTGCCGGGGACGTCCTCGGGTGTGGCCGCGGCGGTTTCGATCTGGACGCCCTGCGCGGCAAGCTTGGCTTGCAGATCCGCCAGGGCGCGACGGGGGTCCAAGTGCGCCTCGTCGGGGAAAATGAGGCCCTGCCTGCGGGGCAGGTCAGGCTCTGCCTCGGCGGTATCGCAGGACTGGTGGCCGGTGGCGCGGCGGGCAAAGCGCGACAGCTCGGCCCGGTCGCGGTCCAGCGCCACCACGAGCGTGCCGTTGTGTGTGACCGGTGTGATCTCGGCCCAGGCCGACGCGGCCCCTGCGCCCAAACGGGCGACGACGGGTTCGGCGGTCACCCCCTCGCACCAGGGCGCCAGCATCCCGCCTGCCCACCAGGAGCAGCCATGCGGTCCCGGCGGGCCGTTCCGGTCCAGGATGCGGGGGTGGACCCCCCGCCGCAGCAGCTCGTGCGCGGCAAAGAGGCCAGCGACACCGGCCCCGATGATCGTGACGTCAGTCATGGGCCCAGACCGCGTGGAAGTGGTGGACAGGCCCGTGCCCGCGGCCCACCTGCAGGGCGTCGGCGGCGGCGATGGCCCGCTGCAGATAGTCATGCGCCCGGTGCACTGCGTCGGACAGCGGCAGGCCCTGCGCCAGCCCCGCCGCGACCGCCGCCGACAGGGTGCAGCCGGTGCCGTGGGTGTTCTTCGTCAGCTGCCGCGGAGCCGACAGCCGCATCACGGCATCGTGCGTCACCAGCAGGTCGATGCAGTCCGGCCCCTCGGCATGGCCGCCCTTCATCAGCACCGCTTTTGGGCCAAGGTCCAGAAGCGCCCTGGCTTGGGTCAAGACTTCCACCTCGGTCGTGGCGACGGCTGTGTCCAGCAGGCGCGCAGCCTCTGGCAGGTTCGGTGTCAGCAGGTCGGCCAGCGGCAGGATACGGTCGCGCAGCGTGGCGATGGCATCGGCGGGCAGCAGCGTGTCGCCTGACTTGGCCACCATGACCGGGTCCAGCACCACAGGGACGCCCCTGTCCCGCAGGCCGCAGGCCACGGCTTCAATCGCGTCGCTCCCTCCCAGCATCCCCAGCTTGACCGCCCGGATGTCCAGGTCGTCGAAGACCGCCTCGATCTGGGCCGAGATCATGGCAGGGCTTGCGGCCTCGACCCGCGTCACGGCGCGCGTGTTCTGAGCGGTCAGCGCCGTGACGACGCTTGCTCCATAGCAGCCAAGCGCCGAGAATGTCTTCAGATCCGCCTGAATGCCTGCGCCTCCGCCGGAATCAGATCCGGCGATGGTCAGTGCGATGGATGTGGTCACGTCGTCCCCCTTCGGCGTCTTGCGGGACGTGACCGGGCGAAGGGGGACAAAGGGCGGCCGCGGGCCGCGATCATCTGCACCGTTCCCTCCGCCGGTATGACCCGGATCAGGTTCGATGGGTTGGCTCGACGCCTCTCAGCCCCTTCACGGGACACCCCAACGGTTTGCAGACGCCAGACTAGCGATCCGCGCGGCCCGGTTCAAGGGGGGCTTTTCAGGTCATGCCGGACAGGTGCAGCGCCATTCCGGCCAGGCCGGACCCGGCCAGCAACGGTGCCATGCCCACCCGCAGACGCAGCGCCGCCACAAGCGCCACCGCCGACAAGGCTGCCGCGGCCAAGTCGACCGAGCCCATGATCGGCAGCTCGATCCTCAGCGGACCTGCAGCAAGAAGCGTGGTCCGGGTCCAGATCAGGTGCACCGCGAACCACAGCGCCAGGTTCAGGATGACGCCCACCACGGCGGCCGTCACGGCACGCAGGGCGGCGGCCAGCGGCCGGTTCTGACTCAGACGCTCCATGAACGGGGCGCCGAGGAAGATCCACGCGAAGCAGGGCGCGAAGGTCACCCAGGTTGCCAGCAGCCCACCCGCGGTGGCGGCCAGCAGCCCGCCGCCCTCGCGCAGCGCCGCCATGAAGCCGACGAACTGCAGCACCATGATCAGCGGCCCCGGCGTCGTCTCGGCCATGCCGAGGCCGTCCAGCATCTCTCCGGGCTGCAGCCAGCCAAGGGGACCTGCCGCCTCTTGCGCAACCCACGCCAGGACGGCATAGGCGCCGCCGAAGGTCAGGACGGCAAGCTTGGAAAAGAAGACCGCGATGTCGGCAAAGACGCTGCCCGGCGCCAGAAGCGCCAGCAGGCCCACCGGGGCCAGCCACAGCGCCAGCGCCCAGACCGCCGCCCGCCGGGCCGCGCCGGCGTCTGGCGGCGCCAGCGCAGCCGCCGTGGGGGCTAGGGGTGCCGCCGGCATCAAGGCGCCGATCAGCGCGGCACCGGCGATGACCAGCGGAAACGGCGCGTCGAACGCGAAAAGCGCGACGAAGGCCACCAGCGCCAGCGCCCGCAGCGGAGGGGTGGGCAGGGCCTTTCCGGCCAGTCTGACGACGGCCTGCACGACGATGGCCAGCACTGCCGCCTTTAGGCCGAAGAACAGCCCCTCGACCACCGCCACGTCGCCCAGGAGGACATAGATCCAGCTGAGCGTCATGATCGCGACCACACCCGGCAGGATGAACAGCACGCCCGCGATCAGCGCGCCGCGCACGCCGCCGGTCAGCCAGCCGATATAGGTCGCCAGTTGCTGCGCCTCGGGGCCCGGCAGAAGCATGCAGAAGTTCAGGGCATGAAGAAAGCGCGCCTCGTCGATCCACCGCCGCTCCTCGACCAGGATGCGGTGCATGACCGCGATCTGCCCCGCCGGCCCCCCAAAGCTGAGCGCCGCGACCCGTGCCCAGACCCTGAATGCCGTGCCGACGTCGGGTTGCGCGTTCGGATGCATGGCGTCTCCTTTCCCGGTTGGTGCCTCGCGGGGGGTATTCCGTCAAGCGCCGCGGCGGTCACTGTCACACGGCGGTCATGGTCCGGCCGAAAGGTCATGGACTTTCGCGGGCTGCTCGCGTATGGGACCGCTCTTGGCCCTGCAGTTTCGGGGCGGCGGGTGCAGGGTGGGCCGGTCGCAGCGACGATGGGGTCCGCTCACCGGATGCCTTGCGAACGGCATCCCCGCATTTGGCGAATAGAATGACCGAACAGAATTTTCCCGCACCGCTTCAGGCGGCGCTGGCCGAGAAGGGCTATGACAGCCTGACATCCGTGCAAACCGCCGTCCTGACGGCCGAGGCGCAGGGCCGTGACGTCCTGGTGTCGGCGCAAACCGGGTCCGGCAAGACCGTGGCCTTCGGCTTGGCGATGGGCGCCGACCTGCTGGAGGGAGACCGCCTGCCCGAGGGCGATCTGCCGCTGGCGCTGGCCATCGCGCCCACGCGCGAACTGGCGCTGCAGGTGGCCCGAGAACTGGAGTGGCTTTATGCCGGGACGGGGGCGCAGATCGCGACCTGCGTCGGCGGCATGGATTACCGCAACGAGCGCCGGGCTCTGGCCCGTGGGGCGCAGATCGTCGTCGGCACGCCGGGCCGCCTGCGCGACCACATCGACCGGGGCAGCCTGGACCTGTCGGCCCTGCGCGCGGCCGTCCTCGATGAGGCCGATGAGATGCTGGACCTGGGCTTCCGCGAGGACTTGGAGTTCATCCTGAGCGCCGCCCCCGAGGATCGGCGCACGCTGATGTTTTCGGCCACGGTGCCGCCCGCGATCGAGAAGCTGGCCCGCGATTTCCAACGTGACGCCCTGCGCATCAGCGCCCAGGGCGAAGCGCGTCAGCACGGCGATATCGCCTATCGCGCCTATTCCGTGACCGCCCGCGACCGCGAGCCCGCGATCTTCAACCTGCTGCGCATCCACGAGGCGCAGACCGCCATCGTCTTCTGCAAGACGCGGGCCAACGTGAACCACCTGCTGGCGCGCATGTCGAACCGCGGCTTCAAGGTCGTGGCGCTGTCTGGCGAGCTGTCGCAGCAGGAGCGGACGCATGCGCTGCAGGCGCTGCGTGACGGGCGCGCGCGGGTCTGCATCGCGACCGACGTCGCCGCACGCGGCATCGACCTTCCGGGGCTGGAGCTGGTGATCCACGCCGATCTGCCCACCAATCCAGAAACGCTGCTGCACCGGTCCGGCCGGACCGGACGGGCCGGGTCGAAGGGCGTGTCGGCGCTGATCGTGCCGTCGTCCGACTACAAGCGCGCGCAGCGGCTGCTGCAGAACGCCAAGGTGGTCGCGGAATGGGTCAAGGCGCCCTCGGCCGACGACGTGCGGTCGCGCGATGACGAACGGATGCTGGACCATCCCGGCCTGACCGAGGAGGTGGGCGAGGATGCCCCGCTGGCGGCGCAGCTGCTGGAGCGTTTCGGTGCGGAACAGGTCGCATCGGCCTTCCTGAAGCTGTGGCGCGAAGGCCGCCCCGCTGCCGAGGAGTTGATGGAGACGCAGGCCCCGCCCGCGCCCATGGCGCCGCGTCAGCCGCGCGAGTTCGGGCCGTCGGTCTGGTTCACGCTGTCGGTCGGCCATTCCGGCCGGGCCGAGGCACGCTGGCTGCTGCCCAAGATCTGCGATGCTGGCGGGATCACCCGCGACGGGATCGGCGCGATCCGGGTGAAGCAGGACCTGTCCTACGTGCAGATCGCCGCAGACCAGGCCGACCGCTTTGGCGACTTCATCGAGATTAGCCCCGAGGTGACGATGCGTCGGATGCAGGGCGAACCCGATCTGGACAGCGCACCGCGGCCTCGGTTCGATCGCGACGACAAGCCCGCGCGCAAGCCTGCGCCGCGCAGCAAGCCCGCCGACGACCAAGGGCACAAGGCCCGCGTCAAGGCGGCTCGCGGCGGCTGGGTTCCTGACGACGCACCGCTGGCCGATCCGCGCACGGACGGCCCGCGCCCGCCGCTGAAGGCGTGGAAGAAGAAGTCCTCGACCACCGAGGGCGGCGGCAAGCCCGCATGGGCGGCCAAGGGCAAGCCGCGCGCCGATCGTCCGGGCGGGCCGAAGCCGCACCGCAAGGGGCCGAAGCGGCCGGGCTGACGTTTAAAGCCCACGACCGCGCATGCTGCCTGCGACACAGGCAGGGCATCATCGGGTTTTTGCAGCATCTGAAAAGCGCCGGGCAGGTTCTGTCCGGCGCTTCTTCGTCATGCCGGGAACGGCACATGAAATGTCGCAATTGGTCTTGCCAGCTGACCGACGGGCCGCATAACCTCCGCCTTGCGCTGAACAACAAACCACAACAGGGAGAGCGCCTTTTGCTGGACAACCGCCGCGGCGACACGTTCGTCGCCTTCGAGAATGTGCAAAAAAGCTATGATGGACAAACCCTTGTCGTCAAAGACTTGAACCTTTCGATAGGCAAGGGAGAGTTTCTGACCATGCTGGGGCCGTCCGGTTCCGGC
Organism: Paracoccus rhizosphaerae; assembly: GCF_026162645.1. Taxonomy (GTDB): domain Bacteria; phylum Pseudomonadota; class Alphaproteobacteria; order Rhodobacterales; family Rhodobacteraceae; genus Paracoccus; species Paracoccus rhizosphaerae. Next base: position 43,943 of record NZ_JAOTBE010000015.1, read on the forward strand.
AAGACGACCTGCCTGATGATGTTGGCCGGTTTCGAGACCGCCACTCATGGTGAGATCCGGCTGGACGGACGCCCGATCAACCAGGTTCCGCCGCATAAGCGCGGCATCGGGATGGTGTTCCAGAACTATGCGCTGTTTCCGCACATGACCGTGGGCGAGAACCTGTCGTTCCCGCTCGAAGTGCGCGGCATGGGCAAGCCCGAACGAGAGACCCGCGTCAAGCGAGCGTTGGACATGGTCCAGATGGGCAAGTTCATCAATCGCCGTCCGGCGCAGCTGTCCGGTGGACAGCAGCAGCGGATCGCCTTGGCGCGTGCGCTGGTCTTTGACCCCGAACTGGTGCTGATGGACGAACCTCTGGGTGCGCTGGACAAGCAGCTGCGCGAGCATATGCAGTTCGAAATCAAGCACCTGCACGAAGAACTTGGGATCACCGTGGTCTATGTGACGCATGACCAGGGCGAGGCGCTGACCATGTCCGACCGCATCGCGGTCTTCAACGACGGGCGCATTCAGCAGCTGGCCCCGCCCGCCGCGCTTTATGAAACGCCGGAGAACAGCTTCGTCGCTAACTTCATCGGCGAAAACAACGCCCTGCCAGGCACGATCGAGCAGCTTCAGGGCGACAAGGCTCTGGTTCGCCTGGATGACGGCGGCGTGATCGACGCGACCGCGGTCAACATTCGTGATGTCGGCCAGCGGACCACCGTCTCGATCCGCCCGGAACGGGTCGAGTTCAAGCCCGAGATGATGCCCCAGGGCGCCCATACCATCGAGGCCCGCGTGGTCGACGTGGTATATATGGGGGACATCCTGCGCGCCCGTCTGGCGGTCGCCGGCAGCGACAATTTCGTCATGAAGATGCGCAACACCATCGGCCAGACCCGGCTGCAGCCGGGGCAGCAGATCCGCATCGGATGGCACCCGCAGGACGCCCGCGCACTCGACCCGACCTGACCGGCCCGCAGCCCAAAGTGACGGCCAGAAGGCCACGTTAGTTCCAACTGGAGACCCTGATGAAACGAGTTCTTTTTCTTGGCACAGCAATCGGCTTGGTGGCCGGACCCGCGCTGGCCGACGTGAACCTGCTGTCCTGGGGCGGCGCCTATGGCAACAGCCACTTGGAGGCCTATGCCAAGCCCTTCACCGAGGAAACCGGCATCGCCGTCAACATGTCGGATGCCGACAACCCCGCCACGCCGATCAAGGCGCAGGTCGAGGCCGGCAACGTCTCGATCGACGTGGCCTCGGTCGAATATGCGGATGCGGTGCGCCTGTGCGACGAAGGCGCGCTTGAGGTGATCGACCCGGCGATCCTGGTCCCGGCCGAGGACGGCACCGCCGCCGAAGAGGATTTCATCGACGGCGCGATCACCGAGTGCTTTGTCGGCACTGACGTCTATTCGATGGTGCTGGCCTACAATGCCGACAAGTACGCCGATGCGCAGCCCTCGTCTCCGGCCGATTTCTTCGACCTGGAAGCCTTCCCTGGGAAGCGCACCATGCGCAAGGGCGCCAAGTTCAACCTCGAATTGGCGCTGATGGCCGACGGCGTCCCGGCCGACGAGGTCTATGACGTTCTCTCTACCCCCGAGGGCGTGGACCGCGCCTTCGCCAAGCTGGACACCATCAAGGACGAGGTGATCTGGTGGGAGGCCGGCGCACAGCCGCCGCAGCTGCTGGCCGATGGAGAGGTCAACATGGCCTACGCCTTCAACGGCCGCATCTTCAACGCCGCGCAGCAGGACGGTCAACCCTTCGAGATCATCTGGGACGGCCAGATCTACGAGATGGAGGGCTGGGTCGTGCCGAAGGGCGCGCCGAACCTGGACCAGGCGATGGAGTTCGTGTCCTGGACCACGGCGCCTGCGCCCCAGGCCCGTGCGGCCGAGTTCATCAGCTATGGCCCTCCACGCCGGTCGGCCGCGTCGATGGTCGGCAACATCGAGGGCACGGACCAGCCGATGGGCCCGCACCTGCCCACGACCGACGCGAACATGCAGAACGCCCTCGGCTCCGACCTCGACTTCTGGGTCGACCACGATGCCGAGCTGAACGAACGCTTCAACAGCTGGCTGGCCAGCTGAGCAGCCGGCCGGGCCGCACCATGGCCCGGCCACAGCCACATAAGGCCGCAAAAGGCCAATCTCGCAGGGAGAAAATACGTGAAAACCACACTGATCCTGGGTACCGCGCTGACCAGCCTGGCCTTCGCGGCGACCGCGCAAGAGGTCAACGTCGTGTCCTGGGGCGGCGCCTATGAGCGCAGCCAAGTCGAGGCCTATAACAAGCCTTTCACCGAAGAGACCGGCATCAAGGTCAACATGATCGCCGCCGACGACCCGGCGACGCCGCTGACAGCGCAGGTCGAGGCCGGGAACGTCACCGGCGACGTCTTCGACATCGAGGTGTCGAGCGCGATCCGCCTGTGCGACGAGGGCGCGCTGGTCGAGATCGACCCCGCGACCCTGCCGCCGGCCCCCGATGGCACGCCCGCCGTCGACGATTTCGTCGAAGGTGCGCTGCAGGACTGCGCCGTCGCCAACATTGTCTGGGGAACGGTGATCGCCTACAACACCGAGAAGTTCGAGGGCGAGGCCCCGACCACTGCCGCCGACTTCTTCGACACCGAGACCTATCCTGGCAAGCGCGGCCTGCCGAAGAACCCCAAGCGCACGCTGTATCTGGCGCTAATCGCAGACGGCGTCCCGGCCGATGAGATCTATGACGTGCTGTCGACGGACGAGGGCGTTGACCGCGCCTTCGCCAAGCTGGACACGATCAAGGACGACGTCGTCTGGTGGGAGGCTGGCGCCCAGCCCGTGCAGCTTCTGGCCGACGGAGAGGTCAGCATGACCACCGTCTATAACGGCCGCGTCTTCGATGCGATGGTGGCCGAGGATCAGCCCTTCGAGGTGATCTGGGACGGGCAGTACATGGACATGGACATGTTCGTGATCCCGAAGGACGCGCCGAACCCCGAAGCCGCGATGGAGTACCTGAAGTTCGCTACCGACACGCAGCGGCTGGCTGATCAGGCGAAATACATTGCCTATGGCCCGTCGCGCAAATCCTCGGCCGCGATGGTCGGCATGTACGAGGACGGCAAGACCGAGATGGCGCCCCACATGCCCACGGCCGAAGCGAACATGCAGAACGCCGTTCTGGACGACCCCGAGTTCTGGGCCGACCATGATGCCGAGCTGACCGAGCGCTTCAACAGCTGGCTGGCTTCCTCCTGATCCGAACGCCGCCGCGCCTGACGATGCGCGGCGGCCCCAATGCCGGGAACGACATGGCCGACGCCGCACTTGATCCACATGCCGCCATCGCGACCACCGCATCAGGGGTCGCGACCGAGCGGCTGACCACCGCCGACGGAAAGCCGCTGTCCCGCGCCCTGGCGCGCAGCCAGCGCCGGGCGCGGCGCCGGGCCTTCCTTCTGGTGCTGCCGCTTCTGGCATTCATCGTCGTCACCTTCGTGGTGCCGATCGGGCAGATGCTGCAGCGGTCCTTCTATAACGACGGCTTCTCGGTCAACATGCCGCAGGTGTCCGCCTGGTTCGCGCAGACCGAACGCGGCACGCCCCCTGACGAGGCTGCCTGGAACGCGCTTGCGGCCGACCTGACCGCCAGCGCCGAGGCGCGCACGATTGGCGTCGTCGGCACGCGCATCAACTATGACCTGCCCGGCACCCGGTCGCTCTTCACCTCGACGGGCCGCCAGGTCCGCCGGGGGATCGAGCCGCCCTATGACCAGGCGTTGCTGGAGATCGACGAGGACTGGGGTGACCCGCAGCTGTGGTCCACGATGCGAGAGGCCGCGACCCCGCTGACCGCGAACTTCTACCTGGCGGCCGTGGACCGCACCCGCGATGCCCAGGGTCAGATCCAGCAGGTCGAGGAGCGCCAGCAGGTCTATGTGATGCTGTTCTGGCGCACCTTCTGGCTGTCCGGCGTGATCACGGCGCTGACCTTCATCCTGGGCTTTCCGATCGCGCATCTGCTGGCAACCCTGCCTATGCGCAAATCGAACCTGCTGATGATCCTTGTGCTGCTGCCCTTCTGGACCTCGCTTCTGGTGCGCACAACCAGCTGGATGGTGCTGCTGCAGCAGCAGGGCGTCGTGAACGACATCCTGGTCTGGCTGGGGGTGATCGGCGGCGGGCAGCGGCTGCAGATGATCTATAACCAGACCGGCACGATCATCGCGATGACGCATATCCTGCTGCCGTTCATGATCCTGCCGCTCTATTCCGTGATGCGGACGATCAATCCGTCCTATGTCCGGGCGGCGCGCAGCCTCGGGGCGACCAGCTGGACGGCCTTCCGCCGCATCTATTTCCCGCAGACGCTGCCCGGGCTGGGGGCGGGGGCCATGCTGGTCTTCATTCTGGCGGTCGGCTACTACATCACGCCTGCGCTGGTTGGCGGATCGTCGGGGCAGCTGATCTCGAACATGATCGCGATGCACATGACCGACACGCTGAACTGGTCGATGGCGGCAGCGCTGGCGGCGATCCTGCTGGCGGCGGTGCTGGTCCTCTATTGGCTCTATGACCGCCTCGTGGGCGTCGACAACCTGAAACTGGGGTGACCCATGGCCGTTCCGACCTATGCAAGCCCGCTGGAGCGTGTCTGGCACTATACCTATCTGGCAATCTGCGCGGCGATCTTCTTCTTCCTGATCGCGCCGATCATCGTCATCATCCCGCTGTCCTTCAACGTCGAGCCCTATTTCACCTTCACGGACAAGATGCTGTCGCTGGACCCCGAGGGGTACAGCCTGCGCTGGTATCGCAGCCTGCTGACCTTCGGGATGCAGAACCCCGACAGCGCGGGCTGGGCCTTCTGGTCGGATGCCTGGGCGAACGCGAAATGGGTTCAGGCTGCCAAGAACTCGATCATCATCGGGGTGTTCTCGACACTGGTGGCGACGGTGCTGGGAACGCTGGCGGCGCTTGGCCTGTCGCGGCCCGAGATGCCGTTCCGGCGCGCGATCATGGCGATCCTGATCTCGCCCATGATCGTGCCGCTGATCATCACGGCGACGGGAATGTTCTTCTTCTATTCGAACCCTTGCGAGCTGCTGACCTTCTTCGGCCTCTCGCCATCCTGCGGCCGACTGGCCGGCACCTATCTGGGGGTGATCCTGGCCCATGCGACGCTTGGCATCCCCTTCGTGATCATCACCGTGACGGCGACGCTGGTTGGCTTTGACCAATCGTTGAACCGTGCGGCGGCCAGCCTCGGGGCGAACCCGCGGACGACGTTCTTCCGGGTAACGATGCCGCTGATCCTGCCGGGCGTCATCTCTGGCGGCCTCTTCGCCTTCGTGACCTCGTTCGACGAGGTTGTAGCCGTCCTGTTCATCGCAGGCCCCGAGCAGCAGACCATTCCCCGGCAGATGTGGAACGGCATCCGCGAGCAGATCAGCCCGGCAATCCTTGCAGTGGCGACGCTGCTGGTGATCTTCTCGATCCTGCTGCTGACCACGGTGGAGTTGTTGCGCCGGCGCTCGGAACGCATCCGCGGTGTCACGCCCCGATGACCCCGGAGGAGCTTGAGGACGAGGCCGCACGGCCTCGTCCCGGTCCGTGGCCGGGTGCGGGACGTGCGGAACGGGCCCATGGCCGGCGGCTGGCGGCGATCCACGGCATGTACCGGGCCGAACTGGCCGCCGTGGCGCGGCTGATGCAGGCCATCCGGCAGGGGGACTCAGCCCCCGACGCCTTGGCGCCTGCCGTCGCGGGAACGCAGATCGCCCGCAACTTTCGGCAGTTCGGCACCGCCTGCGGGCGCGACTGCGCCCTGCTGATGAATCACCACGACATAGAGGAGGCGTGGATGTTCCCGCCGCTGGAGGAGCGGGGCGGGGACCTTCTGGCGCCGGTCATGGCGCGACTCCGTGCCGAGCATCGTGTCATCCACGACCTGATCGAGGATCTGCACAAAGCTGCCGAGGAACTGGTTGCCGATCCGGGCGGCACGACCTTCGACGCCTGCGCGACCCGCTTCGCAGCCTTGGACCGGGCAGCCCGGTCCCATTTTGGATACGAGGAGACGGTTCTGGAGGAGCCATTGGGCGCGCTGCGCATACCGATCTGACCTCAGGGCAGCACGGACAGCCACATCCAGACTGTCAGCGTGGACAACCCCGTCGCCAGCAGGACGCTGGACGCCGCAACCCGCCGTGCTGCGCCATAGATGTTGGCGAACAGATAGGCGTTGACCCCCGGCGCCATCGCCGCGGTCAGGACCGCCGATCGCATTCCCGCGACATCAAGACCAAGCGCCGCCGCCATGCCGAAGGTGATCGCGGGGTGCAGGATCAGGCTGACGGCGCAGCACATCGCGATGGTCGCCATGTCGCCCTCGGGGCGATAGCGATGCAGGATGCCGCCCAGGCCGAACAGCGCGGCAGGCAGGGCGGCGCGCGCGACCATGTCAACCGCGTCCCAGAAACCCTGCGGCATGACCAAACCTGCCTGCATCAGCAGGTTCATCGTCAGCCCTGCCAGGATGCCGATCACAAGTGACGTCCGCAGCACGCCCGACAGCGCCCGCAGCGCCACGCGGCCTGCCGACAGGCCCGTGCCCCGGGCGCGCGTGAACTCCATCACCGTAATCCCGAAGGTGTAGAGCATCGGCGAATGCAGCGCGATAATCGCCCAGTTGCCCGTCAGCGCGTCAGAACCGTAGGCCCGTTCCGTGATCGGCACACCCAGCAGCAGACTGTTCGAGAACAGGCAGACGAAACCGATGGCGACGCTTTCCACGCCCGACCGGCGAAATATGAACCGCGCGCCGGCCCATCCGGCGGCAAAGCCGCCGAAGGCCCCGGCATAGAAGGGCACCAGCAATTGCGCCCTGAATTCTGACCCCAGGTCCAGCCGCGCCATCGACGCGAAAAGCAGGGTCGGAACGGCGAAACTCTGGGCGAAGTTCATCAGCCCGTCGACGGCGCCCGGTTTGAACCAGCCGCGCCAGGCTACCAGGTAACCGAAGCCCACCACCAGGAAGACCGGCAGGATGATCGTGAAAAGCGCGCTCATAGAGCGGCGGGCAGTTCAGGCGTCTGGGCCTCTGTCTCGATCCGGAGGCCGTCGTTGGCGGGAATGACATGGTCTGGCGTATTGGCCGCGACGGTCGCATAATCCATGTCGATATGCATGTTTGTCAGCACCGCGCGGGGGCTGCCGGCGCGGGCGATCCAGTCCAGCGCCAGCGCCAGATGGGCGTGGCTGGGATGCGGTTGCGGGCGCAGGGCGTCGCAGATGAAGACCGGCGCGTCCTGGATCAGCGGCCAAGCGGCCTCGGGGATGGCCGAGACGTCGGGCAGATAGACCAGGCCGCCGATACGAAAGCCAAGCGCCGTGATCTCTCCGTGCTGGACGCGGAAGGGGATCAGCGAGATCCGCCCGCCCGGCCCGTCGATGTCAATACGGCCCTCGATCGGGTTCAGCGCGCAGATGGGCGAATAGAAGCTTCCCTCGGGGGTCTGGAAGACATAGCCGAAGCGCGCCGTCAAAGCCTCGGCCGTCGGCGCATCGGCCCAGAGCGGCAGGATCTGGCGCGAGTTGAAGACCAGCTGCCGAAGGTCGTCGATTCCGTGGACATGGTCTGCATGCGCATGCGTATAGACCACCGCATCCAACGTAGCGATGCCGGCGTCCAGAAGCTGCGGGACAAGGTCAGGGCCGGTGTCGATCAGCACCTGCGTCGTGCCGCCTGCGCCCTCGCGCTCGACCAGAAGCGAACAGCGGCGGCGGCGGTTCTTCGGCTCATCAGGGTCGCAGGCGCCCCAGCGGTCGCCAAGGCGCGGCACGCCGCCCGACGATCCGCATCCAAGGATGGTTGCGCGGATCATGCCGCGGCCTTCCAGAACAGCCGATCGAAGTTCCGCGACGTCGCTTTTGCGAATTCAGCCAGCGACAGGCCGAAGATCTCTGCGCCCTTCGCTGCCGTGTGGGCGACATATGCAGGCTCGTTCCGACGCCCACGATGGGGCGGCGGGGCAAGATAGGGGCTGTCAGTCTCGACCAGGATGCGGTCCAGGGGTGCGGCGGCGAAGATGTCGCGCAACTCGGCCGAGCGGGGGAAGGCCGCGATGCCTGACATGGACAGGTAGAACCCCAGGTCCAGTGTCGTGCGCGCCAGCGCCATGCCCGAACTGAAGCAGTGCATGACGCAGTTGAAGGCGCCAGCGCGGTGCTCGTCGGTCAGGATGCGTGCCATGTCATCGTCGGCGTCACGGGCGTGGATGATCAGGGGCAGGCGGGTGCGGCGGGCGGCCTCGATATGGATGCGCAGGCTTTCCTGCTGCTGCGCCGCACTGTCGGCGGTGTAGTGATAATCGAGGCCGGTTTCGCCAATGCCCACGAACTTCGGGTGATCGGCCAGCGCCACAAGCTGCTCGACGGTGGCCATGGGTTCGTCGGCCACGCTCATCGGATGGGTGCCGGCGGCGTAGAAGACGCCGTCATGGGCCTCGGCCAAGGCGCGGACGGACGGTTCCTGGCGCAGGCGGGTGCAGATCGTGACCATCCGAGCGACACCTGCGGCACGGGCGCGGTCGATCAGCGCATCATGTTCGCCGTCGAAGTCCGGGAAGTCCAGATGGCAATGGCTGTCTACCAGCGACAAGGGGGTCGCGTCCTGCATCGTTCAACCTCGGCTTGGTGGGGCAGACGCGGCGGGCGGCAGCTGCGCCAGTTCCAGCACCATATCCATCACCAGCGCCGCAGGGTCAAGGTTGACCGCCCGCCCGGTCCGGGCGCGGGCCGAGAGCCGCGCCTGCGCCTCGGCCCAGATACGCGCCGCGTGGTCGTCGGGCGACAGCCGCGCCATCAGCGCGCCTTCGCCACGCGCAGCCTGCGGCAGTGGGGCGCCCATCAGACCCGCGCGCGCCATGCGGGTCAGAAAGCGGTCGAGGATGGTGATCGTCAGATCGAACGGGTCGCCATCCGCCCCTGCGCGGCCTGTGGCGCCCTCGGCGAATTTTGCAGCCGCCAGCCGGTCCAAACGCGGCAGGCCAGCGAACAGGTCGACAAGGTCCTGATAGCGGTCCAGCCCGCCCTGACCGGCCAGCCGCAGCGCCTCTCCGACAGAACCGTCGGACAGGGCGGCCAGCGCCTCGGCGTCTTCGTCGATGCCCATGCCCGAGAGGATGCCCGCCATCTGCTGCGGTTTCAGCGGCGACAGCCGCAGCGTGCGGCAGCGCGACCGGATCGTCGGCAGCAGGCGCGCAGGCTGGTGCGCGATCATCAGGATCAGCGCGTCGGCGGGCGGTTCCTCCAGCACCTTCAACAGGGCATTGGCGGCAGCGACATTCATGTCGTCGGCCGCATCGATGATGGCGACGCGGCGACCACCCTCGGCCGAAGACAGGTGAAAGAAGGACAAGAGGCGCCGGATCTCGTCCACGGTGATCTCGGCGCGCAGGCGGCCGGTCTTGTCGTCCCACGGGCGGCGGATCAGCTGCAGGCGCGGCTCGGACATGGCGGTGACGCGTCGGGCCTCGGGCGCGTCGGGGTCGACCGACAGGTTCGCGCTTTCGGCGCCCGACAGCAGCCACCGTGCGATGGACCAAGCCAGCGTCGCCTTGCCGACGCCGCGTGGCCCAGTCAGCAGCCAGGCGTGATGCAGGCGACCGCCGCGCGCGGCATCGGCAAAGGCGGCGATGGCGTCGTCCTGCCCGATCACGCGCCGGGTGTGGCGCGGATGGGGCGCGCCCGGAACACGGTCGGGTTCGGGAATGTCCTCGACGGCCGTCTTCACAAGGCGGCCCTGACGCGGCTGGCAACCTCATTGGCGGTCCCGCTGCCGTCAATCAGCGCAACGCGGCCTGGGCATTCGGCGGCCAGCGCGCGAAAGCCAAGGGCGAGGCGTTCCTGGAACTGCAGCCCCAGGCTTTCAAATCGGTCCTCGGACCCGCCGCGGGCGTTGCCGCGGGACAGCCCGGTGGCGGGATTGATGTCGATCACGAAGGTCCGGTCGGGTTCGATGCCGATCATCAACGCGTGCAGGCTGTCGACGATCTGCCGCAGATCGCCGCGCGCGGCCCCCTGATAGACGCGGGTGCTATCCGCAAAGCGGTCGGTGATGACCACGCGGCCCTGCGCGAGGGCGGGGCGAATGCTGCGCTCCAGATGGTCACGGCGGGCGGCCGTAAACAGCAGGCACTCGGTCTCGGGGGACCAGCGTTCGCCGGCACCTTCGACCAGAAGCCGGCGGATTTCCTCGGCGCCGGGGCTGCCGCCGGGTTCGCGGGTCAGCAGGACGTCGCGGCCCTCGGCGCGCAGAGCCTCGGCCAGAAGGCGGGCTTGCGTGGTCTTGCCGCTGCCGTCGATCCCCTCGAAGCTGATCAGCATTAGCTGCCGGCGGCGTTGATCGCGCGCTGTCCCAGATGCATCACGGCACCCTTCATCCGGCCAAGGAAGCCGGCCTCGGGGATGTCGGCGGTCGCGATCAGGGGCGTGACCGTGTCCGGAGTTCCGGGGATGGTGACCACCAGCTGCCCAAGCGTTTCGCCCTGACGGATCGGTGCAGGTATGGGCGATTCATAGACGACCTCGACCCGGACCTGGTCCTGCGCGCCGGCGGGCACCAGGACGTTCACGCCGCTTTCGGTGGTCAGGCCCACACGGCCCGCAGTGCCCAGCCAGACCGGCGCCTCAACCACATTCTCGCCCGCCGGAACCAGCGTGCTCATGGTGAATTCGCGAAATGCCCAGTTCACCAGCCGCTCAGATTCCTCGGCCCTTGCGCGGTCCGACGGCAGGCCCGAGATCACGAAGATCACCCGCCGCCCGTCCTGGACCGCCGAGCCGACAAGGCCATAGCCTGCCTCTTCGGTGTGTCCGGTTTTGAGGCCGTCGGCCGTCCATTCTCCGTTGCCCAGATGCAGCAGGGGATTGCGATTGTTGGCGTTGGCGGGAACACGGTTTTTGTAAGTGAACTCGGTCATCGCGAAGTATTTGTAGAGTTCCGGAAACTCTCGGATGATGTGCGCGGCCAAAACGCCCAGGTCATGGGTCGACATGCGATGTTCGGGGTGCGGCCAGCCCGAGGCGTTGGCCAGATGCGTCTGCGTCAGCCCGATCTCCTTGGCACGTTCGTTCATGCGGCGCGCGAAGGCTTCTTCTGTGCCGGCCAGGCCTTCGGCGACCACCACGCAGGCGTCGTTGCCCGAGTTGATGACGATTCCCTTGATCAGCTGCTCGACCGTGGGGCGGTCGGCAGGTTCGACGAACATCTTGGACCCGCCCATCTTCCACGCCTTCACCGAGACGGGAAACTCGGTCTCCATCGTCACGCGGCCTTCGTGCAGCGCCTCGAACAGCATGTAGAGCGTCATCAGCTTCGACATCGACGCGGGCGGGATCGGCGTGTCCGAGTTCTTCTCCATCAGGACGCTGCCCGACTGGACGTCATAGACCCATGCCGACGTCGCGTTGGTATCGAAGGCCCGCGCGGGGGCCGCAACGGCCAGCACGGCCGCGATCCAGATCAGAAAGACGCGCATCTCAAGTCCCTTTGCCCCTTTGCGCAGATGGTTACATCAAGCCGGAATGTCCCGCAACGCGAGAGGGGGCGTTCGCGCAAAAGTTGATCAGCCATCTACCGCCTCGCGCCAGTGCCGGCGGCAGAGAGAGACGTAGGTCTCGTTCCCGCCGACCTGCACCTGCGCCCCTTCGGTGATCGCGCGGCCGTCGCTGTCGCGGCGGATGACCATGGTGGCCTTGCGGCCGCAATGGCAGATGGTGCGGACCTCTCTCAGGTCGTCGGCCAGAGCCAGAAGCGCGGCGGAACCGGGGAACAGCTCACCCCGGAAGTCGACGCGCAGGCCATAGCACATGACGGGGATGCCCAGATCGTCGGCCACCCGTGCCAGTTGCCAGACCTGATGGTGGGTCAGAAACTGCGCCTCGTCCACGAAGACACAGGAGGGTCGCGGGTCGGTCTTCGCGATCAGTGCGCCCAAGTCCGTCGAGGCATCGAAGGTCTGCGCGACATCGGCGATGCCGATGCGGCTGGCGATCCGGCCCGGACCCGCGCGGCTGTCCAGCGCCGCCGTCAGCAGCAGCGTATCCATCCCGCGTTCGCGGTAATTGTAGGACGCCTGCAGCAGCAATGTGCTCTTGCCGGCATTCATCGTCGAGTAGTTGAAATAGAGTTTGGCCATGTTGGCCGCCGCTTACCGGCAGCGCGGCCGCTGGACAAGCAAAAGCCGCGGGAGGGACCCCGCGGCTTCGTCGTTTTGTCCGCCGGTCAAGCCTGGCGGCTTTTCGGCTGGCGCGAGGGGCGCCGTGCGGGGCGCTTGTTGCCGCCGTCCATCGGCTTGCCGCGTCCGCGCTGCGGTCCCGGCGCCACGGCTGCGCCGCCTGCATGGGGTGCGCCACCGATGACAGGGATCGGGGCCTTCATGGCCTTCTCGATCGCGCGCAGCTCGCCCATCTCGGCAGGGGAGCAGAAGGCCACGGCGCGTCCGTCGCGACCGGCCCGCGCGGTGCGGCCGATGCGGTGGACATAGTTCTCGGGGACGTTCGGCAGATCATAGTTGTAGACATGCGCGACCTCGGGGATGTCCAAGCCACGCGCGGCGACGTCCGTGGCGACCAGCACCTTGGTCTGGCCCTGGCGGAAGGCTTCCAGCGCGCGCTCGCGCTGGCCCTGCGATTTGTTGCCGTGGATCGCGGCGACGGCGAAGCCCCACTTCTCCAGCAGCTTGGCCAGCTTTTCGCATCCGTGCTTGGTGCGGCCGAAAACCATCGCAAGCTCGTCCGTATGCTTGGACATGTATTCCGCCAGCAGCGTCGCCTTGTCGCCCTGAGTGGTGAAGTGCACGCCCTGTTCGATCTTCTTCGCCGCCTGGCCCGGAGGGTTCACCGCGACCTTGACCGGATCGGTCAGGTAGGTGTCCGACAGCTCCTGCATCAGCTTGGGCATGGTGGCCGAGAACATCAGCGTCTGACGCTCGCGGGGCAGCATCCGCGCGATCTTGCGCAGGGTGTGGATGAAGCCGATGTCCAGCATCTGGTCGGCCTCGTCCAGCACTAGGTAGGTGGTGGCCTCGAGGCTGATGGCGCGACGCTCGATCAGGTCCATCAGACGGCCGGGCGTGGCAATCAGCACGTCGACGCCGCGCGACAGACGCTCGGTCTGGACGTTGATCGAGGCGCCGCCGACCACGCGGAACGACCGGATCGGCGTGCCTTCGGCATAGGCGTCGATATTGGCGGCGATCTGGGTGGCCAGTTCACGCGTCGGCGCCAGGATCAGCGCACGGCAGGTGCGCGGGTCGGGCTTCTTGCCATAGTTGATCAGCCGCGTCAGCATCGGCAGGCCGAAAGCAGCCGTCTTGCCGGTACCGGTCTGCGCCAGGCCCAGCACGTCGCGGCCCTGGACCACCGCGGGTATACCCTGTTCCTGGATCGGCGTCGGCTTGGTCAGGCCCATGGCCGTGATGTTGGCGTTAATGCGGTGGTCGATGCCCATGTCGGCAAAGGGGCCGGTCGGCAGCGGGTCGCGGGCCGCGGCGCGGCGTCCTTCGTTGGCGGCCAGCGGCGCGGCGTTGCGGGGCGCGGATTTGCCGCCGCGGTTCGGACGGCGGCGGGTGTTGTTCTGTTCCATGACATCTTTCGGCCCGGCATCCCCCGTATCGGACGCAAGAGCAGGGGCCGTGCGGTCGCACAGCCAATTGCAGGGGTGCAGGCGCGATACGAGGATGCCTGCTGCCTCCCCGCGTGAATGGGAAACCGGATGGGGTATCGGCGTCGGACGGGCATGGCCCAGTGGCTGCTCACGCGGCAGCGGACGGCGATGGGATGCAAATAGGCCATGGCGGCCCGAAAGTCAAGTGCGGTCGGCGCTGTCCAGCCAGATCGTCACCGGGCCGTCGTTGACCAGGGACACCGCCATGTCGGCGCCGAAGCTGCCGGTTTCGACATGGACACCAAGGTCGCGCAGGCTTTCGGCGAAGCGTTCGTAAAGGCGACGACCATCCTCCGGCGCGGCGGCCGACGAGAAGCCGGGGCGGTTTCCGGTGCGCGTGTCCGCCGCCAGGGTGAACTGGCTGACGACCAGCGCGCTGCCGCCCGTGTCTAAAAGCGACCGATTCATGCGGCCTTCGTCGTCGCGGAAGATCCGCAGCTTGGCCACGCGGGCCGCCAGCTTGTCGGCGGCGGCGTCCTGATCGCCCTGCATGGCGCAGACCAGGATCATCAGGCCGGGACCGGTGCGCCCGATCACGTCACCATCGACGGTGACCGAGGCCTCGGTCACCCGCTGGACCAGCGCTCTCATGATGCCAGGATGATGGCGATGACCACCATCATCAGCCCGATGGCGGATGCCGCCAGGGCCGCCATGTTGACCGCCAGTACCCCACGCATGTGGGCGCGCAGCGCGGCGTCGTCCAAGCCTCGCCTGCGCGCGCGGGCGACGGTGAAGATGCACCAGACCAGCGCCACAAGGCCCGCCAGCGTCAGCGCCGCACCCGCCCAGATGATCCAGTCGTAAAGGCCCATGCCCGCTCCTGCCGTTGGGGTCGGGCCGTCCTAGCGACGATTGCGCCTTGCGGCAAGACCGCCTAACACCACGCGAAAACCAGACGAAGGACGAATCCGATGCCCGACGATCAAGCCTATGGGGTCGCAGCCGACGAGCTGCGCCAGTTCATCGAACAGTTCGAGCAGCTGGAGGCCGAGAAGAAGGACGTCGCCGAGCGCCAGAAGGAGATCATGTCCGAGGCCAAGGCCCGCGGATATGACACAAAGGTCATGAAGAAGATCATCGCCCTGCGCAAGCGCGACCGTGACGACATCGCCGAGGAGGAAGCCATCCTCGACATGTACAAGGCCGCGTTGGGAATGGAGTGACCTTCTAGGGCAGGATGAACTCGACCCCCGGCAGGACCGCAATCTCGGCCACGTCGGCGCGATAGGCCGCGGTCACCTGATCGACCAGATCCTGGTCCCAGCCCGGCAGGTCGATCACCTGGTCCAGCGCGTCCGGAAGGGCATGCGTCGCCAGAACCTCTCCGTAAAGCTGGCGGCGCTGCGGCACGGACATCTGGTCGCGGCCCGCCATCGCGTCGCGCAGACGGGCGATGCCCAGATCGCCCAGAAGGTCGTGCAGATAGAGCAGCCCGCCAGTCAACGGAACCTCGGGCGGCAGGGCGCCGACCAGGCGGACGACCTCGGGCCAGATCAGCGGCACGTCCTCGTGGCACCAGAGCACGATCCGCCGGCCCTGTGCCGCGCGGACAAGGCCCTGGATCGTCGTCCGCCAGCGCAGCTGCAGCGGATGGCAACCCTGCATCAGGTCGTCATAGCCGCTGCCGCTGAACTGCGGCAGCACCTCTGACAAAAGCGTCGCGGGATTGCGCAGGGCCACGAAGTACTCGGTCTTGGCCGAGGGAAACAGCCGCCCCAATGCGGCCGCGCGCATTCCCATCTGGGGATATAGCCCCTCGTGCCCGACGGCGCGACCTGGCGCGCCCATGAAGGTGGGCGTCGACATCACCACGCGCTTCGGGTCATCGGAATGGAGCATCGCGTCCAGCATGATCTGCTCCATTTCGGGGGTGGCGGTTCCGCCGTTCAACGACTTCACCGCCTCTTCGAAAAGGCCGCGATGGCGGTTCGGCGTGACCACCTCGGTCCCCGCCTGGCGAAGGGCCGCGCGGTTGTTCAGCAGGGTCTTGAGCAGCCGGTCGCCGTCGGTGCCGTGCACCCCCATGTGAAAAGCCACCTGCATCGTCGTGTCCCGCCGCCCCGCTCGCTGTCTTGCGGCGCAATCTAGCCGTCTGGCGTGGACAGTCAAATCGCTTTGCCTTAACGCCATCTGCATGACCCGAACGACCGCCAGACGTCGCCACGACCACGCCCTGCGCCAGGCAGGCGGTCGCGGATGGTCGCTGGCCGCGATCGCCGTGGCGGGACTGGTCCTGATGCCGGTCCTGGCGGTCGCCTGGATCGCGGCGAACCCCACCGACAACATCTGGCCGCACCTTTTGTCCACGGTCATGCCGCGCTATTTCGGCAACACGGTGGTGCTGGCGGCAGGAACGGGCCTTCTGGCGGCGGCGATGGGGGCGGGGGCAGCCTGGCTGATCAGCATGTACGACTTTCCGGGCCGGGGCGCGCTGCAATGGCTGCTTTTGCTGCCGCTGGCGGTTCCGGCCTATATCGGTGCGTACGCGCTGGCCGATTTCCTGGACTATTCCGGTCCGGTGCAGATTGCGCTGCGTGGTTGGTTCGGCTGGGAAAGCGCGCGCGACTATTGGTTTCCGCGCATCCGCTCGATCGAGGCGGCGATCGTAGTGCTGGCCTCGGCGCTTTATCCCTATGTCTACCTGCTGACCCGCGCCGCGCTGATCGAGCAGTCCGGCAGCGCCTACGAGGTCGCGCGTGCCCTCGGTACCGGGCCTTGGTCGCTGTTCCGGCGCGTCGGCCTGCCGCTTGCGCGCCCGGCCATCGTCGCGGGGGCGGCCATCGCCATGATGGAGGCCGTGGCCGACTATGGCGTCGTCAGCTATTTCGGGGTGCAGACCCTGAACACCGGGATCTTCACGACTTGGCTGGAGCGCCGCAATGCCGGCGGCGCGGCGCAGATCGCCTGCGTCATCCTGCTGATCGTCGTTGCCCTGGCGCTGTGGGAACGCTTCGCCCGTCGCAACGCCCGCTATCACCAGAGCGCGCGCCAGCCCCGCCCCATCCAGCGCCAGCGGCTGCGCCCGTTGGTCGGCCTGATGGCGATGGCGGCCTGCGTGCTGCCTTTCGCGCTTGGCTTCCTGCTGCCCGTGGGGGTGATCCTGCGCTATGCGCTGGCCTATCCGCAGGGCTGGGTGACGCCGGGCCTGCTGCGTGCGGCATGGCACACCATCATGCTGGGGGGGATGGCGTCTTTGCTGACGGTGGGGATGGCACTTGTCATGGTCTATGGCACGCGGCTGTCGGGACGCGCGCTGCCCCGCCTTCTGTTACCCGTGACGACCGTGGGCTATGCCGCGCCGGGAGCGGTTCTGGCCGTGGGGATCCTGATCCCGCTGGCGGCCCTGGACCACCGGGTCGCCGATGGCTGGCTGGCCGTGACCGGCAGCGATCCGGGGCTGATCCTGACCGGCAGCGGCGCGGCCATCGTGCTTGCCTATGTCGTGCGCTTCTTCGCCATCGGGCAGGGCGCCATCGACGGCGCCTTCACCCGGGTACCGCCATCGCTGCCCATGGCGGCGCGGTCGCTTGGCCGTGACAGCGCCGGCGTCCTGCGCGACGTCTTCCTGCCGCTGATGCGCGGTTCCGTCGGAGCGGCGCTGCTTCTGGTGTTCGTCGATTGCGTCAAGGAGCTTCCGGCGACGCTGCTGCTGCGCCCCTTCAACTACGAGACCCTGGCCACCCGCACGCATGAACGCGCCAGCCTCGAGGATCTGGGGAATGCCGCTCCGGCCGCGCTGCTGGTCATGGCGGTGGGACTTCTGGCGGTCGCCCTTCTGGCACGCACCAACCTGGGCGCCGCCACGCGCGACTTGCGGAATTCTGCGGGGCAGGGTAACGGATCGGAAACGCCGGCTTAGCTCAGTGGTAGAGCGTCTGATTTGTAATCAGGGGGTCGGGGGTTCTTATCTTACCCGCGCTGTAGTACAGCTTAACTGTCCGGTGTACCTCTCGGAAGTGCCTCAGAATGCTCTACTTCTCGTACTCGTTCAGGCAACTCTATGCGTACACATTAACAGGGATAGTTATGCCCATCGCTCCTGCTTAGTTTTTTCTGCGGAGTTCACTTCATGAGCGGCACAAACAATACGCCGTGGAGCACCGATGATCCGTCTGCGGCGTCGACGAGGGCGATATGGCAGCTGTCGAGCCGCCAAACAGCGCACGGGCATTCATCTGAAGCTCAGCACTCGGCGCGGTGTTTGCCGTGCTCCTGCGAACTATCATCAAGATTGAACAAGCCAGATATCTGCGGGCGACTGGCCGTATAAGCTGTTTTCGCATAGCGCCTACAATTCGAAGATGTCGGTCATGCGGTGGCAGAGCATGATCCGGGCGGGCGGAGACATCCGCCATCGCAGCCCGGCCGGATCATGCGTTTAGAGGGAAGGTGATCTCGTGAAGTTCTAATAAAAATAGTCTTGTCCGTTCGTCGGCGACGCGCAACAGGGAGTAGATCCCGCGGGAAAGCCGGCGCTCTCTCCGATCTGTTGAGCTTCGGCGCGAGAAGCGGCGCGCGCGTCCTCAGTCTCATGAGCACCAACATGATTTTAACCATGACCGCAGGTGCAACTTTGGTGATATATGGAGCTGGAGGTGCGGCTGGTAGATCTTCGCTCAGAAGAAATCTTACCAGCTGCTCAGCCGCATGGGCGAATGGAGGTGCAGCGGTAGGAGCCGGCACAGCGCGGCTGCGGGGGCTCCTTATGCTCGGCTTCTCGAAGCGGCCGCTCAACCGAGGCACAGCAAAGTCGACAACGCAGCCTGAAGCGATTTCTGAGTGCCGTGCTAATCTGCATAGCGCTGGGTCAGGCGTCCCCACGCAATTTGCAGTGCGGCGCCCGCCCTGTTACACAATATGCAGCAGCCAGAGCGATGGAATCGCGCAGGTAACGAGGGGGAATACAGCCCATGAGCGTCGCTGAAGCATTGGTAGTCGAAGATGAGGGCGCAGCGCTCTTCAGGGCTATTCGGGCTGAACTTCTGGACGAATATCGTCAAGATCACGATTGGCCGTGGATCATAGGATACTCTGGAGGCAAGGACAGCACACTGGTGACGCACCTCGTCATCGAAATGCTGCTCTCTATCCCTCCATCACAACGCTCCCGTCCTGTGCATATCGTCGCCAATGATACACTGGTGGAAAGCCCACTTGTCGTACAGCATATCGTCGAAAGCATGGAAGAGATCGGGAACGCAGCTAATGCGTTTGGTCTTCCCATAGTTACGAAGATCACGCGTCCATCGCCTGATCAATCTTTCTGGGTAAACCTCATCGGCCGCGGCTATCCCTCTCCCAACAGGTCGTTTCGTTGGTGCACGGACCGTATGAAAATCCTCCCCACCAGTCGCTACATCAAGAGCCAGGCCGATGAGGCCGGGCAGGTTGTGCTGCTGCTTGGTGTGCGCCGATCTGAGAGTGCGACTCGCGCCGCATCCGTCGGCCGTTATGACAACGGGGAGCGGCTCAACAAGCACAATGATCTGGTGGGATGCATGGTCTTTCGCCCGATCGTCGAGCTGCATACAGATGACGTCTGGGAGTTCCTGGCGCTCAACGAACCGCCGTGGGGCGGGTCGCACTTGAAGCTAATAGGTCTTTATCGCAGCGCCAGTGGTGGAGAGTGCCCTGTAGTCACGTCTAAGGATGACGCTCCCTCTTGCGGAACAACGTCGTCCCGCTTCGGGTGCTGGACCTGCACGGTTGTTGAAAAAGACCGGAGCCTCGAAGGCTTCGTTGAATCCGGCTATTCTGAGTTTACCCCGCTGTTGGATTTCCGCGACTGGCTTGTGTCAATCCGCAACGAGAAGGAACGGCGTCAGGCGCGCCGCCGGGATGGTCGTATCACGATCACGAATGGCGGCACGTTCGTTCCAGGACCGTTCACGCTCCAGACGCGCGCAGAAATACTTGAAAAGCTTAGACGACTGGAGCATGCAACCGGGCAGAGCTTGATTACAGAAGAAGAAATTGATCTTATTCACCAGATTTGGTCAGGAGAGATTGCCGACCATGGTAAGGCCAAGACGTTCAGTGTTCGTGAGATTGTGAAGGACAGAAAGCATGCCACGTAATGTTGTTGTACTTCTCGATAATCCCGACGGCCGAACGATGATCAAGGAGGCATGTAAGTCGAACGGCATGCTGTTTGCGGAATTTGAGGAACTGGTCCAGGTCGAAGTCGAGCAGACCGGCAAGCAACGTCGCGCCGGTCTGTGGGATTCCTTCGATGACATTTTGGACCGCATCCAGATGGACGAACATTAACAAATGCATATTTCACAGATTACGTTGCGTGACTGGAAAGCATACACATCGGCGAACTTCGAATTTCCACGCCCAGGCAAAAACCGAAACATCATCCTAATCGGTGCCCCCAACGGCTATGGCAAGACGAGCCTCTTTGAAGCTATCGTTCTTGGGATATTCGGACGTGATGGCCTACCACTGATCGCCCGTTCGCCTTTTTCTGGTGGGGATAAAGAGCGACTGGCGACCTCCTATAAAAACTTCCTTGAGAAGGCTTTGCACCGTGGCGCCACATCTGCTGGGCGCACATCTTGCTCCGTTAAGCTGATCTTCAGCGACGAAAATGACGAGCCTCTCGAGATCCAGCGGATCTGGCACTTCAGTGACTCAGGGGTTTACCGCCCGCAGGACGAGGAAATCCATATCTACGAGGGATCGACCCGCAAAGCAGTCGGCCCTGGCCCGCTTCAAGGCAACGAGCGTGCCGACTGGTTCCGCGAATACGTTGCAGAGAACCTGCTGCCCTTCACGTTGGCGCATTTCTTTATGTTCGACGGCGAACAGGTGAGCGTGCTCGCTGAACGTGAGATGTCGGCACAGGTGCGGGCCGGCATTGAAGGCCTGCTGGGCATCCCTGTTTTGAAGCAACTTGCTAAAGACCTACGTTCTTACGCTGAGGTTCGGCGCAAGGAATCTCCTAACGTTTCTGATAAGACTATCGAGAAGCTTGAGTTGGATCGGCACACGCTCAACTTCGAGTACGACAAGAAGGCCGGGCGCTATGCTGAAATTGAGCCGAGGAGGGCAGTCTTAAAAGAGGAACAAGAGCATCTGATCCGCGAGTTGGCAAGCTTCGGAACTGGCTCTCAGGCGCTCCTTCAGGAACAGTTTGAACAGATCAAAAATTTCGAGCGGGCCATTGAAACGGGCAAAGCACAGCTCGAAGAGTTGATGGTGAAGGATCTGGCTCTTGCACTGTCAGGCTTGAGCCTGCGCACGAGCGTGAAGTCACGCTTGCTGAGCGAGGGTGTTCGTGAACGATGGGAAAGCGGAAAGAACCAAGGTGACAACAACTTGGAGAGATTTCTTGCCGCAGTAGACACCGGTATGCAGGCGATCAGTCCGTGCCTCAGCGATGGCCAGCGAAAAGGGGTTTTGGATAGCGCCCGCAACGCTTGGGAGAAGCTTTGGTATCCGCCGCCCGCCAACTGCGCGGATGCATATCTTCATCCGTATCTAAACGAGCTGGACCGCTCGAAAGTGATTGATCGGCTCGAAGAGCTCGACGAACTTGGCGCTCCGGCAATCGTGTCGCTCCTTGCTGGAATTGATGAGAATGAAGACTCGCTCAAGAGGCTTCAGGATGAGGTTATTCGCACTGAAGCCGTCGCCCCGCATGTCGACACCAAGCGCGAACGTCTCTCGAAGGTGAACAGCGACTTGCAGGAACTCGACCAAGAAATCGGCGCCCTTAAACGGGAGATGGCTGCGCTTGAAAGTCAGATTAGCCAGAAGAATACCGAGCTAACAAACTTTCTGGTCAGCTTGACCAAGCCGCGCCCGCGGCCCGTCGCGCAGCACGCGCCAACAAGGTAGCGCTCATGGTCGATGAAATTGTTGCCAATGCCGTTCCGAGCCAGATCGAAGCCATTGCATCAGCGATGACCAAGGCGCACCGCTCAATGGCCCATAAAAAGGACCTCGTGGAACGCATCGCGATCGATGAAGATTGTGATGTGAAGCTTCTGAACGCAGATGGCGTTGATTTGCGCGGGTTCGACCTTTCTGCTGGTGAAAAGCAGATCTTCACCCAGGCTCTGATTTCGGCCGTTTCGTCTGTATCTGGCCGTGGCTTCCCCATGGTCGTTGACACGCCGCTTGGGCGGCTCGATATCGAGCATAGAAAAGGCGTCTTGAACCATCTTGTGCAGCGCGAACATCAGGTGATTTTGCTTTCCACCAATACGGAAGTGGTTGGCGAGTACCTTAGCGAGATCGCTCCACATGTGCAGAAGAAATATCTTGTTCATTTCGAACGCGTTGGCGAAATCGGCCAGTCAACAGTGAAACCTGGATATTTCGAAAATACGAAAGGCCGAGCATGAGCATTTCTCTTGTAGAAGTGGCAGGTGCAAACTTCCGCACTGACTATGACAGTGACAGACTCAACACCGACTTCATGGGGCGTTTGGGAATGCGGAAACGCTATCTTCCCGCCCGAATGGCCATCTCACGCTCGCTTACGATGAGCGCGCCTGTGGATTTGCCTGCCGACGAGCTGGAGCTGGGCAAGGCTATCAAAGGCGACACTCTTTTTGGAACTGGCACAGCGCTCTCCGTCTGGCTTGCGCTAATCGTTGAACGCGCTGGCGAGCCGGATATCGATACCAAGCGGCTAATCGCACTTGTCGGCGCCCATTGGCGGCGTGGCTTGATGAAGCTGGATGAAGAGTGGGCACACGCAGGTCAAGACATCGCGCAATTTGTCGGACGGCTGGTCGATGTGGCGGAACTGCCGAAAGCAGGCGGCCGTTGGCCCGCCGCGGGCAAGGGTACCGAGGGTGCGTCCTTCTCTACCGGCGAAGTCAAGGTTCTGCTCGGTGAGATCGGTGAAGATGTCACAACTAAAGAAAAGGTTTATTGGAGCCTGAATAGGGGCGGGGCGCCTCATGCTGCTATCATGGGCGGGAGTGGCTCTGGCAAGACTGTCATGGCCGCAGCAATCTTGCGCGGTATCCGCGAGCAAGCCCCCGTTCCGCTCATCGCTTTCGACTTCAAAGGCGACTTGGCGGGCTTTACCGGCACAAAAGGCCAGCAGTCCCTTGGTGAAGCGTACAAAGCCCAAGTCATTGAACCGCCGCGCATGCCAATTCCACTCGATGTCCTTGCTCTTATTGAGAGAGACCAATTCGGGATCGACCAAGCCGCATCGCGTTTTCGTGAGTCATTCTCCCGGCTAAAGGGTTCAAAGCTTGGGGACCGACAGCGGACATATGTCCATGAGGCTGCGGCGCGTGCCATGGCAACAGAAGTGCCGTGCGAGCTCAAGCACATCCGCGACCGGCTTATCGAAGTCTACGAAGAGCACGAAGCCAGGGAAGATGGGGCAGTTGCCACCATGGAAGAGCTCAGCCGCTTCCCGCTATTTGAGCCTCAGATGTCCCCGACTGAGTTCTTTCAGAGAAGCTGGATTATCAAGCTTCCGCCAACGGTCGCAGAAGATAGCCGCACCATCGTGGTCAACTTGCTTCTCGATGCACTTGACCAGCACCTAAACAGCCTCGTTAACACCGACACCGGACCTGATGGTTCTCGAGCGTTGCGCGTGCTGTGCATGATCGATGAGGCTCACCAAATTTTAGGCACGAAGCTTCCGTCACTCTCCCGCCTCATTCGGATGAGTCGATCAAAGGGCGGTGCAGTGATGCTCGTGTCGCAGTCTCCGGACGACTTTTCGGGCGAAGAAGACGACTTCTTGGACAACATGGGGCTTGTTGCTGCCTTCGCAACGAATGCCAAGCCAGGTGCCGCGACCAGAGTTCTGGGCAAAGGTGCGAACCTAACCGGCCTACAAAAGGGTCAATGCTATGCTCGCTTTGATCAAACGACGAAGAAAATCAACGCTTGGTAGGACTCCAGCCCATGTCCCACTCCACCGGTTTGCCTCGCCTACCCGAGACGCGTAGGCAATGGGTTGAGAGGATTGCTTTCTGGTGTGAACCGGCATGTAAATTGACCCCGTAGCGGGGTGATCGGCGTTCGAACGACGCATGTTCCAACCAGAGTGTATTCACTACAGTTATCTGTCCAAAATGACGTTGCCCCCTCCGCCTAGTCCAGTTTGAGATAGACTCTGGCCCAACCGATAGGACCAGAGATGAAGCGCAGCAGGTTCACTGAAGATCAGATCATCGGCATTCTGAAGGAGCACGAG
>NZ_JAOTBE010000160.1 GCF_026162645.1 Paracoccus rhizosphaerae
GGCGTCGTCGCCTGCTTGTGAAGAGAGATCAGCATCCTTGCCTCCCGTTCCGAACCTCGCGCAGAACCGATCTTGCTATGAAGAACGAGGTCCGGCGAGGGTCAATGGGATCATCCGGGAAGGGCAGCTAGGTGCTGATATTGGTTGCTTTACGGACCATCTCAATTAACCTTCAAGTTGTTTTCAGGCTGGTTCCATGATTTTTACACCGGGCTTGGAAATGCAAGGCAGACTCTCTTAGCTCGGCTTAAACAACAGCATGGGGGACAAGATGTCGTATCTGATCATGATCGTGGAAGATGAATACTGGACTGCCCGAGATCTGGCCGCAGAGGCCCGGGATCGGGGTGTCGCCGTGGCCGGGCCGACAAGTTCGATCCCAGATGCGATCAATCTGCTGAAAGGATCGCGCAGCCCTGACGCAGCCATCCTCGACGTCCAGCTACGCGCGGATGAGGTGTTTCCGCTGGCCGACATGCTTCTGGGCGCGGATATCCCCTTCGTCTTCGCCACCGGCTATGAGAAGCATGAGCTACCCGACCGCTATGCAGACATCCCTCACATCGGCAAGCCATTCTCAAGCGGCGATTGCATCGAGGCCGCCTTGGCGCTGGCAGTGGCGCACACGTCCTTGCCGCAATAGCCGGGCGCGGGGGAAAGGTGCTGCTATCCTTATACGTGCCGAAAAGCCGCCACTCGGAACTCGCGGAGGGAAAAGTTATCCCAATTTTTCGGGGATGGTTCTGGGGATGATCCGGCTTTTTGACCATTTGTCAGCATGTTGATTGATTCGTCCAAGCTGCCGGCCAAGGGTCAGGTCGCAAACGCCGATCGTGGGTCGCAAGCGGTCTTGCCGTGAATATGACCGGGAGCTTTCGCGCCAGCGTCGGGTCGGGGCGACACAGACGGTTGTCAGTAGTGGGTGCTGCCAAATGGCTGCTTTGACGCCACCTTGCAGTGCAGGCGAGCGCCGATGACCGAGATGCTTCAGTCAGCGGTGCCGCGCGCGCTTCGAGTTGTGCCGGTCACTCCTCCGACCTTGCGCCCTCGTAGACGCGACTGATCGGGAACATGTCCTCGCCATAGTAGTGCAGCTTCGTGTGGTGACGGCGGCAGAGCCATCTGACGTTAAGTGGTTCCTCGTAACAGTCATGGTGGGCGTCGACCGCCTTGGCGCCGCAAACCTCGCAGGGCTGCTTCTGAAGCTGCCCAGTGCCAAGTGCCTTGTGCACAAGAAGATGCGCGCGATACTTGAGCGGGTTCGCCCGTCGCCATCCCGCCTGTCGAGTCTTGCTCTTCAAGACAGGAAATGCGGCCTCTGAATTGTCAGGCTTCTCCATGCGTCGATCCCCTCGCTCCTCGGTTCATTCTGCCCGGCGTGGACCTGTCTCGGTTCCGTTCCGGTCTCGTGCTCATGTTAGGCGGCCTTGTTTTCGAAGGCCACGGGTGATTTCCAGCCCAATGCAGAGTGTCGGCGCCGCGGGTTGTAGAAGCCGTTGATGTATTCGAAG
>NZ_JAOTBE010000161.1 GCF_026162645.1 Paracoccus rhizosphaerae
ATCGAGAGATGGACCTCGTCGCGCAGGCCGAAGCGGCCTACGCAGCCATGGTCGAGGCATGGAAAGACAGGCCGCCAAAACTGAAAAAGAGCTGAGAAAATGGCTGTTCAACAACATCCGTATATCATGGCGAGCGCCGTCGAAGGCGATGCAAAAGGCTATAGCGCTTACCCTCATCAACCGCCGCGTTTGCAAGAATGAGACCGCTTTTCGGAGGATGATCGCGCCCTTCATGTCTATCGGGTCATCGCCGGGGCTGTCCGCACCTCCCGGTTCCTGTGCGACGGCCGCCGTCAGATAGACGAGTTCTGTTTCGATGATGACGTTTTCGGCCTAAAGGGAGGTGACGAGCACCGTTGCACCGCCGAAGCAGTGGAAGACACGGTCATCTTCGTCAGCCCATCGCCGAAGATGCAGCCACATCGGGCCTGCTGGTCGCGGCACTGGCGCTCTCGCTGACCCGCGCCCGGGACGGTAATCCTCCCCGTGGTTAAGGGGATGCGGGCGTAGAATTTTCTCGGCAAGTTGGACGAGGAGATTCCGATGAAGAAGAGCCGTTTCACTGAAGCCCAGATCATGGGCGTGCTGCGCCAGGCCGAGGGTGGTTTACCTGTGCCTGAACTGTGTCGCGAGCATGGGATCAGCAGCGCGACGTTTTACAAATGGCGCGCGAAGTATGGCGGCATGGATGCATCCATGATGAGCCAGATGAAGGCGCTTGAAGACGAGAACCGACGGCTGAAGCGCATGTTTGCCGATCTGAGCATGCAGGCCGATCTGCTTCGCGAGGCGCTTGTAAAAAAGTAACGCGGCCAGCTCAGCGCCGCGAGCTGGCCGAAAAGGCGGTGGCGACGAAGGGGATCAGCATCGCGCTGGCTTGCCGGGCATTTGGCGTCAGCGAGACCTGTTTCCGCTACAGTCTGACGCGCGACGACGAGAACGAGCATATCGCCGATCTGCTCATCGGGCTAACTAATGCCAGGAAGACTTGGGGCTTTGGCTTGTGTTTCCTGTATCTGCGCAACGTCCAGGGCCATGGCTGGAACCACAAACGCGTCTACCGGATCTATCGTGAGCTGGAACTGAACCTGAGGATCAGGCCTCGCAAGCGCCTGAAGCGGAAGAAACCCGAGGAACTGGCGGTTCCTGAAGCCCCGAACCTGGTCTGGTCGATGGACTTTATGGCCGATCGCCTGGCCGACGGACGGCAGTTCCGACTTCTGAACGTGCTGGACGACTTCAACCGCGAGGGCTTGGGCATCGAGGTGGACTTTTCGCTGCCAGCGGAGCGGGTCGTCCGGTCCCTGAACCAGATCATCGAATGGCGCGGCAAGCCCCTTACCATAAGGGTTGATAATGGCCCGGAATATGTCAGCTCCACGCTCATGAGTTAGCGTCCGAGGAGCTGGTGTAATTTCGTCGCCGCTGGCGGTGTGATCCCGGGTGGCCATCGAGGTGTAGGATCGAGGTGGAGTTTGGCGACTTCAACCACGGACCTTACGGAGAC
>NZ_JAOTBE010000162.1 GCF_026162645.1 Paracoccus rhizosphaerae
CATCAACGGCTTCTACAACCCGCGGCGCCGACACTCTGCATTGGGCTGGAAATCACCCGTGGCCTTCGAAAACAAGGCCACCTAACATGAGCACGAGACCGGAACGGAACCGGGACAGGTCTAGGTTGAGCGCTTCAACGGCCGGATCGAGGACGTCTTGCAAAGCCACCACTTCAACAGCGGCGAAGATCTGGAGCAGACAGTCTTGCGATATGTCCGCCTCTACAACGGTCAGCTCCCGCAATCAGTGCTGAAGGGGCAAACGCCCATCGACGCGCTCAAGGACTGGCAGAAACAAAGACCGGAGCTCTTCAAGAAGCGGCCCTGCAATCACGTGGGATGTGACAGCTTGGGTCATGTTCGACAATGTCACCGGTCAAGAGTCAGGCAGGAAGCCCGTCCGTCATGACTGTCGGTTTATATGAAGGGGCGCTCTTGCGAACGTCGCCCATGACAATGCCAGCATCGAGAAAGCGCCGCAGAGAGCGTATGCAGTGAGGCATTCCCAAAACGCATATCCGCTGAGCAGGAACAGCACCTTGACGCCGAGGGCAATCACAAGGGCGAAGGCCAGATTGGCTGCAATCATCCGCTTACTCCTGGAGGGCAGGCGGCATCGCCAAATGCCGCCAACGAAGTTTTGGTCCAATCCAAAAATCGAGAGGACCCCTATCCGCCGAGAGCCATTCAGCTCCTGTGACAGCCGACGAATAGCACACTCGCAGATGTTGACCATAGATCGCCCTATGGTTCATTCGAAGAAACGGCGAAATCTTGCCAGGAGACCAGTTTTCATGGCGGTTGAGGTGGTATATGAGATCCGTTGTGCCGCTTGCTCGCAACCAGCTTTGATCTTGGTGTTCTGTAACGGTTCCTCCGACAGCTTCTGTAGCGGCTTGAGACTTCGGGCAGAAACCTCGTAAACCCTGCATCTATCCCCAGAAACTGTACATAACCACCTGGGCTGATCGTGTGGATCGTTTTAAGTATCAGCCTTTGCGGCCGACGCCGTCATCTCAGAAGTGCGCGGCGGGTGTCAACCCAACGCGGATGCCAAAGATCAACCCGACCACAATGCCCCTGAGGAGCAGACAGCACGAGCAGGAGGTTTGGAAGTACTTCATGAAGCGCGACGACCAATGTTCCGGAGTATCGTGCCGGTACGGGAGCAAGGCACGGCTGCCCCATGCTGGAGGAGCATGACCTGCTCCTGGTCCAGCACGCCCAGCCTAGGATCGTGCCGCGCGACGGCATTCGCTTTAAAGGCCTTCGCTACGCAAGCTCTCCAGGCGGCTCCTGGTGTGGTATCCGGTCCAGTGCTTCCAGAACGCCCGGCCGGAGTGTTTCGTGGCGCGCAGCGTCTCGTTCCGCGCCGTCACTGCCGGGCAGTCTTCCTTCCAAGGGCGCCCGTTCTTCCGGAGCGGTATGATT
>NZ_JAOTBE010000163.1 GCF_026162645.1 Paracoccus rhizosphaerae
GAGAGATGGACCTCGTCGCGCAGGCCGAAGCGGCCTACGCAGCCATGGTCGAGGCATGGAAAGACAGGCCGCCAAAACTGAAAAAGAGCTGAGAAAATGGCTGTTCAACAACATCCGTGTCAAGCAGATACGCCCATCGTCGAGGAACAGCGTGAAAGCGGCCCAACGATCCTTCTTGAACATGTAGCTGTTCGCCTTGGCGACGGGATTGTACTTCGACATCGTGCCTTGTTCAGCGCGCATCCAGTCGTGCAGATCCTCTACCAGCAGACGGACCAGCCGTTGCCGGGCCTCCAGTCGCAATGCGGTATCCATGCCATTGCTCTGACGCTCGACGTCGAAGATGGCATCGGTCTTCTTCACCGCTTCCAGAGCGACGTGCGATATGTCGTGCAGAGGCTTCTTCTTGCAATGGTCGGGGAAGGGCTTGCGAGCCGGGCGGCGATGCTTGAACCCCGCAACGATTGTGGTCTCGGCCACCTGTCGGCGACAATCTCGTCTTCGGCGGCCGAAACCTCGAGCTCCTCGAGTTGCAATTCCATCTGGTCGATCAGGCGAGAGCGGCGTTCTGAGTTGTGACTATGCTGCTCGCGCCGAAGCTTGGCGATCTCGAGCCGGAGATGCGTGATCATCGCTTCCAAGGTCGAGACCACCGCACGAGCTTGTGCGAGATCGGCCTCGGCAGCCGCAGCGCGCCTTTCGGCAGCGGCGAGCGCGGCGCGCATTCTGGACCTGTCGCGTATTCGTGCCGCTCCAGATGCTCGTTTAGGCCATTTGGCGTTCGAAGGCCAAGGGGCTTTTGCTTCCCAACGCTGAGCGCCGACGGCGCGGGTTATAGAAGCCGTTGATGTATTGGAAGATGGCTGTTTCAGCCTGCCTGCGGGTTCCCCAAGTGCGCCGCCAGATCAGTCCGACCTTGATGGTCTTGAAGAAGGTTTCGACGGCAAAGTTATCATAGCAATTGCCCTTGCCGCTCATCGACGCCTTCATGCCCTGGTCGCGCAGGACCCTCTGGTAGTCGTGAGAACAGTATTGGCTGCCGCGATCGCTGTGGAAGATGCAGCCCCGCGGCGGTGACCGCAGAGCGATTGCCCTCTTCAGTGTCCGGATTGCAAGATCGCGTTTCATGCGGTTGCTGACGGCCCAACCGATCACACGGCGGGAATGCAGGTCCAGGATCACCGCCAGATACAGCCATCCTTCGCGGTTCCGGATGTAGCTGATATCGCCCGCCCATTTCCGGTTGAGCCCATCTGCCGTGACGTCACGGTCTAGCAGGTTCGGCGCGATATTGAACGTTTGGTCGGAGAGTGTCAGATTTTCTGTGTATGAGTGATCTGGTCCATGCTTCTTCGACAGGAAGCATGCATGACGATCTCCAAGGAACTGCTGGACGAATTGCTGAAGGGCGTAGAGCGCCCTGAGGA
>NZ_JAOTBE010000164.1 GCF_026162645.1 Paracoccus rhizosphaerae
ACGGATGTTGTTGAACAGCCATTTTCTCAGCTCTTTTTCAGTTTTGGCGGCCTGTCTTTCCATGCCTCGACCATGGCTGCGTAGGCCGCTTCGGCCTGCGCGACGAGGTCCATCTCTCGATGGCGGAGCTCCTTGATCCAGTAGTCGCGGCCGGGCCCGGCTGGCCCGTGTGCCTTGGGAGCCCCGGCCCGCAGTTCCAGTCTGCGCATCTTCATTGCAACGAAGGCAGGGCGAGCCCATCGATAGGGAGCCTCCTTCGTCAGCAATTGCCAGATGAGCCCTGCGATCTTCCGCGCGGTGGCAACCGCCGCGACATTGACACCTTTGCGGTCCTTTATCCGCAGAAAGAAAGCGCGCAGCGGTCCGGGCACCGACGCTGCCGACCAGGCGGCCTCGATCAGCATGGTTCTCGCGACCGTGTTCCCCTGTTTGGAGATGCGGCCATGGATGGCGCGGTGATCGCCGGACTGCCGGAGCCGTGGCGTCAGGCCGAAGTAGCTGGCCAATCTGTCGGGCGAGGGGAAGCGTGAGATGTCGCCGATCGCTGCAATGACCGACGTTGCGACCACAGAGCTGATACCGGCAATGCTCATCAGCTTTCGCATGCGGGCATCATCCAAAGAGGTGCGTGCCAAGGCACGATCCAGCTTCTCCAGCTTGGTATCCAGCCAATCCAACTCGTCAAGATGGCGGGCCAGCAGGTCACGTTCGGCTTTAGGCAACGGGTCCGTCGCAAGCCAGCGGCGGCCGCCTTTCCCAAACAGGTGCCCGCCGTATCCGGAGACGAGGTTGGCGTGGAGAACGGCCTGAACCCGGCTCTTCACCCGCCGGATGGAGCGCACCAGTGCCGCACGTTCCGAAACGAGGCGCCGAAGATTCTGCGTTTCGTCGTCTGCCGCCCAGACCTCAGGCAGGAATCCGGAAGCATGAAGCTGCGCCAAAATCCTCGCGTCCACCTTATCGGTCTTCACCCGCGCGTGCGCGATGGCCTTCACCTGGAGCGGGTTAGCGATCACCACCCGCGCAACGAACGGCGTCAGCAACCGGACGATGGCCGCCGTATTGCCGGTCGCTTCCAGCACGACCTCATCGTCCTTGCGGACCCTCCAGTTGGAACCGCGCCGTGTTCAAGTTCGATCCGGCATTCCTCTGCGAACTTGCCGCCATCGAGGATCGCCACTTGCGCGAAACTTCGATGCACATCCATTCCGATCGACCTCATTCAAAACCCTCCCTGTTGTCGATGGGGAGTGCGCGGGCTGTGCGACATCTACGGATACGCGCTCACAGCGCAGACGGGATAGTCGCAGGGGCGGCCAGATAACAACGCGAGCTCGCAGCTCATAGTCAAGACGGCCTGCCCGCTTCTTCGCACTCCGACGCCCCTGTCCCGACAAGGCA
>NZ_JAOTBE010000165.1 GCF_026162645.1 Paracoccus rhizosphaerae
GTCTGTCATCCTCGGGCGACCATAGCTGCCCAAGCTCAGACGCGACTGTTTCTTGATATGCGCCAGGACGACCATGTCCATGCGCTGCCTATGGCTGGCTGGGCGGCTGCGAAAGGTCCGTAATCCACGCGGGCTGACATTCATCACCTGGCACAGCCGGTCGATCGGGAAGGCCCCATGCTGTTCTTCGATGAACCTGAACCTCACGGTGTCGGGCATTCACTCGGACCCATGGCGTTCATGCCCTCCATGGCTCGCGAAGAACTGGGTGGCTTTTTTAGGATGTCCCTCTCCTCCTTGAGGATACGGTTCTCGCGCCGAAGCCGTTCGTTCTCACGCGCCAGCTCGCGATCCTCGGCTGAGACTACGTCCGTGTCCCGAAGTGCGTTCACCCACTTATTGAGGGTCGACAAGCCGACCCCAAGATCATCCGCAACTTGACGCCGCGAAAGCCCGCTGGTCAGCGTAATCCGCACTGCATCCTTGCGAAATTCATCCGTCCTGACTGTGCCCATGGTTCATCTCCTCTGCTGCACATTACGTGGTCAAAGGAGCGGCACCAAACCGCGACAGGTCCAACACTTTCGAGGATGGACCGGCCTGCGCTGAGAGGATCATGACATTCTCTTTCAACGTTGAGCGAAAGCTCGAGCAGGGCGCGGGTCTGAGCAAGCATCTCGCGGGCCAGGACTGGATGCGTCAGGGCATGCGTCTCGTCACCGAGAAGGGGCGTCATGGAACTGCTAAGTTCCACGGCAAGGGACCAGTCGCGGCTTCGCTGTGCATCTATGATCCGCGCCTTCTTCTCCTCCATGTCGTTAACATAGGCCGCGCTCTCCGCTTCGCCGAACGGCGCTTCCTGACGCGCCATCATGCTTGCCACCGCCTAGCGCACCAGTTCCCGCATCAACGCCTTGGTCTGCCATGCGTTGACCGGCGCCTCCGCCAATTCCGCAATCATATTCCGCTCTCCCGCCTCGATGGCGGCAAGCAGGTCGGCAGACCGCTTTGGCACGCCACTTGTAGAACGTCGCGCTACTGATCCCATGCTCGCGGCACAGCTCAGGCACCGCCAAACCGGCCTCAGCCTGACGCAGCATGCCCATGATCTGGGCTTCGGTGAAACGGCTCTTCTTCATCTGAATCTCCTCGTTCATCCTGTCGAGAAAATTCTACTTCGCATCCCCTTAACCATGGGGAGGATTACCCTTGGAGAACGCCCGGCCGTAGTGTTTTGTGGCGCGCAGCGTCTCGTTCCGCGCCGTCACTGCCGGGCAGTCTTCCTTCCAAGGGCGCCCGTTCTTCCGGATCGGTATGATTGGCATGGCTTGCCGGTCGATGATGGCGGAGTGGCAGCGGCGGGTGTCGTAGGCACCGTCGGCGGT
>NZ_JAOTBE010000166.1 GCF_026162645.1 Paracoccus rhizosphaerae
AAAGGGGAAAGCTTGGCCATCTGCGCGTCGGTCAGCCAGAAAAGGTCGCTCATGTCACCGCTCCGTTTTCCGAGCCGTGAATCACGCAGCACATCGAAAATCAATGCATCCTGACCCTAGCGCTTATCGTCCCGTTCGCTTACTTTTTCTACCACAATCCGAAAAAACCAACTAAGGATCAGAAGGCTCAGCTAGATGACCTCTTCTGGAGATGTGCCTTGGCCGGGCGCTACTCCTCGTCGCTTGAGAGCAAGCTGGCTCAAGATATTTCGAGGGTTGACGTGATACTGGCGTCTGGATCGCCAGAATATGATTGGGGCGTAGATATATCTCCCAAATTTATTGTTGAGAATGGGTCGTTCAATGCTGGGCGAAGCTTCGTAAAAGCAATTCTTTGTGTTTTTGCTTATCACCGCCCTCTCTCTTTTAGAGATAATGGTATTGTGCAGATTAGTAACTATTGGCTAAAGCAGGCAAACAGCAAAAACTATCACCACTTCTTCCCTCGGGCATTTCTCCGCAAGAAAAAGTTTGAAGAATGGTATGCAAATAATGTTGTGAACATTAACATTGTCGATGACTACCTTAATAAGAGAGAAATAGGTTCCAAGGCTCCGTCCAAATATATGTCCGACTTCTCAAGGGATAATTCCGATATCGAAAGAACCATGAGAACTCACGTGATCAATGGTATCGCAGATTTTGGTATCTATGAAGATGATTATGACACTTTCATGCAGAAGCGGTCTGAGGCGATCAGTAAGGAGCTAAAGAAGAGGCTGATAAAGCGTCGAGTGGATGATCTTGGGCAGGCACAAAACTCCGCCGACCTTCAGGAGGATGAGGCGGCTTAAGTGTCTGCTTCACATCGTCTGGTGGCGCGCCGGCATCTTCGTAGCAGCGAAGGAGTATTGTTCGCCGGCGCGCCTGCCGCCCGATGATCCAGACCGGCGGCATTGGACCCGAAGGTCCTCAAGGGACGGCGCCCGCTGAGGCGCCGTTTGCGTGTTAGTCGCCACTTGTCAGGCGGTTCGTAAGACGTTCCGCTTCGAGCGCATCGACGACTGCGGCGACCGAGTTCTGAAAGCGACACAGTTCGACCGCGGATGCAGCAAGGCTGGCGGCGCGCTCATCACGCCAGAGCTTCGGCCAGCCGCCGCGGGTATGACCGTCGTCGGCCTCCCAAGCAACATGCGTGCCGGCTTCCGCCTCGCGCTCCAGGAGCGCGATCTGCTTATCGAATTCGTCATCATGGCTGACCTGCCCCCATCGGGTGGTCCGGTTTCAGTCTTAATGCATGACGGGTCTGGGCGCTACGGCGGGCGTGGCCGGCGAAGCGTCTCCGGATGTCGAAGCCGGCCACGAGATGACCTTC
>NZ_JAOTBE010000167.1 GCF_026162645.1 Paracoccus rhizosphaerae
TTGTCTGATTGCAGCCCATTTGCATAGCTACTTTCTGCAGCATGCTCCGGAACCTACATCGACCGAAGAGCCCGTAGCCGATTTCGTCCCCCCAAGCGAACACTTCTACATCAAGAGCGTCCGGAAAAGCGCCGACAACCAAAGGCACACCAACGTGCTGTGCGTCATCACCAAGCAGCCGTCCAAGCGCGTCGCAACATGCTTAGTCGACGCCTAGCAGGGGCAAAGGCGAGAGGCCTGGAATGAGCTACTACTTCATTGCATTCTTCTAGAAGGCCTTCTGCGCAGGCACCTTCACATCAACAAGCTCGGCGGTGCGCTCATGGCGCAGCAGTTCTCCACGCTTCCACTCTCCGTAGCCGAGATCTCTGGAGGCATCCTTATGGTCCTGCAGACCAGCATCGGTGCCCTTCCACAAGCTGAGAGAATACGGCGTGACAAGCAGGCTCTCGACCTGATTTCGCCCGGTGAGAATGATCGAGTGCAGGGGAAGAAGAACATGATGATAGTAGATCTCGTGACAGTCGCTGCGCCTGCTCGCTCTGCCCGCCTCCGCCAGATGTTTCGCCTTGGCCCACCGTCCCCGCCAGAAGATGCGGTGGAGCGGCGAGAAGAGCTCCCCGTTGATCTCGACCGGCCACTCCCGCTCCAATTTACAGGCGCAGAGACGTCGGCCGGTCCAGAGCACCGGCTGTCGCCCTTCGGATGTGAGGATCATGTCACCTGCCTCGACGAGACGAACAGGTATAACTCCTCTCCGGACCACGTCGACGGGGACATCAGGGCCGAAGCATGGCGGAGCATCCAAAGGCTGGGTTGCGGTGGGCAGGTTCTGGTTGGTCGGCGTGATGTCATACGCACCATTGCCGACGTGAAAGGTGATCGGCAACGACGAGAATGTATTGTCGCCGTTGGTGATCATGATGGGTCCAAGCCAGGGCGCACCGGGTGACGGCTGCATCACCGTCGTGTTGATGCGTGCATAGCTGTCTCCGAGGCCGGAGATATCGCTCTGAATGCTGGCCGTCTGACCTGGGTTCATTGGACGATATTCGGCAACGAGCAAGCCTGCACTGTCGAAGACCTTCAGGCCGGTAATGCCGCTTTGTCCGGTAAGTTCGGTGCCTGTGTCATTCACCGCAGTCAGCTCGATCGTATGACCCTTGGACCACAGCTGCCTCCCCCACTGCACTGTCGCAGTGCCTTCGGAGGAATTGGTGCCAACTGCCGGATCGACAATCAACTGGTCGCCACGGATGGTGAATGTTGTCATGAGCTGGCTCGCCTTTAGAGGTCGGAGAACCATTGTCCGCACAAGACAAAAAGCGAGTTAACTGCACCCGCAGGAGCCAGCTTCTA
>NZ_JAOTBE010000168.1 GCF_026162645.1 Paracoccus rhizosphaerae
GTAAGCATTTGGCGAGGGCGGCCGCAGTTGTGTTAGCTTGATCAGAGCCGCGTTGTGGAGGTTTTGGGTTTCCGTGGTTTTGGCGCCCACTTCTTTGAAAGGCGTTCGAAGTTGTCGAGGATGCCACCGATATCGGCATCTTCCGGGTCGAACTTGCGTCCGTGCCATCGCATCATGTCGTCATGGGCTTCGTGCCCGGGATCGTTCATGGCTTCTAAGAAGTCGGCATAGCCGGGGAAGCCGCCCACGTCTTCGGGAGGACAGGCGCCGATGGCGCGCACAAGACGGGGGGAATTTGGCGCCCGGGAGCGCATCGCCGATCTTCTCCACCTTGATGACATGGTGCCAGTTGTCACCGTAGTCGTAGATGTAATGGATGGTTTTGGTGCCGATATCTTCGAGGACATCGAACAGGCTCGTTTTTCTGGCGGGCAGCGGACCATCGTAGATCCCGTCGGGATCGGGCACGCCCCAGCCCACGCCGCCGGCCCTGAACTCGTAGAGATGTGTGTCGGTCCAGCCCATGGCAGCCTGGATCACGTCATGCAGGCGGTTGAGCTTGATCTTCAGCGGCACATCGAAGCGCCGGAGCACCTGGGGTTCGACATCTGACAGCGTGACCTTGAGGCGTGCGACCAACGTCATGCCGCAATCCTCTCCCTTTCCGCGGCTGCCTTCCAGTGCCACGGAAGCAATTCCTGCACACGTGAGACGGGCATGTCCGGCAGTCGCGTCAGGACATCGGCCATCCACGCCTGCGGGTCGATATCGTTCATCTGTGCCGTCACAATCAGGGTATACATGAAGGCCGCCCGGTCTCCGCCACGCTCCGATCCGGCAAAGAGCCATGATTTTCTGCCCAACGCGATCCCCCTGAGGGCGCGTTCGGCTGCATTGTTCGTCAGGCAAATGCGCCCATCGTCCAGGAATTCAGTGAAGGCCGCCCATCTGCCGTGTTTCGGGGTAGTGAAGTAGTCGATGGCCTTGGCGATGCCGTTGTGTTTTGACAGCCTGGCGCGCTCTTCCAGCAACTATCTGCGCAGATCTTCGACCAACGGTTGCGATCGATACCGGCGCACGGCAAGGCGGGCATCGGTGTCCACGCCGTTGATTTCGCGCTCGATGTCGAAGATGGCATCGATCTTCTTCACGGCCTCCAGCGCAATAGGCGAGATGTCATACGCTGGCTTTTTCTTGCGCGCCTTGCCACGGATGTCAGCCAATTCGAAGAATTTGCGCCGGGCATGGCTCCAGCAGAGCGCGCTGCGCACCGGGCCTGGGCTGCGATCCGCCAGATACAGGTCATTGTAGCCGCCATAGACGTCGGATTGCAGGAT
>NZ_JAOTBE010000169.1 GCF_026162645.1 Paracoccus rhizosphaerae
AGCAAATCTGGGTTTTCTCTGGGCGGAACTGCCGTTGCCGGACGCCATCGCAGCTGCCGCGCGCGCGGGATTCGCCGCCGTCGAGTGCCATTGGCCCTACGACACGCCGCCGTCAGATGTGCGTGCAGCGTTGGAGGCGGCTTCTCTGGAGATGCTGGGGCTGAACACCCCACGTGGACGGCCGGGAGAAAACGGATTGGCGGCATTGCCGGGCCGCGAGGCTGACGCCCGCGCCGCCATCGATCTGGCTATCGCCTATGCGCGCGAGGTTGACTGCAAGGCGATCCACGTCATGGCTGGACGGGCCGAGGGCCCTATTGCCGAAGAAACCTACCTGCGCAATATCGACTACGCGTGTCGGACTGCACCGGACCTGACAATCCTGATTGAGCCCCTGAACCACCGAGACGCGCCTGGCTATTTCCTGACGCGGACGGATCGAGCAGCGGCGCTGATCGGATGTGCGGGGCATCCAAACCTGCGCATGATGTTCGACTGCTACCATGTCGCGATCACCGAGGGCGATGTCGCCCAACGTCTGCGGACGCACCTGCCGCTGATTGGCCACGTGCAGGTTGCCTCGGTTCCGGATCGTGGTACACCAGATCACGGCTTGCTCGATTATAGAGCGATCTTCAGCCTTCTGGACGCGCTGGACTGGCGGCGCCCTATAGGTGCAGAGTATCGCCCGACCGGTCCGACAGCTGACACACTTGATTGGCTGGCCTTGCCAGCGCGATTAACTGGCCTCCAGGAGAGGATGAGCAAGACGTGAAAGCTTTGTTTCGATGAGATCATCGATCTCCCGCCGTCGGCGTATGCCCTCTCCATCTGGCTATCGAGGGAGCTTCCATTGCTGCAGTTGCAGTGAGCAGCAGCGATGCAGGGTTAAGCCACCTATCGCGGGAGAATTTTTCTCATGAAAACGCGACGGAAATCGTCTTCCTCGGCACGCTTCTATTCCTTCCAGCCCAAACCAAAGGTAGATCTTTAGGTTCTCATGCGTCAACTCGTTGGTGTAGAGGTGAAGTTCGCTATTCCCCTCTTGCCGCGCGAGCGCATCGGCGTGATCGAGAAGCTGTCTGCCATAGCCCTGGCCTTGGTATGTCTTCCCAACAGCCACGTTGCTGACCAGCAGATGATTTGGCTTGGTTCTCAGGACGATGAGGCCGGCAAGGCTATCGCCCACTGTAAGCACCCATACGCTGCCTGAGGCGACAAGCGCGGTATAATCACCGGTCATTGGAGCAGGCTTGCAGCCAATTCTTTCGATGTAGTGCGAATAGGCTTCATCGACGATCTTCTCGATACT
>NZ_JAOTBE010000016.1 GCF_026162645.1 Paracoccus rhizosphaerae
GCCAATGCGCCATGGCACGCGCCAGCTCTATGGTAAGCGCGCGCGCCATGGCGCCGGCCATCGTCACCTGGCCTGATTTTACGCCGCCGCGTGGCCGGGTTTTGCACCGCCGTTGACACGTGGCGGCGGGCTAATGCCGGGCATCTCAGCCTCTCCCAGCTCAAGGTGATGTCGGCAATCGAGGCCTGCCGGACCGAGGCGCTCGGCGGTCATGTGGTCGTGTGTGGCAAGTGCAGCCACCATCACGTCGCCTACAACTCCTGCAAGAACCGGCACTGCCCGAAGTGCCAGGGACCGGCGGCGCGCGACTGGATGGCGGCGCGCGCCGAGGACCTGCTGCCCGTGGAATACTTCCACGTCGTCTTCACCCTTCCGGAGGAAATCGCGCGGATTGCCTACTGGAACAAGCGGGCGGTGTATGGGCTGTTGTTCAAGGCATCCGCTGAAACGGTGAGGCTCAGCAGGACCTGCCCGCCGTGGTTCGATGTCCCCTCTTTGCCGGCGTGGCAATATTCCTACCTGGGCGGCTGCGGTATCACCGCGTTGACCAGCGTCCGCTGGACAATCCATTCCCCATCCACCCTCTCCAGGATGGCGAGATGGTAGCCCGCCAGCGGCTTGCCCGACGGGTCAAGGATCGTGTACCGAGCGATGTCCCAGGCCGTGTCGCCAAGCACCTCGATCTCGAGCGTCTCGACCTCCATGTCGCTGAAACCGGCCTCAAAGCTGTTCCGGTAGCGCTGTTCGACGGCGTCGCGGCCCTCGAACACCTGACCGAGCGGGCCGTAATAAACCACCTCTTCGCTGAACAGCCGTGAAACCGCCTCGGCGTCTTGCCGGTTGAAGCGTGCCTCATATTGGCCGAGTCTTTTCTCAATCGCCCTGACCGCTTCGGACTCCGCTCCGGCCGTGCCGGGGAGCATGGCCGACAGCGCAAGTGCGGCGACGGCCATGATTTGAGGTCGCATGTTGAAGAGCATCTTCGATTCCTCCTTTTCCCGAGTTGCGAAGAGTCTGTCGGTTGAGAACCGACCCTGTAAGTGCGAGAGTCGACGGCATCGGTCCATTTCCGTCGCGGAGGACGAGAACGACCTCTGCGCCGCCAATACATGTGAGCCTCGTCGCCGTTCCGGGAAGCTTGGCGATGCCCGTTGCCGGGCTTTACGAAGTGCTGACGGCCTTTCCAGTCGTGGCGAGTTTCCACGAGGGCGTGCCCGCGTCGCCGCCTTTCGAGGTCGAGATTGTCGGAACGGCACCGGGGACGGTGATCGCCGGCAGCGGACTGCCGATCACCATCGAGCGCGCCGTGGCGGAGGTGGAGGATACCGATATCGTCATCGTGTCGACCATGGCGGTAGAAGAGAGCTGGGTGGTGGACCGGCATCCGGAACTTGTGGCTTGGATGCAGCGCATGCACACCAGAGGAGCAGTCCTCTGCTCCGCCTGCACCGGCCTCGGCCTGCTGGCGGAGACTGGTTTGCTCGACGGTCTCCCGGCGACAACCCATTGGGCCTTTGAGCAAACCGTCCGGGCGTCTTTCCCGAAGATTGATCTGCGTCTGGATGAGGTGCTTGTTACGGCAGGCGAGCGAGAGGAGTTCGTCATGTCGGGCGGGGCCGCCTCGTGGCAGGATCTCGTGCTCTACCTTATTGGCCGCTTCGTCAGTCCGATCGCCGCGCAGGCCATCGCAAAGTTTGAGTTGCTGGAACGCCACGCAGAGGGTCAGGCGCCCTACTTACCGTTTCTTCCGGACACTCAGCACGGCGATCGTCTGGTGTCCCAACAACAGGAGTGGTTGAAGGAGAATTTCGCGGTCGCGAGTCCGGTGGCCGAGATGATCCGCAGATCCGGCCTGTCGGACCGCGCATTGGAACGACGGTTCAAGCAAGCCACCGGGCTGACCCCGATCGCCTATGTTCAACAGGTCCGCGTCGACCAGGCGAAGCGAAAGCTCGAACAGAGCGACCTGACGATTGACCAGATTAGTTGGGACGTTGGATACGAAGACTCGGCGGCCTTTCGGCGGCTTTTCAAGCGGATCGCCCGTGTAACGCCCAGCATCTACCGCCGCAAATTCGCACCAACCACGAAACGCTGACAGCCGTAGTGATCAAGTTGGTGTGCGCGCACCACGGTGATCCGACCACACATTCCATGAACATCCGACCGGCCATTCCACGACCATCCGACCACCCGTTCCAGCCGCATCCGACCAGGCTGATCTGAGCGGGTTCCGTCACGCGGGGCGGGTCTGAGGCAGACGCCTGCGCTACCCAGAAGCTGTTTTGACAGCGGAAGAAGGGGTGCGATGAGGAGACTGCCGATGAGGAAGATCGAGGACGTGCTGCGCCTTCATGCGCAGGGAATGTCGACCCGGCGGATCGCACTCGCGACCCGCGTCGGTAAGACAACGGTGATCGAGTATCTGCGCCGCGCCGCGGTGGCTGGCCTGTCCTGGCCGCTGCCCGAGGGCTTAGACGAGGAGGCACTGGAGCGGCGAGTGTTTCCGCCTCCGCCGCCCTCGCAGGACCGGCAATTCGCCGCTGCAGACTGGGCGATGGTTCATCGCGAACTGAAGCGGCCGGGCGTCACGCTGGCGCTGCTTTGGGACGAGTATCGGGGCCAGCACCCCGACGGCTATGGCTACTCGGCCTTTTGCGAGCATTATCGCCGTTGGGCTGGGCGGCTTTCGCCCGTCATGCGCCAACGCCATGTCGCAGGCGAGCGGATGTTCGTCGACTACTCGGGCACCCGGATGACAGTGACCGACCCGGTAACCGGCACGGCCCGTCCGGCGGAGATCTTCATCGCCGTCATGGGCGCCTCGAACATGACCTACGCGGAAGCTACCTGGAGCCAGGCGCTGCCGGATTGGATCGGTGCGCATACCCGTGCCTTCGCCGCGTTTGGTGCGGTGCCGGCGCTGGTGGTCTCCGACAACCTGAAGTCCGGCGTGATCCGGGCCTGCTTCTACGAGCCAGAGATCAACCGCAGCTACGCCGAGATGGCGGCGCATTACGGCACCGCCATCCTTCCGGCACGTCCTTACAAACCGCGCGACAAGGCCAAGGTCGAAGGGGCGGTTCTTCTTGCTCAGCGTTGGATCATCGCGCGACTGCGCAACCGGCAGTTCTTCACCCTCGACGAACTCAACGCTGCCATCCGCGAAGAGCTTGCCCGCCTGAATGCCCGCGTCAGCCGTCACCTTGGCGCCGCACGTCAGGAGCTCTTCGAGACGCTCGACCGCCCCGCGATGCAGCCGCTGCCCCCGGAGCCTTTCGTCCACGCCGACTGGCGCCGCGCCACGGTCGGCGCCGACTATCATGTCCGGTTGGAGGGCCACCATTACTCGGTGCCCCACGACCTGATCCGCCAGCAGCTCTGGGCGCGGCTGACCGCAGGCACAGTCGAGATCTTCCGCGCCGGCAAACGCGTGGCCTGCCACAGGCGCGCCGCCCCGGGCGACACCGGTGCGACGACGCTGAACGACCATCGTCCCGCCAGCCATCGCCGTTATGCCGAGACCACGCCCGAGCAGCTGCGCGACCGGGCCGCCCGCATCGGTCCTGCCACCGGGATCCTGATCGACGTCATCCTCCGCGACAGGCCGCACCCCGAACAGGGCTTTCGCTCCTGCCTCGGCATCCTGCGTCTGGCCCGCAGCTATGGGCCCGAGCGGGTCGAGGCCGCCTGTGACCGTGCGCTCGCCATCAACACCCGCACCATGACCTCGGTGAAGTCGATCCTGCTGAACCGCCTCGACGGCCGTCCCCCGGACCGGCGACCCGAAGCCCCGCCCATCACACACGCCAATATCCGCGGCGCCAAGTTCTTCCACTGACCGAAGGAGACAAACCCTTGCTGACTCACCCCACCCTTGAGGCGCTGAACGCGTTGAAGCTCGACGGCATGGCCGAAGCTTTTGCCGAGCTGATCAGCGAAGATCGCGGTCGCAGCCTCGACCCCGTCGCCTGGATCGGGCTGATGCTGGACCGCGAAGAGGCCCGGCGCGGCACCCGCCGGTTCCAGTCGCGCCTGCGGGCCGCCAACCTGCGCCATGGCGGCGCCTGCATGGAGGATGTGGACTACCGGACCTCCCGCGGCCTCGACCGCGCCTTGTTCCAGAGCCTCGCCAGCCCTGACTGGATCGACCGGCACCGCTCGGTCCTGATCACCGGGCCCTGCAATCCTGCTTCATAATGCCCACCTCACTATGTCCATATAAGAAAAGTGTTTTTTGATACGGATTCTCAGACGGCGGGCGGCCGCCGCGCCTTTTATTCGCTGCTTCAAGCACATCATCCCTGCCAATATCGTCCATGTTGATGATCCAGGGTGCGCCTTTGCAGAATTGTTGCGCCGGCAGTCGTCCTTCCTGGA
This sequence comes from Paracoccus rhizosphaerae, assembly GCF_026162645.1. Classification (GTDB taxonomy): domain Bacteria; phylum Pseudomonadota; class Alphaproteobacteria; order Rhodobacterales; family Rhodobacteraceae; genus Paracoccus; species Paracoccus rhizosphaerae. The sequence goes on from NZ_JAOTBE010000016.1 coordinate 4,381, forward strand.
TCAGGCGGCGCACGCTTGATGGACTGATTGCCAAGGCCTTGGCTGCCTCCTCAAGCGTCAGCTCACCGCGCTCCTGGCGTTCGCCCTCACGATAAACATCGATCTGATGGTGATTGCGAAGACTGCACACGCGCGATTGCGTCCATCCGTTGCTCCGTCCGGTCACCTTTCCTGCCCGGTTGAGTGTTGAGGCAATCAGCTTGTCAGGCATGAGACGGGCCAGCGCACGCGCGAGATCGACGATATCCCGCTCGGTACTCCAGCGGTGCTGACCGCTGCGGTTCTTGCGGACAGACAGTGCGGAATGCGCGCCACCTTGCCAGCGGATAACAAGCTCAATGGTCTCTCCGTCCACGCGCGCGATGATCTCCTCGACCAGAGTGCGAATGATCTGTTTCTTGGTGGCAGGTGCTGCACCTGGGCTTGTCCATGCACGCTCAAGATCGGCCCCCAGGCTCAACAGCCTGGCGCGATCGGCGGTGCCCGCCTTTTGCGACAGGGCCGCCGCATCATGCGCCTTGATCTGATCCTCGAGCGCGACCACTGCACCAAGCCGCGCATTCCAGCGCGCTTCCAGTTCTCCTGCCACCAGACGATTATCGGGATCGACCGCATCGTACTGGCGCCGGGCGCGAGAGGCTTCGTAGCGCGCCTGCTCCAGGCTCAGCTCAAGCTGATGGCGTTTTTCCTCATGTGCCTGACCTTGGGCCACCTCTGCCTCGAGTGCCGCCTCTATGCCGAGTGGTTGCAGCCGCGCGATGATCTCGGCGCTGATCGCCCGATCGACCCGCATGCCCCCGAACGAGATGCAGCGCGCACCACCGTGATTGAGCTGACTGCCGCGGCAATGATAGCGGCCGGTGTTGCCGCCCTTGCCCGAATAGGCGACGTGAAGGTTGCGCCCGCAATGGCCGCATCTCAGAAGCCCGGCCAGAAGAGCCTCGCCCCGCCGTATTGCACCGCGCCCCGGACCGAACTTTCCTGTGGCGTTGTCCGCAATCAAGCGCTGGTTCCTCTCGTAGATATCCCAGCTGATATAACCATCATGATGATCGGGGATCAAAACATCCCAGTCGTCCTGTGGCTTGCGCAACCCCTGGATCACACGCTTGCGCCCGTCCTCGATCACCGTGCGCGAGCCGGTGCGGCCAAACACATAGGCTCCGGCATAGATCGGGTTGCTGAGGATGTGCAGAACCGTGTTGTAGACGGGCAGTTTCCACCGGATTTCGCGCCCCGCTGGTCCGTGGACAACCGCCGGGAGCGAGATCTGTTCTTGCCGGAGCCACACATGCACCTGCCGGACGGAGCGCATCTCATCGAATTTGGAAAACACCAATCCGATGGCGTCCTGGACCCGCCGGTCAGGATCCTTGTCAATCCGATCACGGCCGATGCGCACATAGCCGATAGCAACCGTCATGAACAGTTCGCCGCGGCGTGCCTTCTGACGCAGGGCCTCATGGGACCGCTGTCGAAGGACCGACAGCTCCATCTCGCTCATGGTTCCTTTCATCCCGAGCAGCAGGCGGTCATTGGGATGGCGTGGGTCGTAAATCCCATCTTCATCGACAATAAGCGTGGAAACCAAGCCGCAAAACTCCAGCAGCGTGTGCCAATCGCGGCCATTGCGCGCCAGCCGCGAGGCTTCGATCGACATCACCGCACCAACACGACCTTCACAGATCCCGGCGAGAAGCTTCTCGAAACCGGGCCGTGCGACGCCGGAGCCCGAGCGGCCAAGATCATCGTCGATGACCGCTACATCGGCCCAACCAAGCTGGCGCGCGCGCTCCACAAGAGCGTACTGGCGCCGTTTGCTTTCGAGGTTATGCGCGACCTGGTCTGCGGTCGATTGCCGGATATACACGACGGCTTGGCGCGCCAGATGATCAGAGCCCACCTTACTCATCGTGTGTCTCCCGCGCCGCCGACGGGTCCTCCAGGTCCGCCACGTCGCGCGCGGCTTCGCTCAGGAGCGCTCCCGTGAGCCTCAGAAGACGCCGTCGGCGGTCCGGCGGGATCGTTGCGGGATCGGGGGTGGCATCGAACAGATGCAGTTGAAGAGGATGGGTCTCTGTCATTCTCGCCTCCGCTGTCCGGGGATGATTCCCCGCCAGGCAAGCGTAAGGACCGATCCAGGATTGCGCGGGCCTCGAGGAGCGCCGCAACCGAAAGTGCTGGATCGCGAACGACAACCGCATCCCCCGATCTCTCCTCGGTCATCCAGGCCGGGATCTTTGCCAGCGTTCCGTCATGCTGAACAATCGTCAGATGCGCGGCCCCACCACGACACGAGCGCGCGACCACCTGCACCACCTGTCCCGCCTGAGGATGAAACAGATAACAAATCCGAACCTCAGATCCCGGAAAGCGGGCAGTCTCTCGTTGGCTTGCCGGGGTCGGCAAGTCGTGGCTGGCCTGCGCACTCGGCCACGGGGCCAGCCGCGCCGACCGCACCGTTCTTTACCACCGGCTGCCGCGGCTCTTCGCCGACCTTGAGCTGGCGCGCGGCGACGGGCGCTTCGACCGGCTGTTCCGCAAGATCGCCCGCGTGGACCTTCTGATCCTCGACGACTGGGGTCCCGACCGCCTGACCGCCACGCAGCGCCGCGACCTGATGGAGATCGTGGAGGAGCGCTACGGCCGCCGCTCAACCATCGTCACCAGTCAGCTCCCCGTGGAGACCTGGCACGATGTCATCGGTGAGCCCACCTTCGCCGACGCCATCCTCGACAGGCTGGTTCACAATGCCTATCGCATTCCCCTGGATGGTCCGTCACTGCGCAAGACCGGCATCGACAACCGCGCAGGGGCCAGCCAATGAGCATAACGCCGATCCCGGCTTGCCCACCGGTCCCTCCCACGCGCCCGGCGCCGCCAGCCTCTTGGCGGGCGCGGCGCCGGGCGCGTGGGGCCCTCCCGTGGACAACCCTCCGCACCACCGTCACCCTTGACCGGATGCACCCGGATCAACCATGAAGAACTTGCCTCAGACCGCTACCGCCGACCGGTCGGATGCCCATGGAACGGCTGGTCGGATGTTGCTGGAATAAGCGGTCGGATGCCGTGGAATACGCATGGTGCAAGGCCGCTGGCAGAATGAACCTGTCAAAGCCAGTTTCAGATGTCGCATCCTGAAGGGCAGTCAAACTCAGGTCGGGCCAAGCTGCACCCGCAGCGAACGGCAGGAGGATCCGCAAAGCTGACGCTTGGCGGTGCCGTGACGGTTATTGATGAGCGACAAGCACCCTGTCCGCCGTATTGCCTCACTAAGGGAATGTTCCCGAAGGCGGATGCTGTCGCCTCACCTGAAGTGTTGCCGGGGCTCCGCCTGGTTCGGAGCTGCTACCCGGACAACTCGGGGGGTGCGCTTTCGGGCGCGGGGGGCTTCCGGCGGGGTGCGGAGCCCTAGCCAGTGCAGCGCCTCGCCGGAAAGCCCCCTGCTCGCGCTGACGGTATTCATGTCCCCCATGACCAGCGTCCGGGCGCTTTCAGATCAAGGCAGTGCTGACGCAAGGCGAACTGCGGCAGGCGATCCGACAGCATTTCAGGACCCCGATGTCGTTACAGTTCAAGGACCGCTCCTCGCTGCCTGGCCGTTTCCAGCACCGCCTGCCGCAACGGTTCGTTCCGCTTCAGGAGCTTTCGGAAGCCAGGTTCATCCAACAAGAGCATCGTGCAATGCGTTATGGCGGTGATCTGCCCGCGACGCGGCCGGTGCGTCAGCAATCCCAACTCCCCAAAAATCTCGCCGCGCCCTAGAGGATACGCTTGTCCGCCAACGCTGACCTCCACAGCGCCGGATGCGATGAAGTAGACGTTGCGCTCCACATCTCCTCGACGCACCAGAACCTCTCCCGGTTCGGCATAACGGGTCCTGAAGGCGCGCACCAGTTTCTGTCGCTGCCGGTCGTCCATGTCTTGAAATAACGGAAACTGGCGCGTGAACTCGGCTTTCTCCACCGCCAGGTCGAGCCTCGGACGCTGCGCCAGCTGCTTTCGAGCCTTTTCGATGGTCTGAAGCAGCTTCGTGTAGACCTCCCGGCCGATGAGGCCGTCACCGAAGAAAACATGGTATTCGTTCTCTTCAAGCCGAAGAGCTGTGCGCCGGATGAACCTGCGCTCCATCTCCGTGGCATAAGCTGGATACTGAAGTCGAAGCCCGTTCAGCGACTTCCGCGCCTCAGCTTCACGCTGCTTCAGCGCTTCATGCAGGAGGTCGGCAATGTGCTTGCCGTGGATGCGGCGGATCTTGGTGTCAATGTAGCCGTGCAGGTCGCTCAGGATCAGGCGCTGGTTCAGGAGGATCTCGAAACGGGCGGCTGTCAACTGAGTCAGGAGCCCCTGCAGGCCCAGCCTGTTGTGGAGCCGGATTGCCAGCGTGTAGCGGGGTCCGAGGTTCAGGGACCGTCGCCCGGCTTCGCGGTAGCCATTGCGCCCCTCGATCCGCGTGCTTTCGATAAGGCGGTCGACATCCGACAGCATCTGCTCCACGAGGCGGTCGGAAAGAAGCTGCTGCCGGAATGCGTCGAGGATCATGTCCCGCTCGCGTCCACCAAGGGCGACGAGGCCAAGAGTGACACGATCACTTTCCGCCGTGTCGTCCGCCGCCTCTGCGCGCTCAAGGGACCTGCTCAAACGCTCCGCAAACTGCTTAGCTTCGCTTCGGACCACGTCACTGTTCAACTCGTGACGCCGGGTGGTCCTGGACACACCCTCGCGCACGTTCTGAAGGGTCACGGCGATCACTTGGTTTGAAAGAGCCTGATCCAGCGGCGAAAGCCGGTCAAGGCGGAGCCTGCCGATCAGCCACCGGAGGGTTGTGCCCTGCACCAGGAGGGTGACCAGGGCGAAGCCTGTCGCGACGATACCGACTTCGTGCTTGACCGCAGCAGGAACAAGCGCGCTTTCAGCGACCGCCAGGGTCAGCGCAAGGGTTACGGCCCCTCGCAGACCACCCCACAGGATGGCAAGGCGGTAGGGACTCTCGACCGGTGGCGACAGCTTGAAACGGGACAAAAGCGGAAGCATGCCATAAAGCACGAGAGCACGAGCCACGATCGCGGAAACAGTGACAACGAGGATCAGGAACAGATCGTGCAGTTCGGCGTCCGCAATCAGCCGTGGGACCAGCAGAGCAGCAAGCACGAAGATGAACGACGTTGCCCAGTGGGCCAGGCTGTCCCAGACCTCGCGCATATAGGTCCAGTTTCCCGGGCCGATGCGCCCAGGGCCCAACATGTTGATGGTCAGTCCCGCAACCACCGTTGCCACGACGCCCGACACCCCGACCAACTGTTCGCCGATCACGAACGTGAGGTAAGCCAGTCCGACGCTTATCGAAAGCTGTCCGCGGGGAAAAGGATCCAGCCAGGACATGAGGCTCGAGCTTGCCCTGCCCATGATCCAGCCAAAGGCTATGCCTCCGAGAATAGGCACCGGAAATTGAACAAGCGCATCGCTCAGCGTGGGGTTGGGGACACCGGCCATGACGAATGTCAGAAAAAAGCTGTAGAGCGCGATGGCTGCCGCGTCGTTGAGCAGACTTTCTCCCTCGACGATCCGGGACAGCCGCAGCGGTGCAGAGGTGTTGCGGAAGATGGAGACCACAGCCGAGGGATCAGTCGTGGCCACGATGGCTCCCAGCATCAGGCAGGCTACCAACGGCAGGGACGTGAAAGGCGCAAGGGCAAACCCGATGACAAAGGTGGCGACGATCACGGCCACGATGGCCATCAGGATGATCGGGACCCAGTCATCGAGCATGCGCCGGACGTTCAACCTCAAGGCTACTTGAAAAAGCAGCGTCGGCAACAACAGGTACATGAACACGTTTGACCGGATCGGCAGGTTGAGGATTGCCGCGGCAGCAGGCGCGAAGAGTTCTCCGCCAACCCCCGCCGTTACAAGCAGCGCACCAATGCCGATCAGGGTTCCAACGAGGGCAAGAAGCACCGTGTAGGGCAGCCGCAACCGCTCGGCTAGAGGTTCGCACAACGCGATGAGGACCAGCAGAACGGCAATGACAGCAACGAAGAGGATCAGGTTCATGGCTTGATATTGCCTTGTCAGCACAGCAGGCGGAACACGAAAGCCTGCCGGTTAACCTTTATGCTATCTGATCATGATCCTCGTTCCCCGCCAGAGGCATAGCTTCCTGCCAAGGCGCGAGAACCCCAACTGAGCTTCGGCGCGCATGGCGGCTCGCAGAGCGACTGCCAGATCGGAGCAGGGTGCCATTGCTGTACGGTCTCCCCTACCCTCCTACATTAAGAATAAAGATAGATTAGGATTCAGTCCGCTTGACAGACTCGCGTAAGTCTATCGCCCTGCCCATCTCTGCCAGAGCCTGACCAAGCGGCGAGGCACCACACTGGAAACTGGCAAATGCGCCAAGATCCAGCGTTGCCACATACTCGGCCTCCATAGCTGCCGTGTCTGCGCGCGCAGCTCCGTCATCCTCCGGCAATGCAGGACGCCCTGACCAGCGACCGAGAAGCGCCAAGGCACGCCTGGGAGCTGACAGTCGATAGGCGTTGCTGACCTGTCTGACCTGAGGCCCACGGCCCTCACTGCGTATCGGCTCGAACCGGCGCAGCCAGTCCAGAAAACCGTGATCGCGCAGCGCCTTCATCGCGCGCACGACGGCATCTCGCGACCGTTTCAGCTTACCGGTGATCCAGTCGAGCGACGGGTCCAAGCGGCCTGTCTTGAAGCTGACCAGGTTTGCGAAGAGGGTCAGAAGCTCCAATGCAACACCACCCAAGGGACCGTTACGTTTTCCCCGCTCCTTGCCCTCCAGCTCGTAGCGTTGGGCGGCGCGAAGGATCTTCTGGACCTCCTGACGGGACGTGCCGCGCCAGAAAGACGCTTCGCACGATCCTGCGCGGCAAGAGTTACTGCGGATCGGGCGGCGGGTTACTGCGCGCTGGTCGGGGTACGCGCCTGCAATCACGCCGCCGAGGCTATTGAATAGACTGCCGCCTGCCGCGGCTGTTGGGATAGTCATCTGCTGCTCCTCGATTCCAAGAAGCGCGGTGTCCGCAGGCAAGCCTCATCCGTTCGCACAGATGCGCCTTTTGCTCTTGATTTTCGGAGGCGGGAAGATAACTATAGCAGGTGAAACATCGCTAGTTCAGGTCGCCAAACCTGAGTTACCAATCCCAAGCCCCCTCGTGCGGACCCCCGCGCGGGGGTTTTCTTTTGGGCTGGTCCCTTATCTGATGTGGCTCTTCCCTTTCCTTTTTGCGGGTACTTTGTCGGTCACCTGACGCATGCAGGGCGTTGGCGACAGTTCATCGTGTCGGGGTCGCCGGCTTTCTACACGCATCAGTAGCTGACCCACTCGGTAGAATACGTACCGGTGTAGTCCTGCATCCGAAGCAGGATCGCCCGGAAGCTTCCATACTCTGACGTGAAGGTGGTCCCTGTATGCTCAGCAATCGCTGTGCCGACCCAGCCAGGAACATCATTTTGAACCTGCCGGACGAACTGGCCTTCGCTGTTGTAGAAGTTCCGAACGGCGCTGACATACACGTCGCGGCCACCACTGCTGTTCTCGCTACGCTTGCGAAGCTCCCAGACCTCGACGGCATCCCGATACTGCCTCACCTCAGGAGTAAGCCCGTCAGACCCGAGATGAGGGGCAGGCCTTGATCCACCCCCACCCATCGGACAGTTCCAAAGCTGCAACGGCGGCTCGATCGGCCAAGGCGTCACGCGCCGGATGACCTCGATCTGGGCTGCTGTGCATTCGGCCGAAGGAGGAAAACCACCCGCCATGCACAAGAGGATCGCGCAGTCGATGGGGTAGGAACGAGCGGCAACACGCGACGGAGGTACAATTCCCGCCGACACAGCCACCACCAATCCCAACACCGGTGAGCGCAGATAGCGAAGCACAACCATTCTCCCTTAGCCGCCATAGCTATAGTTATGATGTCATCAGTATAATATCGTATAGTGCTTCTTACACTCGTTTGGCAACGGCAGGAGGTGCGATTTGACGATCGCAGGAGATAGCGAGCCTGCGCTCTGCCGAAGGTCTTCCAGGCCAACCTCCGGATCAACGTAAGCGCATACGGATCATCCTCGGCGCCGGACTGATCGGCGTGCAACGCGAGGGTACCAGGCAGCCCGGGACGGGTACGACGCGGTGTGGCATGGCGACGACCGCCCCACTGCCCTTCCCGCCGACCCGTATGACGGTCTGCAAGATCCGTGACTGGCAAATCGCTGCCGCGCGCCAGCAACCCTCCGCGGCCATCGGCCTCCTCCAGATCGTCGGCGACACCTATCGGTCACTCATCGATCAAGTGAACCTGTCCTTCATCACGCGTTTCAACCGGAGGACCCAGCCTAACAGAGCCCAGGATCCCGCGGTCGTATCACCATGATGGCGGAAAGCCGCCTGACGACAGTGCAGCGAGGCATCTGGACCATGGAGCCGAAGCGGACGTTCGCCCAAGATGGAACGTCATCGGGGCAGGGTTGGCGCGGAGGAGCCCATCGCCGCCCCTCGCGAATGCTGCAGCGAATGCAGGCGCAGCAAAAAGGGCTCGACCCTTTTGCAGCCGGTCGAAGAGCCAGGGTGCTGCTATGACATATGCCCGAAGCCTCGGTCGCTAGTCGGTGACCGAGGCGACGGCAGCAAGAGGCAGGAACGCATCCATTTGCGTTCAGTGATCACTGCTACCTGCTTCGTTCTCCTGAATTGGGTTGGTCATCATTTCCTGAGCGATGGCTTCATCCAGTGGGGTATCATAGCTCATGAGAATGAAGCCGAGCAGTGAGTAGAAGCCGACGGTCGCCATCAGGTCGAAGACAGCCGGTCGTCCAATTGCCTGTGCGAGTTCAGCCTCCAGGGACTTGGGCAGGTGATGCAGGTCGAACAGGGCGTCTACGGCGCGGGCAATCAGACCATCCTCGCCTGAAGGCGAGCCACGGAGTGACATGATCCGCGCATCTGGCATACCCAAGCTCCGGGCTCGGCTGACATGGTGCTGCCATTCATAGGTCGAGCCCATGCGGTACGCGGCACGCAGGATGACTACTTCCGACCGGACCGGTCCCAAGGCACTTTCTTTGACAATGTGCTGGCGGAGCGGCGCCCATGCCCGCAGCAGATCCGGATGATGGCCCATGGTCCGGTAGACGTTCAACGCGCCCGCGAAGCCATCGCGCAGGTCGGCAATCTCGGAAGGCCATTCTTCGTCAGTCAGCGGAGAACATGCTGATGTCATTGGACCGCTCTCGTTGCTGCGTCGATCGCGTCGGCCAGACGCTCAACAAGCTGGTCCACTTCCTCCGGGGAAATCACATAGGGCGGAGCAAGCAGCACATGGTCTCCCCGAACGCCGTCGATGGTGCCGCCCATGGGATAGCACAGAAGCCCGCGTTCCATCGCTTCGCGCTTGATGCGCGCATGCAGCCGCAGTTTCGGTTCGAACGGCTCCTTGGAGGCACGGTCTGCCACCATCTCGATGCCTCGGAACAGGCCGCGGCCACGGATGTCGCCGACGAAGGAAGAGTGCGCCAGCGCCGACTCGAGGCTTTCCTGCAACTTATCGCCCATGAGCGCGACGTGCTCCATCACGCCCGGTCGCGACAGGATCTCAACAACCTTGCTGGCCGCTGCCGCCGCAACAGGGTGACCGACATAGGTGTGGCCGTGCTGGAACAGGCCAGAGCCTTCTTCGAAGGCCCGGTACACGGCGTCAGACAGCAGCACCGCGCCGATAGGCTGGTAGCCGCCGCCCAGCCCCTTGGCGATGGTGACCAAGTCGGGTTGCACGCCCTCCGCTGCACAGGCAAAGATCGAGCCGGTCCGGCCCATGCCGCACATGACTTCATCCAGAATGAGCAGTACGCCATGCCGGTCGCACACCTCACGGATGCGGCGGAAATATCCCGGCACAGCCGGCACCGCCCCCATGGTTGCTCCTACGACCGGCTCGGCAACGAAGGCAATGACCTGATCTGCCCCAAGTGCGCGAATTTTGGCATCAAGCTCGTCGGCCAGTCTCTGGCCGTAGGCTGCGGCATCCTCGTCCGGCCGTTGATCGCGGTAGGTATAGCAGGGCGAAACATGATACGTCTCGGGCAGGATCGGCTGGAACTGCGCCCGACGCCAGACATTTCCGCCGGTTGCAAGCGCGCCGATCGTGTTGCCGTGGTAGCTCTGCCGACGCGCAATGATGTGGCGCCGCTGTGGCTGACCGATCTCTACGAAATACTGCCGCGCCATCTTCAGCGCGGCCTCTACCGCTTCCGACCCCCCTGACACCAAGTAAACAAAATCCAGCCCATCAGGTGCTAGACCGACCAGCCTCTCGGCCAGATCCTCGGCAACATCTGTGGTAAAAAACGACGTGTGTGCATAGGCCACGCGATCCATCTGTGCGCGCATGGCGTCCAGCACCTCGCCATTCCCATGCCCCAAGCAGCTGACAGCCGCTCCCCCTGAGCCGTCGAGATAGCTGCGGCCATTAGCATCCTCAATAAAAACGCCTTGTGCCGAGACTACGCGCGGTAGTTCAGCCTTGATCGTGCGATGAAGGATCTTTGTCATTCGGTTGACCTGTAAAAGCCGTGGCAGCAGGGGGAGCCTTCTAGACTGGAACTATGCCATGAACCGGAACATCGTGCAACATTCGTTTCATAAACCACTGTTGCAATACAAATGTATCATTAAGAGCTGACATTGTGCTTCCATGCTGTTCGGAAGATGATGTCCGGCTTCAGGAGGCTTCTATACAAATGTCTCAGCAGAAACTTTTGCGCGAGCGGATTGTCGAGAAATTCAACGACATGCCACGGCAGCTGCAACAGGCTGCGCGCCATGTGTTGGAGCATCCTGATGACGTTGCTCTTCTGTCCATGCGTGAAGTCGCCCGACAGGCCGGGGTCCAACCTGCCACCATGACGCGGCTGGCAAAATTCCTTGGGCTGACGGGCTACGAGGAGATCAAGGCTTCCCACACCGAAGCCATGCGCGTACAGGCTGAGGGCTTTGCTCACCAGCAGCAGCGTGTCACCGAAGACCCTTCTGGCTCGGGTGCTGCAATGCTGCAGGATCTGGCCACGCAGATCGCCCGCCTGGCTGAACCAGCCTCACTGGCTCAAATAGAGGCGGCAGCAGAACGACTTGCAAAAGCATCCCGCATCTTCGTCCTTGGCCTCCGCTCTACCCATTTGGTCGCGTGGCATTTCCGGTATGTGATGTCGCTGCTTGATGAGCGTGTGCATCATCTCGACGGACCCGCAGGCACCATTGGTGATGGATTGATGCGAGCCGGGCCAGGCGACGTACTGCTGGCGGTGTCAATCAACCCCTATGCCCGTCAAACGGCAGAACTGGTGCGCATCGCCCGCAACAAAGGTTTGAAGGTGGTGGCGATCACTGACAGCGAGGTTTCGCCTCTGGCCGGGCTTGCAAACGACCTTGTGGTTTGCCCCGCACAGCAGGGCGCAACCTTCTTTCATACGCTTGTCCCCGCTTTAGCGGTTTCAGAACTTCTCTGCGGTCTTTTGGCCAATCGCGATCCGGCAGCTACCCTTGCCGCGTTGGAGAAAACTGATCGGCACCTCTCGCAGCTCGAGACTTACATCAGGAAACTGCCAAGTAGAGGAAGCATATAGTCGGGATGTGAAGTAGCCAGTATGCAGCTGTAGCGAAGGGCGGCTGGATCCCACATCCCAGCCTCCCTGCGCCAAGATGGTATCGACGCAGAGAGCCCTTCACGCATGGTCAGGTAGGGTGAGGGAGCCGTCCTCGTTCAAAGGCCAGTAGGGATTATGGGCGATCTCCCAGACATGGCCGTCGAGATCGGCATAATAGCCTGAATAGCCCCCCCAGAATACCTCGTGGGGCGCCTTTATCGGGGCAGCCCCCGCATCCAGGCCGCGTTGGTATGCGGTGTCGACCGCCTTTCTGTCAGGCATGTTTAGAGCCAGCGTCATGGCACCGGTACCAAGTTCAGCGGCGGGACGATCTTGATCTTTCGCGAGTTCTTTCAGCCCGAAAAGACCGAGGACAAGACCATTGAGTTGATAGAAGACTATGCTTCCAGCTTCGCTGGGTGCGGGTGTCCAACCAAGCGCGCTGTAGAAGTTCTTCGCACGCTCGAGATTGTTGACGCCGAGGGTGACGAGGGTGATGCGCTGAGGGGTCATTAGATCTCCAGATACATGAGAGCTACATTATGGTAGAATATCATCTCACCCCCGATAAAGCACGATGAGCGACCGCTTCGTCCACACAGCAGCCGCTGCGCGGTAGGTCTCGCGGCACCGAGCGCCAATGCCCAGTTACGGGAAGCCCCAATACAGAACCATTGCCGCGGAGCGGCTTAGTCCTTGGGACGAACTCGCCAGACGGGCGCGTTGAGAATGGTCTCTTCACGTGCGCGTCAGCAAGCGCACGTATGCTTTCAAGTCCGCCTACGGGCTCCTCTATGGCTTGTCGAAGCTTTTGGTCGTGGCTCGGTCGACGTCGACCTCGTTGCGTGCGGCGGGAAAGCTTGGAGGATCAGCTGTACAGAGAGCGCAAAGGCCTCGCCTACACAGGCTCGAATGGCAGGTTCGTCAGTCATCGATGCAGGCCTGTTCATGAAGGCGCTTGCCTGCGGCTGCGGCGCACGTCCAAGGATAGGCAACGATGCAGCGTCCCCAAACACACCTTCTGCTAAGGTGCCAGAAATTACCCACAGCTTATAAGTGCGGGTTTTCCTGATGTTACCCTAAATCCTCCGTCTGGACTGCCGAAAGCCTGCGACTTCGATTGACAGGCAACCTCAGCAGGAACAGAACCAGAACATCTAGTGTTGGTCATTTATCTGCCAGAGGAGCCCGTTGCCATGCCCGCCCGCCGCCCCGATCTTTCCGAACTGCGCGAGCGGGTCGCCCGGCTGGAGGGTGATGGTCAGCGTGTGCAGGGCGTGCTGCCCTTCGGCATCAAGGAACTCGACCGGCGCCTGCCGCAGGGCGGGTTGGCGCTCGGCTGCCTGCACGAGGTGGCGGGGGGCGGCAACGGGGCCGTCGACGGCGCGGCGGCGGCCTGCTTTGTGGCGGGCATCGCCGCGCGGCTGCCGGGGCAGGTGCTGTGGTGCGTGACCGAGGCCGATCTGTTCGCGCCGGGGCTGGAGCAGGCGGGCCTACCACCCGGCAGGGTGATCCATGTCGAGGCCGGAGACGACGGTTCGGTCCTGGTGTCGATGGAGGAAGGGCTGCGGCACGGAGCCCTGGCCGCGGTGGTGGGCGATGTCGCGCATCTCTCCATGACGGCCTCGCGCCGTCTGCATCTGGCGGCCAAGGGCACGGGGACGATGGGGATCGCGCTCCGCCGGTGGCGGCGGCAGGCGGATGCCAACGACTTCGGTCAGCCGACGGCGGCAATGACGCGCTGGCGCGTCTCGGTGGTTCCTTCCGCGCCCTTGCCAGTGCCCGGCATCGGCCGCGCCCGCTGGCTGATCGAGCTGATCCGCGCGCGGGCGGGCGAGTGTCTGGATATCGAACTGGAGGCTTGCGATGGCTCGGGCCGTCTCGGTCTTTCTGCCGATGTGGCCGATCGATCGGCTGCGTGGGCAGGAGGACAGCATGCCGTCGGCTGAGGCGCCACTGATCCTGGCGGGCCGGGTCGGCAACCGCCGCGTGGTGACCGCCGCCTGTCCCTTGGCGACAAGCTCGCCTCGTTGGTTTCTGCGCAGGGCCCTCGGATGAACGGCTACGTCGAGCTGCAGGTGACCTCGCACTTCTCGTTCCTGCGCGGGGCGTCCTCGGCCGAGGAGTTGTTCGCCGCCGCTGCCCTGATGGGGATGAAGGCGCTGGCCGTCACCGATCGTAACTCTCTGGCCGGCATCGTTCGTGCCCATGAGGCGGCCAAGGACACCGGCGTGCGGCTGATCGTCGGCTGCCGGCTGGACCTGCACTGCGGCATGTCGGTGCTGGTCTATCCGACCGACCGGGCTGCCTATTCCCGGCTCTGCCGGCTGCTGTCCATTGGCAAGGGGCGGGCGGGCAAGGGGGCTTGCCACCTGGACTGGGCCGACCTTCAGGTCCATGCCGAAGGGCTGCTGGCGGTGCTGGTCCCGGACATGGCCGACGACACCTGCGCGCTGCACCTGCGCCGGTTGCGCGACACCTTCGGCGACCGCGCCTATCTGGCACTGACCCTGCGCCGGCGCCCGAACGACCAGCTGCGCCTCCACGAGCTCTCGAACCTGGCCATGCGAATGCGGGTGCCGACGGTGGTGACGAACGACGTGCTCTTCCACGAACCTTCGCGCCGGATCCTGCAGGACGTGGTGACGGCGATCCGCGTGGGCACAACCGTCGATGCCCTGGGCTTTCGCCGAGAGCGGCATGCCGACCGCTACCTGAAGCCGCCGGTCGAGATGCAGCGCCTGTTCGCGCGCTATCCAGAGGCCGTCGCGCGGACAGTGGAGATCGCCAGGCGCTGCCGCTTCTCGCTGGACGAGCTCAGCTACCAGTATCCCGAGGAACGCGCCGACCCGGCCCTGACCGCTCAGGAGACGCTGGAGCACCTGACCTGGGACGGCGCGCGGGAGCGCTATCCCGAAGGGCTGCCGGAGAAGGTCGTGGCGTCGCTGAAGCACGAGCTGCGCCTCATCGCCAAGCTGAAGTATGCGCCCTACTTCCTGACCGTCCACAGCATCGTCCGCTTCGCCCGCTCACGCGGCATCCTCTGCCAGGGCCGCGGCTCGGCGGCGAACTCCGCCGTCTGCTTCGTCCTCGGCATCACCTCCATCGACCCGGGTCGCAGCGACCTCCTGTTCGAGCGCTTCGTCAGCGAAGAGCGGCGCGAACCGCCTGATATCGATGTCGATTTCGAGCACGAGCGGCGGGAGGAGGTGATCCAGTGGATCTACGAAACCTATGGCCGCGACCGCGCGGCGCTGACGGCAGTCGTCATCCGCTACCGCACCAAGGGCGCGCTGCGCGACGTCGGCAAGGCGCTCGGCCTGCCCGAGGACCTGATCCGCGCGATCTCCTCCCAGATCTGGGCTTGGTCGGAGGAAGGCGTCAGCGACGACTATCTGCGCGAGTTGAACCTGAACCCGGCCGACCGCCGGCTGCGGCTGACCCTGCAACTGGCCGAGGAGCTGCGCGGCACGCCGCGGCACCTCAGCCAGCACCCGGGCGGGTTCGTTCTCACCCACGACCGGCTGGACGAGCTGGTGCCCATAGAGCCCGCCGCCATGCAGGACCGCCAGATCATCGAATGGGACAAGGACGACATCGAGGCGCTGAAGTTCATGAAGGTTGATGTTCTGGCGCTCGGCATGCTGACCTGCATGGCCAAGGGGCTGGATCTCCTCGCCGAGCACAAGGGCGCGCGTTACGACCTGGCGACCATTCCCCCCGAGGATCCACGCACCTATGCAATGATCCGCAAGGCCGACACGCTCGGCACCTTCCAGATCGAGAGCCGGGCGCAGATGGCCATGCTGCCCCGGATCAAGCCGCGCACCTTCTATGACCTGGTGGTGCAGGTGGCGATTGTGCGGCCGGGGCCCATCCAGGGCGACATGGTCCATCCCTATCTGCGCCGCCGCGAGGGGCTGGAGGCCATCGAATACCCGACGCCCGAGCTGGAGAAGGTGCTGGGCAAGACCCTCGGCGTGCCGCTCTTCCAGGAGCAGGCCATGCGGGTCGCTATCGAATGCGCGGGCTTCACGCCGGGCGAGGCCGACATGCTCAGGAAGTCCATGGCGACCTTCAAGTTCACCGGCGGTGTCTCGGCCTTCCGCGACAAGCTGGTCGAGGGCATGGTGGCGCGCGGCTACGAGCCCGAGTTCGCAGAGCGCACCTTTCGGCAGCTGGAAGGCTTCGGCTCCTACGGCTTTCCCGAGAGCCACGCTGCCAGTTTTGCGCTCGTCGCCTATGCCTCCTCCTGGCTGAAGTGCTGGCACCCGGATGTCTTCTGCGCAGCGCTCCTGAACAGCCAGCCGATGGGCTTCTATGCCCCTGCACAAATCGTCCGCGACGCGCAGCAGCACGGCGTTGAGATCCGTCCGCTCTGCATCAACGCCTCCCACTGGGACTGCACCCTGGAGCCGACGGAGGACGAGAGCCGCTTCGCCGTCCGCCTCGGGCTGCGCATGGTCAAGGGGCTGGCCAACATCCATGCAGCCACCATCGTGCTGCAGCGCGCCGACCAGCCCTTCGGTTCCATCGAGGATCTCTGGCGTCGGGTCCGCGTGCCGATCGCGGCGCTGACCCGCATCGCCGAGGCCGATGGCTTCCGCCCTACCCTGCGGCTTGGCCGGCGCGAGGCGCTCTGGCACCTGAAGGGGCTTGGGGACGAGGAACTGCCGCTCTTCGCGGCTGCGGCAGGCCGCGCGGGTGAGACGCTGGCGCAGGTCAATGAACCCGCCGTGGCCCTGCGGCCGATGACGGCCGGGCGTGAGGTGGTGGAAGACTACGGCCATACCGGACTGTCGCTGCGCCGCCACCCGGTCGCTTTCCTGCGCCAGGACCTCGCCCGACGCGGCGCGGTCACTTGCGCCGAGGCCATGACCTTGCGCAACCGCCGCTGGTGCAAGCTTGCAGGTATCGTCCTGGTCCGCCAGCGTCCGGGCTCGGCCAAAGGCGTCATGTTCATCACGCTCGAGGACGAGACCGGCGTCGCCAACCTGGCCATCTGGCCGAAGGTGTTCGAGGCCAACCGCCGGATCATCCTCGGTGCGGGTATGATCGGTGTGCAAGGACGCATTCAGCGCGAGGGCGATGTGGTTCACCACGTCGTCCACCGCATCGCGGACCTCTCGGCGGAACTGGCCAGCGTCGGCAGCCGGGGCGGCGCCTTCCCCCTGCCCCACGGCCGCGGCGATGAGTTCCGGTCGTCGCCATCCGGGCCCGTTCCGCCAGCTGCGCCTGACGGACCACGGCCGCGAGACATCTACACCCCTGACCTCCACATCGAGAGCGTCAAGGTGAAGGCGAAGAACTTCCGTTGAAGTGACGTGGGTCGCGACGAGGCCCTGGCCAAAGCTCGCCCGACAGGTTGCAGCGGTTCCAATGACGACAGCTGATCGCGTTCTGCGAATGGCGGTGTTAGACGCCTGTTGCATAGAAGCGGGAGTATAGCTTCCTATGGTTCTTGATACCAGGAAGGTGTTCACAGCTGTGAACTTGGGAGTGCTGGGTTTCGCGACAACGCCATCAGCATTGGAGCAGGCGTAAATTGTCCTGCCGCGGCTTTAGCACAAAGCTTGCGAAGATAAGCACCCGGAGAGCGGATGTGCTGGAAGCGCTGCAATATCGCGGCCAAAGTTGTTGCAGCAGCCTCATCACCCATCGTCTGCTTTGCTTCGTGCCAAACCGAGTAGGTGATCCCGAGCATGGGTCGCACGGTGTCAGCAGCTCTTAGCAGGTCGTGCCAGCTACCAATCTGATGTCCGCAATACGTCAGGATCTCAGGACAGACAGAGACGACTTGGCTTAATGGGACCACATCCGACTTGCTTCGGACTTCCTTCATGTCTTTGCCTCTTTCTGGTTCAGATAGTTCTTTATTTGAACTCTGATAGTGCTGCTCATTCTGGGCGTCAGTGCTGCTCAAATTCTCTGCCGCGTGCGGACACATGTATGCACGAAGCTCTTCGATCGCCGTCGCGAAAGCCGCCTTGATGGCTCGAAGCCTGTCCACGTTAGACTTTCTGCGCACTTCACCCGATGAAAGTCTTAGCAAATCGTTGTAACTAGTGAGGCAGGGCAAACTGGCGCTTTCGGAGGCCACCAATTCCAGCAGGCACAGCAAATCCCGGCGCATCAAACTTAAGTCGCCTTTCAGTTGCTTAATTTCCTCCGCCGCTGCACGTGCCGCCTGAGCCGCCTCTCGGATCTCCGCTATCCGACGGGGCAGGGGGGATAGGTCCAGACCGAAACGCTGCTCGCCTCGGCTATTGCGCCGAACATAGCGTTTGCCATTTGGGCTATCTTGCCGATCAACTACACCCGCTTCGACTAGCCGAGCCAGATGTCGGCGCATGGTCGAACAGGGCATACCATGCAGTCGTTCGCAAATTGCGGCGTTTGAAGCATGAACGACAAGCCGTGCGGGATCATCCATTGCTACATCTGGATAGAAGCTGAGCAGAGCGTTAAGGACCGTTAAATCCCTGTCGGTGAGGCCGAACGCCTCTTTTCCCACGCTCAAGTCGCGCAGCGCATCCCATTTGCTGACGCTCTCTGCTGGCATCGGCAGCGCAGGCTGCCGCTCATGTATCGTTCGCGCAGCAGCTAACGGCCGCCGAAACGGCGTCATAGCGTGATAACTCATATGTCATTCACGAAGACAAAGAAATTGTGGGCCGCAAACCATGAGGGGCTTGCAGAAGATGTCCGCTGCGACTACCTTTGAAGTGCTAAGATCAAAGGGTCTCGTGAGGTTTCGTGCTTTGCGGGACCTTTTCTTTGACTAGTTCGTGCCTCCTTATTGCTTAGGGTGCTTTGCCTTCAGCCGCGCTTCTTCCAGCGAGCATGAAGTTCCTCGATCGCAGCGGCAGCCTCGATTTGCAGCCATTCTGCGAATTTGTCGTCGGCGGTCCGGATGTCCAGCCGAACGCCATCCTTCGTCCTGACGGCTTTTCCTGCAGGCTCGCCTCCAAGAGTTATAGCCGCAGAATGCCTGCGTGTAGGACCAGACGTTGTACCTGTTTTCTTCAGGCGGCGGACAACTGCTTCGAACGCTGCAATAGATGGATCGACACTTTCAGGATTTGATTGCTCGCGAGCTCTCGTGGCAACGTTGATCAGCTCGAATTGGCTGACATCTGTATCGGCCATCGCAGCGGTCAGTGCTTCCCATCTCGGCCGGCCCACCCCATGCGCGGGCCCAATGGCATGGGCGAGCTCTGGGCCAACTAGCCTCGCAACCGAAAGCGCCATAGACACGGCCGATTTCGTCACGTTCAGCACATCGGCTACCTGCGCCTGACTTCCGAAGTTACCGTCTAGTAGTTGCTGGGCAAACATGGCTCGTTCGATGAAACTCAGGTCGCGCCGCGCTGTGTTCTCCGAAGCCTGTGCGCGGATAGCTGCGTGATCGTCCATTGACGCGATCATCGCTCGAATCTTTTGGACTTGGTCCGAGCTACGCACCGCCTCCAATCTACGTCGGCCATATACTAGCAGGTAGCGGTTCGAATCCACCGGATGGCGGCGCACGAGGATCGGGACTGTCTGACCTACTGCCTCTATCGAGGTGCGCAGATCGGCCACGTCCTGCGGATCCATGCGGTCGGCACGGCGGTCATCAATGATCTGGTCAGGATCCAAATCCCAGATGCGATGCCCGTCCACGGCATCTCGTGCCGAACGAAGGGCCCGGTTGTTTGTCATCATCGATGGCGGCGAGTCGTTGCCGCTTGGAGCTAAATTGTCCAACATCGACATGCGGCGCTTTTTGCTATCGCTCATTTCCGCCCCCACGTACTTTGGATAAGTTGTGCAATTTCGTCATTTACAGCGTTCAGGCTTTCAATAGCCCGGTCATAGGTGGACCGGGTGAAGGCTGATCGCTCCACTTCGTAAAGAGTTTGCTTAGTTAAGCCAGCGTCAGAAATTGCCGTGGATTTCAGCATCGTAGCATTTAGCACTTTGTCGCCATACATCGTGCGCAGGAATGCCACTATCCGGTTTTGTGGCGCGTCCGTGGGCTCGTAACGGGTCAGAAGGTAGCGCATCCAGTCATGCGACATATCTGCCCCACTCTCAGCGATCACATCCATCAGATCGGCAGTCATCCGCAGGAACTGGCTCATTGACATCACGTCGAGCATCTCCGGATGGATCGTGACCAATACGCCCGTCGCGGCTGACAATGCGGACATCGTCAGAAACCCAAGCTGTGGCGGACAGTCGATGACTACAACATCGTATTGTGCATCGACTTGCGCCAGCGCCTCTTTTACACGAAAGAAAAACAGCCCCGCGTTGCCCTGTGAAAGCGCACGTGGAGTTTCGTGTTCGAATTCCATCAGTTCAAGATTGCCCGGGATCAAATCCAGGTTGGGCAGGTAGGTGGTTCGGATCACCTCCCGGATCGGGACTGGTTCGTCATACCGGATTGCGTCGTAGAGAGTGCCACCTTCATGCAGGTCATACTCGGGCTGGACTCCATAAAGTGCTGTCATCGACGCTTGCGGGTCGAGGTCTATTGCGAGGACGCGATAGCCTTTCAGCGCCAGCCGCTGCGCGAGATGCGCTGAGGTAGTCGTTTTACCCGAACCGCCCTTGAAGTTCATTACCCCAATAATTTGCAGATGGTCGCCGCTGCGCCGGCCGGGCAAATAATCTCCAGGGTGCCTGGCCGTCTTCTCGAGCGTTTCACGCAGTTTCTGAAGATCCTGCACAGAGTAAAGCCGGCGGTTACCGCTGGTGAGTTCGGGTGATGGTCCTTTGCCGTCTAGATGCAGCTTCCGCAGATAGCTGTCGTTGACTCCAAGGAGCGCGGCCGCCTCGCCAGAGGTGAATTTCCTCATTGCCTTACTGGCATCGGGAGGAAATAGATTCTCTCGCTGAGAATGTAGTTGCTTTGCCAGCCACTCTGAGTGCTGACGGATGACGAAGTTGAGATCTTCCTCTGCGGAATTGTCTTTCATCGGCCAGTCCTGATGCGGCGTGTTCACGGAAGATATCGTTAAATCGTCAGCGTCCGTGACTATGTCGGAGAATCGGAGGCGATGGCAAGAGAAATCCCGAAGTTGCCCCTGTGGAGGCGGAGAGGCAGTCCGCTTGAGCAGCATCTTTAACGCAGCGCGTTGTTACCTCTTACACCCTCACTTAAAAGACGTAACCTCGTCCGAACAGCCTGGATACGCCCTGGCTCGCTGCCTGCCGCACGAGGTATTACCGCAGCCATCGCCTTGATTTGTCACAGCCCCGCGGCTTTGGTGAGGTTGACGCGGAACCTGTCGCGGCGGCGCTGGTAGCGGCGGGTCATCTCGGCGGAGGCGTGGCCGAGCTGCGTCTGGACGTAACGCTCCTCGATCTCGGCCGAGGAGGCCAGGCCGGCGCGCAGGGAATGGCCGGAATACAGCCGGAGCCGCTCCGCCTCCGGCAGGTCCGGCCTGAGGCCGGCGTCCCGGACCGTTTGCTTGACGAGGCGGGCGACGTGCTTGTCGCCGAGCCGGCGGGAGGTGGCGGTGCGCCCGTCGCGGGAGACCGCCACGAAGAGCGGCCCGAAGGTGATCCGGGCGTAATGCAGCCACTGCTCCAGGGCCTGGACGGGGCAGGTCCGCTCCGTGGAGCCGCGGGCGATCTCGACCTCGCGCCAGCCGGTCTTGCCGCGCAGGGTGACGAGCAGGCCGCCGGCGAGGATCTCGACCCAGCCCCCGGCGTCGAGCGTGTCATCGCGGCCATGATCAAGGCCCACGATCTCGCTGCGCCGGAGCCCGCCGGCGAAGCCGACCAGCAGGATCGCCCGGTCGCGCAATCCCCGCAGGTCGTGGGGCAGGGTGGCGATCATCGCCAGCAGGTCACCGGGGAGGATCGCCTCCTTTCCCACCGGCGGCCGGGCGTGCTTGCGGCGGATGCCGGCCAGCACGGTGGCGATGTGGCGGTCGCCGCGATCGAGCCGGGCGCCGCGCTGCGCAGTGCCCCAGCAGAGGCCCGAGAGGCGCCGCTCGATGGAGGCCACCGACAGGGCCGGGGCAGGGCCGCCGGGCGCGGCCAGATCGGCGAGGTAGAGCCCGACCAGTTCGGGCGACGGGGGCAGGGGGTCGGCGCCGCGCCGCCGGCACCAGCGGGCGAAACCGGCCCAGTCCCGGGCATAGGCCCTGAGCGTGTTCGGCGCGAGGGCGCCCCGGGCGTAGTCGCGGGCGGTCTCGACCAGCCGGTCCAGGGCGCCGGAGCCGGCCATCCCGGCGGGCAGGGCGGGCGCGCCCTTTGCCGCGTCCCCGGCCGCGCCGCTGCCGTCGATCGTCGCGGGACGGGGGCCGTCGGAGGGCCCGGAAGCGGGTCGTTTGTCCATGAGCCGGGGGCCTCTTGCTGCTGTGTCCGATAATGGAACCTTACCGGACATGACCCGAGATCGCAAGGGGCGGCGGTTCGGATGAGTTTCGCTGGTCTCAAGCGCCGGGATCGGCTAGTCTCCCGGTCATGCGATCCGTCACCGCCACGTCCGCCGACGCCCTCGACCTGTTCCCCGGCCTGCCGGACTGGCTGGCCGCGACCAAGGCCCAGTCCGCTGAAACGGCAGGGTTTCTGGCCGGCGCCGCGCTGGCCGGCCTGCATCCGCTGCAGACCCATGCGGCGGTGCCGCAGGCGCTCTGGCGGGCGCGGCTGGCGCTGATGGCGGCCGAGGCCTCGGCCCGCTTCGAGGCCCGCCGCGAAGGTCCCGCGGCCTTGCGCGACGCTTGATGAAGCCGTGGTCCTGCTCGAGCGGGTTGTTCAAGTACTTGATCCGGACCATCCCGATCGGCACAGAACAGCTAAAGCGCCTCAACATCCGGTTGATGTCCTTGATGCCTTCGGTGTTGGTTGCGCTCTTGTCGATGACGATCTTGCGCGGCAGGCCGTTCACCTCCATCGCAACGCTCTGCCACGCCCGCCACGCCCCGTGACAGTCTTCAGTACGTAGTTCGCCTAAATCTCCAGTTCGCGACCTAGAAGGACGGAACCTCACCCCGAAACCACTCACGGAGGCGTGCTACCGCCAAAGCAGCGAGGTTGAAACTCCGTTCCCTCGTCTGCTACTCGCGAACCTATGGCTGCTGCGCAGCCGTCGTAGATCCGGAAGAGGCTATTTTGACTCCTAGGAAGCCGACTACTGTCAAGGATGTTGCCGCCGCCGCCAATGTGTCGCGTGCAACGGCGGCTCGGGCACTCAATGGATACGGCTATGTCGGCGACGCAGCTGCCGAGCGTGTGCTTGAGGCCGCTGCACGCTTGGGATACCGGGGTAACCGGGTTGCGCAGGCCCTGCGTCAGGGACAGCTTCCTATCATCGGCTTCGTGCCAGGCGACATTCAGAACCCCTTCTTCGCTCGTGTAGCCCATGACATTGATGTTGCAGCTCGGGGCAGCCAGCACAGCTTGTTGATCGCCAGCAGTGAGGAGGACTTGACTCAGGAACGCGCGCTCCTGGATAACCTGCGCGCGCTGAATGTACGGGGCGTGATTGTTGCGCCCGCATCGGTCGACGATAACGCGCATCTTGCTCAACTCGTGCACGAAGGCACGCCAGTTGTACTGATCGACCGCGTCCTGGCGGATATGCCCTGCGACAGCGTCGCCGTCGACAATGAGGGCGGTGCTCGTGAGGCAGTGGAACTCCTGATCACCCATGGCCATCGACGGATCGCGTTGATCCAAGATGACTCGCGTATTGTAACAGCGCGCGATCGTCTGGCAGGGTATATGAATGCACTTCAGGCACATGACCTGCCGATCAATCAGCGTTTGATCGCGGTCTCGAACTCGACAGTCCAGCATGCCATTGACGCCACGATTCGGCTGTTCAGCCAGCCTGATCGACCAACCGCTCTCTTCACGGTCGACAGCTTGATGACAACCGGTGCGCTTCTGGCGCTTCGGTCAATGGGTTTGAACGTTCCGCGGGACGTGTCACTGATCGGGTTTGACGACTTCGATCTGGCGACGTTTACCGATCCGCAGATCACGGTTATCGCACAGCCAGTAGGCAAAATCGGCCCGCTCGCGGTCAGGATGTTGCTAGACCGTATCCACGGTTTCGACGAGGCGCCGCGCCACGTGCGCTTTCCAACTCGATTGATCTTGAGAGGATCGGTGTCGCAAAATATCGCGCGCTGATCGATATTTTTCTTGCCACACATAGATAGCCGTGAATTACTTCGTGTGAGATCGATCTCTCCGAGGGTGCTTAAAGAAAGACGACGGTGAGATACCGTCTTTTGTGAGATCGGTATCATAATCGGGCGGCGACTGCATGAAGGAGCCTCTACTAAACGATTGAGATCAACTGCCGTCATCCATGAACCGGCCAAAGCCGGGAAGAAGAAAAAGCCAACAGTAGGAGAATGCGAAATGATGAAACGGTCTTTTCAGTCCCTGACGGCGATCCTTGCCGCCACCTCGGCTTTGGGTTGGGGCGTAGCTTCAGCAGCTTCCACCGAAGTGGCTGATCCGACGGCAGCAGTTGAGCATCAAGGACATCTTGTCGTGCTCACCAAATTTGGAATGCAGCGCCTTGCGCCCTATTTCGAAGCTTTGGCGCAGCAGTACGAGGAAATGCATCCCGGCGTTACGGTCGAACTCATTCAGGAGGATGACGACAGCATCAAGGGCAAGACCAAGACACTGGTCGCGTCCAATTCGGTGCCTGACATTTACTTCTCATGGACGGGAACATGGGGCGGCAACTTTATCCGCGGGAAGCGCGCCGTTGATCTGACGCCGGTGGTCGGACCTGGCAGCGAATGGGGCAAGACCTTCGCACCCGCTGCCGTTGATGCCTTCGTCTATGACGGGAAGAACTACGGAATTCCGCTTTATCTTGATGCGAAGTTCATGGGCTACAGCAAGACAATCTTCGCGGATTTGGGATTGGAAGAACCGGAAGATCTCGATGCCATGCTGAATGCCTGCGACACGATCAAAGACGCGGGTATTACGCCCATCTCCTTCGGCAACAAAGAAGCTTGGCCGGGCATCCACTACATCGGACAGCTTCTGGCTTATAACGTCCCGCGGGAGGTGCTTGAACAGGATTTCGACCCTGCCACTGCCGAGTACAGCCATCCCGGCTATGTCGCAGCGCTTGAGCAGTTTGGGCAGATCCTGAATCGCTGCACCATCGGGGCAGGGGTAAACGGAGTTTCCTATCAGAACGCCATCCAGGATCTCAGCGATGGCCGGTCGGCAATGTACTATCAAGAGATCATCGAATTCGATAACGCTGCCTCGGCGTCGACAAAGCTGTCACCTCAAGATTTCGGGTTTTTTGCTCTGCCTGCTCCAGCGGACGCGGCCGGCGATCCGGACGCGCTGGAAGGTGCCCCTGAAGGCTACATGATCAGCAGCGCGTCCTCGAACGTGCCGCTGGCCTTGGACTTCATGAAATTCGTGACTTCTCAGGACAATGCCAAGGTGCTGTCGTCTCCGCCCTACGGCCAGCCGAGCGCGGTCGTCGGGGGCAGCGATGCCGCGCAGATGAGCCCCGCTGTGGTGGAAGGGCTGCAAAGCATTGCTGATGCCTCCTACCTGATGCAGTGGCTGGATACGGTGAACCATCCGCGGGTCGCGGCCGCCTGGCTGTCAAACCTGCAGGCATTCATCGGCGGCAACATGTCAGCTGAGGATGTTGTAACGGAGGTCCGAGAGGCCGCGGCTGCCGCGAGCTGACACGACCATGGCCGCAACGTCACAGATCATGCAGAACGGTAGCGTTGCAGGCGCTGCCGTCCATCCCCTCTCGCCGCGCCGGCGCCGGTGGCTTGAGCCGCACAGGCTGCTTGGCCACGTTCTGGCGCTGCGCTGGATCGCGCTCGCACTGATCATTGTCGGCTGGTTCGTCTATTACCCGATCATCGACAATTTTTTCGTCAGCACCACCAACCAGGACATCTTCACCGGGGAAGTGATGCATGTCGGACTGGAAAATTACCGGAGACTGGCCGACGATCGGGTTGTCCTGACGGCCCTGTGGAACAACACGGCCTACGCCCTGCTGTCCATCCTGTTCCAGGTCTTCGGGGCGTTCTGTCTGGCGGCCATCGTCGAGGCCTTGCGCTCGGCACGGTGGCGCAATTTCTGGCGCGCGGTCTACTTCGTTCCTTCCGCCATTTCGACCACGGTTACAGGCCTGCTGTTCTACTTCATCTACCAGCCGAATATCGGCATCCTTGATGGGCTTCTGACTGGACTTGGGCTCGAGCAATGGTCACGGGTCTGGCTGGGTGACCCGAGCACCGCCATCTACGCCATTATCGCGATGAGTCAGTGGCAGGGGTTCGGCTACTCGACACTGCTGTTCACAATCGCGATCCAGAAGATCCCGCAGGAGCTTTATGATGCTGCCCGCATGGATGGTGCCGGACCGCTGCGGCAACTGTGGAACATCACCTTTCCCCTAACGCGCGAGATGACGGGCATGATGATCATCGTCACCATTACTGGCGCCTTCCAGGTCTTCAACGAAGTTATGGTGATGACGGGAGGGGGACCGAACAACTCGAGCCAGGTTCTGGGGACATGGCTGTATCAGCAAGGCTTCATCCAGAACGACATGGGCTACGCCGCAGCGATCGCTTCCGTGGTCTTTGCAGTAACCATGCTGGCGGCATCGGCGCAACTCTGGTTGACGCGCCGTCGGAGGGTCCTGGTATGAACATGATCTCCCCCCGCAGCTTCTGGGGCGGTATGAGCCAGGCGTTCCTATGGGCCCTGCTGCTAGCGGTCGGCGTGGTGGTCATCTATCCGCTGCTGTGGATGGCCTTGGGCGGGTTCAAGTCCAACAGCCAGATATTTGAGCAACCCTTCGCCCTGCCCGAACAGTGGTCCTTCGCCAACTACCTCTCCGCTTGGCGGGGTGTCCAAGGCTACATGTTCTCCAGCCTGCTCATCACAGTTGTATCGACTGTAACGACCGTGTTTATCAGCGCGTGGGCCGCTTTCGGTTTGACCCGCACGCCCATGCCTGCCAAGCCGCTGGTGACGGCTATCGTGCTGGGCGGGATGATGTTGAGCCCGACTGTTGCGCTTGTGCCGCTAGTGCGCATGCTGCAGTCGCTGGATCTCTACGATACCCATTGGGCGCTGATCATCCTCTACACGGCGTTCCGGGTGCCGTTCACGACTTTCCTGATCCGCGCCTACATGCTGGACCTGCCGCGCGACTTGGACGAGGCGGCCATGATGGACGGTGCCAATCCGGGGCAGATCTTCCGCCGGATCATCCTGCCGCTGTGTCGGCCGATCATTATGTCCTGCATCGTCCTGCACATCCTCTTTGCGTGGAACGAATATCTCTTCGCCATGATCTTCACCAACAATCCGGCGGTGCAGACGCTCCCCGTCGGCCTGACCTCGATGATGTCAAAGCAGGGGACAGATTTTGCGCAGGTCTTTGCGGCCATGACGATCTCGGCTCTGCCCATCGTCATCATCTTTTTCCTGACGCAGCGGTATTTCATCCGCGGCCTGACCGAAGGAATCGGAAAATGAACGCACCGTTGCCTCGTTTGTCGGCCGATCAGTTGATCGGCGCAAACTTCAGCTTTCAGCATTACCCCTTGTCCGAAGCGGCCAAGGTCATGCAAGAGTTCGGAATGGCACGGATCGAGTTGTGGGGCATTGCACCGCATCTGGACCTGTTTCATGCTGATGCAGCACGGATTGCCCATGTCGCGGCAGTCTTGGCTGATCATAACCTGCACTTGCACTGCCTGACGCCTGAGCAGGTGATCTACCCGATCAATATCGCCTCAGGCGACGACGCCTATCGGCAGGCCAGCATTGAACGCTTCTGCCGCGCCGCCGAGATTTGCGCGGAACTCGGCGGTAACTATCTCTTCCTGACCCCGGGCCGCGGGTTCGAGGACGAACCAGCAGAGCGCGCATGGGAACGTTCCGCACAGGCCTTGCGCCATGTCGCAGAGCATGCCGCCGGGCTTGGCCTGCACTGTCTTCTTGAGCCGCTGCAGCGGCGTGAAAGCAACATTGCCCACAGCGCCAGAGACCTGCGGCGCCTGCTGGACATGGTCGCGGCGGACAACATGGACGTGGTGTTGGATACAGTCGCCATGGCCTGTGCGGGCGACACGGTGGCCGACTATGTGTCGCTCTTTGGAAACAAGCTGGCCCATGTGCATGTGGCAGACGGAACACCATCAGGGCATCTGGTTCTGGGTGACGGCAACCTCCCGGTTGCCTCCTGGCTGAGTGAACTGGCGCAGGCAGGCTACCGCGGCACGTTGACCTTTGAGCCCTTTGGTGACGGCAGCTATGCCTTGGACCCGGTGGCTGCCTGGACACGAAACATGAACGCGATCTCGCCTCATCTCGAACCCGCGGAGGCGCTGACGTGACGCCTAATCTGATCTCTGTCGGCGATAACTGCCTGGATGTCTATCTGTCCAAGAACCACATGGCCGTCGGCGGCAACGCTCTGAACGTCGCGGTGCAATGGCGCCGGCAAGGGCTCACGGCCCGCTACTTCGGCCTTGTCGGACCGGATGCCGAAGGAGACATCATCCTTGCCGCCCTTGCCGGGGCAGGCCTTGATCCTGCCGATGTCGAGCGGCGCGACGGTAGCACTGCTGTAACGCTGCTGCTGGATCAGGGCGGCGACCGCCGCTTTCTGCTGGAGGACCTGGGTGTCGGGCTAGGTTATCTGCCGGAACAAGGGCGGACAGCTCAGATGCTGGCTGCAGATTGGGTGCACTTGGGCACCAACACGCCCGGCGCATTGATCAAGTTGCTGATCCACTCTGGCCTGCCGTTCAGCGTCGACGTCTCTACCCGGCATGACGCGCTGCCTCTCGACGGGGTGCCGCTGGTGTTTGCATCGGGTCCAGAACAGGACGACGTGCCGGTGGAGCCAATCCTCGAGCTATTTCGGAAACGCGGCGCGAACCGCACAATCATGACCTGCGGCAGCCGGGGTGCTTATCTGGATAACGGCGTGGTCGTTCGGCATGTCCCTGCGCAGGCGGTAGAGCCCGTGGACACCTGTGGTGCGGGCGATAGCTTTATCGCCTCCTTCCTGGCCGCTTCGTTGGCAGGCCAGTCTGACGAAGATGCCCTTGTAGCTGCGACAAATGCCGCCGCCACGACCTGCATGCATGAGGCGGGCTTTCCTCAGGCGCTGAGCCCTATCCCCGAATGGCTTCTTCGTAAGTATGCCGACGTCATCGCGTCGGCGGAGGTTTAGAATGACTGTCTTCAAGCTTTGGCAGCCGACAATTGCGCCTGACCAGGATCACTCGTTCTGGCTGCAGGACATCGCGGCGCAACCGGCCACACCGCCCTTCTCAGGTGCTAAAAGCTGTAACGTCGCCATTGTGGGCGGAGGCTTTACTGGGCTGTGGACCGCGCTTCGGCTGAAAGAGCAGGATCCGGAACTAAAGATCACGATCCTCGAAGCCGACCAATGCGGTGCTGGCGCTTCAGGACGCAATGGTGGGCAAGTCCATACTTGGTTCGCCGAGATGGATCTGTTGACCCACCTGGTAGGCGAAGATGAAGCCTTGGACCTGTGCCGCGCGACGGCCGAAGCGGTTGAGGAGCTCGCCGAGCTTCAAGCATCGGGCAGGATCGACATGGACCTGCGGCTGGATGGCTGGATGTGGACGGCTAGCTCAACGGCGCAGGAAGATGCTTGGAAAGCTGCGCTGGAGCTTTGCGAGAAGAAAGCCGAAAGAAGGTTTCTTCCCCTGTCTGCATCGGAGATCCAAGCTCGTACAGGCTCTGGTGCCTCATATGTAGGCGTGGTTGAGCCGCGGGCCGGCACTGTACATCCTGGAAAGCTTGCTACAGGGCTTCGGGCTTTGGCGCTGTCGCGTGGAGTAGTTATCCACGAGAAGTCGCCTGTGCTCAAAATCATCGCCGGCGAGCGCTGTACCCTGCATTGCGCATTAGGCCAGTTGCACGCAGACAAGGTCGTTCTGGCGACAAACGCATGGGCCTCAGCGATCCCCGAACTGCGTCGCTACATGTACGTCGTGGAGAGCCAAATCGTTGTGACCGAACCAATTGGTTCGACCCTTGAGGAGATCGGCTGGACCGGTGGAGAGGCCATCTGCGATGCTCAGTCGCATGTTCTCTATTACCAGCGGACTCCTGGTGGGCGGGTCGTTTTCGGGCGAGGCAGTGGTCATGTTGCCTATGGTGGCCGCTTCGGAGCCACCTTCAACCGTCGCCCTGACGGGCCCCAAGACAACATCCGCGAGTTGCGCCGCGTCTATCCCGAACTTGCCCACGCACGTATTGAGTATGACTGGACCGGACCTATCGATTGCATGGCGGAGCATCTGCCGGTTTTCGGAACCCTCAGCGGAAGCTCGAATATCTTCTACGGCGTAGGCTTCAACGGCACGGGGATCGCGCAGACGCCTGTTGGAGGGCGGATCCTGGCCAGCCTGATCCTGGGCAAGAACGACCGCTGGAGCCGCAGCGGTCTGGTCGGGCTGCAGAGCCGCACCAAGCTGCCGCCTGAGCCTATCCGCTACTTGGGCGCACGGGCGGTAAGGCAAGCAATCCGTATCCGCAATGACTTGGAGATTCAGAACCGCAAGGCCGGGCCGCTCGTCCGCTGGCTGTCGCAGATGACGCCGGGACGCTGAGATCAAGCGAGCAAGAAGCTTCGCAGGCAGGACAGGAAGGAACAATGGCATGGCCGAGCTGAGACTAAGAGACGTACGCAAGAATTACGGCACGATGGAGGTGCTGCACGGGATAGACCTTGACATCCCGTCGGGCGAATTCGTGGTGTTCGTCGGTCCTTCGGGCTGCGGCAAATCTACCTTGCTCCGGACAATCGCCGGGCTCGAAGACATCAGCTCGGGCGAGTTCCACATCGACGGCATCCTGATGAACCACGTCGCGCCCTCGCAGCGCGGCATTGCGATGGTGTTCCAGTCCTATGCGCTTTACCCGCACATGACCGTGTTCGACAACATGGCCTTCGGACTGAAAATTGCCGGAATCAAGAAGGATCAGATTGCTGTGCGGATCCGTCAGGCAGCCGATATTCTGCAATTGACCCCTTATCTGGACCGCTACCCCAAGGCACTGTCAGGCGGGCAACGCCAGCGTGTGGCAATCGGGCGAGCCATCGTGCGCGATCCAAAGGTGTTCTTGTTCGATGAGCCGCTGTCCAATCTGGATGCTGCACTGCGCGTGGCAACTCGCGTCGAGATCTCGAAGCTGAAGCAGGCCATGCCAAACGCTACGATGATCTATGTTACCCATGATCAGGTCGAGGCCATGACGCTGGCCGACCGCATCGTGGTACTGCGCGACGGGCGGATCGAGCAAATTGGCTCTCCTGTCGAGCTTTACAGACGCCCCGCCAACCTGTTCGTGGCGCAATTCATCGGCTCGCCTTCCATGAACGTGCTGCCGGGAACCCTCATCGACACAGGATCCCGATCAAGGCTCGTCTTAGATGCCGGCTTCGAGGTCACGACAGAGATTGCAACTGATGCCACCTTGCGTGGCCAGATCGTCCATTTCGGCATTCGCCCTGAAGACCTGCGTCTGACCGAGACGGCGCCGCTGTTTCGTGCGACGATTTCGCTGGTCGAGCAGTTGGGTGAAGTTCAGCTCACCTATCTGGAGCGGCCTGGTCTCACCGAGCCGCTGATCGCGAAGCTGCCAGGCCATTTGGATCTGCGACAGGGTTGCGAGATCGGACTGACCGCCGACGCCCCAAATTTTCATCTTTTCGACCAGCACGAGAACGCGATTCGTCCAGTACAGGCTGGGCAGAAGATCGCTGTACCGGCCGAATGATCGGGCCACCGCCCTCTGCTTTCCACCTTTCTACTCGTGAACTTAAGGAACCAAAAATGTTCAACTTTGACGAAGCCCGCTTTCTGCGCATCCAGCAAGGTGCTGTCGATCTGGCCAGCCGTATCGATCAGGAAATTGGCACCGCCATCGCGAATGGAGCTCGCAATCTCTACTTCCTGGGCACAGGCGGTGTCGCCTATCTCATGGAGCCTGCCGTTCAGCTTCTGCATCGGCGCAGCAGCTTCCCGGTGTTCAAGGACTATCCGGCCGAGTTGGTTCTGACAGGGTCATGTAATTTGACCGACAAGTCCATTGTGGTCATGCCTTCACTCTCCGGGACGACCCGGGAAAGTGTCGCCATGCTGAACAAGGTCAAAGAGATCGGCCCCAAGATCATCACGCTGACCGGGCATGCTGATACTCCTCTTGGTCTGGGCGGAAATCCGGCGCTGGTGAACTTCGCTGAAGACGACACCTCCTCCGAGTCCTTTTACATTCAGTCGCTTCTGGTTGCCCTCTCCGTAATGAAGGCCAAGGGCGAATTGCCAAACTACGACGCATTGGTGGGGGAACTGGCAACCCTCCCCGCCGCTCTGGTTAAAGCCAAGGCATCCTTCGAGCCTCGTGCTGAAGAGTTCGCGCAGATCATTGCCGGATCCGATTACCACATGTTTACCGCGGCCGGAAATATGTGGCCCCAGGCGCTGTATTACGCGACATGCATTCTTGAGGAGATGCAGTGGATTCGTACCCGTCCCGTCCACGCGTCAGACTTTTTCCACGGACCGCTAGAGCTGATCGATACAGGAGTGAGCCTGGTCCTGTTCCGCGGTGAGGATGCCTATGATCCACTGGCCGCGCGCGTTGAGGATTTCGCCAAGCGTTACACTGACAAGCTGACGATCATCAACACCGCCGACTACACTCCGCGTGAGCTGTCGCCCGAGTTACGCGCGCTTCTATCGCCAGCCTTCATGGCCACACTGATGGAGCGACTGAGTGCCCATCTCGAGGTGATGCGTGACCACCCGCTGGTCACCCGGCGCTACTACAAGCGCGTCGCTTACTGATAACTAAGGCGATTGGACACTCTATCCGCGCCGCACTTAACGGCGGCGCGAATATGATTGGCAAGGAAGGCCGGCAGCGCCCCGATTCTCCGGGCGCTGCTGAGTAGCAAGCTCAGGCCAGCGCCTGCTGCAGCGCCGCCACGCATTTGCGTAAAGGCGGGGCTGGAGAGAGGTTATAGACCCAGTTCGTCAATTCGATGCTCATCGAGCCCTGGTAGTTTTGGATGCGCAAGAAGGACACCAACGTATTCAAATCCACTATCCCTTCGCCCCAAGCCATATGGCTGCCTTGAGCATCGGAGTCGGTCATGTGAATATGCGCAAGCCGGTCACGCAAATGATGGAAGTAGTCCTGCGCAGTTTCTCCGGTCATGACCGCGCCCGCCACGTCATATACCCCGTGCAGCGAGGGACTGGCGATTTGGTCGAAGAAGGCGCCCATCTGCTGAGCATTGCAGATGATATTCGACCATGCAGGCGGCAAGACCTCCATCCACAGGTCGACACCCAACGTCCCGGCCCGGTCGCACAGCAGCCCCATTGCATCGGTGCAACGGGCCATTGCGAGTTCGGCCGGTTCGTCACGGTCGCCGCCTCCCGCCGTCACTAGAAGAGCAGGCGCATTCAGCTCCACTGCGAATTCCATGCAATTCATGAAATACTGGATCGAGCGGTTGCGCATCCGGCTGTCCGTGGACGAGATGTTGATGGGGTACTGACATTGCTCCGGGGTGAAAGCTATCAACTCCATTCCCATGCCGCGAATGCGCCGGCCAAGCTCCCGAGCTTCTGCCAAGGTTCGGTCCTCAGTAAAGAAATGCGGCGCCGCGCCCCACAGTTCGATCCTGCTCACGCCGCTTTCGCAAGCGTCCGCCAAAAATCGCTCTAGTGAATACCGGACATAGTGGAAGTTCATCGCGGCGATGTTTTGCGGACCTAGCGGCATCTGTTCCCTGGTTGAGTTCTGCTTCATACTGTGTTCAGAACCCGCGATAGGAACGCCTTTGTGCGTTCATGATGGGGATGCGTGAGGAGGTCGGCAGGAGCTCCTTCTTCGATGATCACGCCGCCGTCCATGAACACGAGATGGTCGGCTACGTCGCGGGCAAAGCCCATCTCATGAGTCACCACGACCATCGTCATACCGTCGTCCGCCAGCTGTCGCATGACTGCGAGCACCTCGCCGACAAGTTCCGGGTCAAGTGCCGAGGTCGGCTCATCGAATAGCATCAGGTCGGGTTTCATCGCCAGGGACCGCGCAATTGCCGCACGCTGTTGCTGCCCCCCTGACAGCTGCGGAGGATAATAATTGGCGCGCTCAGCCATCCCGACGCGCTCAAGCAGGTCCATCGCTTCGACTTCCGCCGCCTTGCGTTTTATGCGCCGCACCAGGATCGGAGCCTCAGTCACATTTTCCAGTACCGTCTTGTGTGGGAAGAGGTTGAATGCTTGAAAGACCATGCCCATTCTCTGCCTTTGACGGGCTAACTCATTGAACGACATTTGATAAAGCCGGTTGCCCTTCCAGCGGACACCTACAGGAACGCCGTTCAGAAACACCACGCCTTTGGTTGGAGTCTCAAGGTGGTTTAGACACCGGAGAAGTGTGCTTTTGCCTGAGCCTGACGGCCCGACGATGCAAGTGACATCGCCGCGTTTGACGGCAAGGTCGATGCCGCGCAGAACGTCGTGGGCACCGAAACTCTTGCGAAGCTGTTCGACCTTCAATAGCGGTTCAGTCATCAATATGCCCTCTGCCCGCTTCCGAAAAAGCGGGGGCGGAACCAAGAGCGGGTCTTAGCGAGCGACTTTTGGTGCTCGGCTTTCAAGCGGTGTTCCAGCGCATGCTCCAGCAGGGTCAGGACGGTGGTCAGCACCAGGTACCAGATCGTTGCCACTATCAGCAGTGGCACCGTCTGATAGGTCCGAGCGTAAACCATCTGCGCAGAGTAAAGCAGGTCAGGCAACGCCAGCACCGAGACCAGCGAAGTGAATTTTAGCATTGAGATCGTGTCATTGCCGATAGGCGGTATAACAATGCGCAGCGCCTGCGGCAGGATGACCCGGCGCAGGGTCTGCCCTCGCGTCAGCCCCAGAGTGGCCGCAGCTTCGGTCTGACCAGAACTGACCGCCTGAATGCCAGCGCGAATCATCTCGGCGGCGTAGGCGCTTTCAGTGAATGCAAGTCCCATGATCGCGGCACTAAACGGTGTGATTAACAGATTCGTGTCCCAAGAGGCCAACTTGGGCCCGAACGGAATCCCAATCGAAATCTGTGGCAGTAGTAGCGCGAGGTTATACCAAAAGATCATCTGAACTAGCGGCGGGATGCCACGGAAGAACCAGATCCAGCCCCAGCTTGTCGTCTGAAACACGCGGCTGGACGACAGCCGCATGATCGCCAAAATTATACCGATGGCCAAGCCGAGCACCATTGCCAGAACCGTCAACATCAGCGTCATGCCCAGGCCGGACAGGATCTGTGCGCTAAACAAGTATTTCGCGACCACCCCCCATTGCATGTTGTCGTTCGTCACAAGCACCTGAACGAAGCCCATGGCGAGCAGCGTTAGGATGGCGCCGCCGATCCAGTGCCAGATCTTCGGGACCGGCAACGGTCTGACCTCATGGATCGATGGTTGCAGGAGAGGGGGCTGCTTCATTGGTTTTCCTTAACATCTCGGTTCTGCACCGCCCGGGAGTGCCAGGCCGGCAGCGCGTCAGAAGTCCGGATTGTCTTCAGTGATCAGTGCGGCCTCGGTCAGCATTCCAGAGTCAGCGATGCCCCAGTCAGCCATGATTTGTTGATAGGTGCCGTCGTCGATCATTGACTGGATGGCATCAACCAGAACCTGACCGAGGGGATCGTCTTTGCGCACGCCGATGCAACTGTTCACCGGTGCAAGCACCAGATCCGAAACCTGAAGGTCACCAGTCTGCTGCGCCATGTGGGCCAGTTTCAGCGACCCTGCGACAGTAGCCTGTGCGCGCTTCGACCGCACGGCCAGTTCGGCTTGGGCCTGCGTGGCATGGGACTGGATGTTGATCTTGTTGTCCTCGCACTGGTTTTCGTTCAGTTCTTCGATAAGCTGCATATCCCAGGATCCGTTCTGGATGGCGACGGTCAGGCCGCAGGCCTGCTCGGGCGTCTCGATGTCAAGATCGCTGCTTTCAGGATAAGCGAAAGCAGTGCCTATCTTGCGCTGCGCAACAAAATCCATCGTCATCAGCCGCTCAGGCGTGGTGCCGAAGGAGGCTAAGCCTGCGTCAAAGCGTTTGGACATGATACCCGGAATTACAGCATCAAAGCTCGTGCCTTCGAACGTGAAGGGAACTCCTAGCCGATCTTCCATCGCCTTTGCGAGGTCCACGCTCCAACCCTTCAACTGGCCATCCGCGTCCAGAAATTCATCCGGCGCCCAATCGTTGAAGACTGCGACCTTGATGCCTTCGCTTTGATACTCTTGAGGCAAGGCATCGTGCAGCGAGGGAATGACTTCGGCCGTCGCGGGCTGGACGAACGCCGCAGCAAGCGCGCAGGCCAGTACTGTCCTAAGCATCTTCAAGAACCTCCCTATCTGAATAGCTATGATCAACGCTCGTTGTGAAGGTGCGAACGTTCTCACACACAAGACACATGCGTCTCTTTTTCGTCAAGGGTGGTTTTTCAAGTAAGGCTACTTGGTGGTCAGGTTGAAAGCGCCAAGACAGAACCGCGCTGGATCTGGCGCGGAGACAGCCTCTCGCGACGCGCGGGGGCATCAAGCCCCTCGATCCGCTCCAGCAGCATTCCGGCCGCCGTTTCGCCCATTTTACGGCGCGGCTGCGCAACGGCGTCGATGCCCGGAGGCACGAATGCCATCCAATCCAGATCGTCGAAGGCGACTAGCGAGATGTCCTCCGGGATACGCAAGCGCGCAGTGATCAACGCAGCCATCGTGCCTTGGGTCATCTGCCCGTCGCTGGTGAAGAGCACAGTGGGACGATCGTCGACGGAAAGCAAGCGGTGCACGGCCCGCTCGGTGTCGTCGGTCGAGTAGCTGTTGACGCGTGCGATCAGCGAACTGTCTATCGGAAGCCCCGCCTCGTCATGTGCGCGCACATAGCCAAGAAACCGCTGCCAGCTAGGATACATCAAGTTGAGATTTGGAAATGCGGTGCTGCGCGCCATTTGCACAAAGGCATCGAGGCTGGTCCAGGGCCCGGTATGAAACTCGCCTACCATGCCAATGCGACGGTGGCCGTTCTCGATGAGCCGTGCGATGCAGGTTCGTGCCGCACCCACGCTGTCCACCCCGACGCTATCGACCTGCAGACCGTCGACCATCCGGTCGATCAAGACCAGGGGCATTATTTCTGCAAGGCTGCGCAGGTGATCGGCTCCTTCAATGTCGCAGGGGGACACGATCAGGCCGTCCACCTGCTTTTCGGTCAGCAGACGGATGGCGCAGACCTCCTGCTGGATGGATTCGTCGCTGTTCGTGATCAGAAGGCCGAAGTCTTCGCGCTCTAGCACATCCGACACGCCTCGAAGTATCTTGGCATAGAAAGGGCTTTGGATGTCACCGGCAACGAAGCCAATGGTGCGGGTGCGCCCGGTGATCAGACTGCGCGCCAGTTGGTTTGGCCGGTATCCCAGATCCTTCGCGGCCTGAAGCACCAAGTCGCGCTTTTCGCCGCTGCTATAACCGTAGTCGCCAAGCACCCGCCCGGCCGTGGCTGTGCTGACGCCGGCACGGCGGGCCACATCCGCAATTGTTGCCTTCCGCGGCTTGATCATGCGTGGCCGGTGCCAGGCCAAGCCACCGTCGCTTTGACGACAGGCCCACTGAAGGGGTGAGGAGGGTACAACGATTTCTCCTATTGGCCCGGAACTCGTGTGAATGCTTTCCTTTAACCTGAAGCCCATGCGGACTGCAAACGAGATAGGATCAAGAAATCAGCGGCCATATGCGGCCCGCCGTCAGATGCGTGCCATCAGTGCTTCAGCGGTAAACAGATCAAGGTGGCCGCCGCCGACATTCT
This sequence comes from Paracoccus rhizosphaerae, assembly GCF_026162645.1. Lineage (GTDB taxonomy): Bacteria > Pseudomonadota > Alphaproteobacteria > Rhodobacterales > Rhodobacteraceae > Paracoccus > Paracoccus rhizosphaerae. Next base: position 41,940 of record NZ_JAOTBE010000016.1, read on the forward strand.
TGCAAATCGTTATTTCATCCTCCGAGCGGCGCCCGGGATGGTGGCCTATGACAAGGTCGCGATAGTCGGCTTGCACGGCATCCCACCCGAAAAGTCCGGCGGCGACCGGTTGCGCAAGGTCGCCTGCGCCTTCGATGCCCTCGCGCGTGTCAGCGAAGATTGTGCCGCGGGTCATCGTCTGGTCGTCTGCTTCGCGCATCTCGGGGAGGTAGGCGCCGACCAAGTCGAGATGCGCACCCGGCTTCATCAACTTCCCCTTGATCAGCGGAAGGCGCGACATGGTCACGCACGAGATGATGTCGGCCTGTGCCACTGCGGAGTCCAGATCCGGAATAGCCGCAACTGTCACGTCAGGCAGTGAAATACTGCGGGCTAGCGCTTGTGCCCGCTCCGTCGTGCGGTTCCAGATCAGCACCTGCCGGATTGAGGGGCGGGCCGCACAGTGGGCGGCCAGCACATGCGGCGCCAGCCCCCCCGCGCCGACAACCAGCAGCACGGCCGCATCACGCCTGGCTAGGAGGTCAGAGCCGAGCCCAGAGTCCGCCGCTGTTTTTCGAAAAGTCATGGCTTCGCCATCCGCGACCAACAGCGGTGCGCCCGTATGAGGATCAAAGACTGCCACCAGCCCTTGCACCGATGCCTGTGGTGGATCGAGGCGCAGATTGTCTGGAAAGACTCCGACAAGTTTTGCCGCGATCAACCGGTCCTTCTGCCAGCCTAGCAGACTGACAAAACGATTTCCGTCCCCTTCAGGCTCTTCCGCAATTAGATGATCGCTCGTCGGGTTTGGCCCGAGGTGGGCGACCCTTAGGGCATTGATCAGGTACGGGTAGTCCAGCAGGTCGTGAACCTGCTCAGCAGTGACAAGGCGCATTGCCTCTCCTTGGCGCTAGCAGCGCAGCGAATAGGTGATCAGATGGGTAGGGGTGACGAGACGTGAGAATGCGATCGGCTGGCTGCTGGCATCAAGAACCGTCTTTTCAATATGATATACAGGCTGCGACGGCCCGATCTCCAACCTGTTCCGCTCTTCGGCTGAGGCGAAACCAACATTGATCAGGCGCTCGGCTGTTGCGGGCATAGGGCCGCCGTCGTTGCGCAAGGCTTGGAAAAACGATTCGCCGGCGCCTATTGGCGCAAGAAGCGCAGCGTGCCGTTCCTGGTTCAGGAACAGGGTTTCCAGGGTAAAGGGCCGGCCGTCAACTGATATCAACCGCAGGAAGCGCGCGAGGCGCCCCGTGCGGGTGATGCCAAGCGCAGTCTCGGCGATGCTGTCGGAAAGGTCGCGGTCGGCCGAGAGTACGTCGTGATCGACACGGTATCCATCCTTCTCGAAGGTTTCGGAAAAGCCCGACAGCGACACCAGGGTCTGGCGGAGCTTGGTCCGGGCGACGACTGTGCCGCGGCCTTGCTGCCGGATCAGGATGCCGTCCTCGGACAGCTCCTTGACAGCCCGCCGCAGCGTGATGCGGCTGACGCCCATCTCGGCACAAAGATCGTGCTCCGGGGGAAGAAAGTCCCCTTCAGCCAAATCGCCAGCCGAGATCCTTTCCGCCAACCGCTGCTTCACTTGAGCATAAAGCGGAACGAGCCTGTCATACGTTTCCATTCCCGCCCCTGTTTCGCTTCAGTAATCAGACAGCTTTTTCATGTAGCGACGCCCTTCGAGCATTTCGTGGTCGCGCAGGTCGGCGATTTTATAGGCGAAACGCCACAGGGTGTCGAAAAAGATCAGAGGCACCAGATTGCCACGAAATTCAGAAGCAATCCCCTGCAGATCCAAGTTTTTGGCATCCAAGACCATGATGTTCTCGGCCGCCCCGAAACGCTGCAGGAAGCCTTCGGCACGTTCCTCCAGCGGGCGAGTGGAGTCGAACCCCTTGAACAAGACAAACGCAGCCTCCTTGTCGAGCACCTCGAAGGGGCCATGGAAGAATTCATTGGCATGAATCGCTTGAGAATTGATCCACTGCATTTCCATCAGGACGCAGATCGAGAAAGAGTAGGCCGCACCATAGCTGGCCCCGCTCGCCATCGTGTATATTGTGTTCTTCCCGGCAAACCGAGGGGCGAAGTCCGCGAAAAGCGGGGCAAAGCGTTCGTGTGCACGGTCGATGGCCGGTTGCAGTGCCTCCAGCGAGGACAGCAACAGGTCCATCTGGTCGTTGCCATCGAAATGTCGTGCCAGCCCCAGGACAAGCTGATAGATGCGGGCATAGTTGCTGTTCTTAGCATCGATTGGAGTGCCGGTGGTATAGGGCGCCTCGAACTCGATCACGTAATCGCCCGCCTTGGCCAAGGGCGAAGCGCCTTCGGTCGTCAGGACAACGGTCATGGCGCCGGCCTTTTTTGCGAACTGCGTTGCGGCCACTGTTTCACGCGTCGTTCCGGTCATCGAACACAGCACGACGAGCGAGTTCGGCCCCAGCCTCCTCGGCCCACGGCTGATGAATTCGGCTGCGTTGTAGACGTCGGATGCAAGCGAAGCGGATGCTTGGTCGAGCATGAACTTGGCCGGATGCATGATCGACAGCGACCCGCCACAAGCAACAAAAAAAACATGATCAATTGTTTGATGTTCGATTGCGCCGAGCGCCCGCGCAACACCTTGGTCGAGGGGGATTGTCATGATGGTTCACCTTTCAATGGATAGGATGTCATATAACGTATTGTAGAGGCGAGCGTGCAGTCAATCCTAGAAACGGCTTCTTGACAGCTTGATCCACAGCATGAGAAGGTTCTCACAACTGTCGGAGAGAGATGCAGATGAAGCCAAGTGTTGTGGCCTTTGGGGATAATGTCGTCGATTGCTATATGGATCAGGAAATGATGTATCCTGGCGGTAACTCTCTGAATTTGGCTACATTCGTTCAGCGTTTCGGTGGACGAGGATCCTACATCGGGGCTGTCGGAGACGATCCTGCCGGCCTCCATATTCGCGACGCGTTGATGGGCGAAGGAGTGGACGTGACTGGCCTCAGGGTTCTGCCTGCCGGTTCGACCGCTTTCTGTCTCATCGGCAACCGTGACGGTGACCGTGAGTTTCTTGGCGCTGATCTGGGGGTCTCAATTATTGAGCCCCAGCTGCGAGACTTAGACCAGATCGCTCGCGCCGATGCGGTCCACACTGGACGATCGAGCCATGTGGATGCTTTCCTTCCGGCCTTTGCTGTGCGTGCACGACTGTCGTTCGACTTCGCCGTGATCCGCAACCGCGACCGCATCGCGCGTATTGCAGCACTATGTTATCTTGCCAGTTTCTCAGCAGGTGATCTGGGCGACGATGAAGCGAAGGACCTGCTGGAATTCGCCTTGGCGTCGGGTGCCCGTCATGTCCTGGTGACGCGCGGAAAAGAAGGTGCGTGGCTGGGGCTGGGCGATCAACGTCATCATCAGCCCGCTGTGCCGACGCAGGCGATCGACACGCTTGGAGCGGGCGACACGTTCATTGCCCGCACACTGTTTGGCCTTTTGATGGGCGAGGCGCCTCGCGATGTGTTGTCGGTTGCGGCTTTCGCCGCCGCCGAAACCTGCCGGCATCACGGCGGTTTTGGCCATCCAGCAGCACTGGCCGTGGATTGCTCCAAAGCCCGGCCGCTGGATGAGATTTATGGTCCGGGAGAAACGGCTACGGCCTGAAACGTTGGCACGACATTGCCAATCGAAACTTGCGATAGAACAAAGTAAAAACAGGGAGAAGACGATGAAGAAAACAAGCATTGCGCAGGGGATGCGCCACAGCCTTGCCGCAACGGCTGCGATTTCGGCAATCTTGGCGGCCGGCACGGGCGTCGCTCAAGACATCACCTTTCGCATCGCCTCGGTCAATCCGCCAACGGCGCTGTCGGTCCAGCTGGCAGAACAGGTCGCAGAACGCATCACCGAACGCACCGACGGACGCATCGCCTTTCAGATGTTTCCCTCGGCGCAGCTCGGCACGACAGCGGATTCGCTGGAGCAGGCCAGCCAAGGCTTGCCCGTGATCACCTTCACCTCGGCCAGCTTCATGAGCCAGTTCGGAGCTCCCCAGCTCGCGGCGGTCGACGGTCCCTTCGTGGTGGATAACGCTGAGGAAGGGGAGACGCTGGCGTTTTCCGACCTGATGTCCGGATACTACGATCAGCTTGCCGAGACTTCCGGAGTGCGTGTGCTGGCGCTGAACTGGTTCGACGGCCCGCGACACATGATCGGATCAGAGGCTTATTCCGAACCCACCGACCTTGAAGGCGTCAAGATGCGTGTGCCATCGGTGGAAACATGGTTGAACACCTTCGAGCCGCTTGGTGTCGTCGCCACCACCGTCGAAGCGGCCGAGACCTATTCGGCGCTTGCACAGGGCGTGGTTACGGCCGCTGAAGCTCCACTGACCGGCTTGCGCGCCAGCCGCTGGTATGAGAACGCAAAGCAGATCACTCTGACCGGCCACTTCAACCTGTTCCTGGGCTGGGTAACCAGCGAATCTGCGCTGGCCGGGTTGCCGGATGCTGACCGCGCGATCATGATGGAAGAGTTCCGCAAAGGTGGCCAAGACTTGGCCGCACAATCGGTCGAGCTGGACCAAGAGGTCATTGCGGAATTCGAGGCTGCCGGCGTCACCTTCCATGAGGCCGACCGGGATGCCTATCGTGAAGCAACAGCCAGTTTTTGGGACCACTGGCCTGATGGACTTTATGAGCAGATCCGTTCCGCCGCGACGGCTGAATGACCCCAACGCGGGCCGGGAATCCTGCTTAACTCGACCCGCATCCCTTACATTTTGGGTGATCCATGAACGCCTTCAACCGCCTCGTCACGCTCGTCGGAACGATCCTGCCGACCATTTTGCTCGGGGTCGTGCTGGTTGCGGTCAGTGCTGACGTCTTCGCGCGCCTACTGCTGAGCACGTCGATCCATGTGTCACACGATATCGCCATGATCGCGCTGGCCGGAGTCGTCTGGTTTGGCATTGTCGGCAGCGCGCAAGAAGGGCAGCTGTTCGGGCTGCGCTATTTCGTTGACCGCGTTCCTAAACGCGGTCGCCCGTGGATGGCCGCCCTTGGCCACTTACTGGTCGCTGCCATCGCCTTCGAAGTCATGCGCGCCGCGTTCAGACAGGCAAGCACAGGTGGTTTTACCCGATTCCTGGCACTCGGCTGGCCGAAATGGATTGTTTCTGCCGGATTGGCCGGCGCGATGGCCGCCCTTATCGCAATCCAGCTGGTCCAGCTTTGGGCAGTGCTTCGGAGCAGATCCAGAAAATGATACTTTGCGCGCTGACCTTCCTTCTGCTTCTCTGCCTTGGTGTGCCGATCGCCTTCACGATCCTTGGCGCCTCGGTGGCCTACTTTACACTCAATCCCATGTTGGCCAGCATTGTCGCGCAGCGGATGTCATCGTCTTTGGAAAGTTTCCCGCTGTTGGCAGTGCCTTTCTTCATCATTGCAGGAGGCGCGATGGCGCGCGGAGGGATCGCGCGCCGACTTTACCACTTGGCCGATGGGCTGGTCGGGCATTGGTGGGGCGGCCTCGCGCAGGTGGCAGTAATGAACTCGCTGTTCCTGGGTGCCATGTCGGGATCGTCCAATGCCGATGCCGCCATAGACGCCCGTACGATTGCTCCGATCATGCGCGAAAGGGGCTACTCAAACGGTTTCGCCTCAGTCGTCAGCGCGGCGAGCGGGGTGATCGCGCCGATCATGCCGCCCTCGATCGGCCTAATCGTTTACGGGCTATTGACCGACACCTCGATCGGCCGCCTGTTCACCGGCGGCGTCATCCCGGCGCTGCTGATCGCGGTCGCGTTACTGGCAACGGTTCGCTTTGCCGCGAAACGCCGCAACTATCGTCCCGAACGGGAGCACCGGCTTCCCTTGAAGGAGACGGCAGCCCGGGCCTGGTCAGCCGCATGGGCGCTTGCCATGCCGGTACTGCTGCTGGTCGGCCTGCGCGGCGGCTGGTTCACCCCCACCGAACTGGGTGCGATGGCGGCGGTTTATGCACTGGTTGTAGGCTTGGTCGTCTATCGCGGCTTTGGCTTGGGCGAAATCTATCCGCTGTTGCGAGAATCAGCGCTGACGACCGCTAACGTGCTGTTCATCATCGCTGCGGCATCGGTCTTCTCGCTTATTCTTGCTTTAGAGCAAGTGCCACAGCAGATGGTCACTGCCCTGCTGTCGATCTCTGACAACAAGTATGTGGTGCTGCTGGTCATCAACCTGCTGTTGCTGGTTCTTGGAACCATGCTTGAGGGTTTGGCTTTGTTGATCATTCTGGTGCCGATCTTGCTAGAGGTCACCCGCAGCCTTGGTATTGACCCGGTACATTTCGGAATCGTCCTCGTCTTCAACACGACGATCGGCTCGATCACTCCTCCGGTTGGTACGGTGCTATTCACAGTTTGCTCGATCACACGCTGCTCGATCGAGGAATTTGCGTCGGAATCCGTGCCTTTCCTCGTGGCATTGATAGGAGTGCTGATGTTGCTGACCTTCGTTCCCAGTCTCGTTACGTTCCTGCCAGATCTCCTGTTCTAGGGTTAAGGCAGCGCCAAAAAGAGTATTGGGGAATTTATAGCGGACCAAGCATTCTTGTCTGGAATGAGGTCAGAGAACGACAGCGTTATCTCGACGCCGCCGTCTTGAGCAAGAAGTGCTGCCAGAACCTGGCAGATAATGAAAGGTTGTTCAGATGCAGGGAGACCCGCGGAGCCATGGGCTGTGGGAGAAGACCGCTCGTGCCGCGCCTGTCACGGTGCCCTTGGTGGGCGAAACGCGGGCAGAGGTAGTGATTATCGGCGGTGGCTACACCGGACTTTCGACTGCCCTGCATCTTGCGGAACGCGGAACCGATGTCGTGCTTCTTGAGGCCGTCGAGATCGGCTTCGGCGGCGCGGGGCGCAACGTGGGCCTGGTGAACGCCGGCATGTGGGTGATGCCCGATGCGCTTGTCTCCACCCTGGGGGCCGAGCGTGGGGAACAGCTGATCGACTTCCTGGGCGAGGGTCCGGCCCACGTCTGGGACATCATCGAACGCTATGGCATCGACTGCGAGGCGACCCGGGCGGGAACGCTGCATGTCGCCGCCGACAAGGCCGGCCTTGCCGAACTGCATCAGCGCCACGAGCAGTGGTCACGGCGCGGCGCGCCGGTGCAGCTGCTGGACCCAGAAGCGACGGCCGCAAGGCTGGGCACGTCGCACTATCACGGGGCGCTTCTGGACGCGCGGGCTGGCACGATCCAGCCGCTGGCCTATGCGCGCGGCCTTGCGGATGCGGCGATGGGGCGGGGCGCCCGGATCTTCACCGGGTCGCCAGCGACCGAGCTGCGGTCGCATGACAAGGGCTGGCGCGTCGCCACGCCCCAGGGTGCGGTGACGGCAGGCAAGGTGGTCTTCGCGACTGACGCCTATACCCGGCACCTGATGCCGGAGATCCTGACACAGCAGGTCTTCCTTCCCTATTTCAACCTGGCGACGGCGCCGTTGCCCGACAACGTGGCACGGACGATCCTGCCGGGCCGGGAAGGGGCCTGGGACACGCGCGAGGTGCTGACCTCGTTCCGTCTCGATCAGCGTAACCGGCTTGTCTTCGGCTCCGTCGGCGCACTAAGGCACGGTGGCCAAGCGATCCACCCGGCCTGGGCACGGCGCGCGTTGAGGCGCACCTTCCCGCAGATCGGGCGGGTCGAGTTCGAAGCTGAATGGTACGGCACGATCGGCATGACCAGCGACAACCTGCCCCGCTTTCACCAGCTGGCCGAGGGGGTCGTCACCTTCTGCGGGTACAATGGCCGGGGCATCGCGCCCGGCACCGCCTTCGGCCGCTGCCTGGCCGGTTGGTTGACGGGTGGCAACACGGAACTGCCCCTGCAGCCCACGCCCCCGCAGCCCGCGTCCATGCGCGCCCTGCGCAGCGCCTATTACGAGGCGGGCGCACAGGCCTTTCACCTGATCGATGCGCGCGGCTAGTCCGGCAGGCGACCGACCTGCGTGATGATCCACTGGCGGAACGCCGCGGCGACCGGGTCCGACGCGCGTTCATCGGGCGTGACCACATGATAGGCGGCCTCGGTCGTCAGCGCGCTTCCCCCAAGCGGGCAGAGGTCGCCCGCCTGCAGTTCCCGCTCGATCAGGTAGGTCGGCAGCAGCGCCGCGCCCATCCCGGCCAGCGCAGCCTCGATCAGCAGCGAGAACTGGTCGAAGCTGTGGCCCTGAAAGCCGCGCGCGGCAGGCTTGCCCTGGGCCTCCAGCCATTCGGGCCACAGCATCGGCCGCGACACCAGATGCAGCAGCGGCAGGTCTTCCGGCGGGGTGCCGGCGTCGATGACGGCGGGGGCAGCCACCGCCAGCACAGTCTCGGCGCACAGATAGGTGCAGCTCGCGCCCGGCCAGACCGGCTTGCCGTAATGGACCGCGACATCGACCCCGGCCTCGATCAGGTCGAACGCACCCTGCCGGGCCGTCACGCTGACCTGCAGGCCGGGATGGGCCTGCAGGAACCCCGGCAGGCGCGGCATCAGCCAGCGGCTGCCGAAGGTGGGAAGCGTCGCCACCGACAGATGCCCCGTCACGTCGCGGCCGCTGGCGGCTCGCAGCGTCAGATGCTGCAGCCCGGCCAGGAGGGCCTCGATCTCGGGGCGGAGGCGCTGCCCGGCGCTGGACAGCACGATCCGCTGGCGCACCCTTTCGAAGAGGGCGATCCCCAGCTGGGTCTCAAGGTCCTTCACCTGGCGGCTGACGGCACTTTGCGTCAGGTTCAGCTCGACTGCGGCGCGGGTGAAGCTGCCGTGGCGTGCAGCGGCCTCGAACGCCTGCAGCGCGGCAAGGTCGGGCAGCTGGCTGCGGCTAAGCTTCATTCCGGTCTCTCATCAAGTCAGTCGGATCCAGCGTGTTTCATCGCAAAGTTGATACTGTATGGAAGTGAATGAAGCGCCTGGCAATATCGAGGACATCGGCATGACGACCACTGGACATATCTCGCCCGACCAGATCCGCGAGGCATTCTCGGCGGCGATGTCGGCGATGTACCGTGACGAGGTGCCCGCCTATGGCACGCTGATGGAGCTTGTCGCCCAGGTGAATGCCGAGGTGCTGGAGGGCGATCCGGGTCTGCGGGACGCCCTGTCGCAGTCCGACCAGCTGAACCGGATCTCGCAAGAGCGTCACGGCGCGATCCGCGTGGGCACCGCAGGGGAACTGTCTACCATCCGGCGCCTGTTCGCGGTGATGGGCATGCAGCCGGTCGGCTACTATGACCTGACCGAGGCCGGCGTGCCGGTCCATTCGACGGCCTTCCGCCCGGTGGACGAAGAGGCGCTGTCCCGCAACCCGTTCCGGGTCTTCACCTCGCTGCTGCGCCTGGACTTGATCGACGACAAGACGCTGCGCGCCGAGGCCGGGGCGGTCCTCGCGCGCCGGCAGATCTTTACCCCCGGCTGCCTGGCACTGATCGAGCGCGCCGAGAAGTACGGCGGCCTCGACCAGGCGGACGCCGACCGCTTCGTGGCCGAGGCGCTGGAGACCTTCCGCTGGCACTCGGACGCGCTGGTCGATGCGGGTCTTTACCAGCGGCTGCATGACGCGCACCGGCTGATCGCTGACGTGGTTTCGTTCAAGGGGCCGCACATCAACCACCTGACCCCGCGCACGCTGGACATCGACGCGGTGCAGGCGCGGATGCCTGCCCACGGCATCACCCCCAAGGCGGTGATCGAGGGGCCGCCCAACCGCCGCTGTCCGATCCTGCTGCGCCAGACCTCGTTCAAGGCGCTGCAGGAGCGCGTGATCTTCCCCGGAAAGACAGCGACCGAAGGGTCCCACACCGCGCGCTTCGGCGAGATCGAGGCACGAGGCATCGCGCTGACGCCGAAGGGCCGCGCCCTATATGACCAGCTGCTGACCGAGACCCGCCGGCGCATCCAGCCTGCCGCCGACGGATCGAACGCCCGAGAATACGAGCATGTGCTGGCCGAGGTCTTCACGGCATTCCCCGACGACTGGACCGAGATCCGAGGGCAGGACCTGGGCTATTTCCGGTGGTCGCCGACCGGCAAGGGCGAGGTGTCGGGCGACGATCCCGAGGCGCTGCTGGCAGAGGGCGTGCTGCGCTGCGACCCGATCGTCTACGAAGACTTCCTGCCGGTCTCGGCCGCGGGGATCTTTCAGTCCAACCTTGGCGACGAAGCCGTCCAGGACTTTGCCGCCAGCCCCAACCAGCAGCGGTTCGAGGCCGATCTTGGCCAGACGGTGCTGGATGAATTCGCCCACTATGCCCGGATCGAGGCCAAATCCCTGGCCGCCTGCCTGGACAGAATCCCGGCCTGATCGCCGCCGAACGGCATGCCTGCCGCCCCGCGGCAAGACACGGAACAAGAAGGAATGACCCGATGAAAGACGCGTCCGAAATGGATCTGAAGAACACCGCCCGCGCCGTTCTGGAGAAGCTCGGCGCCGACGCCTCCGTCCTGGACGCCGGCAGCATGGCCAGCTTCTCGCCCGTGACGGGCGAGCAGATCGCAGCCCTTCCCGAACATTCCGCCGCCGACGTGACGGCGGCCATCGACCGCGCCGCAGCCGCCTTCCGCAGCTGGCGCAACGTGCCGGCCCCCCGCCGGGGCGAGCTGGTCCGCCTTCTGGGCGAGGAGCTGCGGGCGGCCAAGGACGATCTCGGCCGCCTCGTCTCGATCGAGGCCGGCAAGAGCCCGTCCGAAGGCGCCGGCGAGGTGCAGGAGATGATCGACATCTGCGATTTCGCCGTGGGCCTCTCGCGCCAGCTCTACGGCCTGACCATCGCGACCGAACGTCCCGGCCACCGGATGATGGAAACCTGGCACCCGCTTGGGGTGGTGGGCGTCATCTCGGCCTTCAACTTCCCCGTGGCGGTCTGGTCCTGGAACACCGCGCTTGCGCTGGTCTGCGGCAATCCGGTCGTCTGGAAGCCGTCCGAGAAGACCCCGCTGACCGCGCTGGCCTGCCAGGCGGTCCTCGACCGTGCGCTGGCCCGCTTCGGCGACGCGCCCGAGGCGCTGAGCCAGGTCGTCATCGGCGGCCGCGACACCGGCGAGGCGCTGGTCGACGATCCGCGCGTGGCGCTGGTCTCGGCCACCGGCTCGACCCGGATGGGCCGGCAGGTCGGACCGCGCGTGGCGGCACGCTTCGGCCGCTCGATCCTGGAGTTGGGCGGGAACAACGCGGGCATCGTCTGCCCCTCGGCCGACATGGACATGGCGCTGCGGGCCATCGCCTTCGGGGCGATGGGCACCGCCGGCCAGCGTTGCACGACGATGCGGCGCCTCTTCGTGCATGACAGCGTCTATGATCGACTGGTGCCGGGTCTGATCAAGGCCTATGGCTCGGTCTCGGTCGGCAACCCGCTGACGACGCAGGCGCTGGTGGGGCCGCTGGTCGACGGGCAGGCCTTTGAGACGCTGCAGGCGGCGTTGGAGGCCGCGAAAGCCGCGGGCGGTACCGTTCATGGCGGCACCCGCGTGACTGACGCGGCGCCTGAGACGGCTTTCTACGTGAAGCCCGCCCTGGTCGAGATGCCTGCACAGACCGGCCCGGTGCTCGAGGAGACATTCGCGCCTATCCTCTACGTCATGCGCTACAGCGACCTTGAGGACGTGATCGAAGAGCACAATGCCGTCGGCGCAGGCCTGTCTTCGTCGATCTTCACGACCGACCTGCGTGAAAGCGAGGCCTTCCTGTCGGCGGCGGGATCGGACTGTGGCATCGCCAACGTCAACATTGGGACTTCGGGCGCCGAAATCGGTGGGGCCTTTGGTGGCGAGAAAGAGACTGGCGGCGGTCGCGAAAGTGGCTCCGACGCTTGGAAGGCATACATGCGGCGTGCCACCAACACGATCAACTACTCGCGCGAGCTTCCGCTGGCGCAGGGCGTCGTGTTCGACATCTGAGGGCCGGATGGACATCAGCAGCAGCATGTTCCGCCCCGCCGGGCGGATCGAGGATCTCGGCGTGTCCGAGATCCTCACCATCACCGCCCGCGCGGCGGCGCTGAAGCGCGAAGGGCGGCCGGTCATCATCCTGGGCGCGGGCGAGCCGGATTTCGACACGCCCGACCACATCAAGGAGGCCGCCGTCGCGGCGATCCGCCAGGGCCAGACGAAGTACACCGTCCTCGACGGCAGCCCCGAGATGAAGCGCGCCATCCGCGACAAGTTCCGGCGCGAGAACGGCCTGGACTTCGCCGCGAACGAGGTGACGGCAGGGGCAGGTGCCAAGCAGATCCTCTATAATGCGATGATGGCCAGCCTGAACGAGGACGACGAGGTGATCGTCCCCACACCCTGCTGGACCACCTATTTCGACATCGTGCGCATCGCGGGCGGAGTGCCGGTGGCGGTGCCCTGCGACGACAGCACCGGCTTCCGCCTGACGGCCGAGGCACTGGAGGCCGCGATCACGCCGCGGACGCGCTGGCTGATGCTGAACTCGCCCTCGAACCCCACGGGCAGCGCCTATGGCGAAGAGGATTACCGCCCGCTGATCGAGGTGCTGCACCGCCATCCGCATGTCTGGCTGATGGTCGACGACATGTACGAACATATCACCTATGACGGGTTCCGCTTCGTGACGCCGGCGGCGCTGGACGAACGGCTGCGGGACCGTTGCCTGACGATCAACGGTGTCTCCAAGGCCTATGCGATGACCGGCTGGCGGCTTGGCTATGCGGGCGGACCAGCGGACCTGATCTCGGCCATGGCCGTGGTGCAGAGCCAGTCGACATCCTGCCCGTCCTCGGTGACGCAGGCGGCGGCCATCGCGGCGCTGGACGGGCCGCAGGACTTCCTGGCGGACCGGGCGGCAAGTTTTGCGGCGCGGCGCGACCTGGTCGTCGATGCGCTGAATGCCATCGACGGGATTACCTGCCGCAAGCCCGAGGGCGCCTTTTATACCTTCGCAAGCTGCGAAGGGCTGATCGGCAGCACGACTACTGAGGGCGTCCGCCTCGACAGCGATCGCGACTTCTGTGCCTGGTTGCTTGACGCGGCCAATGTGGCCGTGGTCCCCGGAGCATGTTTTGGCCTGCCAGGATGTTTCCGCATCAGCTATGCGACATCGGAAGCCGAACTGGGCGAGGCGCTTGGCAGGATCAGCGATGTATGCCGAGCGCTCCGGAGAAACTGAGCGACCCTTATCAGTTGACAAGATCGGGTGGCGCGGCGGGCAAACCCTGCCGCGCCACATCCGACCAAAGTAGCGACGCACTAAGAACGGATCGCCATGCTGGACATTGAAGTCGACCAAGTTGCGGCCTTGGCCCTCGCACTGAAGGAGGCGGGCTTCGGCGGCGTCATTGACGACGACAGCGCGCTTCGCGCTGCCATGTCCACAGACAACTCGGTTTATCAGATCACGCCCGACCTCATCGTCGCGCCGCGCACAGCCGATGACCTTGTCGTGCTGCTGCGCGTGTTGGAAAAGCCGCCTTTCAAGAGCGTCGCAGTCACCGCCAGGGGCGGCGGCACCGGAACCAATGGGCAGGCCCTCAACAGGGGCGTCGTCGTTGACATGCGGCGCTTCATGAACCGGCTCCTTGCGCTTGACGAACGGGAAGGCTGGGCCGAGGTTGAGCCGGGCATAGTTCTCGACGACCTGAATGCTCAGATCCGTCACTCGGGCTGGTTCTTCGCGCCGGAAACCTCGACCTCGACGCGCTGCACGATCGGTGGAATGGTCAGCACTGACGCCTCGGGCAAAGGGTCGAGGATCTATGGCAAGACCTCCGACAACATCCTGGGGCTTGAGATCGCGCAGCCGCACGGGCTGCTGGACAGCATGGAGCCGACGCCAGATTGGGCGCGGCCGATGCTGGCAGACGCAGAAGCCGCGGCTCGCCAAGGGCGGCAGGCCTTCATCGACAACACGCCCCGGCTGAACCGGCGCTTCACCGGCTATGACCTGGAGCGCGCCTGCCCTGACGCTGGCGGCTTCGAGTGGTGGCGACTGTTCCTGGGTGCAGAGGGGACCTTGGGGGTCGTCAGTCGCATCCGCGTCAAGTTGTGCCGGATCGAGCGGGAAAAGCGCCTCGTCGTTGCTGCCTTCTCCTCGTTCCGTGAAGCGCTGGCCGCAGCGACCCCGCTTCTGGCGGCAGAGCCGACGGCCGTTGAGGTTATGGACGAGACGGTCCAGGCCCTGGCAGATGGGGCAGGGATCCTCCACCGCCTTCCACGGTCGCTCAGGGCGGCAGAGGGGCAGCGCATTGCCTATGTCTTCATCGAGGTGAACGGCGATGAAGCGTCCGCCTTGGACGCCCGCGTCGCCCGTTGCCGGCAGATCCTTGCCGCTCTTCCGGGGATGGTGGCCGATTACCTGTCTTCCGACTTGTCCGAGATCCGCGAGCTATGGGCTGTCCGCTCGGCCGGCGTCGGGCTGTTGGGGAAGGTCGAGGGAGCTGCGCGGCCCGTGGCCTTCGTGGAGGACACGGTTGTTCCCCCCGAGAGCCTGCCCGCCTTTCTCGACGATTTCCTGGCGGTGCTGTCTCGGAACGGGCTCGGCTTCGGCATCTATGGTCATGTCGATGTCGGCTGCCTGCACATCCGGCCCGCACTGAACCTGGACGATGCCGGTGACCGCAGCCGCCTGGTCGCGGTTTCGGACGCTGTGTTCGAGCTGACGCGCAAGCACGGCGGCATCTTTTGGGGCGAGCACGGCAAGGGGGTGCGAGGCGCCTATCTGCGCGACTGGATTGGTGCCGAAGCCTATCGAGCCCTTCAGGGTGTCAAAGCAGCCTTCGACCCGAATGGGCGCTTCAATCCTGGTAAGCTGGTCTCGAATGACCGCCCGATCATGGGAATTGCGTCGACCCCGTTCCGCGCCTTCAATGCGCCCGAGGGGGACCCGCTATCGAACGCCTTCCGCTGCAACGGCAATGCGCAGTGCCTCAGCTACGCAGCCACGACACCGATGTGCCCGAGCTTCAAAGTAACGGCCGACGTCCGGCAAAGCCCGAAGGGAAGGGCGGATGCGCTGCGAGCGTGGCATCAGGCACGGGTCTCGGGGGCGGACCTGGCACAGCGCGAGGATGACCTGTTGGCAGCATTGGACACCTGCCTGGGGTGCAAGGCCTGTTCATCCAGCTGCCCGGTGCAGGTCGACATCCCCTCCATGCGCTCTGCCTTCTACACAGATTACTTCTCCCGCAATGCACGGTCCTTGAGGGACCGACTGATCCTCTGGGCCGAGCGCTACAGCCCGGTAACGCAACGGCTTGTGCCGGTTCTTGCTCCGCTCTGGCCCGCAGCGTCCCGCATCGGCGGCTTGCTGACCGGCACCGTTGATCTACCGCGCCACCTCGCGCGCGTGCCGCGCGAACTTTGGCTGGACGAGGGGGATCTGGCGCAGCCGCTTCCGCCCCGAACCGTTATTCTTGTGCAGGACTGGTTCACTGCGCTTTTCGACGGCGAGGTGCAGCGTGATGTCGTCGCGGGTCTGACGGCGCTTGGCTACCGTCCACGGTTGTTGCGCATGCGTCCAGCCGGAAAGGCAGCACACGCGGCGGGCGATCTTGCGGGCTTCAAGCAGTTGGGCGGGCGGGTGTCTGACCTGTTGCACAAGGCCCAGGCCACAGAGGCTCCGTTAGTCGCGTTCGAGCCTGCCTTTGGCATGATGCTCCGCCAGGAATACGTCAAGGCCGGGATCTCCTTGCCGAAGGTGCAGATGGTCCAGGAGTTTCTGGCGGACGAACTCGCCCATCGTCGCTTTCCTCAAGCTGCGTCCGCCGCGCCGGTCACGCTCCTGTCGCACTGCACGGAAGCCACCGCATCACCGCAGACTGCCGCGCTTTGGCGTCACGTTTTTGAGGCGGTTGGAGTTGCCGTCCAGACACCTTCGACGGGCTGCTGCGGCATGGCAGGTCTCTTCGGCCACCAAAAGCGCCATCAAGTTATGTCGCGCAAGCTCTTCGACCTGTCATGGCAAGAGCATCTTGAGGAGGAGACATTGCTTACTGCAACGGGCTTCTCGTGTCGCTGCCAGACCAAGCGCCTTGGAGGCCGCGTTCCTCGCCACCCCCTCGGGATCATCGCGGACTGCATGATTGCAATACGATAAGGATATCCATGTTTTCCAGCATCATGAGCGCCTTGCCGTTCTTGAAGGCGCGGACAAAACCGGCGCAGTAACCCGTCTCGCCGTGCCGCTCGGCTTGAGGGGCAGCAGCCCACTAGACGGCCACGCGCCCTTCGCGCGTGGCCCAACAAAGGCAGGGAACGTTTGGCTTGTCCAATCCCCCTGTGTCTCGATCACCGCGCAAGCGCGGCCATCTCGCCGTTCTCTTCCGGCCAGAGCTAGCCAGCCCGTCGCGCCTTGCGGCGGGCCTTGCATGGCGGCGAATTGGACGCGCCCCATAAAGAGCAAAGGGAAGCGAGCCGCCTCTTGGGGAGGTCTGGCCGGAACACGCAACCGCCCGTCCGATTGGTAATATTGTCATCTTCCAAATGCATAGAGGGCGGGGGGGGATTGGCAGGTCTGCCCCCGCCTGAACCTCTCGATGACAATCGCCGCGCAAGCTATCGTCGCCCGCCGGGGCCGAGACTAGGCCGCTGAATCGACTATTGCGCCCCCGCGCGGGCTGGCTCGGGACGAGACAGGCGGCGCGGGAAAAGGCGCAAAGGAGGGGTAGGGGTCTAGGCCGGGGCGAAGGCCGGTGCAGCCGGCCGCAGCCTAGAGCGCGGTCCCTTGGGGCAGTGCGGATCCAGGGCGATAGCCCTAGATCACCAACCCAAGGGATGCGGCCAAAGCAGAGCGTTAGCTGAGGCGGCGGCGCTGGCTAGAAATCTGCTTGAGCATCAACGGCAGGCGCGTTGACCATAAAAAAGCAAAAATTCCGACTGATGCAGTCGCGCTGGCAAGTGCTCTCATGATGTAAGTATCGTAAACCACGCCCTTGCCTGAACTCATCCAGTTAAAGAGCAACGACAAAGCAAGAGCTCCGAAGTAGATCCAAAAGAAGATGAGCTGTCCGCCTGCCAAGGTGTCTTCATCTTGCCTTATGACCCTCGTCATTCGCCCCGCTTCTCCATCATTACCAGCGACCTTCTCAGAAACAGAAAAGGGAGAGTTTAGCACCGCGATGACCGCAAGAGAAACGCCTACCAGAATAGATATTATGGTTGCGAGAAGGCTAACAACTCCGGAAAATTTCTCCGGGTTCATCCATGCGGAAACACCCGCACACACCGCAGCAATGAGGCAAATAATGAACCAAGCTATAGCGCCACGGGTGATCATGTATTCATCCCAACAACTTTGCCGTCGCTAAATCTTTATAATAAAGTTCAAGCGCCTTCTTCGCGTGGTCGAAGGAATAGCTGTTTGCATGACGCGGTAGTTTAACGACTTTCGATTTCCGTAGCATTGAGTTTGAAGCCTTAGTCCCGTCTTCGAGAGTTATCCTAAAACTATCGACGGAATCCGCCTCGGTTAGCTCTTTACCAATTTCGGTGAGCCACTGGTCCTTTTGCACCTCATCCTTTACAAACTTTCCGCGACTAAGGATGATTTTGCCAATAGCGTTAGCGCGTTTCCTAACGTCGTTGCCTTCGGATGGCATTCCAAAGATCATCTGCATAACTCTTGAACCTGACGGATGACGCGCCGAAACATTCAAGTTTTCCATAAAATTGTTGATTGTGAACAGTACTTCCTTAACCCCTATTTCCTCGATGCGAGCGAGGGTAGTTTGATCTGGAACATCAGCTATCCTCATCTTTGCCTCACGGTCCAAGACACCGGAATTTGCAGCTAGTTCTAGCATGTTTGCTGATAATGTTCCAGCTTTGTTCTTTAAGTTGCATGCTAAGATGTGATTACGGACAACGTAAAACACCATCTCTTCCTTCAGGAACTCCCTCTTTCCCGGATGAAAAAACTCCTCCACCGCTGCGTTTGGGTCCGTGGTGTCGAAATTGATTACGCCCACAGCAGACTCAATTTCCAGCACACGAACAAAAACACCTATGCCGCTTGACGGCCCTTGAAGGCTTGCGAAAAAGAACTTCGAAAAAAAGTCTTTATCGACCAGTCGATCCTCTACTTTATCCAGTTTTTCGAACGAGAGGCGGAGCACATCTTCCAACGTCCTATTAAATCCTTCGTGGAAATAGGCCCTTTGCAGCGAAAGCGTTTTTGATCTGTAGGACATTTGTAACCCTGAATTGGCTCGGGTCATCCTCCCCATAAAGCCACCTTGTGGCAACCCTTCGTTGCCAATGACTTAGGCTAGAGACGTCCAGCGCGTGCCCCCATGGCAGGCGTGTGCAGTCGCTCTTTGTCCAGACAGGCCAGGGTAGGGGAAGGCCGGACCATACTTGACCCCGTCTTCTTCAAATCCACGTCCACAGCCGTGCAATTGAGTCGAAATCTCTGCCATCTGACAAGGCGTGGCAGGTCTGTGGGCGGACCTGAAAAAAGAAAAGATCGTCGGGGTGGGGGTGAGCGCGGGCCTTGGCCCGCGTCGATCCCGCGCCTCGTCCTTGGATCAATCTCAAGACCGGCGACCAGCCGGGCTTTCTCAATCTCTTTCTTGGGCCAGAGCTATCCAGCCCGGCGCCATCAGCGGCGGGCCTTGCAGGGCTACGAGCTGGACGCGCCATCACAGAGCGAAGGAAAGCGAGTGGCCCTGTGGGTAGGTCTGGCCCTTGCGCGAGCGATCGTTACCCGAAGGGCCGAGACTAGGCTGCTGCCCTGACTATTGCGCCCCCGGCGCGGGCTGGCTCGGGACGAGACAGGCGGCGCAGGACCAGGCGCAAAGGAAGGGCAGGGGAATGGACTCGGTGCGCCGGCAGGCGCATAGAGCGCGGTCCCTTGGGGCAGGGCGGATCCAGGGCGATAGCCCTAGATCCACCACCCCAAGGGATGCGGCCGTAAATGCTATACAGAGCTATTAAAATTTGTAGGCTCTAGATATCACGATGAAAGAGCGTATTCATGATCCCTGAATCATCCCCGTTAAAAACAGGCTGGGAAATATTTGCAGAGACGTTAGTTGGATTAGTCAGCGCCTTAGCATGGCCTGCACTGATTGTATTTGCTATATTGTTTTTTGGCGAACCAATAAAGAAGCTCATATCAAGAATCAAGTCAGCATCCATTGCCGGGAATACAGTTGATTTCAGAGAAGAATTGGAAGAGGTATCAAATGAAATAGAAAAGGAGACTGCTGAAAAACAAGCTGGGTCCAATGCCGACGCTGAAGGCGAAGCTGAAGCATATGCAGATCGCATGACTGCAGAGAAAATGAATGCCTTATTTGCGCTTAGCTCAACAAGCCCTGCATATGCTGTGTTGGAGGCATTCAAGTATGTTGAAATTGAGTGGCATGCATTGCTTGAAACCAAGGGCCTTAGCAGGAAGCCTCTGCATCGCGTAAAACACTCCATTTTCTCTGAAATGTTCAATTTACCTACCTCGATCATAAATTCTTTCGATCGACTACGAATGCTGCGCAATAAAGCTGCGCATGAGATAGAACACGGTATTAGTTCAGTCGATGCTGCAAATTACGTGGTATCAGCTTTTCAAATGGCAGAGTTGCTGCGCGACGCGAGAGGCAAGCCCAATGCCAACGCATCAACCGATGAATAAGAATTTTCGCCACTGCGGCGGGCTTTGCATTACAGCACAGGCTTCTTTTAACTTCCACGCCCGGTTGCCCACAGGCTGACGCTCGATCCCTGTGGTCTCGCTTACAGCCTGCTCCGGCCCGCTGCGTCCACTCCCAAGGTCGTTCCCTTGCGAGCTGGACAACCGGGCTCCCGCGCAAGCGATCGTCACCCGCAGGGCCGAGACTAGGCCGCTGAACCGACTATTGCGCCCCCGCGCGTGCTGGCTCGGGACGAGACAGGCGGCACGGGAAAAGGCGCAAAGGAGGGGCAGGGGTCTAGGCTCGGGGCGGAGGCCGGTGCAGCCGGCCGCAGCCTGGAGTATCCGTTGTTCGTCAAGCATCAGAAACAGCCTGTCTCGTCGAAAGCAGCCGTTCGTCGTGGTGCATTGAATGACCCTATAGAGCCCAAAGCTGCCGGTCATGCTGGCCGCAGCGAATGCAGCTGCAGCGGTGATGACCCATTGAACGCCCTTGGTCACGGCCAGCCGGCTGCTGCGGTGCAGCGAGCGCAGACCGGCGTTTGTGCTGGACGCAGCAAAACCTCGTGCGGAGGCGGCAGGTCGGCTGTCGCGGCAGCTACCTTCTGTCGGACGCAGCCAGAGGCATTACCTGCCGCCCCGGCCTAGGCGGCCAACCTCTTCATTGCACCGATGACCTGATCATCCAGGTACGGCTTGCCAAAAAAGAGGGCATCAGCTGGCAGCATGTCGGCGGTGACGTGGCGGTGACCGGACGTTACAATGATAATATGCACCGGGGGCCAGCGGTCACGCACCTGGAACGCCAGCCACAGGCCGTCCTTGCCGCTTCCCATGTCGACATCGGTGAAGATCAGGAAGATATCCGCTCGATCTTCGAGAAGAGTAATTGCCTCTTCCGCATTTCGCGCTCCCACGGCCGCAAATCCTGCATCCTCGACCATCATCATGGCGGACATGCGAAGCAGGGCGTCATCCTCGACGACAAGGGCCACAGGGAGTGTCATGCTCGATCCTTTCGCCGGCCGTCCCATCTGAAGAGCAGTCGGTTCTTGTTATGTATCCTGCCTAGGTGCAGAAAGCTGGAAGGCGCCGCTTCTGTTCCAAAGGAAGTTAGCGTCCGAGGAGCTGGTGTAATTTCGTCGCCGCTGGCGGTGTGATCCCGGGTGGCCATCGAGGTGTAGGATCGAGGTGGAGTTTGGCGACTTCAACCACGGACCTTACGGAGAC
>NZ_JAOTBE010000170.1 GCF_026162645.1 Paracoccus rhizosphaerae
TGAAAGACTGGAGACGTGTCGCCACGCGTTACGACAGGTGCCCGGAGACTTACCTCTCCGCAATCGCATTGGCCGCGACCGTCATGTTCTGGCTGTGATCAAGAACGAGTCCTGACCCTAGGTAGCGCATGGACATGGTCGTCCTGGCGCATATCAAGAAACAGTCGCGTCTGAGCTTGGGCAGCTATGGTCGCCCGAGGATGACAGACGAGTTGAAAGAGGTCGGTGTCGATGTCGGGCATCGACGCGTCGGTCGCCTGATGCGCGAAAACAGGATCATCGTTGAAAGAACGCGTAAGTTCAAAGCCACGACCGACAGCGACCATATGTTCAACATCGCCCCGAACCTGCTGGATCGCGACTTTATTGCAGCCAGGGCCAACCAGAAATGGGCGGGCGACATCAGCTACATCTGGACCCGCGAGGGCTGGCTGTATCTGGCAGTGATCCTCGATCTGCACTCCCGGCGCGTCATTGGCTGGGCCGTCAGAAATCGCATGAAGCGCGATTTGGCAATCCGGGCCTGGAAGATGGCCATCGCCCTCAGGTCGCCGCCGAGGGGATGTATCTTCCACAGGTGCGCAGCACGGGGCAGCCAATACTGTTCGCACGACTATCAGAAAGTCCTGCGCGAAAATGGCCTGAAGGCGTCAATGAGCGGTAAGGGAAACTGCTATGATAACGCTGCCGTCGAGACCTTCTTCAAGACCATCAAGGCCGAGCTGATCTGGCGCAGGTCGTGGGAAACACGCCGACAGGCCGAGACGGCCATCTTCCAATACATCAACGGATTCTATAACCCGCGCCGTCGGCACTCAGCTTTGGGAGGCAAAAGCCCTTAGGACTTCGAACGCCAAGTGGCCTAAACAAGCACTGGGAGCGGCACAAATACGCGACAGGTCCACTTGGGACCCCTGTCATACCGAGTTGCAACACGCCGCCGGTCCTTGAGCCTGCCGAACATGATCTCGATGCGATTGCGGCGTTCGTAGCGACGCTTGTCGTACTTCACGGTTGCCTTGGGATGCAGGCGCGTATCCCTTCGTCTTTCAACGCTTCTCGGAACCAGTCGACGTCATATCCGCGGTCCCTGAGCAGCCAGTGAACATCCGGCAGGCTGCTCAGCAACGCCAGCGCGCCGATGTAATCGCTGACCTGCCCGGCGGTGACGAAAAGGAGTTTGATCCCAGGGTTTGATGGTGCGATCCTTTTTCAGGAATGGAAGGAAGCATTATGGGCCAGGTTCGTCACGGGAGCGCCACGACCACGCACGCCGTCAGAGCTGCAATAATGAGGGCT
>NZ_JAOTBE010000171.1 GCF_026162645.1 Paracoccus rhizosphaerae
AAGCGCCATCGGTCCAAGCGCCGCGCCGAATGGCATCAAGTTTCTGGGGGTGAAGAGGGACCGTGGCCCCAGTGGGGCCGCGCAAGCCCGATGAACGCGAATGGCAGACCCGCAAGCACGGCACCCACCGCAGGCGCCAATACCGCAAGGTCCATCTGGCCATGGACACAGCCACCGGTGACATCCGAGGTGGAGAATTCACCTCAGGCCGTGAAGGTGACAGCCCGGTTCTGCCTGACCTGCTGGATCAGATCCCGCCGGATGAACGGATCGGCACCGTGACCGGCGACGGTGCCTTCGACACCCGGCGTTGCCACACCGCAATCGTGGATCGCGGCGGCACCGCCGACATACCCATCCGCAGGAACGGACGCCTGTGGAAGGAGGACTGTCCTGCCGCGCTTGCCATTGTCCTCGGACCGATGGCGGACATTGTCTCGCCCCGCAACGACATCTTGCGGACGAGCAAACGCTTCGGGCGAGCCAACTGGAAGCACTGGTCCGGCTATCACGTCCGAAGTCGGATCGAGGCAAAGATGCGCTCGCAGGTTCGCTAGAACCGGTGGCGCTGAACCTGCTCGACCTCAAGTCCTTCGGCGAACAGATCGCCTCGCGAGACCCGGACAGACAAACGGCCGAAGTTCATATCCGCATTGCGCTCATGAACCGCTTCAACGCACTCGGCACCGCCGAGATCGAGCGCGTAGCCTGAGCTTTAACGAGGTAAGGGAAGTCCTGCTTCAACGCCGAGTTCTGCAACAATGTCCATCGACGGCCGGACGATCCCGAAGATCCCCGGGTAATCCTCCTCGTTTTTAGCGGGGCTCAGCCGTAGAATTCATGCGGCCATTCTCAGCTTCATGGCAGGGGTGATCCCGCCGATGCCCATGTTGGGGCGTTCGTTGTTGTAAGTCCACAGCCACTCTGTAGCGATGTTCTGCACCTCCACAATGGTTTCAAAGATGTAGAGATCCAGCCATTCGTGCCGGACAGTCCGGTTGTAGCGCTCGACGTAAGCGTTCTGCTGCGGCTTTCCGGGCTGGATATAGGTCAAAGCAATACCCTTGTCCTCGGCCTATTCCATCAGGCGGCCACTGATATATTCCGGGCCGTTATCAACCCTGGTCGCCTTCGGTGCTCCCCGCCATTCGATAATCTGGTTCAAGGTGCGCACGACGCGGTTAGCGTCCGAGGAGCTGGTGTAATTTCGTCGCCGCTGGCGGTGTGATCCCGGGTGGCCATCGAGGTGTAGGATCGAGGTGGAGTTTGGCGACTTCAACCACGGACCTTACGGAGAC
>NZ_JAOTBE010000172.1 GCF_026162645.1 Paracoccus rhizosphaerae
TCAGGTAACACCAATGCCGCGGCGCTTGCCGTGGGCGACAAAGCCGCAACCTTGATCCTAAGGAGCCAGCCGTGAAGATCATCGCGCTCAAGACTTTCATCGTACCGCCCAGATGGTTGTTTCTTAAGATCGAGACCGACGAGGGGATTAGTGGCTGGGGCGAACCCGTTATTGAAGGCCGCACCCTGACCGTGCAGGCGGCGGTCGAGGAACTCGCCGACGGCCTGATAGGCGCCGACCCCCTGCGGATCGAGGATCTGTGGCAGGTCATGTATCGCGGCGGCTTTTATCGCGGCGGTCCGATCCTGATGAGCGCCATTGCGGGGATCGATCAGGCGCTGTGGGACATCGAAGGCCGCGCCTACGGCCAGCCCGTTCACCAGTTGCTGGGTGGGCCGTGCCGTGACCGCATCCGCGTCTACTCTTGGGTGGGCGGCGATCGTCCGGCCGATGTGGCCAAAAATGCCCAGGCTGCCGTCGCGAAAGGCTTCACCGCGCTGAAGATGAATGGCGCAGAGGAGATGCAGATTGTCGATGGTCATGACAAGATCGACCGGATCGTCGAAACCATTGCTACCGTGCGCCAGGCAGTGGGACCGCATGTCGGCCTTGGCGTCGACTTCCACGGTCGCATCCAGCGGCCCATGGCCAAGGCGCTGATCCGCGAACTGGAGCAGTTTTGCCTGATGTTCATCGAGGAGCCGGTGTTGTCTGAAAACCTCGAGGCGGTCGCCGAAGTGGCGCGCAACAGCTCGACTCCCATTGCCCTCGGCGAACGGCTTTACTTACGTTGGGACTTCAAGCGCGTCCTGGAAAGCCGCGTCGTCGATATCATCCAGCCCGATCTATCGCATGCGGGCGGCATTACGGAATGCCGCAAGATCGCTGCGATGGCCGAAGCCTACGACGTCGCGCTGGCGCCCCATTGCCCGTTGGGTCCCATCGCGTTGGCCGCGTGCCTTCAGGTGGACGCGGTCAGCCACAACGCCTTTATCCAAGAGCAATCCCTGGGCATCCACTACAACGAGGGTAGCGACCTTCTGGATTATCTGGTCGATCCAAGCGTCTTTTCCTACAAGAAGGGCATGGTTGATATGCTGCAGGGTCCGGGTTTGCGCGTCGACATCAATGAAGAGGTCGTAGTTCGTGCCGCGTCGACCGGCCATCGGTGGCGCAACCCGCTTTGGCGCCATGCTGACGGATCGGTGGCCGAATGGTGAGTATTG
This sequence comes from Paracoccus rhizosphaerae, assembly GCF_026162645.1. GTDB lineage: Bacteria > Pseudomonadota > Alphaproteobacteria > Rhodobacterales > Rhodobacteraceae > Paracoccus > Paracoccus rhizosphaerae. The sequence goes on from NZ_JAOTBE010000172.1 coordinate 1,227, forward strand.
GACGTCTTCCAGAACGGCGTAGCGCCATCACCGGCGCCACGCAGGGGA
>NZ_JAOTBE010000173.1 GCF_026162645.1 Paracoccus rhizosphaerae
CCTCGAATACATCAACGGCTTCTACAACCCGCGGCGCCGACACTCTGCATTGGGCTGGAAATCACCCGTGGCCTTCCAAAACAAGGCCGCCTAACATGAGCACGAGACCGGAACGGAACCGAGACAGGTCCAATTCTCGCCGTGACTATCGCGGTGGGCGTGAACACCGACGGTCGGCGCGAAGTGTTGGGCATGGCGGTCGGGGCCTTCGAGGCCGAGCCGTTCTGGACGGAGTTCCTTCGCGATCTTGTCCGTCGCGGGCTCTCGGGCGTGAAGCTGGTGATCTCCGATGCGCATGAGGGCATCACGGCGCGGGTGCTCTCCACAACCTGGCAGCGCTGCCGGGTTCATTTCCAGCGCAATGCCTTGGCCCATGCTGGCAAGAGCAGCCGCAGGGTAGTCTCGGCCTTCATCGCCACGGCCTTTGCTCAGCCGGATCACGCTACGGCAAAGGCTCAGTGGCGGCTGGTGGCGGACCAGATGCTGGCCATCGGCGATGGCGGGCTCGGGTTCTGGAGCGCCCTGCGCGAGTTGTTCGCCACCATGCGCGAGCAGCGGTGTTGGGCCGACAAGACAATGAATGTGCTGAATGCATTGCCAAAGTCACTGCAGGACAAGGCTAAGAGCCATCTCCATGACATCTGGGCCGGACTGAAACAAAGGCCGAGGCCAGCGCCGCCTTCGACTTTTTCGTCGATACCTACGGAGTCAAATACGACAAGGCCGTTGCCAAGCTGATCAAGGATCGCAAGGCGTTGCTGACCTGTCTCACGACTATCCGGCCGAGCACTGGAAACACATCCGGACATCGAATCCAATTGAAAGCACCTTCGCGACCGTTCGGCACCGCACGAAGCGCACCAAAGGTTGCCTCAACCGCAGGACCGGGCTAGCCATGGCCTTCAAGCTGATGATGTCGGCGCAGGGGAAATGGCGCAAACTCGGCGGCCAGAACCGTCTGCCGCAGATCATCCAGGGGGTTGAGTTCCGCGACGGCCTCCGTCAACTTCAAGCAGCCGCCTGACCAGGCGTCACCAACTTTCGCCAATATCTCCGCCCGCAGGCTACACCACACCACTTAGCGTAATCGCCACGCCCCCACTCGCGGCTGTCTCTGTTGCAAGATGGGTTCTGTTGCTCCGGCCCTTTGCGGGAGTGTGAGCATGGAGGATTCGATGGGAATGTTTGCAGCTTTGGACGTGTCGCAAGAAGAGACGGCGATTTGTGTGGTGCGTGAGGATGGGGCGC
>NZ_JAOTBE010000174.1 GCF_026162645.1 Paracoccus rhizosphaerae
TCGTCGGCGGGGCCGAAGAACTCGAAGTGGATGCGGTCGGCGGGAATGCCGGCGTCGCGCAGGCCGGTGACGAAGTGGCGCAGGAAGGGGCGCGGGCCGCAGAGGTAGATGTCCGCCTCGGCCAGCGGGGTGTTGGCCTGCAGCCAGTCGAGGGTGATCAGGCCGCGATTGGCGCCGTCACCGGTCCCGCCCTCGTAGAACGTCTCGACCAGGGCGTTGCCGTGCCGGGCCGCGGCGTCGTGGACCTGGATCTCCAGGGCATGATGGGCCGGGCTGTTCGTGCCGTGCACATAGAAGACGGGCACGTGGCGGTGCCGGTCGGCCACGACCTCCAGCATGCTGATGATGGGGGTCTGGCCGACGCCGCCCGACAGAAGGACCAGCGGCCGCTCGGGCGCGTCGGACAGGTGGAAGTCGCCAGCCGGAGGCGTGGCCTCGATCACGGCACCGACATCGACACGGTCGTGGAGGAAGCCCGAAGCCTCTCCGTCAGGCTCTCGCTTGACGGTGATCCGGTAGAATTCCGCGTTCGGCGCGCTGGAGATGGAGTAGTTGCGCTTGACGCCTGCCAGGCCGGCTTCGTCGAAGCGTAGCGTCAGATACTGACCGGGGCGGTGCGGGATGACGGCGCCCCCATCCTCGGGCCGCAGGATGAACGAGACGATGCCGGCTGCCTCAACTCGTTTTTCGGCCACCACGAAGCGGCGCCAGTCGGTCCAGCCGCCCGGCTGCGCCTCGATCTCGGCCCGGATGGCGGCCTCGCGCTCGATCAGCAGGTCGGCCAGGAACCAGTAGGCCTCGCCCCAGGCCTGCAGGATCTCTGGTGACGCGGCATCGCCCAGCACCTCCTCGATCGCGCCCAGAAGGGCCTCGCCCACGAAGGGATAATGCTCAGGCAGGATGGCATAGCCGATGTGCTTCTGCGCGATCCGCTCCACCGCCGCGCCCAGGACGGACAGGTTCTCGATGTTCTGCGCATAGGCCAGCACCGCATGGGCCAGCGCCAGGCGCTGCGTCCCCTTCTTCTGGTTCGCCTGGTTGAACAGCGCCGCGATGCGTTCGTTCCGGAACAGGCGGCGATACATCGTCTCGGTGATCACCGGGCCGTGCTGCTCCAGCGCGGGCACGGTGGCCTTCACGACGGCGATGGTCTGCTGCGACAGGGGGCGTGGCATGAGTCTCTCCTAAACATGCATTATCAATGCATCTATAACCTCCTATACATGC
>NZ_JAOTBE010000175.1 GCF_026162645.1 Paracoccus rhizosphaerae
GACGGCACCATCGCCGTCGTTGACCTCGAAGCCGGCCCCCTGTCGCAATGGCTACACCGCGGGCTGACCGAGGCGGGCCTGAGCGTGGTGCTGATGGAGACCCGGCAGGTGAAGGGTGCTCTGAAGGCGATGCCGATCAAGACGGACCGACGGGATGCCGAAGGCATTGCACGCCTGCTTCATCTCGGCTGGTTCCGGCCCGTCCATTGCAAATCCGTCTCGGCACGAGGCAAGTGCGCGCTCTGCTCAGTGCCCGCAAAGCCGTGCAGCAGGGCTTCATCACTCTGGAACTGTCATTGCGTGGATTGCTGCGGAACTTCGGGCTGAGGGTCGGCGCGATCTCCCGCGGCAGGTTCGAGCGCCGCATCCGAGAACTGACGGCAGACAACCCGATGCTGTTCGCCGCGACCGAGCCGATGCTGCGGGCGCGGGCATCCCTTCGACAGGAGCTTGCAGGACTGGAACTCCGGGTCCGTCAGTTGGCGCAAGACGACCCTGTCTGTCACCGCCTGATGTCGACGCCGGGCGTGGGCGCAGTCGTGGCGCTGACCTACCGTTCCGCAGTTGATGATCCCTCGCGGTTCACGTCGTCGAAGAAGGTCGGGCCATGGGTCGGCCTCACGCCTTCACGCAACCAGTCAGGCGAACGCGACATCTCCGGCGGGATCACCAAAGCAGGGGACGTCAACCTGCGGCGGGCGCTGTGCCAGGCGGCGACGGTCATGATGCATCGTGGCCGCTCGACGTGGCTGAGAACATGGGCAGTGCAGGTCGCGCGCCGTCGTGGCCGAAAAGGGCCATGGTCGCCCTTGCCCGGCGCATCAGCGTGATCCTGCACCGGATATGGATTGATAGCACCACCTTCCAATCCGAGATCCAGGCTCCGCATGCAACCTGATCGGCCGAGCGCTCCACCGTTGCCTGCCTGACCGCAGGCCTTCGAGGTCCCCAAGGGACGCGGTTCCGATGATGCCGTGGTCAGGACTATTGCCGAACCACATCGAGCACGCCAATGAGATGGGCACATCGGGCCTGCATTGAACCAGCATCATGTTGGCGGCCTGCGCGCCGACCACGGACCGAAGCATGCACCCAGGTGATCTCAGACGAAGGCGGCTGTGCCAGAAATACGACGATCAGACCAAACCTGAAGCCGCTGCTCTGCGGACAACGGCACATGCGTGAAACCGCTTGACTGGGACGACCCCGTTACCGAAG
>NZ_JAOTBE010000176.1 GCF_026162645.1 Paracoccus rhizosphaerae
TGTCAGGCGACACGGCGAACTGCCGCCTTGTCGACATGAGGGACTGACCCTTCCTGTGGAGAGGAGGTTCCAAGATGAGCGAGTTGAGGGAAGGTCTTTCACCGACGGTGGTGTCGGGGAGGATCGAGATGCGGACACCGGACGAAGTGTCGGCCATGCTTGCGTTGAAGGCCTGCGGTTGGGGGAGCAAGCGGATCGCGGCCGAATTGGGGTGCTCCCGCAACACGGCGAAGCGATGGCTGGCGGAGGGCGGCTGGAGCGCCGCGAAAGTCGTGCGGCGGCCCCGGGCGCTCGACGGTCTTGAGGCGTTGCTTGGCGAGCGTTTCCGCCGCCATGCCGGCAATGCCGATGTGGTCCGGCAGGAACTTGCGGCGGAGCTTGGGATCGTGGTGAGCCTGCGCACGGTCGAGCACGCAGTTGCCCACCTGCGCCAGGAGCTCCGTGCCGAGGCCCGCGCGACGGTGCGCTTCGAGACGCGGCCCGGTCAGCAGTTGCAGATCGACTTCGGGGAGCGGCGCGTTGCGATCGGGGACCGGATGGAGAAGGTGTTCTTCTTCGTCGCCACGCTCGGCTATTCCCGCAAGCTGCACACCCGGGCCTACCGGGGCGAACGCCAGGAATACTGGTTCGACGGCATGGAGAGCTGCTTCCGGGCCTTCGGCGGCGTGCCTGAGGAAGTGCTGCTCGATAACGCCCGTGCGCTGATCCAGCACCATGACCCGGTCTCGCGCGAGGTGGTCCTGAACCCCAAGCTGCATGCCTTCGCGCGGCACTGGGGCTTCAGGGTGAAGGCTTGCGCGCCCTATCGGGCCCGGACAAAGGGCAAGGACGAGCGTGGCGTCGGCTATGTGAAGAAGAACGCGGTCGCTGGCCGGCGCTTCGAGAGCTTCGCCGCACTCGAGGCGCACCTGGAGGCCTGGACGCGCGAGGTAGCGGATGCGCGGGTCCACGGCACGACCGGCGAGGCGCCCAGGTTGCGGTTCGACCGCGACGAGGCGCCTGTCCTGCGGCCAGCCGCCGGGACCCCGCCGTTCCTGGCCAGCCGGGAACTGGTGCGGAAGGTGACCTCGGACTGTTCTGTTGAAGTCGACGGCAACGCCTATTCCGTGCCCTGGACGCTGATTGGCGAGCGGGTGACAGTCATCGTGGCGGGCCCGGACCTGCGTGTCCGGCATGCCGGGCAGGAT
>NZ_JAOTBE010000177.1 GCF_026162645.1 Paracoccus rhizosphaerae
GAGCTATGCGGGAAATTGGGTGACGCGGCCTGATCAGGCGGCGCGGTTTTCGGCGACGCTGGTGGCGACATCGTCGGTGAAGGTGACGCCGTCGATGACCAAAGGCAACTGGTTCGCGCCCTTCAGGCGGCGCCAGGTCTTGGCGGCGGCCTGAACAGCTTGAACACCATCAGCTTCGCCGTCTTCTGTGACAGTGCGCCCTTGGTCCGGACGGTCCGGTGCCGGACGGTGGCGAAGACACTCTCGATCGGGTTTCCCGTGCGCAGGTGATCCCAGGGATCGGCCGGGAAGTCGTGAGACAGGCGAGCTGCGCCTCGCGGTTTTTGCTCAGGCAGGTCACTGCCTTCTCATACTTGGCGCCGTATTCCTTGGCAAAGGTGTGCATCGCGGTTGCCGCTGCGGCGCGGGTCTCGGCCTGCCAGATCTCGCGCAGGTCGGCCTTCACCGCCGGCTGCATGGATTTCGGGAACTTGTTCAGGACGTTGGCGATCTTGTGGACCCAACAGCGCTGATGGCGCGTGCCCGGGAAGACCTCGTCCAGCGCCTTCCAGAACCCCATGGCCCCACCGCCGACGGCGGTCTCGGGCGGAACCGTGAGGCCCCGGGCCTTGATGTCGGCCAGCAACTCACGCCAGCTCTGCGCGCTCTCGCGCAGGCCGACCTGGAAGCCCGCGAGTTCCTTCTTCCCTTCCGGCGTCGCCCCAAGGGTGACCAGCATGCATTCCGCCTGCGGCTCCATCCGGACCTGCAGGTAGACGCCGTCAGCCCAGATGTAGACATATCGCCGGGCCGAGAGATCGCGGCGCTGCCAACGGTCGTATTCCTGCTGCCACTCCCCGGTCAGGCGCGAGACTACACTCGGCGACAGGTTGGCCGCGTCTTTCCCCAGGATCGCGGCCAGCGCCTCCTGAAAATCTCCCATCGAGATGCCGCGCAGGTAAAGGACCGGCAGGAGGGCATCGACGCTGCGCGACCGCCGCGCCCATTTCGGCAGGATCGCCGAGGTGAAGCGGATCTTCTTCTCGGCCGGCACATCAAAGGCGCGGTCGCGCACCTTCGGGCGCTGGACGCCGAGCGCACCAATCCCGGTCAGGATGCTGCGCTCCGGCCCGTAGCCGTGCCGGACAACCCGCTGGCGGCCATCCGGCAGGATCTCTTCGGC
>NZ_JAOTBE010000178.1 GCF_026162645.1 Paracoccus rhizosphaerae
GCTCCTTCAGAATGCCGATGATCTGATCTTCAGTGAACCTGCTGCGCTTCATCTCTGGTCCTATCGGTTGGGCCAGAGTCTATCTCAAACTGGACTAGGCGGAGGGGGCAACGTCAAGGCGCGCAGCGGAAGAGCTCCATCCCGTCGCCGAATATGGTGATGAACAACAGCCGCCGTCGCCCTTCCACCGCGGTCGGCTGCGAGCACCTGCTGGATGATCTGCAACAAGCTGCTGTCCCGACACGTCAGGCGCCCCAAGGGCCCGATTGACAGATCCTCTGTCTCCTCCAAGAGGGAAAGCGCGTTGCTATCCGCGAAGACCACGTGCAGCTTACTATCAACCCGCAGTATACCCGATACGGGATCGTCTGCGGTTATGGTGGCCTTCCAAGATCCGAACGCTCGGGTCAGATGTGGAACAAGCAGCGAGATTGCGCCCTTGGCGCGGTTGATCACCTCCGCTTCTGCGTCGGAGCTGACTATGCTGAAGAAGAAGTGGCGATCTTCATTGCGGTCGAGCGTCACACCGAGGCCGGTCACGATATCCTGCGGCCGCAGATACTCACTGTAAAAGTCGGTTTGCAGCAGGGCCTTGCGCGGGAGCATCTCGTCGGCCTGCATGACCTGCCCAAGTGGGCGGATCATGGCGTGATCCATCCAAGGGTTGATGGCAGAATACTCGCGATTATATTTGTCGACCGTTCCCTTGTCCAAGCCGCCAGCCAGAGAGAAGGCGCCCTGCCCGGTCGTCTTGTCGTGGTAGAACAGGACTGTTTGTCCATTGGGCAGCAATCGGCGACTGTGATCCATGAAAACCTGCCAGGGCGCTTCGCCGAACATGGCGGCGTAGACATGGTCGATGAGCTCGCTTGCCAGGTGCGGCTCGGTCGGAGTGTGCATGCGCAGCCCTCCCGTAATCGCCTTCGTCAGCTATACCCCGCCCGAGGTATTCTGGCATAATCGATCATACTATAGTTTTAATCCAGCACTATCTCATTTAAATCTCCGCCGCGCCAAAGGCGGTGCAACACGGCGTTGTTGCGCAACTCATGCCTGAGGCGTGATGGCCCCTTTCCCCGTCGGCGTCATGCCACGCGGACGATCTCAGCGGTGCCGAGCGCATTGAAGCGGTTGATGAGGGCGATGCGGATC
>NZ_JAOTBE010000179.1 GCF_026162645.1 Paracoccus rhizosphaerae
GAAGGGGATCAGCATCGCGCTGGCTTGCCGGGCATTTGGCGTCAGCGAGACCTGTTTCCGCTACAGCCCGAAGCGCAACGACGAGAACGAGCATATCGCCGATCTGCTCATCGGGCTAACTAATTGTTCAGTCCCGGCATCTGGTGGATCGGGTTTAGGATGAATCTGTCGGGCTGGGATGTCCAGATCTTGCAGATGAATTCGTAAGGTGTGAGGGCCAGCCATGGTCCGCCATCGGTCCGAGGACCATGGCTGGCGAGGATCTTGAGCCGGCGGGCGAAGTTATAGGCTGCCATGAAGTCCGCGAGGTGCGTCCGCAGCTGATCGTGGCTATCGTAGTGGAAGCGTTTGACCGTGGCCTTGATCGTGCGGTTCATCCGCTCGACCTGACCGTTTGTCGGGAAAACAGGCCACCGGACTGTTTTCTGACCCTCCAAACTCCACGGGTGGTTGGGCTTCGTGAGGCGGTGCTCAATGCCGCTCGACCATTGTCCTCGGACCGATGGCGGACAAGGTCTCGCCCTCGCAGATCATGTCGAAGCGCATGGGCCTGGAATAGATTGTATTGCGGTTCCGAGGCTGCTCCGCGAACTGAATGCCGTTGTCAGTAAGGACGGTGTGAACCTGATATGGCACGGCCTCGAGCATGTGCTGCAGGAACTCCCGAGCTGTCTTCCTGTCTGCCTTCTCGACCAATTGGATCACGGCAAACTTGCGCGTGCGGTCGATGCCGACGAACAGGTAGAGCTTGGCGTTGTTGCATGAAGCCTTTTTGAGATACACATTGCACGTCCAGCGACATAGCTGAACGGCATTTCCAAGCCCGCGCTTACTCGCTACCGCACCCTGAACTGGTCTGCCTACAACGCTGCGCTGTGTGAGCGCGGCTCGCTGACCGTCTGGTTCGACCCGTTGACGCCGTGGCATGCGGCGCTCTCGGGCAAGCGCGGCGGGCAGCCGGTCTATAGCGACGCCGCGATCCAGGCGTGTTTGACGGTGAAGGTCCTGTTCGGTCTACCGCTGCGGCAGACGACGGGCTTCGTGGCTAGCCTGCTGCGGCTTGCGGGGCTCGGCTGGCCGGCCCCGGATTTCTCGACACTCTGCCGACGCCAGAAGACCTTGGCGGTGCAACTGCCTTACCGTGGCA
>NZ_JAOTBE010000017.1 GCF_026162645.1 Paracoccus rhizosphaerae
AGCCCTCATTATTGCAGCTCTGACGGCGTGCGTGGTCGTGGCGCTCCCGTGACGAACCTGGCCCATAATGCTTCCTTCCATTCCTGAAAAAGGATCGCACCATCAAACCCTGGGATCAAACAACTAGGGCAAAGCTGCCAGCAGCCTCGCCAGAAGGTCGTTCAGCGCCGCCCGATCATCGGGCGGCAGACCCGCCAGCAGGCGGGTTTCGTTTTCTGCATGCGGGCCGATGGCCGAGTCGATCAGCTCGAGGCCCTGGTCGGTCAACTCGATCAGCGTTCCACGACGGTCCTGCGGGTTCGGCAGGCGGCGGATCAGCGACCGCGACTCGAGCCGGTCGAGCCGCGCGGTCATCCCGCCGGAGGTCAGCATCGTCGCCTCGTAAAGGGCGGTCGGCGTCAGGCGGAATGGTGCGCCCGCCCGCCGCAGCGTAGCCAGCACGTCGAATTCGCCGCCCTGCAGGCCGTGCGCCGCGAAAACCGGTTGCAGCGCACGGGTCAGCAGCGACGACAACTCGTTCAGCCGGCCGATGATCTCCATCGCCTCGACGTCCAATTCGGGTCTTTCGCGGCGCCAGGCGGCCACTGCGCGGGTTGCGCGGTCAGGAAGCATGATATCTTGCCATCAAGATAGTCTTCGGCAAGATGATAGCTGCGACAGCAAGGGGATGACAATGACCGATGCGCAGGGCCGTCTGGCGATCCTGGGATGCCTGGTGACGGCAGGGGCAGCCTTGGCCGTCACCATCCTGATCTCGCGGATGGCATCCGATGCCGGAGCTCCGATGATCTGGTTTCTGGCCGCCGTCATGGCGGGCGGCGGCGCAGTGCAGCTGGCGCTGGCGGCGGCCTTGGGGCAGCTGGGCGGGACGCTGCGGATGCTGCCTTTCGCTGCCGGGGCGGGGTTGCTTCTGGCGGGGCCGATGGCGCTCGGCTATCTGGCGGTGGCGCATGTGGGGGCGGGATACATCGCGCTGACCTTCGCCTTTCCGATCCTGCTGACCTGGGCGCTGGCCCGCCTGATGGGGCTGGAGCGTGCGGACCCCCGCCGTGCGCTGGCCGTGGGACTTGGCCTGGCCGGAGGCGTCACGCTGGCGCTGGCCAAGCTGAGCGACCTGCCGGCGGGCGCCACGGGCTGGCTGGTCGCCGCGACGGCCATGCCGGTGGTGATCGCAGGGGGCAACATCTATCGCTCGCGGTACTGGCCCACGGGCGCGCGGCCCGTGGCGCTGTCGGCGCTGACGCTGCTGATGGGCGGGCTGGCCTGCGTGCCGCTGGCGATGGTGCTGGACGGTAGCGCCACGGGGCTGTGGCGCGATGCGGGGTTGCGCGGGCTGGTGGGCGTCGATGTGGCGGTCTTCGTGGTCCAGTACGTCGCCTTCTTCCAGCTGCAGCGGCTTGGCGGGCCGGTGACGCTGTCGCTGCTGGGACCGGTCGCGGCAGTCACCGGCGCGGGCGGCGCCTTGTGGCTGTTCGCCGAGCCGCTGCCGCAGAACTTTGCGCTGGCGGCTGCGCTGGTCGGCGCTGGCACGGCGCTGATGCTGATGCGGCCCAGCCCGGCGGCCCGTCCCGCCTGACAGTCCGTCCAGCCTAGCAGTCGGGGCGGGGCCAGCTGTCGATGATCTCTACCGCCTCTTCGGCGGTTTCGACATAGCGGATCAGCTGCAGGTCGCTGGCGCTGATTGTACCGGCATCGGCCAGCGCTTGCCAGTTGATGATGCCGTCCCAGAACTCGGCCCCGAACAGCAGGACCGGGACTTGCGCCATGCGGCCGGTCTGGATCAGGGTCAGAGACTCGAACAGCTCGTCCAGGGTGCCGAAGCCGCCGGGGAAGACCGTGATGGCGCGGGCGCGCATCAGGAAGTGCATCTTCCGGATCGCGAAATAATGGAAGTTGAAGCACAGGTCCGGCGTGACATGAACGTTCGGCGCCTGCTCATGCGGCAGCACGATGCCGAGGCCGATGGATTGGCCGCCGGCCTCGGCCGCGCCCATGTTTCCTGCCTCCATGACGCCGGGGCCGCCGCCGGTGCAGATCACGAACTCGCCGCCGCCAGCCGCCAGGCTGCGCTCGGTCATGCGCTGCGCGAAGACGCGGGCCTCCTCGTAGTATTTCGACAGCGCGGCCAGGCCCTTGGTGCTGGCCTGCCCTACGGCATCGGGCGCCGGGATGCGCGCGCCGCCGAACATCACAACTGTCGATTCGATGCCGCGTTCATCCATGACCATCTGCGGCTTCAGCAGCTCCAGCTGCAGACGGACGGGGCGCAATTCGTCGCGCAGCAGGAAATCGCGGTCGGTGAAGGCCAGGCGATAGCTGGGCGCGCGTGTCTGGGGCGTGTCGGGAATGCGTTCGGCGCGATCCGCATCCTGGTCGCTGTGGGGCAGGGGGTGGATGCGGTCCGGGTGGGGCGTGTCGGTCATCGAAGCCTCGTCTGCGCCCTTGCGCGGATTGCGCGGGCCTTTCCCGACGCATATAGCCCGGTGCAGAGATTTTCCACCCACCCGCCTGCCCGAGGAGAGGCCGCCATGACCCAAGCCCTGGAATCCGCCATCGAAGCCGCGTGGGAGAACCGCGCCGAGATCACCAGCGCCACAGGCGGCGAGACGCGCGAGGCGGTCGAGGAAACCCTGCGCCAGCTGGACAACGGCACGCTGCGCGTGGCGGAGAAGCGCGGCGCGGACTGGCACGTGAACCAATGGGCGAAGAAGGCGGTGCTGCTGTCCTTCCGGCTGAACGACATGGAGGAGATGTCGGGCGGTCCGCAGGGGTCGAACTGGTGGGACAAGGTGCCGTCGAAGTTCCACGGCTGGGGCGACAATCAGTGGCGCGAGGCGGGGTTCCGTGCCGTGCCCGGAGCGATCGTGCGCCGGTCGGCTTTCATCGGCAAAGGGGCGGTGCTGATGCCATCCTTCGTCAACCTGGGCGCCCATGTGGGCGAGGGCGCGATGGTCGACACCTGGGCCACGGTGGGCAGCTGCGCGCAGATCGGGCGGAACGTGCACCTGTCAGGCGGCGTCGGCATCGGCGGCGTGCTGGAGCCGCTGCAGGCGGGACCGACGATCATCGAGGACGATTGCTTCATCGGCGCCCGGTCGGAGGTGGTCGAGGGCTGCATCGTGCGCGAAGGGTCCGTGCTGGGGATGGGGGTCTATATCGGCCAGTCCACCAAGATCGTCGACCGCGAGACTGGCGAGGTCATGTATGGCGAAGTTCCGGCGGGATCAGTGGTCGTGTCGGGGTCGATGCCGTCGAAGAACGGCGTGAACCTGTACTGCGCGGTCATCGTCAAGCGGGTGGACGCGAAGACGCGGGCCAAGACCTCGATCAACGAGCTTCTGCGCGACTGATGACCACGCTCTTCATCGATGCGGATGCCTGCCCGGTCAAGTCCGAGGCCGAGCGGGTGGCCGTCCGCATGGGTGTGCCGATGGTGCTGGTCTGCAATGGCGGGCTGCGGATGCCGACGCATCCGCTGGTGCGGCTGCAGATCGTGGCCGAGGGGCCTGACGAGGCCGACAAGTGGATCGCCGACAACTGCGGGCCGGGCGATGTGGTGGTGACCGGCGATCTGCCGCTGGCGGATCGCTGCATCAAGGCCGGTGGGGCGGTGCTGACCCACGGGGGCGAGGTTCTGGACGCGGCGAACATCGGGCCCCGGCTGGCGACGCGCGACCTGATGGCTGACCTGCGCAGCGCCGATCCGTTCCGGCAGGGCGGTGGCGCAGCCTTCGGCAAGGCCGACCGGGCCCGGTTCCTGCAGGCACTGGACCGTGAACTGGGGCGGGCGCTGAAACGCTGAGCGGTGAGCGCCCGGCCGGGCCATTGAGGCCCGCCCGCGCGCTGCCGCGGCGCCGGCGACGCGCCATGGCGCGACCCTTTTGCGTGGGGTTTGATTTTCGGCGGTGAAGTCGATGGCCTGTGGCTGTCGACAATCCGCGCCCATGTGAAGCACCTGGCAATGGCTTGGATCAAGGCGGCCAGGCTCTGGATTGCATTGATGGTAGAGAAGACCAGGATTCAGCAGTAGGGCTATGCCTGCCGAGGCTAAGCAGCCGACTGCCGCAGGCAGCATCCCGTGGCTGCTTGCGTACCGGCGCAGGCAGTTCTGCAGGAACGGCCGTGGCAGGCGGGGCCGGAGGGAATGGGCCACGGGATTGCTTCCCGCATGGGATGAGTGCGAGAAAGTCTGTCGGCTTTAAGCGGGCGATCGTTTTCCGTCCATCCTGCGGCGTCAGGCGATCAGGACCATCACCAGCGGGATTGTCAGGATGCTGACGGCGGTCGAGATGAGGATCGTCGTCGACACGCGCTGCTGCGCCACGTTGAAGTGCTCGGCCAGGATATAGACGTTGCCAGCCACCGGCAGCGCCGCGGCAGCGACCATGACGCCGGCGGCAAAGGGTTGGACCGCGAAGGCCCAGGCTGCGACGCCGACGGCGGCGGGGTGCAGCACCAGCTTGGCAAGGCTCAGCCAGCCCGAGGCCGCCATCCGCTTCAGGCGCCGTCCGGCCAGGCTGGCGCCGATGGCGAAGAGCGCGCCGGGCGTCGCTGCGGCGCCCAGCAGCAGCAGGAACTCGGCCGCGGGCGCCGGCATCGGCAGATGGAACCACGACCAGCCAAGGCCCGCCACCATCGACAGGATCATCGGGTTCGCCGCGATCCCGCGCAGGACCGGTATCACGGCCGCCAGCCGTAGGCCGCCGTTCCGAGAGGCATGCACGATCAGCGTGATCAGCGTCGAAAAGACCAGCATGTCGATGGTCAGCACCATCAGGATCGGACCAACCGCACGCTCGCCGAGCAAGACGACGAGCATCGGCACACCCAGGAAGCCGGTGTTGCCGGTCATGCAGCACTGCGCCTCCATCGCGGCTTCGGCGGTGGGCAGGCCTCGGGCGCGGGCGACGGCCATGCCGACGGCCCAGACCAGCGACGATCCTGCCAGGTACGCCAGCACGAAACGCCCGTCAAAGAGTGCGGCCAGGTCAAGCCCGGAGGCGAAGCGGAACAGCATCGCCGACAGCGCGAAATAGAACACAAAGCGCGTCAGCCAGGCCGCGCCCGCCTGCGGAAAGAACCGCGTGGCGGCGGCGATCCAGCCCAGGCCGATCAGCGCGAAGAAGGGCAGGGTCTTCAGAAAGACCTCAGCCATGCCGGAACCGGTCGTGCACGTCGCCCCCTTCCGGGCACGTTATCCCGACCCGATCAGCACCCCAACGGCTAGCACCAAAGCACCGCCCACGACCACTTGCAAGGTGGCCCGCCAGAAGGGCGTCTGCATCCAGCGGTTCTGGATCCAGGCGATGACCCACAGCTCGACGAAGACGACCATGATCGCCAGCGTCGTCGCCGTCCAGAAGTCCGGGATCAGATAGGGCAGCGCGTGGCCCAGCCCACCCACAGCGGTCATCACGCCCGAGGATAGGCCGCGCTTGATCGGAGAGCCGCGCCCTGACACGACGCCATCGTCCGATGCGGCCTCGGTAAAGCCCATGCTGATGCCCGCGCCGATGCTGGCGGCCAACCCAACAAGGAAGGTCGTCCAGGGGTCCTGCGTGGCAAAGGCGGTGGCGAAGATCGGCGCCAGGGTCGAGACGCTGCCGTCCATCAGCCCCGCCAGGCCCGGCTGCACCCAGGTCAGCACGAAATCGCGATGGGCGACTCTGTCTTCGTCAGCGCGGCTGTCGGCATCCAGATGCTCGGCCGTCAGCTCGGCGGCGCGGTTCTCGTGCCCGCGCTCGGCGGCGGCCAGATCACCCAGCAGCTTGCGGGTGCGGGCGTCCTGGCTGACCTGCGCGGCATGGGCATAGAATTCGGCCGCGTCACGCTCCATCCCGGCGGCTTCGGCGCGGATCGTCTCAAGCGACAGATTGCCCATCATCCAGGCGGGGCGGCGGGTGACGTAGCCCGCGACATGTTCTCGTCGGATGACCGGGATCGCGTCGCCCCAACGCAGGTGATAGGTGTCCAGCAGCAGGCGCCGGTGGCTGTCCTCCTCGGCGCTCATCCCGTCGAAGATCGCCGCTGTGGCCGGATAGTCCTTGCGCAGGAACTCGGCCCAGTTGCGATAGATGCGGGCGTCGTCCTCCTCGGAGGCGATGGCCAGCGCCACGATCTCGCGCTCGGACAGCTCCGACAGGCGCTTGCGGGCAGACATGAACGGCATGGTCATCTTCTGTGCTCAAATATCCTTCGGGGCAAGGCCGCCCGCAGCCAACGGGGCGGACGGCCCCCGCCTTACCGTGAATTCCATCGCACCATCGTCCAGATCGCGCATGCCCATCATGACATGCCCTGCCTGCCCGCAGAAATGCGGCACATCGACCGCCGCCATCCGGTCGGTCGCCAGCATCCGCACCACGGTCCCCTCTGGCAGCGCCAGCAGGACCTTGCGAAGGCGCAGAACCGGCAGCGGGCAGAGAAGGCCCCGCGCGTCGATCACCTTGCCCCCGCTCAAGACGCCTCGGCAAATCGGGCCAGGCACCAGCGGGCCAGGTCGCGCGGGTCCAGCCGTTCATCGAGGCCGTCCGCGAACTGCAGGAAGGCCGCCTGCTGCTGGCGGGGGACATAGGTCACGACCGGCTGGCCCGCCGCCACCGCCTGCCCGATCAGGTCGCGAAAGCCGCGTCCCATCGCCTCTTGCCGGCCGAACTTGGGTATGACGACGATGCCCGCGCCCGCCAGGTGCGGCGCGGTGCGGGCCACCGCATCCTCGAGCGCGGCGGTGTCCAGGCGGCACCCCTCGGCCCCCGGCCCCAGGGACTGGGAGATGCGGATCGGCGTACCGGGATCGCCCAGCACGATCATGTCCATGTCACAGGCGACATCCGGTCCCAGGTCGTGGTTCACCTGCACCGCGCCCGCGACAGCCAGTCCCCGCGCCTGCAAATCGCGCGCCAGATCCGCCAGCAGACGATCCGCCGCGCCGGGCGACGCATCTGCATCGGTGGTGAACCATCCCAGCATCCCGCCCCCTTACACGCCGCTGTCCAAAGCGAACTTCATCAGCCCGTTGATCCCGTCCACCCCCAGCTTCTTCTTGAGCACGGACGAGGTGTTGGCCGCGGTCTTGTAGCTGACCCCAAGTCTGTCAGCGATGGCCTGCAGCCCGTGACCCTGTCCGATCAGCGTCAGCACCTGTCGTTCGCGATCCGACAGCGCGCCCAGGGGATCGCCGCTGGCGCCGGCCCTCAACGTAGCCAGCGCCATGGCCTGCTTGGGGGCCAGGTAGAACTCGCCCGATTCGATGGTCCGTACGGCGTCGCGGAAATCCGCGGGGGGCGCGTTCTTCGAGAGGAACCCCTGCGCCCCCGCCTGAAGCGCGCGCGCCGCGAACCCCGTCTGGTCGTTCATCGAGAAGACCAGGATCCGCGTCTGCGGCGCCGCCTCGCGCAGCGGCGTGACCAAATCCAGGCCCCCCGCGCCGGGCAGGCTGATGTCCAGAACGATCAGGTCGGGCGCGGCGTCCACGGCCAGCTGCTGCAGAGCATCCTCGCCTGACATGGCCTGGCCGACCGGGTCATAGCCCAGGTCACGAAGCAGGCGGCTGGCGCCCAGATGGGTGATCGGGTGGTCGTCGATGACCAAAGCGCGTTTCGTCACGTCACTGTTCCTGTCCTGCCGGGCCTGTTCCTGTCCTGCCGGGGCAGCCGGGTCGAAATCTGCGTGCCCTCGGGTCCGGTGTCCAGCCGCAGATCGCCCCCCAGCAGCGTGATGCGTTCGCGCATCCCGGTCAGGCCGGTGCCCTCGCGCCGGCCGGAGGGGATGCCGGTACCGTCATCGGCCAGGATCATGCGCCAATGCGCCGGATCGGTCCAGAGGCGGATGACCACGCGCCTCGCCCGCGCGTGACGCAGGGCGTTGGTCGACCCCTCCTGCAGGATGCGGAACAGCGTCAGCGCGGTCGCCTCGTCGGGCTCGGACAGGCCTGCCGCGATGTCCAGCACGAAACGCGTGTCGGGGAAGCGGCGATTCAGGTCGGCGACATAATCGGCCAGCACCGTCGCCAGCGGCAACTCCCCCACGGCCATCGGCCGCAGGTCGTTCAGCAGCGCGCGGTTCACGCTGGCGATCTGGTCGGCGATGGTGCCGATCTGGTCGGCGATCTGGCGGGTTGCCCGGTCTGGGGCGGCGTCGCGCAGTGCATCAGCTTCGACCCGCAAGCCGAAGAGGCAGGGCCCCATCTCGTCATGCAGGTCGCGGGCGATGGCCTTTCTCTCGGCATCGGCGCGGGCGACGATCTGGTGCTGCAGGCGGTGGCGGTCGGCGCGGGCTTGCTCGAGCGCCTGCGCCAGATCGTCGGCATGGCGGGCCAGCGGCGCAAGCTCGGGTTGGGGCAGGGGGCCGATGCGGGATTCAAGCTCCCCTAGGGTCAGGTCGGACAGCCGGGCCGAGATCAGGTCCAGCGGCCGCAGGCCCTGCGATAGGGCCCGCGCGATCAGCAGCGCCTGCAGCAGCGCCAGGGCCAGCGTCAGCGCCATCAGGTCGCGCATGTCGCGCCAGGCGCGGGCGATCTCCTCGGCCGGGTCGCCTGTGATCAGGACATAGCCCCTTGGACGCCCCCCGATGACAACCGGCAGGCGGGTCTCCTGCGGGTCGGGGGCGACCAAGCCCGCGAACCAGCGTGGCGCCCGCAGGTCGGGATCGGCGGGTCCGGGCGGCTGGCGCAGCGTGCCGTCCAACGCGTCCATGATGCCGATGCGGGCGTGGCGCGGCTCGGTCAGGCGTTCGGGCAGCAGGGCCATGATCCGGTCGGGCGGCACCGCCCCTTGCATCGTGCCGATGGTGGCCAGCACCAGGTTGCGCGCCGTTTCCGCGCCCATCCGCGTTTCGGTCGCGATGTCGCGGCGCAGCCTGTCCAGGCTGCCCAGGGCCAGCACGAAGGCCAGCGCCAGCTGCGTGGCAAGGATCACCAGAAGGATGCGGCTTCGCAGCGTCATGGCGCGCAGATTGGGCGTAACGCTTGGCCGGGGCAATGGGGTCGGGCGCGGATATTCGGGTACGGGCGGTGCGGTGGGCTTTCCTGTTCCCGCGGTCGGGCGTATCAGAAGGGGATGAGCGATTATGACGATCTGGCAGCCCGCATCAGGGCCCTGTGCGAGGGCGAGACCGACGAGGTCGCGCTGATGGCCACCGTGGCCTGCGAACTGCACCATTCCGACGACCGGTTCGACTGGACCGGCTTCTATCGCGTGGTCGGCCCCGAACTTCTGAAGATCGGGCCTTATCAGGGCGGGCATGGCTGCCTGGTGATCCCCTTCGCCCGCGGGGTCTGCGGGGCGGCGGCGCGGACGGGGCAGGTGCAGATCGTCCCGGATGTCGAGGCCTTCCCCGGCCACATCGCATGTTCCAGCAGCACGCGGTCCGAAATCGTCCTGCCGGTCTTCGGCGCGGGCGGCCGCCTCATCGGGGTGCTGGACATCGACAGCGACCGCCCCGATGCCTTTGATGAAAATGATGCCAAGGCGCTTGCCGCCATCCTGGAGGAGGTTTTCGGTGGAACATGATCTGGCGGGACATTGCCTTTGCGGCGCGGTCCGGTTCCGGGCGCAGTCGTCCGATGACGTGCTGCGGGCCTGCCATTGCGGGCAGTGCCGGCGCTGGTCGGGCCATGTCTGGGCCGCCGTCGGCGTCAGGAACCTGACGGTCGAGGGGCCGGTGCGCTGGTTCGCATCCTCGGAGGCGGCCGAGCGGGGCTTCTGCACCGAATGCGGCAGCGCGCTGTTCTGGAAGCGCCGCGACGGGGCCGAGGTCGATGTCGCGCCTGGCGCGCTGGACCAGCCGACGGGCATGCGCCTGCAGGGGCATATCTTCGTGGCGGACAAGGGTGACTATTACGACATCGCCGACGGGCTGCCGCAGTTCCCGCAAGAGGCGCCCGAATGATCTGGGAGACGCTGGCCAACATTCCCGCGGCGCAGCTGATGACGTTCATTGCGGGAGGGCTGGTCCTGAACTTCGCGCCGGGTCAGGACGTCTTCTTCGCCAGCGCCTGCGGCATCCAGGGCGGACCGCGCGCCGGGGCCTGGGCAGGCATCGGCGTGGGCTTGGGCGTGCTGATGCATGTGACGCTGGCCACCATCGGCCTGGGCGCGGTCGTCGCCGCCCACCCCGAGGCGCTGCGCGCGATCAAGTATGCGGGCGCCGCCTACCTGCTGTGGCTGGCCTGGAAAAGCTGGCGCGCTGGAGAGATCGACCCCTCGGCCCGCGGCAGCGTGCGGGTCTGGAACATCGTCCGCCGGGGCTTTCTGTCTAACGCGCTGAACCCCAAGCCGGTGCTGTTCATGCTGGCCTTTCTGCCGCAGTTCACGAACATGGCCTGGGGTCCCATCTGGCAGCAGATCCTGGGCCTGGGGCTGATCTTTGCCTTCACCGGCACGCTGGTGACGATCGGTTACGGCATCGTCGGCGGCTTGGCCGGCAATGTGATCGGCAAGCGACTGGGGCTGGTCAACAAGATCGCCGCCGTCATGTTCGCGGGCCTTGCGGTGCGCCTTGTCGCGAAATGAGCGATTTCGTCTATGCGCCGCCGCCTGACGCGCCGGTCGTCATCCATGCCGACCACGAGGTCCTGGTGGTGGACAAGCCTGCCGGCCTTCTGTCGGTGCCGGGGCGGGGCGAGGATCGGGCCGACTGCCTGATCGCGCGGCTGCGGGCGGCCTTTCCGACGGTGCTTCTGGTGCATCGGCTGGACCTAGACACCTCGGGCGTGATGGTCTTCGCGCTGACGCCCCATGCGCAGCGCCACCTGTCCAAGCAGTTCGAGGAACGCCAGACACGCAAGGTCTATGTCGCCCGCCTTTCGGGTCGGCTGGAGCCTAAGACCGGCCGTGTGGACCTGCCGCTGATCGTGGATTGGCCAAATCGCCCGCGGCAGAAAGTCGACCACATCGAAGGCCGCCCCGCGCAGACCGATTGGCGGGTGATGCGTGCGACCGATGACGAAACCCGCGTCAGGCTGATGCCGGTGACCGGCCGCAGCCACCAGCTGCGCGTCCACATGGCCCAGACCGGCCACCCGATCCTGGGCGATCCGCTTTATGCGACGAGGGCGGCGGCGGATCATCCCCGGCTGATGCTGCATGCCGAAAGCCTGCGCTTCCGCCACCCTGACAGCGGCGTCGTGCAGGGCTTTTCAGCGGCGGTGCCGTTCTAGGTCCCGGCTTCAAGTTTCCGCCAGACGGCTCCGCATGCGGCGCGACAGCCAGCGGGCGAACCAGGGAAACACCGCCAGCAGCGCCACGACCGCGATCACCCGCGGCCCCGCGATGTCCGTGATATAGTCGATCTCGGCCAGCTGGGTGCCGGCGGCGGTCAGGATCAGCTTGTTGGGCAGCACCCCCAGCAGCGTGACCACCGCGAAGACACGTGCCGACATGATGCTGACGCCGCAGGCCATGTTCAGCACGAAGAACGGCAGGCCCGGCGTCATCCTCAGGCTAAGAAGCGCCAGCGCGCCGTTCGCCTCGACCATCCGGTCCAGCTGGCCGACGCGGCCGCCCAGCAGACGCCTGACAGGCCGCGCGAGAAGGTGGCGAGCGGCCATGAAAGTCAGGAGCGCTGCGGCGATCGTCCCTGCCAGTGACAAGGCCAGTCCCAGCCAGAAGCCGAAGAAGGCGCCCCCCGCCAGTGTCAGCGCCACGATGACCGGCACCGGCAGGGCCCCCGCCAGCGCGAAGCTTCCCAGATAGGCCAGCGCGGCCAGTCGGGGGTTCCTGTCCCGCCAGCCCTGGCCGTGTTCCAGCACTGCCTGCAGCCGCGTCAGGTCCGACTGCAGCGCCGGAAGCGACGGCCAGAGCCAGAGGACCAGCGCCACGCCGCCCAGGGCTGCAAGCCACAGAAGGATGATCCGCAGGGACCGGCGGCGCATGATGCCTGTCAGGCTTCGCCGTCCGGGTACCATTCGGCGATGACCACTTTGGTGTCGGGGCTGGAATTGCCGACCAGCCGCTGGAACTCCTGCACGTCGCTGCCGCGGTGGTGATAGGGATAGACCACCTGCGGCTGGAAGGCCGCCACCGCCTCGGCCGCCTGTTCGACAGTCATCGTGTAGGGCAGGTTCATCGGCAGAAAGGCCACGAAGATGTCCTGCAGGTCGCGCAGTTCGGGCGTGTCCTCGGTATCGCCGGCGATCAGGAACCGCTTGCCCCCGATGGTCAGGACATAGCCGTTGTCGCGCCCCTCGGGGTGGTACTGCAGCCGATCCTCGGTGGTGTTATAGGCGGGGATGGCCATGATTGGCATGTCCAGCGCCTGGCCCTCGTCGCCGTTGGCCATCGCGGTCGTGCGGCTGGCCATAGCCTCGGGCAGCATGTCGGCCACGGCCTGGTTGGCGATGATCGGCACCTCCGGCAGGGCGTCCAGGGTCGACTGGTCGTAGTGGTCGCCGTGTTCGTGGGTGATCAGGATCAGGTCGGGGTCGGGCAGGTCGGCATAGGCCTCGGCCCCGCCGACCGGGTCAATATAGATCACCCCGCCCGGCGTTTCCCAAACCATCGAGGCGTGGCTGACAGGGTGGATCACCACCTCGCCGCCGTCGACCTGGTGGCGGTAGGGGGCATCCTGGGCATGGGCCAGCGCAGGGATCAAGGCGCTTCCGGCCAGGGCGGCGGCAAGCTTCAGTCCGGTTCGACGGGTCAGGCGCATTGTCTTATCCTTCGACGGGGGTCCGTGGAAAACATCGCGTCGCGCGTCCCGGTTCCCCGTTCTTGCGGCCAGGGCGCGCCTGGCCTAGTTTGCGGGCAGATCGGTCACGGAACAAGGGGTTGGCGATGACACATCTGTGGGTCAGGGCAGAGAGCCGGCCGAACGAAGACCGCGTGGGCATCACCCCCGACGGCGTCGCCCGGCTGATCGACCGCGGCATGACCGTCACCGTCGAGGACAGTGCCCGCCGCATCATCCCGACTGATGATTACGCCAAAGCCGGTGCGACCATCGCCCCCGAAGGCGGCTGGGTCGATGCCCCGGACGACGCCATCGTCTTCGGCCTGAAGGAACTGCCCGAGGACGGCACGCCCCTGCGCCACCGCCACATCATGTTCGGCCATGCCTTCAAGGGCCAGCCGGCCGGGCGCGTCCTGCTGCAGCGTTTCAAGGCGGGCGGCGGAACGCTTTACGACCTGGAATACCTGACGGACGATGACGGGCGGCGGCTGGCGGCCTTTGGCTATTGGGCGGGATATGCCGGTGCGGCGGTGTCGCTGATGGCCTGGGTCGCGCAGGCGCATGGCGGCATCTGCGGCCCGGTCCATGTCCACGCCAGCCGCGACCACCTGCTGCAGGACCTGCGCGCGCGGATGGACGCAACCGGGCTTCCGCGGCCGCGGGCCATCGTCATCGGCGCCAAGGGCCGTGTCGGGCGCGGGGCATCCGACCTGCTGACCGACCTAGGCGTCCCCGTCACCGCATGGGACATGGCCGAGACCGCGCATGGCGGCCCCTTCCCCGAGGTGCTGATGCACGACGTCTTCATCAACGCGATTCTGGCGCAGCCGGGCGCCCCGGTCTTTGTTCCCGCCGATGCCACTGGCGCCGCCCGCACGCTGACCGTGATCGGCGACGTGGCCTGCGACCCGACCAGCGACTTTTCCCCGATCAAGGTCTATGACCGCACCACCAGCTGGGGCGCGCCGGTGCTGCGCGTCGCCGACCACCCGCCGCTGGACGTGATGGCGATCGACAACCTGCCGTCGATGCTGCCGCGCGAAAGTTCGGAGGATTACGCGGCCCAGCTTCTGCCGGTGCTGGAGGGGCTGGACGCCCCCGATGCCGGTCCATGGGGTCGCGCCGGGCGGCTTTACCACGAACACGTCAAAGAGGTCTGAGATGAGAATCCACTGGGTCGGCACGGGCCTCAGCGCAATTCCGGGGCTGCGCCGGCTGATCGGGTCGGGCGCCGCCGTCTATGTCTGGAACCGCACGGTCGAAAAGGCGCAAGAGCAGGTCGGCGACCTGACGCAGGAGATCCGCGAATACACGCCCGAGGCGCTGGAGGCGATGGTCCGCCAAGGCGACGTCGTGGTGTCGATGCTGCCCGCTGACCAGCACGTGGCGCTGGCCCGCATGGCCATCGCCAAGGGCGCGCATTTCGTTAGCTCCAGCTATGTCTCGCCCGAGATGGCCGCGCTGGACGACGAGGCCAGGGCCGCCGGCGTGGCGCTGGTGAACGAGGTCGGCCTCGATCCGGGCATCGACCACCTGATGGCCCATGACCTGGTCGAGGACTATCGCGCCGCGGCCCGGCCCGGCGACAGGATCAGCTTTACCTCCTATTGCGGCGGCGTTCCGGCGCATCCGAACCCGTTCCGCTACAAGTTCAGCTGGTCGCCGCTGGGCGTTCTGCGCGCCCTGCGCTCGCCGTCGAAATCGCTGCGGGACGGGGCGGTGCGGGACGTCGCGCGGCCGTGGCATGCGATCGAGCCCTACGACGCGCCGCTGCCAACCCCTGAACGCTTCGAGGTCTATCCGAACCGCGACAGCCTGCCCTTCGTGCAGCAGTACCGGTTCGATCCGGCCTGGGATGTGCAGGACTTCGTGCGCGGCACCCTGCGTCTGGAGGGCTGGCAAGAGGCCTGGACCCCGGTCTTCACCGAGATCGAGACGCTGGAGGGTGCTGCCGGAGAGACGCGCCTGCGCGAGATGGCCGACGGCTTCTGGCGCGACAACGCCTATAATCCGGGCGAACCGGACCGCGTCGTCCTGTTCGTGGCGCTGAAGGCCGAACGAGAGGGCCGCGTCGTCTGGCACAAGGAATGGGTGCTGGATGCGCGGGGCAACGACGAGGGCAGCGCGATGGCGCAGCTGGTGTCGATCCCCGTGGCCATGGCGGTCGAGGCTGTCCGCGACGGCCGGATGGTGACCGGGGTGCAGACCGCGCCACATGATCCGGCCCTGGTCGGCGAATGGCTGGATCAGGTGGCGGGCATCGCCCAGCACATGGCGAAGGTCGATCACCTCGGCTAAGTTGTTCCCGCCGCTGACCGGATCGTGACAAGTCGTGATCGGCGGCGGCGGAACGCGCGTCTTCGGAAGACATTGGTGGCGATACGCTGACATCCGGAGGACCGCCATGACTCGCCGCACGACGACCAGCCTGACCGCCCTTGCTGCCACCGCCATCCTGGCCGGTGCAGGATGCGCGCAGGAATTCAACGAGGCCGCGCCCAACGGCGCCGCCTATGACCAGACCTCTGCCTTCGAGAACCAGACCCGCGCTCCTGAACTGGAGAGCGACGTTGAACTGGCGCAGGAGGTCGTGGCCGAGGGGTTGGTTCATCCCTGGGGACTGGACCAGTTGCCGGACGGCAGCTGGCTGGTAACGGAACGCCCTGGGCGCATGCGTATCGTCACCGCCGAGGGCGAGGTGTCCGACCCGATCTCGGGCCTGCCCGAGGTCGACAACCGCGAACAGGGCGGGTTGCATGACGTATCCGTCGCCGATGACTTCGCCGAGACCCGCCGCGTCTGGTGGACCTATGCCGAACCCCGCGGGGACGGCGAGAATGCCACCGCCGTGGCCACCGGCACGCTTTCGGAAGACGGCACGACGATGGAGAACGTCGAGCGGATCTTCCAGCAGCAGCCGGCCTGGGCCTCGACCAAGCATTTCGGCGCGCGGATCGTCCATGACGGCGAGGGGCATATCTTCGTAGGCCTGGGCGAACGATCCGACCCTGAGCCGCGGCAGTATGCACAGAACCCGGAGTCAACGCTTGGCAAGATCGTCCGCATCGACGCCATGACCGGGGCGCCCGCCGGCGCCGACATCGAGGGCGCCCTGCCCGAGATCTGGTCGATGGGACACCGCAACATCCAGGCCGGGGCGATGGGACCCGACGGCCAACTGTGGATGGCGGAGCACGGCCCCAAGGGCGGCGACGAGCTGAACCTGATCCAGCCCGGCGTGAACTATGGCTGGCCCGAGGTCAGCTACGGCACCGATTATGACGGCTCCCAGCAGGGGGTGGAGGAGATGGAGGGCATGCAGCAGCCCGTCTATTACTGGGACCCGTCGCCGGCGATCAGCGGCATGACCTTCTATGACGGAGAGATGTTCCCCGAATGGCAGGGCCAGGCGCTGGTCGGCGCCCTCAAGTCGCAGGAGCTGATCCGCCTGGACATCCGGGACGGCCGTGTCGCCGGAGAGGACCGCCACCTGCAGGGCATCGGCCGCGTCCGCGACATCGAGGTCGCGCAGGACGGCGCGCTGATGCTGATCACCGACCACGAGAACGGCCAGATGATCCGCGTCACGCCCGAAGGTTCGGGCGACGCCTGACCGCCGATGATCGGTCGTCGGCTGCGCAGGCGGCCGGCAGCCGATCAGTCGCGGCGGCCGAACAGGCGCTCGATATCCGACAGCGGCAGCTTGACCCAGGTCGGGCGCCCGTGGTTGCACTGGCCGGATTTCGGCGTGCGCTCCATCTCGCGCAGCAGGGCGTTCATCTCGTCGGCGGTCATGCGCCGCCCCGAGCGAACCGACCCGTGGCAAGCCATGGACGACAGCACCGCATCGATCCGCGCCCGCAGCCGGTCCGATGCGCCCTGATCGGCCAGATCGTCCAGGATGTCGCGGATCAGCGCCTTGGCATCCAGCCGCGCCAGCATCGCCGGCACCTCGCGCACGGCGACCGCGCCGCCGCCGAAGGGCTCGATCACCAGGCCGAGGGCCGCCAGATCCTTGCCCACGGACAAGATGCGTGCGGCATCGGCATCTGAAAGTTCCACGATCTCGGGGATCAACAGGGCCTGGGCCGCGATGCCGTTCGCCTCGGCCTGCGACTTCAGCCGCTCATAGACCAGGCGTTCGTGCGCGGCATGCTGATCGACGATGACCAGCCCGTCGGCGGTTTGCGCGATGATGTAGTTTTCGTGGATCTGCGCCCGAGCCGCCCCCAGGGGTGCATCGTCGGCGGGGTCTGGGCGCAGGTCCTCCACGGGTTCGAACCGAGCAGAGGGGGCCTCGGCAAAGCCGGGCTGCGGTGCCGGCGCCGTGGTGGCGGATGCGGGCGGGTGCGGCGCCTGCAGGTCCAGCCCTGCCCTGATGGCCGCTGCCGAATGCCGCACCGGGCCGTGCGACACCCGCGGTTGCATTGCCTGCAGCGTCGCCGCGCCCACGGTCGACGAGGCGCGGTGCCCGGCCCCCACCATCGCGTGACGCAGGGCGCTGACCACCAGTCCACGGGCCGCCTGGGGGTCGCGGAACCGCACCTCGGCCTTGGCGGGATGGACGTTCACGTCCACCAACTGCGGATCGCAGGTCAAGAACAGTACCGCCGCAGGGTGCCGCCCCGGCGCCAGAACGTCCATGTATCCCGCCCGCAGCGCACCTGTCAGCAGCTTGTCGCGGACCGGTCGGCCGTTCACATAAAGATGCTGGGCGACCGCCGCGCCGCGTGAATAGGTCGGCAGCGCCGCGAATCCGGTCAGCGCAATGCCGTCGCGCTCGGCATCGATGGGCAGGGCGTTGTCGGTGAACTCGACACCCATGATCCGGGTCAGGCGCATCGTCAGCGCGCCGAACAGTTCGCCCTGCTCGGCATCGGCGCGAAAGATCTCGCGCCCGTCCGAGGTCAGGCAGAAGCCGACATAGGGTTCGGCCATAGCCAGGCGGCGAACCGCCTCGGCCACGGCCTGCGTCTCGGCGCGCTCGGTGCGCAGGAACTTCAAGCGGGCGGGCGTGGCGAAGAACAGGTCGCGCAGTTCCACGACCGTGCCGCAATTCGCCGCGGCCGGGCGGGGGTCGGCCAGACGTCCGCCGGCCACCGTGATGACCGCGCCGTCAGAGCCGCGCCGGCGCGAGGTGATCGTCAGCCGCCCCACCGCTCCGAGCGAGGGCAGCGCCTCGCCCCGAAAGCCGAAGCTGCTGATCGCCAGCAGGTCGCTGCCGTCGATCTTGCTGGTCGCGTGGCGCGACAGGGCCAGCGGCAGCTCTGCCGGCAGCATCCCGCAGCCGTCGTCGATGACCCGGATCAGGCGCTTGCCGCCTTCCTCGATTGCGATGTCGATGCGGCTGGCGCCGGCATCCAGCGCGTTCTCGACCAGTTCCTTGACGGCCGAGGCAGGGCGCTCGACCACCTCGCCCGCCGCGATGCGGTTGGCGGTATCCTCGTCCAGCTGGCGGATCACCGGGCTTATGTTGCGGGCGTGGCTGTTCATCGCCCCAAATCTAGCAGCCCAAGGGCCGCGCCGCCAGTGTGTCGCGGTCGGCTGCCAACCCGAACGACCGCGCCGCGCCCCATCGGGGTGCGGCGCGTGGAGAGGCCTTTTCCCGGCTTCAGTTTGTGGCGGCGGTTTCGGCTTCGATCCCTTCGGGTTGGCCGACCAGGACGAATCGCAGCTGCTCGGGGTCCAGCAGGCGTTCGGCGACGCGGGTGACGTCCTCGGATGTCACCGCCTCGACCTTCGCATTCCGCTCGTCGATGTAATCGACCGGCAGCCCGATCAGCTGCATGCCTGACAGGATGCCCGCGATGCGCCCGTTGCCGTCGAACCGCAGCGGGTATTCGCCGGTCAGATAGGTCTTGGCGTCGGTCAGCTCCTGCTCGGTCACGCCCTGGGCCATCCTGCCCCATTCCTGGCGGATCAGGTCGACCGCCTCGGCCGTCGTCGCGTTCGACCCGGACATGCCACCCTGCCAGGTCTGGCCGTAAAGCCCGGTCGCCAGGCCGGTGCCGACGCCATAGGTCAGGCCGCGCTTCTCGCGGATCTCTTCCATCAGACGCGAGCTGAAGCCACCGCCGCCCAGGATGTGGTTCGCCACATAGGCCGCGAAATAATCCGGATCGTCGATTGGCAGGCCCGGCCCGGCGAAGGCCACGACCGTCTGCGGGCTGTTCCAGTCGATCACGGTCGTTCCGCCGGTCAGCTGCAGCTCGGCATCCTCGGGCAGGGGGGCAGTGCCGGTTTCCGGCAATCCGCCCAGGATGCGGTCCAGAAGGATCCCAAGCTCATCGGCCGAGATGTCGCCCGCCGCGCCAACGACCACCCGGTCGCGCGCCAGAACGCGGTTCTTGGCCGCGACAAGATCCTGCCGCCCCAGCTTGGCGACGCTCTCCAGCGTGCCGTTGACAGAGGTCGCATAGGGGTGGTCGCCCCAGGCCTGCGCCGCCATCTCCTTGGCGGCGATGCTGTTCGGGTCTGTGGCCTCGGACCGGATGATGGCCTGAACCTGGGCGCGGACGCGCTCGATGGCGTCGTCGTCGAAGCGCGGCTGCGTCAGGGCCTGGGCCAGCAGGTCGGCGGCCTCATCGCGGTTCTCGCTCAGCGCCTGGAAGCCGACCGACACCGTGTCGTCGCCCGCGTCGAATGACAGCCGTGCGCCCAGATCCTCGACCGCCTGCGCGTATTCCGTGGCGTTGCGCTTGGCAGCACCTTCCTCCAGCAGCCCGGTCATCAGGTTGATGGCCCCGCGCTTGCCCTCGGCGTCCAGGCTGGCGCCGCCGCGGAACTGGATGTCCAGCGCGACGAAGGGGATGCTCTCGTCCTCGACCAGCCACGCCTCGATTCCGCCAGGCGAGGTGACTTCCTGGATCTCGATGGCCTGCGCGGGCAGGGCCAGCAGGACGAAGACGGCGGCTGCGGCAGCGCGGATCATGGCTGCACCTCCTGGGCGTTGGCGGGATTGTCGTTGGCGGTCGGCTGCGGCGCGGCGGCGGCGGTCTCGACGTCCTCGGGCAGAAGCCAGCCGGTGACGCTGCCCTGATCCGTCAGGACAAGGCGCGCGGCCTCCATGACGTCCTCGGCGGTGACGGCGGCCAAGATGTCAGGCCAGTCGTTCACGTCCTCGACCGTCAGGCCGGTGGATAGGCCCTGGCCATAGTCATAGGCACGGCCATGCGCCGAATCGCGGGCATAGATCTGAGCGGCCCGGATGCGGGTCTTGACCCGCTCAAGATCGGCATCGTCCGGTCCATCCTTCAAGAACGTCGCCAGCGCCTCGTCCAGCGCCGCCTCGGCCTCCTCGGGGGTGACACCGGCCGAAGGCACCAGCGACAGTGTGAACTCGGTCCGGTCCAGCGACAGGCCGCTGTAGGACGCGCCCGCCCACAGCGCCTTGCCCGGCAGCACCAGCGCCCGGCCCAGGACCGAGGTCTGGGTCGAGCCGCCCAGCAGGTCCGCCAGCACCGTCAACGCCGCCGCCTGCCGCTGCTCTCCGGGGTCGCGTTCGGGGGCCAGGGTGGTCCGGGTCATGCGCGGCTGGGCCACGCGCGGGTCGGTCATCTCGACCCGGCGGGCGGTCTGCTTCACCGGCTCCTGCGGGCGCAGGCGCGGCGCATCGTCGCCCTTGGCGGGGATGTCACCGTAATATTCCTCGGCCAGGCGGCGGGCCTCTTCGGGGGTGACGTCGCCGGCCAGGATCAGCACCGCGTCGTCGGGTCCGTAATGCGTGTCGTACCAGTCGATCGCATCCTCGCGCGTCAGGGCCGCGATCTCGTCCCGCCAGCCGATGATCGGACGGCCATAGGGGTGGTTGTCATAGACGACGGCGTTCATCTCCTCGGCGAACAGCGCGGCCGGGTCGCTGTCCACGCGCTGAGCGCGTTCCTCGAGCACCACCTGACGCTCGGCCTGCCAGTCGTCTTCCGAGATCGACAGGTTTTCCATCCGGTCCGACTCCATCTCCATGATCAGCGGCAGCCGGTCGCTGGCGATGCGCTGGAAATAGGCGGTGTAGTCCCAGGACGTGAAGGCGTTGTCGCTGCCGCCATTGGCGGTGACGGTCTTCGACAGCTCTCCGGCGTCCAGCTTGTCGGTGCCCTTGAACATCAGGTGTTCCAGATAGTGGGCGATGCCGGACTTGCCGGGCACCTCGTCGGCGGCGCCGATCTGGTACCAGACCATCTGCACAACGACGGGGGCGCGGTGATCCTCGATCACCACGGTCTCCAGTCCGTTCGGCAGGGTGAAATGGCTGACGCCCTCGGGCATCTCGGCCCAGCCGGGCAGGGCGGTCAGGAATGTGGTCGCCGCCAGTGTGGCGGCCAGGACGGGACGGAATGCGGGGCGACGCATGGGTGGTGCAACCTCCTCTTGCTGCGGCGAAACTTGGACCGCAAAGGGGGTTGGCGCAAGCTTACTCTCGCGATTGTGCGGCGGGCGTGATGCCGCGCCCGGTCAATCCTCGGCCGGCGCGGGCGCCGTCGAGGTGATCGCCCCGGCGCGCTGCCAGCGCAGCTGCTCCTGCCGCGCGTCCAGCGCCATCGGATCATAGGCGCGCTGGTAGACCGAGCTGCCGAAGATCCGCTCCAGCGGGCGGCGGCCGTTGCGGGCGCGCCATGCCGCATCCGAGGCGGCCAGCGTCTCGCGGATCTGCGGATCGGTGCCGCCGGTGCGGGCGGCATAGGCCACCAGCGCCTGGTCGCTGGCCGCAATGCCGCGATCCTGCAGGCGTTCGGGGTTGCCGCCGAGGGCGGCGACCGCTTCTCCCATCGGGTTCGGGTCGGTGATGTTCGCGCCGCCCGGCGTCGGGGCGGGCAGCACCGACAGGTCGGGCGGCATGGTCAGCGACCGCGTGGGCAGGATGGCGAATTCGTCCGGTCCGGTGCGGCCCGCGTTGAAGTTGTTCAGCTGCCCGCCGCCGCTGCAGCCTGCCACGACCGACGCTGCCGCCAATCCGATCACCAGCGCGCTTTTCCGCATGCCCTGTCCCCTTGGTTCGTTGGCCCTGCTTAGCCGGATTTTCCGCGCCCGTCACGCGTCTCGTCAGATTGGTCGAACAGGTCGGGCTGCAAGGGGCGCGGCGGCGTCCTGGGCGCCTTTGGGGCGGATTTCGGTGCGGGTTTGGGCGCGGCAGCGTCCGGCGCGGCCTTCTGCGGCATCAGCACCAGCCCGATCGCACCGGCAAAGATCGAGATGTCGGCCACGTTGAAGCTGTAGGGGTTCTGCCAGCCGGGCAGCGACATGTTGAGGAAATCGGCCACCGCGCCATAAAGAAGGCGGTCGATCACGTTCCCAACCGCCCCACCGATCAGAAGGCCCGCCGCAACCCTGCCGAACCGGCCCATTGCTGACCGCCACACCCAGATCCAGACCCACAGGCAGATGGCCAGCGCAATGCCGATCAGCACCCACCGCATCACGTCCTGTTCGGACGACATCAGGCCGAAGTTCACGCCCTGGTTCCAGGCCATGCGCAGGTTCAGCCAGGGCGGCAGGACGTCGATCTCGCGCACCCGGTCCAGCTGCATCACGTGGACCACAAGGTACTTCAGCGCCTGGTCCAGCAGGAAGATGCCTGCCGCGACCCACGCCACCAGCCGCATGTCGCTTCGTGCGGGCGGCGGGGGCGTGCGCGGCTTGCGCGGCCGCGGGGCCTTGGCGGCGGGTTTGGCGGGCGCGGACATCAGTGGCGGAAGTGGCGCTGGCCGGTCAGGACCATCGCAAGCCCAAGGCGGTTGGCGGCCGCGATCACCTCGTCGTCGCGCATCGAGCCGCCGGGCTGGATCACGGCCTTCGCGCCGGCCTCGGCCAGCGCCTCGATGCCGTCGGCGAAGGGGAAGAATGCGTCGGACGCGACCGCCGCGCCAGTGGTCAGAGGCTCGGACAGGCCAAGCGCCTCGGCCATGTCCTCGGACTTGCGGCGTCCGATGCGAGTGCTGTCCACGCGGCTCATCTGCCCGGCGCCGATGCCGACGGTCGCCCGGTCCTTGGCATAGACGATGGCGTTCGACTTGACGTGCTTGGCGACGGTCCAGGCGAACAGAAGGTCGGCCAGCTCGTCCTCGGACGGCTGACGTTCGGTCACGATCTTCAGGTCGGCCCGGGCCACGTGGCCGTTGTCGCGGCCCTGCACCAAGAGCCCGCCCGCAACCTGCCGGAAGGCCAGCCCGCCCGCACGCGGATCGGGCAGCCCACCCGTGGTCAGCAGGCGCAGGTTCTTCTTGGCGGCGAAGATGCGCTTCGCGTCCTCGTCGGCATCGGGGGCGATGACGACCTCGGTAAAGATCTTGACGATCTCCTCGGCGGTCGCGCCGTCCAGCGGCTGGTTCAGCGCGATGATCCCGCCGAAGGCCGAGGTGCGGTCACAGTCGAAGGCCCGCTTGTAGGCCTCCAGCGCGGTCGCGCCCTGCGCCACGCCGCAGGGGTTGGCGTGCTTGATGATCGCGCAGGCGGGGCCTTTCGCCGGGTCGAACTCGGCCACCAGTTCGAAGGCGGCGTCGGTGTCGTTGATGTTGTTGTAGGACAGCTCCTTGCCCTGGTGCTGCTGCGCGGTCGCCACGCCGGGCCGCGTTTGGCCGGTGACGTAGAAGGCCGCCTGCTGGTGCGGGTTCTCGCCATAGCGCAGGCCCTGGGCCAGCGTGCCGGCAAAGGCGCGGCGGCGGGGCGTGGCCTCCCCGATGGCATCGGCCATCCAGGTGCTGACCGCCGCGTCATAGGCGGCGGTGCGGGCATAGGCGGTCTGCGCCATTCGCTGGCGGAAGGGCAGGGTGGTGCCGCCGTTCGCGTCAAGCTCGGCCAGGACGGCATCGTAATCCTGCACATCCACAACCACGGTGACGAAGCCGTGGTTCTTGGCCGCCGCCCGGATCATCGCCGGCCCGCCGATGTCGATATTTTCGATGCAGTCGTCATAGGCGGCGCCGCGGGCGACCGTTTCTTCGAACGGATAGAGGTTCACCACCAGAAGGTCGATCGCGCCGATGCCGTGGTTCTCCATCGCGGCGACGTGGTCGGGGTTGTCGCGCAGCGCCAGAAGGCCGCCATGCACCACCGGGTGCAGCGTCTTCACGCGGCCGTCCATCATTTCAGGAAAGCCGGTGACATCGGCAACGTCGGTCACCGCCATCCCGGTGTCGCGCAGGGCTTTGGCGCTGCCGCCGGTGGACAGGATCTCGACCCCGCGCGCGTGCAGGGCACGGGCGAATTCGATCAGGCCGGTCTTGTCGGAAACCGAAATCAGCGCACGCTTGATGGCGACGGGGGCGGAGGCTGCGTTTGCAGGCATGGAAGGGGCCTCGTGTCTGGTTCCACGCCCGATTAGCGAAGCCGGTCCAGACAGTCCAGCGCCGGATGCCGATGGATGCCCCGCCGGCGACTGTCCGGCACGTTGCTGCCATGCTGGTTGCGGAGGGTCTCCAACCGCCTGAACTCATCTTTCGGACTGCCCTGCCGAGCCAGAACGCCGGCGTCTAGGCGTCCACCGGCTTTCGCAGCCGTGCCATGTAGAAGCCGTCCATCCCGCCCTTGTCGGGCCAGAAGTCGGGGCGCAGGCGCAGGCCGCCTTCCTCGGTAATCCATTCGGGGTCGATGCCCGGCAGGTCGAAACGCTCAACCATCAGGCCAGGGTGGCGGGCCAGCGCCTCGTCGATCTGCACCTCGCCCTCGTCGGGGATGAGGGAGCAGGTCGCAAAGACCAGCCGTCCGCCGGGGCGCAGCAGCGACAGCGCGTGGTCCAGCAGCGCTGACTGCAGCTCGATCAGCTCGGCGATGCCGTGGCCGTCGCGGATGAAGGGCAGGTCCGGGTGGCGTCGGATCGTGCCGGTGGCCGAACAGGGCGCGTCCAGCAGGATCGCGTCGAACTGGATGTCTGGGCGCCATGCCAGCGCATCGGCGGCCACCAGCCGTGCGGTCAGGCCGCAGCGGGCCAGGTTCTCGGCCACGCGCTTCAGGCGCTGGTCGTTGACGTCGACGGCGATCACCTCGGCCTTGGCGGCGGCCAGCTGCAGCGTCTTGCCGCCGGGCGCGGCGCAAAGATCCGCTATGCGTTCCCCCGCCTGCGGGTTCAGAAGACGCACGGGCAGGGCGGCGGCGGCGTCCTGCACCCACCAGTCGCCCACGTCATAGCCAGGCAGCGCCGTCACCTGCGCCGGGCCGTGGATGCGCCACGACCCGGTGGGCAACGGATCGGCGCCGGGCACCGCCGCCGCGCCGGGGCGGGGCGTCAGGTCCAGGGGCGCGCCGCGCTGATGGGCGGCCTCGATGGCGGCCATGACGTTCTCGCCATAGGCGTCCACCAGCGGACCCCGCAGCCATTCGGGCAGCCGCTGCGGCGGCAGGTCCGCCCAGCCTGCGAAGGCGCTGGCCTTGCGCAGCACCGCGTTCACCATGCCGGCTGCAGCCTGCCCGCGCTTGCCAAGCGTGCGCGTCAGATCGACCGCAGCGCCGACGACTCCGTGCGCCGGGGCGCCCAGCTCCAGCATCTCGACCACGGCCAGACGCAGGACGTCGGCGATCTGGGGCGCGGGCTTGCGGGCGACCAGCGGCTCGATCACCCGGTCGGCGCGGCCCTGGTGTCGCAGGGTCTCGGCCGCCAGCCGCGCCGCGCGGGCCTGGTCTGCCACCGGCAGCGACCGCAGCGCGCCGGACTGGTCCGACAGGGACCGTCCCTCGCGCACGCCCTGGATCAATCGCAAGGCGCCCCTGCGCGCCACATCGCCGCCCGGCTTTGCCAAATCGCTTTCCTTTGCCTACATGTTCGTCAAGACTGACCGTCACCCATACGCCCATCCGGAGGATCTTTCCATGAGCGATGACACCCCCGACCTGCCGTCCGCCGCGCAGCGCGCCCTGGCCGAGGCCGAGGAACGCCGCCG
Source organism: Paracoccus rhizosphaerae (assembly GCF_026162645.1). Lineage (GTDB taxonomy): Bacteria > Pseudomonadota > Alphaproteobacteria > Rhodobacterales > Rhodobacteraceae > Paracoccus > Paracoccus rhizosphaerae. The sequence continues at coordinate 25,539 of NZ_JAOTBE010000017.1, forward strand.
GGCGCAATCCGCGCAGATCCTGCCCAAGGAATACGGCGGCCGCGACGGGCCGGAACCCGTGCGCTATGGCGATTACGAAAAGAACGGCATCGCGGTGGATTTCTGAATGGCCGGGGGCAACTGAATGGACTGGCTGAAGGCCTCGGCCACGCAGCAGGGGCGCGCCATCCTGGCGGGCCTTCTGGACCCGATCAACCAGACCGAGGCCTATCTGGAGGCCGCAAAGTCCCATCTCGACTGCGCCCGCATCTATGCCCGCCTGACGCCCGCCCGCGCCCGCTCCGAGGCCGTGGCCGCCCATGACCGGGCCAAGCAGGAACGCCGCCACAGCCTGCTGGACGGCGTTGCGATCAGCTGGAAGGACAATATCGACAGCGGCGGCACCGTGACCGAGGCGGGATCGAAGCTGCTTGAGGGCCGCGTGCCGCGCAAGGATGCCAATATCCTGTCGCGCGCGGCGCGGCGCGGCACGGTCTGTCTGGGCAAGACGCACATGACCGAGCTGGCGTTCTCGGGCCTGGGCCTGAATCCGGTGACGGCCACGCCGCCGAATGCGCTGGACCCGGCGCTGGCGCCCGGCGGGTCGTCGTCGGGTGCGGCGGTGTCGGTGGCCTTGGGGCTGGCGGCTGCGGCGATCGGGACGGATACCGGCGGCTCGGTCAGGGTGCCGGCGGCTTGGAACGGGCTGGTGGGCTTCAAGCCGACGCATGACGCGCTGCCCGAGAAAGGCGTGGTGCCGCTGGCCCGCCGCTTCGACATCGCCGGTCCCATCGCCCGCACGGTTGAGGATTGCGCCGAGCTGTTTGCCATCATGGCCGACCAGCGCGCCCCGGACCTGGACCAGGCGACCGTCCGCGGCCTGCGCCTGATGGTGCTGGACGGTCTGCCCTTCGATGGGGCCGAGGCCGGGCCGGTCGCGGCCTTCGAGGATGCCGTGGCGCGGCTGGCGAATGCCGGGGCAAGTGTCGCCCACGTCACCACCGACTGGCTGGACCGGGCAATGGCGCTGTCGCCGCAGCTCTTTGCGCCAGAGGCCTATGGCATCTGGCGGGCGCAGATCGAGGATGCGCCCGAGCTGATGTGGAAGCCCATCCTGGACCGTTTCCGTGGCGGGGCCGAGGTCAGCGGCCCGGATTACGTCGCCGCGTGGGAGCAGCTGTCCCGCATTCGCCGCAAGTGGATCAAGGATGTCGTCGGCGGCTATGACGCGGTTCTGGTGCCGACGGTGCCGATCATGCCCCCCGCCACTGACCGGCTGATGAATGACGAGGCCGAGTTCGTGCGCGCCAACCTTCTGACGCTGCGCAATACGCGAATCGCGAACCTGTTGGGCCTGCCCTCGATCACCTTGCCGACCGGGCATCCCTGCTGCGGGATATCGCTCATGGGGCATGCGGGTCTGGACCGCCACCTGCTGCGCGTCGCCGCCGGGGCCGAGGCCGCGCTGGCCGCATAGGCCCTGTCCCGGCTGGACGCAGGGGTGTCTTCACGCTAATGTTTCCGCCAAGAACGGGGCGAAGACCCCGAAGAAGCGAGGCACAGATGGCATTCCCCGAGCGGTTCTCGAACCTGCCGGAATACGCGTTTCCGCGTCTGCGGGCGCTGCTGGCGGACATCACCCCTGGGTTGTCCGCGGGCGAATCCCCCGTGGTCCTGACCATCGGCGAGCCGCGCCACCCGATGCCGGATTTCGTGGCAGACGTCATGGCCGACAGCATCGGTGAGCTGGCGAAATACCCGATCAACGAAGGCACGCCCGAACTGCTGGCGGCGATCGGCGGCTGGCTGGGGCGGCGCTATGACCTGAATGTCGCGCCTGATCGGCTGATGGTCCTGAACGGCACGCGCGAGGGGTTGTTCAACGCAGCCCTTGCGCTCTGCCCCGAGGTGAAGAACGGCCGGCGCCCTGCGATCCTGATCCCGAACCCGTTCTATCAGGTCTATGCCGTGGCCGCCGCCGCGGTTCAGGCCGACCCGATCTTCGTCCCCGCCACGCCCGATACCGGCAACCTGCCCGATTACGCGGCGCTGGACCCGGCGCTGCTGGACCGCGTCGCGTTGGCCTATGTGTGTTCGCCCGCCAATCCGCAGGGCGCGGTGGCCGGGTGCGACTATCTGGAACGTCTGGTGGCCCTGGCCGAGCGTCACGATTTCCTGATCCTGGCCGACGAATGCTATTCCGAGATCTGGCGCGACACGCCGCCGCCCGGTGCGCTGAAGGTCGCGACCGACATGGGGCTGCCAGACCGGGTGGTGATGTTCAACTCGCTGTCGAAACGCTCGAACCTGCCGGGGTTGCGATCGGGCTTCGCCGCAGGTGGCGTGGCCCAGATCCGGGAATTGCGCCGCCTGCGCAGCTATGCCGGAGCGCCTCTGTCGCTGCCGGTGCAGCGCGTCAGCGAACGCGCCTGGGCCGACGAGGCGCATGTGGACGCCAGCCGGGCGCTTTACCAGCAGAAATACCGCATCGCCGACCGGGTGCTGGGCAACGTCCCCGGCTATCGCCCGGTCGAGGGCGGGTTCTTCCTGTGGCTGCCCGTCGATGACGGAGAGGCCGCGGCCCGCAAGCTGTGGGCCCGCGCCGGCATCCAGGTGCTGCCGGGCGCCTATCTGTCGCGGGACGTGGACGGCCACAATCCGGGGCAGGGCTTCGTCCGCGTGGCGCTTGTCGCCGATGCGGACCAGACCGAGGCGGCGCTGACGCGCCTGCGCGCGGTGCTTTACGACGACAACGCTGAGGGGTGAGATCATGGCAAGCTGGCAGGCGAAACACCGCGATCCGCTGTTCGACCAGTCCACCCGCGCGGCGCTGGAGCGTCGCGGCAAGGAGCTGGCGGGCGCGGGCCTGATCGTCCTGGGCATCGTGATTGCGATGATGCTGGCCAGCTGGACCGCCGACGACCCCAGCTTCCGCTCGGCCACCGACGCCCCAGCGCAGAACATGCTGGGCACCTTCGGGGCCTATGTCGCATCCGCGCTGATCATGATCGCGGGGCTGGGGTCTTGGATGCTAGTCGCCGCCGCCTGGGTCTGGGGCCTGCGCCTGATGCTGCACAAGGGCGAAGACCGCGTGATGCGCGGCATCTTCACGCCCTTGGGCGTAGCGCTGGTCTCCGTCTATGCTAGCACGCTGGTGCCGGGGCCGGAATGGCAGCAGACCTATGGCCTGGGCGGGCATTTCGGCGACATGGTCATGGGCGCGCTGCTGAACCTGCTGCCGATGAAGGCGCAGTTGGGCATTCGCGTCGCGGCGCTGCTGATGGCCGTGGCCGTGGTCGCGGCCAGCGCCTTCGTCTTCGGCTTCGACCGGGCCGAGCTGACCGCCCTGTGGCGGCGCTTCACCGAAGGGCTGGCGACGGCGCGCCACCTGGCGGCAGGGGCGGCGGCGACGGGCGTAGCCGCCTCGCAGCGCCTGCGCCGGTCGCGTGGCACCCCTGATGAACCGCGCGCCGCGCCTGTCGTGGCCGCGCCCCGCCGCCGGGCTGCCCCGCCCCCCGCCTTCGAGCTGGAGGAGGAGCTGCCCGAGCCCGAACTGATCGAGCGCGACACCGACTGGGACGGCGACGGCCCCTCGGACGACGAGGTGCGCGGCCGCATCAGCGACGCGATCCGCACCAGCACGGCCAAGACCTCGGTCCTGAAGGCGGTGACCTCGCGGCTGACGCGTGACGGGATCCCCGCAGCCCCCGAGCCGGAGGCCGAGGAGGATGACGAGCCAGAGGCAGAGGCGTCGCCGCTGCGCATCGTGGCCCCCGCCCGCAGGCCCGAACCCGCGCGCACGCCGGTCCCCGCCCCCCTTCCGGAGGAGTCGCAGAACGGCTATGAGCGTCCGCCGCTGGACCTGCTGTCGGCGCCGCAAGAGGGCGACCAGCAGCCCGTCTCGCAAGAGGTGCTGATGGAGAACGCGCGCTCGCTGGAAGCGGTGCTGGACGATTATGGCGTCAAGGGCCAGATCACCGAGGTGCGCCCCGGCCCCGTCGTCACGCTCTACGAATTGGAACCGGCGCCAGGGCTGAAGGCCAGCCGGGTGATCGGCCTGGCCGACGACATCGCGCGGTCCATGTCGGCCCTGTCGGCGCGCGTCAGCACGGTGCCGGGCCGGTCGGTCATCGGGATCGAATTGCCGAATGCCCGGCGCGAAAAGGTCCTGCTGCGAGAGATCTTTGCCAGCCGCGCCTTCGGCGACGGTACGCAGCCGCTGCCGCTGGCGCTTGGCAAGGACATCGGCGGCGATCCGGTCGTGGCGAACCTGGCCAAGATGCCCCACCTGCTGATCGCCGGGACTACGGGCTCGGGCAAGTCGGTAGCAATCAACACGATGATCCTGAGCTTGCTCTATAAGCTGACGCCGGACGAGTGCCGGCTGATCATGATCGACCCCAAGATGCTGGAACTGTCGGTCTATGACGGGATCCCGCACCTGCTCTCCCCCGTCGTCACCGACCCCAAGAAGGCCGTTGTCGCGCTGAAATGGGTCGTGGGCGAGATGGAGGACCGCTATCGCAAGATGTCCAAGATGGGCGTCCGCAACATCGAGGGTTATAACGGCCGCGTCCGCGAGGCCCTGAAGAAGGGCGAGATGTTCAAGCGCACCGTCCAGACCGGCTTCGACGAGGACACGGGCGACGCGATCTGGGAAACCGAGGAGTTCCAGCCCGAGACCTTCCCCTATATCGTCGTGATCGTCGACGAGATGGCCGACTTGATGATGGTGGCGGGGAAAGAGATCGAGGCCTGCATCCAGCGGCTGGCGCAGATGGCGCGGGCATCGGGCATCCACCTGATCATGGCGACGCAGCGTCCCTCGGTCGATGTCATCACCGGCACGATCAAGGCGAACTTCCCGACGCGGATCAGCTTCCAAGTGACGTCCAAGATCGACAGCCGCACCATCCTGGGCGAGCAGGGGGCCGAGCAGCTTCTGGGCCAGGGCGACATGCTGTATATGGGCAACGGCACGCGGATCACCCGCGTCCACGGCCCCTTCGTCAGCGACGAGGAGGTCGAGGAGGTGGTGAACCACCTGAAGTCCTTCGGGCCGCCCAGCTACAAGTCGGGCGTGGTCGAAGGCCCAGAGGACGACAAGGCCGACGACATTGATGCCGTCCTGGGCCTTGGCGGCGGCGACGGTGGCGACGACGCGCTTTACGACCAGGCGGTGATGATCGTGGCCAAGGATCGCAAATGCTCGACCAGCTATATCCAGCGCAAGCTGGCCATCGGCTATAACAAGGCCGCGCGTCTGGTCGAGCAGATGGAGGATCAGGGCGTGGTCAGCGCGGCCAATCATGTCGGCAAGCGCGAGGTCCTGGTCCCCGAGGTCTGAAGCTGGCGCGTCGCCAAGGGGCACGGTATATCCAGGACATGACGATCTGGCACCTTCACCTGCTGAACGCGCGCAATGCGCTGACAGGATCCATGTCCGAGATCCGTGCCGCGGTGCGCGAGGCCGTGGCGCTGGCCGAGGATCACGCGACGCTGCCGCGCTTCGACCTTGTCGTGCGGGCTGGCGATGCGACGATGTCGGACCGGTGCGTCGGCGGGCAGGTGCCCGCCCCCGGCCAGATCGAGATCACGCTGATGCCTGACCGGTTCGATGCAGGGCATCTGCGGCGGGCTGTCGTTCGCGAACTGCACCACCTGCTGCGGCGGGACGGGCCCGGCTTTGGCCTCTCCCTGGGTGACGCGCTGGTGAGCGAAGGTTTGGCCGGGCATTTCGTGCTGCGGGTCCTGGGCGGCGCCGCTGATCCGTGGGACGCCGTGCGGCCGGGGCCGGGAATGCTGCGGCAGGCGGGCAACCTGTGGGCGCGGCACGAGTTTGATTTTGCAGAGTGGTTCCTGGGGCGCGGCAAGATCCGCAGGTGGACAGGCTATGGCGTTGGGCACATGCTGGTGGCCGAGCATCTGGCGCAGATGGCTGATGAGAGCGCCGCCAGCCTGACCGGGGTGCCGGCAGACGCATTCCGGCCCGCGCTGCGGCGCCTGATCGCCGGCGAGGGCGGTGAGGAGCCGGAGGAAAGCGAGATTGCGTCCCGCGACGCCGGGGGGCCAGCCCCCCGGACCCCCCGGGATATTTGACGACCGAAGCCTGGCTCAGCGGTGCCGGGCGAGGGCGAAGGCCAAGCCGAGGATCAGGCCTGTCACTGCCCCGCCCAGATGCGCCTGCCAAGCGATCGACGGCATCAGCAGGGTCAGGCCGATGTTGAGCGCAAGAAGCAGGACGACGGCGCGCGCCAGTGGTGCCATCGACCGCTGACGGCGGCGCAGGGTGACGGCGGCATGTCCCACGAGCGCTGCGGCGACGCCGAAGACGGCACCCGAAGCGCCGATCATCGGTCCGGCCAGGGGCTGCATCAGCGCGAAGGCCAGCGCGCCGCCGATCTGGCTGGCCAGGTAGATCAGCGCCATTTGCCCCGGCCCGATCATGCGACCAAGTTCCCGGCCGACGGCGGCCAGCGAGATCATGTTCATGGCGAGATGGATCGGCCCCGCGTGCAAGAGGCCATAGGTGAGAAACATCAGGAGCCATTGGCCCGAATAGAGGCCCGCGCCTTCCCAGAAGAGCATCGACCAGAAGGCCCCTGCCATGAAGGTCAGCTGCCGGACACCGGGATAGCCCACGAGGCCTGCGACGAGCAGCGCGGCCTCGACCAGGCAGCAGACGACGATGAGGAGGCGCAGCCAACCCGGCATGCGGGGCGGGTCGAGCCTGCGTGACGTGACGCGCGGGATCGCGGTCGGGCGCGGAGCGTCAGTCATCGGCCTTGATCTGGCGGGCCTCGTCGATGAGCATGATCGGGATGCCCGACCGGATCGGGAAGGCGAGGCCAGCCGGGCGCGACACCAGCTCTTGCCGGACGGCGTCGTAATGCAGCGCGGCATGGGTGACGGGGCAGACCAGTGCCTCGAGCATGTGGCGGTCGAGGGCGGGGGCGGTATCGGTCATTGCAGTCGTTCCTCGTTCTCGCCGCCGTGGAGCGCGAATTCGATCAGGCCGACCAGCAGCTCGCGCCGGTCCGCCAAGGTGGGGGATTCCAGCAGCGCCTGTTTGTCGCCGGGGCTGAAGGGCAGCATCATCGACAAAGAATTGATCAGCAGTTCATCCTCGGCCTGCGAGGCGGCGTCCCAGTCGGTCGACAGCTCCTGCGTCTCCATGTAGCGGGCCAGCAGATCGAACAGCGCCTTGCGGTCGAGGTCGGGGTCCTGTTCCGACCCGGCAGTGTCGCGCGGGAAGGACGACCAGTCCACGCGGCCCTGCAGATAGGGGGCAAACCCCTCCTGCGGTTCCAGCAGGCGGAACCGCGAGACGGCGCCGAGCGAGATCATCATCCGGCCGTCCTCGGTTTCCGAAAATGCGATGACACGCCCGGCGCAGCCGATGGCGGACAGGCCCTCGCCCTCGGGCTGGATCATGCCGATCAAGCGGTGGTCGGTCTTGAGCGTGTCTTCCAGCATCTGCAGGTAGCGGGGTTCGAAGATGTGCAGCGGCAGGCGGGCGCGGGGCATCAGCACCGCCCCCGGCAGCGGGAAGAGGGCGATGCGGTCAGGAAGGTCGAAACGGCGCGGCATGGATTAGGCGAAGATCAGCGACGACAGGCGGCGGCGGCCCTTCTGGGCGACGGGGTCGTTCGGCTTGAGGCTGTCGAAGATGGTGATCAGCTGGGCCTTCGCGGCGCCGTCGTTCCATTCGCGGTCGCGGCGGAAGCTGTCCAGAAGGACGTCGATGGCCTCCTCGACCCGGCCGGCGGCATGAAGCGCCTGGGCGTATTCCAGCCGCGCCTGCTGGTCTGCAGGGTCCGCATCGACGCGCGCCTGCAGGTCGTCCAGCGGCCCGGCGCTGCTGGCCTGCTGGGCCAGTTGCAGTTGAGCGCGCGCGGCCTCGACCGGGGCGGCGCCGGCGATGGGGTCGGGAACTTGCGTCAGCGTCGATGCCGCCGCGGCGTGGTCGCCAGCCGCCAGGTGGGCGCGGATCAGCCCGCCCCAGGCCTCTGCGCTGTCGGGCATCTCGCCGATGATGGCGGTGAAGGTTTCGATCGCGTCGGCGGCCTCGCCATCCTCGATCATCTGCTCGGCCGCGGCCAGCGCGTCGGCCAAGCCGCCGTCGTCGCCCGACATGGCGGCCAGCTTGTCCACGAACTGCTTGATCTGGCTTGCCGGCAGCGCGCCCTGAAAGGCATCGACCGGCTGGCCCTTGAAGAAGGCATAGACCGTCGGGATCGACTGCACACGCAGCTGCGACGCGATCATCTGGTTCTGGTCGACATCCACCTTGGCCATGCGCACGCGGCCCTTGTGGCGGGCGACCTCGGCTTCCAGCGCGGGCCCGAGCGTCTTGCAGGGGCCGCACCAGGGGGCCCAGAAATCGACGATGACGGGCACCTCCATCGAGGCCTCGACGACCTCGGCCATGAAGTTGGCCTCGGTCACGTCCTTGATGAAGTCGTCGGTCTTGGGCGCGGCGGCGCCATCGAAAAGCATGGTCATGTCGTCCCCGGATCTTCGGTTCGTGGCGTTTGGCCCCAATATGGGGGGTCGGGCGGCCGGGCGAAAGAGCCGATTGCGCGCCCGGTCACAGGTCGAAGCTGGCCATCACCGGAACGTGGTCGCTTGGGCTTTCCCATCCGCGGCAGGGGCGCAGGATGCGGCTGCCGTGGGCGGCATTCGCGATGTCGGGGCTGGCCCAGATGTGGTCCAGGCGCCGCCCCTTGTCGGCCGCGTCCCAGTCGCGGGCGCGATAGCTCCACCAGCTGTAGAGAAGCCCCGAGGGGATGTCCTGGCGCGTCACGTCCACCCAGTTGCCCGCATCCTGGGCAGCCAGAAGGTGCTCGACCTCGATCGGCGTGTGGCTGACGATCTTCAGCAGCTGCTTGTGCGACCAGACGTCGTCCTCGCGCGGGGCGATGTTCAGATCGCCCACCAGGATCGACCTCTTCGGCTTGTCGGCGTGGAAGACGTCGCGCATCTCGGCCACGAAATCCAGCTTCTGGCCGAACTTCTCGTTCACGCTGCGGTCGGGAACATCGCCGCCGGCGGGCACATACATGTTGTGGATCACGACACCGTTTTCCAGCCGCGCCGACACGTGCCGGGCATGGCCGAGGCGTGCATAGTCGCGGTCGCCCGCATCCTCCAGCGGCAGGCGCGACAGGATCGCCACGCCGTTATAGCCCTTCTGCCCGCGCGCGACGATGTGGTGGTATCCCAGGTCGCGGAACTTCGTCAGCGGGATCTTGTCCACCGGCGACTTGCACTCCTGCAGGCACAGCACGTCGGGGGCCTCTTCCTCCAGCAGGCGGGCGACCAGCCCCTCGCGCAGGCGGACGGAATTGATGTTCCAGGTGGCAATGGTGAACATGGGGCTCTCCTTTGGGCGCGGACCCTAGCGGCGGGGGCCGGGCCTGTCGAGCGGCGGGCTTGCCATACGGGGCAGGGGCGCTATGCAAGGGAAAAATCCGTGGGGGGTACAGATGAGGATGACCATCGACGAGGCGCTGACGCGCGGCGGGACGGGCCGCTTCCAGTGGCGGCTGCTGGGGATCTTCGGCCTCGTCTGGGCCGCCGATGCGATGCAGGTGATCGCCGTGGGTTTCGCCGCGCCGTCCGTCGCCGCCACCTTCGGGCTGGAGCGGGTGACCGCGCTGCAGATCGGAACGGCGTTCTTCCTTGGCATGTTCGTGGGCGCGTTCCTCTTCGGCCGGCTGGCCGACCGGATTGGGCGCAAGTGGGTGCTGGTCGGCACCGTCGCAATGGACGCGGTCTTTGGACTGGCCTCGGTCGTGGCGGGCGACTTCACCTGGCTTCTGGTACTGCGCTTCCTGACAGGTGTCGCGGTGGGCGGCACGCTGCCTGTCGATTACGCGATGATGGCCGAATTCCTGCCGCCGAAGAACCGTGGCCGCTGGCTGGTCTGGCTGGAGGGGTTCTGGGCCGTGGGCACCATCGTCGTGGCGCTGACCGCCTGGGCCGCGGCATCCCTGGGCGCCGAGGCACCCTGGCGCTGGATCTTCCTGGTGGCGGCGCTGCCGGCGCTGATCGGGTTCGGGCTGCGGCTGTGGATCCCGGAATCCCCCATGTACCTGGTCCGCAAGGGCCGGCAGGCCGAGGCGCGCGACGTGATCGACCGCATCCTGCGCATCAACGGGGCCGAGCAGCTGCCGCCGCAGGCGCATCTGAAGCCCGCGCCCGTCCCGACCGGCGCCGCGCGCACGATCCTGGCGCCGACGCTGCGGCGGGCGACGCTCGGCGTCCTGGCGGTCTGGTTCCTGGTGTCGCTGTCCTATTACGGCGTCTTCGTCTGGGTGCCGGGGCAGCTGGCGACGGAAGGATTCGGCTTCGTGCGCGGATACGGCTTCCTGGTCATCCTGGCGCTGGCGCAGTTGCCGGGATATGCGCTGGCCGCCTGGGGGGTCGAGGCGATCGGCCGGCGCGCGACGCTGGCGGGGTTCCTGGTCCTTTCGGCCCTGGGCTGCGGGCTGTTTGCATGGGCCAGCGGCGCAGTTGCCGTCGCGACCGCCCTGATCGTCATGAGCTTTGCACTGCTGGGCACTTGGGGCGCGCTTTACGCCTTCACGCCCGAGATCTATCCGACCCACCTGCGCGGCACCGGCATGGGCACGGCCAGCGCCGTGGCGCGGCTTGGCGGCATCTTGGCGCCCAGCCTGCTGGCGGTGGTCTTCGTCCAGGGCTTCGGGCTGGCCATCGGCAGCTTTGCCATCCTGCTGCTGCTGGCTGCCGCCGCGCTGCTGCTGGTCGGGACGGAAACCCGCGACCGCGCCATCGGCTGAAGGGGGGGGCGGAACAAGCCGCCGTTCCGCCCGTTTTCCCGGCAGCATCATCGAAAGGACAGGGCATGGGCCAGTTGGTCGACGGCGTCTGGAAGGACGAATGGTATGACACCGACAGCACCGGTGGCGAATTCAAGCGCGACACCTCGAAGTTCCGCAACTGGGCGACCGCCGACGGCAGCCCCGGCCCCACGGGCGAGGGTGGCTTCAAGGCGGAAAGCGGGCGCTATCACCTCTATATCAGCCATGCCTGCCCCTGGGCGCATCGCACGATGATCTTCCGCACCCTGAAGGACCTTCGCGGCCATATCGAGGTGTCGGTCGTCCATCCGGAGATGCTGAAGGACGGGTGGGAATTCCGGACCGACTTTCCCGGTGCGACCGGCGACCGTCAGTTCGGGCTGGACTACCTCCGGCAGGTCTATCTAAAGGCCAAGCCTGATGCCTCGGGCCGCGTGACGGTGCCGGTGCTGTGGGACCGCGAAAGCGGGCAGATCGTGTCCAATGAAAGCGCCGACATCATCCGGATGTTCAACAGCGCCTTCGACGGGGTCACCGGCAACACCGACGACTATTGGCCGGTCGACCTGCGCGACCGGATCGAGGAGGTGAACGCCCGCGTCTATGACACCGTCAACAACGGCGTCTACAAGGCCGGTTTCGCCACCTCTCAAGAGGCCTATGACAAGGCGGTCGTGCCGCTCTTCGACAGCCTCGACTGGATCGAGGGGCTGCTGGCGCAGGACCGCTATCTGACCGGCGACCGCCTGACCGAGGCCGACTGGCGGCTGTTCACCACCATCGTGCGCTTTGACCCGGTCTATCACACCCACTTCAAGTGCAACCGCCGGCGCATCGTCGACTATCCGAACCTGTGGGGCTGGGCGCGGGAACTCTATCAACGGCCCGGCGTGGCCGAGACCGTGCATCCGGATCACTTCATGCGGCACTATTACTTCAGCCACGACATGATCAACCCGCATCGCATCATCCCGATCGGCCCAGACGAAGATTGGTCCGCCCCCCACGGCCGCGGCTAGGATCAGGGGCCGCCTTTCCGGCCCGCAGGACGGGCCAAAGAAGGCCCTTCTGCGACTGGCCCGCCGGGTTGCTGGGAAACTCTCGGCAGGTCCGGGTCCGGCGATCCATCCGCACGTCCTGCTGTCTTGGCAGGCGGACGGTAGGCCGATCGTCCTCTGCCGACCGCCACGACGCGTGCTCCGCTTGACGCCGGCTCCTGCGAAACATCGCGTAAAAAAACCCCGGCGCGGGAACGCCGGGGTTTCAGAGAGGGAGGGGGAGTGTGGCCGCATCCACCGACCACTGGGCTTCGGATGTCCAACGTGCGTGGCGGGCGGCGGTTCCCGCCCAAGCCGTTGCGGCAGGAAAACGCCGATCAGGCGACCAGGCGATAACCGCCCGATTCCGTCACCAGCAGCCGCGCGTTCGAGGGGTCGGGCTCAATCTTCTGGCGCAGGCGGTAGATGTGGGTCTCCAGCGTGTGGGTCGTGACGCCGGCATTATAGCCCCAGACCTCGTGCAGCAGCACGTCGCGCGGCACGACGCCGTCCTGCGCCCGATAGAGGAACTTGAGGATGTTGGTTTCCTTCTCGGTCAGGCGGACCTTGCGGTCCTTGGCGTCGATCAGCATCTTCATCGCCGGCTTGAACGTATAGGGCCCAAGCTGGAAAATCGCGTCCTCGGACTGCTCGTGGGTGCGCAATTGCGCGCGCAGGCGGGCCAGCAGGACCGGGAACTTGAAGGGCTTGGTCACATAGTCGTTCGCGCCAGCGTCCAGCCCCAGGATCGTGTCGGCATCGGTGTCATGTCCCGTCAGCATCACGATGGGGCATTTCACGTTCAGCTTGCGCAGCTTCTTGCACAGCTCTCGCCCGTCGGTGTCGGGCAGGCCGACGTCCAGCACGACGAGGTCGAAGATGGCGTTCTTGGTGGCCTCGACCGCCTCGGCGCCGCTGCCGGCCTCGGTCACGTCGAAGTCGTCGGTGGCGACCAGCTGTTCGGCCAGGGCTTCGCGCAGGTCTTCCTCGTCATCGACAAGCAGGATCTTTTTCAGTCCGGGCATGTTGCCTCCTTCGGTTCGCTTGGGGCAATCAGTGGGGACGCCCGTGCGGGCCGTCCAGCAACATGTCGGAATTCTCACATGGAGTTGTCGGTATCGCGCGCTATGTTTCAGAATGTTTCACATCACGGGGCGCCATGAGCCTGATCCCGACACTTGCCGAAGCCATCGCCCGCGCCCGCGCCGACCTGCGCATGGGCCTGCCCGTGGTTCTGGGCGATCATCTGGCCGCCGCGGTCGAGACCCTCTCGCCCGAGCGGCTGGCCGATCTGCGCAAACTGGGGGCGGTGGTCCTGGTGCTGACCGGGCGGCGCGCCGAGACGCTGAAGGCGCGGGTTTATGACGGGGATCTGGCGCGGGTCGTCCTTCCCGCCGAGGCGGACCTTCGCTGGCTGCGGGCGCTGGCCGATCCGGCGGGCGACCTGATGACGCCGATGAAGGGACCGCTGGAAACCGCGCGTGGCGGCGACGTCACCGCCCACCGGGCGGCCATCGCGCTGGCCAAGTCGGCCGAATTGCTGCCGGCAATGCTGCTGGTGCCGGCCCCCGCGCCCGATGGGCTGACCCGCCTGCCGGCCGGGGCCGCGCTGGCGCAGCTGGCGACCGAGGCGGCGATGGCCCCCGTGGCCGCCGCACGCCTGCCGCTGATGGCGGCCGAGCGGTCGCGCCTGCACATCTTCCGTCCCGACGACGGCGGCGAGGAGCATTATGCCATCGAGATCGGCGATCCGCCGCGCGACCAGCCGGTCCTGGCGCGGCTGCATTCCGCCTGCTTCACGGGCGACGTGCTCGGCAGCCTCAAATGCGACTGTGGGCCACAGCTGAACGCCGCGCTGGACGCGATGGGCAAAGAGGGTGCGGGGGTGCTGCTCTATCTGAACCAGGAGGGGCGGGGCATCGGCCTGGCCAACAAGATGCGGGCCTATGACCTGCAGAACCAGGGCTTCGACACGGTCGAGGCGAACCACCGCCTGGGCTTTGAGGATGACGAGCGCGACTTCCGCATCGGTGCGGCGCTGCTGCGCAGGCTGGGTTTCGCGTCGGTCCGGCTGATGACCAACAACCCCCGGAAGGTTGCGATGATGGAAGGCCATGGCATCGCCGTGGCCGAACGCGTGCCGCTGATCGTGGCACGCAACCCGCACAACACCGGCTATCTGGACATCAAGGCGCGCAAGTCGGGGCACCTGTTGTGAATTCCAAAGACATGGTCCTGACGCCGCAGGGGCTGCGCTTTCGCGGCCACCTCTTTCCGTGCAGCATCGGCAAGTCCCGCGTCACGGCGGCCAAGCGCGAGGGCGACGGGGCGACGCCCGCCGGGGTGCATCGCATCACCGGCCTGTGGTTCCGGCCCGATCGGCTGGCGCGCCCGACGCCCTGGGCGCGCGCGATCGGACCGGGTGATCTCTGGTGCGACGATCCTGCGCATCCGGCCTATAACCACCATGCCCGCACGCCCTTGGCGGCCAGTCACGAGCGGCTGCGGCGTCCCGACCCGCTATATGATCTGATCATCACGACCGACTGGAACTGGCCCCGCGCCGTGCCCGGTCGGGGCTCGGCCATCTTCCTGCACCAGTGGCGCAGGCCGCGCTTTGGGACCGAGGGCTGCATCGCCTTCGCCCGCCCGCATCTGCTGTGGATCGCGCGGCGGGCGCGGCCGGGGACGCGGCTGATCGTGCCCGCCCCGACCTAGCCGGCGGTGCCGTAGTCCCGCGCGCCGAAGATCGCCGATCCGACGCGGACATGGGTCGCCCCCTCGGCGATGGCGGCTTCGAAATCAGCGCTCATCCCCATGGAGAGGTTGGGCAGCCCGTGATCCTGCGCAAGCTGCCGCAGCAGGCGGAAATGCGGCAGCGGGTCCTGGCCCTCGGGCGGGATGCACATCAGGCCCTGCGGGGACAGCCCCAGCTCGTGGCATGACGTCAGGAAGCCCGGCAGCTCATCCGTCAAAATGCCAGCCTTCTGCGGCTCGTCGCCGGTGTTCACCTGCACGAACAGATCCGGGGTACGGCCCTGTTCGTCGATCTGCTGCGCCAGCTTGCGGGCCAGCGTCATGCGGTCCAGCGTGTGGATCGCATCGAACAGTTGCACCGCCGGCTTGGCCTTGTTCGACTGCACGGGGCCGATCATGTGGACCTTGACGCCGGGATGGCTGGCACGCCAACCCGGCCACTTGCCTTGCGCCTCTTGCACATAATTCTCGCCGAAGTCGGTGTGGCCGGCGGCCAGCACGGCTTCGACCCTGGCGGCGGGTTGAACCTTGCTGACGGCAATCAGCGTAACGCTGCCCGCCGCACGGCCTGCCGCCTGTTCTGCCGCGCTGATGCGACGCCTGATGTCATCCAGTCCCATGCAGCCACCTGACAAAAAGAAAAGAGCGGGCGCAAGGCCCGCTCTCCAGTCTGCTTCCGATCGGATGGATCAGAAGTTGAAGCGAACGCCCATGTCGGCCGTCACACGCTCTTGGTAGTCGCGCTGCAGCGACGCACCCAGACGGGCACCGCCCAGGTCATAGTTCACGCCGACGCCGAACGAGTTGTCGGTTTCCTTGGCTGCCCAGTCGCCGCTGTTGTTGGCAACATAGGCTTCGATGTTGGTCAGGCCATCAGCCAGGGTGTAGTCGCCGTAGAGAGCAACGGTGCTGCCCAGATCATCGACCAGACCGTCGAACTCAGCATCGGTCGAGGACAGGCCCACCGGGCTGCCAGCATCGCCGTTGTCGATCCAGTTCAGACCGATGCGTGCGTTCTCGAGCACTGCGTAGCGGGCGCCGACGAAGTAGACGTCGTGGTCGTCGTTGCCTGCGCCGTTGAGCGCGACGCCGCCCGACAGTTCCAGACGGTCGTTCCAGGTGTAGTCGGCCGAGACGCTGTACTCTTCCTTCACGTCACCAAACACCGCGGTATCTTCAACGAGACCAGACTGGTCGGGGTCGACGTACGAAGCGCGAACCGTCAGGTTGTCGACCGAATACTTCACGGCGACGCCAAGGCGATCGACGTTCGAGTAGGGCGAGGATTCATAGGCAAAGAAGGCGCCGAGAGCGTTGCCGCCAACCGAACGGTCGTACGAACCCAGTTCCGATGCGTAGAGCAGGCCAGCCGAGTCGAGCGCGGTGTCGACGTTGCCGACTTCAACGGTCAGGCCGCTGGCAGTCACGAACAGCTTGCCAGCATTGGTCGAGGCGTCATCGCCGCGGCTGCCGCTGCCCTGGTCCCACTGGAGGCGGAAGCGAGCACCGAAATCGACGCCAGCGTCGGTGGAGGTCGACGCGTCCAGGTTCATCCGCAGGCGCGAGATGACTTGGCTATCGCTGCCCTCGGAGAGGGTGAGAGGATCAGTGCCGGTCAGGACCGAGTCTTCATAATAGATGACGCCGGTGCGGCCATAACCCGAGATCGTCACGTCGGCAGCAGCCACGCCGGCGGTCAGCACCAGCGCGGTGGAGGCGATAAGAGCCTTTTTCATGTGGTTTTCCCTCTTGTCTCTCTGATGCCCAAGCCGGCGATCCCGCCCTGGGTATGCCGATTTGTTTCACCGTTTCGAACTCGTGATGCAACGGAATCAGATGAGGGCTGTTTTCTTTGCCTCTTTCCGTGATGCACTTGGGCCACAGTTTCGCCGTGGGCGCCGCCGCGGCCGTCGCTTGCCGCCGATCCGGCCGCCGCGGGACGCCCAATGCGCTTGTTTCGGTGCGTGCATTCGCGCTAATGCTGGCGCTGACGGAACTCACGGGGGATGGCATGAACTTTGCACGCGCTGCGCGCCTGACGATCGTCGCGACGCTTTGCGCTGGCCTGGCGGCTTGCGGTGACGCCGATCCCGGCGCCGACTATTCCCGCACGCGGCCGGATGAAAGCACCACCCGGATTCAGGACGTCCTGCTGCGGTCGGAAAATCCGAACCGGGCCGTAGGTGTCAACAAGTACCTCTGGAACGCCAGCCTGGACGTGCTGAACTTCCTGCCCGTCCAGACGATTGACCCGTTCACCGGGGTCATCCAGACCGGCTATGGCACCCCTCCGGGCGGCGGCCGGTCCTATCGCGCGACCATCCAAGTCAGCGACCCCGCACTGGACGCCCGCAGCCTGCGGCTGTCGCTGCAGGGGCCGGGGGGCGCCGCGGTCGAGCCCGGGACGGTTCGCGCGGTCGAGGATGCGATCCTGACCCGCGCCCGGCAGATGCGCATCCGGGACGGCGGTCTCTGATCCCGGCGGCGGGATGGCGCGGCCCCTGGTGGGGCCGGGCACTGGACCCGCCCCGGCAGGGCGTATAAACCCTGCGGGCAACTGACATGCCCGAGGTTCCCCATGCCCTATGATCCCGCGACAAGCGAAGCCCACTGGCAGAAGGCCTGGGCCGATGCCGGCAGCTTCACCGCCGTCCGCGACGACCGCCCGAAGTATTACGTGCTGGAGATGTTCCCCTATCCCTCGGGGCGCATCCACATGGGGCATGTGCGCAACTATACGATGGGCGACGTGGTGGCGCGGTTCAAGCGCGCGCAGGGCTTCAGCGTGCTGCACCCGATGGGCTGGGACGCCTTCGGCATGCCGGCCGAAAACGCCGCGATGCAGGAGGGCGGCCATCCGCGCGACTGGACCTATGCCAACATCGCGACCATGCGCGACCAGCTGAAGCCCCTGGGCCTGTCGATCGACTGGAGCCGCGAGTTCGCGACCTGCGACGACGCCTATGTGGCGCAGCAGCAGGCGCTGTTCCTGGACATGCTGGACGCGGGCCTGATCACCCGCAAGTCGGCGCAGGTGAACTGGGATCCGGTCGACATGACCGTTCTGGCCAACGAGCAGGTGATCGACGGCAAGGGATGGCGGTCGGGCGCGACGGTCGAGCGGCGCGAGCTGACGCAGTGGTTCTTCAAGATCAGCGATTACAGCGACGAGTTGCTGGAGGCGCTAGATGGCCTCAAGGGCTGGCCCGAGAAGGTGCGCCTGATGCAGGCCAACTGGATTGGCAAGTCGCGGGGCTTGCAGTTCCGCTTCCAGACGGTCGATGCGCCGGCGGGGCACGACACCATCGAGGTCTATACGACCCGGCCCGACACGCTGATGGGCGCCAGCTTCGTCGCGTTGTCGCCGGACCATCCGCTGGTCAAGGAACTGGCGGCGACCCGCCCCGAAATCGAGGCCTTCCGCGAGGAATGCCGCCGCATCGGCACCACCGAGGAGGCCATCGAGACCGCGCCGAAGCTGGGCTTTGACACCGGCCTGACCGTGCGGCACCCGCTGGACGCCGATTGGCATCTGCCGATCTGGATCGCGAACTTCGTGCTGATGGACTACGGCACCGGCGCGATCTTCGGCAGCCCCGCGCATGACGAGCGCGACCACGAGTTCGCCGCGAAATATGGGCTGCCGATCCGCGCGACTTTCGGGCAGCAGGGCATGGATCTGGCCCAGGCCGATGCGCTGGTTGCTGACGCGCCCTTCGTGCCCTCCAAGACCGAAACCGTGACCTATGTCCGCGGCTTCAGCGGCGCAGCCGACCAGACCGGAGAGGCCGCGGTGGACGCCGCCATCGCCCATGCCGAGGCCGAGGGCTATGGCGAAGGTGTGACCAAGTTCCGCCTGCGCGACTGGGGCATCTCGCGGCAGCGCTATTGGGGCTGTCCGATCCCGGTCGTTCATTGCGACAGCTGCGGTACGGTCCCCGAGGCCAAGGCGAACCTGCCCGTGCTGCTGCCGCAGGACGTGACCTTCGACGTGCCGGGCAACCCGCTGGACCGCCACCCGACCTGGCGTCAGGCTGTCTGTCCGAAATGCGGCGGCGAAGCCCGGCGCGAGACTGACACGATGGACACCTTTGTGGACAGTTCTTGGTACTATGCCCGCTTCACCTCTCCGTGGGCGGAGACGCCGACGGTGCAGGCGGATGCGGATTACTGGATGAACGTCGACCAGTATATCGGCGGCATCGAGCATGCGATCCTGCACCTGCTGTATTCGCGCTTCTTCGCCCGGGCGATGGTCAGGACAGGTCACCTGCCGGAAAAGGCGAAAGAGCCGTTCGACGCGCTGTTCACGCAGGGCATGGTCACGCACGAGATCTACATGACCCGTGACGAACGCGGGCGCCCCGTCTATCACCTGCCCGAGGATGTGACGGACGGCAAGCTGGCCGACGGGACAGTGGTGGAGGTCATTCCCTCGGCCAAGATGTCGAAGTCGAAGAAGAACGTCGTCGACCCGGTCAACATCGTCGAAAGCTTCGGTGCCGATACCGCGCGCTGGTTCATGCTGTCCGACAGCCCGCCCGAGCGTGACGTCGAGTGGACCGCCGCGGGGGCCGAGGCCGCCTACAAGTTCCTGGCGCGCGTCTTCCGCCTGGCCGAGGATGCACCAGAGGGCGGCGACGATCCCGATCTGACCCGTGCCGCCCATCGCGCCATCGCCGACGTCACCCGAGCCATCGAGGGTTTCGCCTTCAACAAGGCGGTCGCCAAGCTCTATGAGCTGGCAAATGCCGTCGGCCGGTCGCAGGCCGGTGGCGAGGCACGGCGCGCCGTTCTGCGCATCATGGCGCAGCTGATGGCGCCGATGGTGCCGCATCTGTCCGAGGAAGTCTGGGCGGCCGCAGGCGGTCGGGGAATGGTCGTCGACGCGGGCTGGCCCGTGGCCGATCCGGCGCTGCTGCAGGACGACAGCGTCATCCTGCCGATCCAGATCAACGGCAAGCGCCGGGCCGAGATCCAGGTCCCCAAGGACATGCCCAAGGACCAGATCGAAGCGATGGTCATGGCCGACGAAACGGTGCAGCGCTTCCTGGAAGGGGCCGCGCCCAAGAAGCTGATCGTCGTGCCCGGGCGGATCGTCAATGTGGTCGCCTGATCGCCGCGCGGCCCTTCTGGGGCTGCTGGCCCTGGGAGGCTGCGGCCTCACTCCGGTCTATGGGCCGGGGGGCGGGGGGTCGCGTCTGTGGGGCCGGGTGCGTCCGCGCGACCCTGACACGCCGATCGACTTCATCTTCAACCGCCGCTTGACCGAGCGTCTGGGCCCCGAGGACAGCGCCCTCTATGACCTCGACTATCGCATCAACGTCGGTGTCGTGCCGCAGGCGATCACCACTGACGAGGTGACAACGCGCTATTCGCTGAACGGCACTGCGGACTTCGCGCTGACCGGCCCCGGCGGCGCGGTCGTGACGCAGGGCAGCGTCAGCAGCTTCACCTCCTATTCGACGACCGGGACGACGATCTCGACGCTGGCGGCCGAGGGTGACGCCCGCGAACGGCTGGCCGTCATGCTGGCTGATCAGGTGGTCACGCGCCTGCTGGCGGCCGCATCCTCGCTTTCGGGATGAGGCGCGGATGCTGCTGAAAGGCGGCGAGATTGCGCGTTACCTGTCGCGGCCCGACCCGTCGCGGCCGGCGCTGCTGATCTATGGCCAGGACGCCATGCGCGTGTCGCTGAAGCGGGCCGAGGCGGTGCGCGCCCTGGTTGGTGAAAAGGCGGACGAGGAGATGCGCCTGACCCGGATGCCCGGCGCGGGCCTGAAGAAGGACCCTGCCCAGCTGGTCGATGCCGTGCGAGAGATCGGGTTCTTCCCTGGGCAGCGCGTGGTGCTGGTCGACGACGCGCCCGACACCGCCGCCGACGCCATCCGCGAGGCGCTGTCGGGATGGCGGCAGGGCGATGCGGTGATCGTGGTGACGGCGGGGTCGCTGTCGAAATCCTCGGCACTGCGCAAGCTGTTCGAAACACATGGGCAGGCCGTGACGGCCCCCATCTATGACGATCCGCCGGGCGAGGAGGAGATCGCGCGCTGGATGTCCGACGCCGGCCTGCGTCAGGTTCCGGCCGATGCGATGCGCGAACTGGCGATCCTGGCGCGGGCGCTGGACCCGGGCGACCTGCGCCAGACGGTCGAGAAGATCGGGCTTTACAAATATGATGACCCCACCCCCCTGACGGTCGAGGAAATTGCCCTTCTGGCCCCCGCCACCATCGAGGCCGACCTGGACGAGCTGATCCATGTCGTGGCCGAGCGTCGCGAGGCCGAGTTCGGCCCCCTGATGCGGCGGATCGAACAGCAGGGGCTGGCGCCGGTGACGCTGTGCATCGCCGCGCTGCGACATTTCCGGACGCTGCATCTGGCCGCCGCCGACCCGGCGGGGCCGGGCGTGGCGCTGGCGCGGGCCCGGCCGCCGGTCTTCGGTCCGCGTCGGGACCGCATGGCGCGCCAGGCGCAGGCTTGGGGCATGGGTCCGCTGGAGGAGGCGGTCTCGCAACTTCTGGAAACCGACATGACGCTGCGTTCGACCAGCCGCGCGCCACAGATGCCCCTGGTCGAACGCACGCTTCTGCGCCTTGCCATGAAGCCGCGGGGGCGGCGGTGACCGAAGCCGTCGATGCGCTGGTGATTGGCGCGGGCCCTACGGGCCTGATGGCGGCCGAGGCGCTGATGGCGCCCGGCAGGACGGTCGTGGTGGCCGAGGCGATGCCCACGCCGGCGCGCAAGTTCCTGATGGCGGGCAAGTCCGGTTTGAACCTGACCCGCGACGAGCCGCTGATCAGCTTCATGACCCGATACGACCGGCCCACGTTGGCGCAGGGACCGCTCGGTCCCGCCGAGGTCATGGCCTGGGCTGAGGGGCTGGGCATCGAGCTGTTCACCGGCTCGACCGGTCGGGTGTTTCCGGTGGGCATGAAGGCCTCGCCCCTACTGCGGGAATGGCTGACGCGGCTGCGGGTGGGCGGCGTCGATCTGCGGACGCGGTGGCGGTGGACGGGGCTGGACCGGTCGTTCCTGTTCAGCACGCCGCAGGGCGCGGTCGAGTTGGCCCCGCGGGTGACGGTTCTGGCCTTGGGCGGCGCCAGTTGGCCACGCTTGGGATCGGACGCCGCCTGGGTTCCGATCCTTGATCGGGCGGGTGTCAGGATTGCACCGTTCCGGCCCGCCAACATGGGGTTCCTGATCGCCTGGACGCCGGCAATGTCGCGGTTCTTCGGCCAAGCGGTCAAAGGCGTCGCGATTCATGTTGGCACGCATGTCAGCCGTGGCGAATGGGTGATTTCTCGTCACGGGGTCGAGGGTGGCGGCATCTATGCCGTGTCGGCGGCGATGCGGGACGGCGCCGCCGCCACGATCGACTTGGCGCCGGATCTCTCCCATGCGGCGCTGGCCGGGCGGTTCGGGCAGGGGCGCGGCAAGCTTTCGCTTGGCAATTGGCTGCGGCGGGTGCTGGGCGACCCGGTGAAGGTCGCGCTGCTGCTGGAATGGGGCGGGCGCCCTGCTAATGCGGCCGAATGGGCGGCGCTGGCCAAGGCCCTGCCGTTGCGGCACCAAGGTCCGATGGGCCTCGACCGCGCGATTTCGTCGGCCGGGGGCATCGCGGCCGAGGCGCTGACCGAAGCGCTGGAGCTGCGGGCGCTGCCGGGTGTCTTCGCCGCCGGAGAAATGCTGGACTGGGAGGCGCCGACGGGCGGCTACCTTCTGACGGCCTGCATGGCGACGGGCCTGCGGGCCGGTCAGGCGGCGGCGCTCGCCCTGGCTTAGCCCGCGGCTGCGCGGCGATAGGCGGGACGCTGGCGCATCCGGTCGAGGTATTCGGACAGGCGCGTTTCGACCACCGGGAACCTGGCGATCAGCGCCCAGTCCAGGCAGTGCGCCAGGATGATGTCGGGGACGGTCATCACCTCGCCCATCAGGAACGGGCCTTCACCCATGCGGTGGACCAGGGTCCTCTGGCTGGCCTCGAATTCCCATCGCAGGGTGTTCTTGATCGCGCTGAGGCGCAGCTCTTCGGGCAGAATGAAGCTGTGGCGGGCGGCTAGCCACAGGGCCGCGTCGAATTCGTCCAGCAGGAACTGCGTCAGGCTGTCCTGGCGGGCACGGTCGAGCGTGCCTGCGGGGTGCGTCAGCCCGCCGTGGCGGTCGGCCAGATAGGTCAGGATCGCCGTCGAATCCGTGATCGGCGTGCCGTCGTCGATCAGGACGGGCACCTTGCCGGCCGGGTTGAATTGCGCGACGCCTTCGCTGCGGGGGTTGGCGGGGATATGCTCGTAGGGCTGGCCCAGCTCCTCCAGCATCCACAGGACGCGGAAGGAACGGGACTTGGCGGTGCCGATGACGCGATACATGGTGTCCTCCTGACGGCCAGAAGGCCCCAGGCAACGGGGCGCGTCAAGCGCCTCAGCCGCGACGGCAGGAGATCAGCTGCTGGCGGTACATCTCGGACCGCTGGCCGACCTGGGCGGCGACGCGCATCAGCCAGGCTTTCTGACGGTGGCTGCCGCGGGCGAAGCCGCCGCGACCTTCATGATAGGCCAGATACTGGGAGGTCGCGTCGTGCTTGGACAGGCCCAGCCGTTCCTGGCTGCCATGCATGTACCAGCCCATGAAGTCCGACGCGTCGCGGATGTTGTCCCGCCGGGCGCTGCGATTGCGGGTGGCGCGCTGGTATTCCTCCCACGTGCCGTCCAGTGCCTGGGAATAGCCGAAGGCGCTGCTCTGCCGGCCGATGGGGATGACCCCAAGCGCGAACTGGTGCGGGGTCCGGGCATCGCCGATGAACTTCGACTCCTGGTACATGGTCGCCATCTGCACATGCACCGGCACGCCCCACTTGCGCTCGGTCCGTTTCATGGCGCGCATGTAGGCGGGCCGTTCGGCTGCGATGGCGCATGCGTTGTTCAGCTCGCGCGGGGCGCTGTAGTTGCCGCCCCCGCACGAGGCCACCAGCCCGACAATCGCCAGCTTGAGAAGCCTGTTCATCTTGCCCTCGTTCTGCTCGGTCTTCTGTTTTCGGCCATCTTACGGAAATTCACGCGGCGGTGAAATCACAAAGCCGGAAGAATGGCAGCGATCCGCCCTCAGGTGCTTCCCTGGGGACGCAGAAGCGCGTTTAGGGCGTGCAGATCCTCGGCCCCCGCCTCTCGCAGCAGCGCCTCGAGCGCGCGATAGTGGCGCAGCACCGACTGGCCGGTAGGCGTGACGCGCGCGCCGCCGCCGCCGGGCCCGCCCCGCGCGCTGTCGATGACGGGTTCGGCGAAGGCCACGTTCATCTCCTCGACCAGGGTCCAGGCGCGCTTGTAGCTCATGCCCATTTCCCGCGCAGCGGCCGAGATCGAGCCCAGCCGGTCGATCCGCGCCAGAAGCTCGGCCTTGCCCGGTCCCAGGATCAGCGGCGAATCGTATTCCAGCCGCAGCTTGATGCGCAGCCGGGGGCCGTTGGCGGTCTGGGTCATGGCGGCGCCTTTCGTTATTCCCCGGAAGCATAGCGCCTTCGGCCGGTGGCTGCAATTTGCCGCGACGGCACAGGGGCAGCTGGGTTGCCCGACCGCGCCCTTGGCCTATTCTTCCCGCGCAGCAAGAGGAGGTCACCCATGTCCGCAGATATCGTCATCCTGTCCGGCGCCCGAACCGCCATCGGCACCTTCGGCGGCAGCCTGGCAGCGATCCCGCCCATCGCGCTGGCCAGCACCGTCACCCGCGCCGCGCTGGAGCGTGCGGGCCTTGCGCCGGAGCGCGTGGGCCAAGTTGTCTTCGGCCATGTCATCAACACCGAGCCGCGCGACATGTACCTGTCCCGCGTGGCCATGCTGGAGGCAGGGATTCCCGACACCGTGCCGGCGATGAACGTGAACCGCCTGTGCGGGTCCGGCGCGCAGGCCATCGTCTCGGCCGCGCAGGCGCTGATGCTGGGCGACGCGGACTTCGCCATCGCCGGCGGCGCCGAGAGCATGAGCCGCGCCCCCTATGCGGTGCCGTCCGCGCGCTTCGGCGCCAAGATGGGCGACCAGGTGATGCTGGACATGATGACCGGCGCCCTGACCTGCCCGATGGGCACCGGCCACATGGGCGTCACCGCCGAGAATGTCGCGGCAGAGCATGGCATCACCCGAGAGCAGCAGGACGAGTTCGCGATGGAATCGCAGCGCCGTGCGGCGGCTGCCATCGCGGCGGGGCATTTCCGCGACCAGATCGTCCCGGTCGAGGTGAAGACCCGCAAGGGCATGATCGCCTTCGACACCGACGAGCATCCGAAGGAGACCAGCCTGGACAAGCTGGCTGGGCTGAAGCCGGTCTTCCAGAAGGGCGGCAGCGTGACGGCGGGCAATGCCAGCGGCATCAACGACGGTGCGGCGGCGCTTGTGCTGGCGCGGGCCGACGCGGCCGAAAAGGCAGGGCTGACGCCCAGGGCGCGGATCCTCGGCTATGCGGTGGCGGGCGTCCGCCCCGAGGTCATGGGCATCGGCCCGATCCCCGCCGTGCAGATGCTGATGGAGCGGACTGGGCTGAAGGCCGGCGACTTCGACGTGATCGAATCGAACGAGGCCTTTGCGGCGCAGGCACTGGCGGTCAACAAGGGGCTGGGATTCGATCCGGCGCGCGTGAACCCGAACGGCGGGGCGATCGCACTGGGTCATCCCGTGGGGGCGACCGGCGCCATCCTGACCGTCAAGGCGGTTCACGAGCTGGAACGTACCGGCGGTCGGACCGCCCTGATCACCATGTGCATTGGCGGCGGCCAGGGCATCGCCATCGCTATCCGTCGCGATTGACGCCGAACGCTTGGGGGCGTCTCCTGATCGCCTCCACCTGGCACAAATGGAACGGGCCGCCCAGATAGAGGCGGCCCGCGAGATCCAAGGAGATGGTCCGGTTAGGGGCGGATCAGATCCGGTCCCAACCAGGGTTTACGACCCTCGGGGCTGCCCTCAGGTCACGGCCCCCCTGACTGTTCCGACACCTCTCTCCACTATCACTCTCGACACTGGACCACCTCCTTTCAAAAGATTGCCGTTATGGGGTCAGGCTGACACAGATCGGAAATCTGTCAATCAGCATTCGGCACGACCTCTCAACAAATTGCGGACTATCATCCGAAAGGGCACAAGCGCCAGTAGGGCCAGACACAGTTTGACCAGCCAGTCGGCAAGTGCCAACGAAACCCACAGCGCCGTGACCGGACCCTGACCAATCAGCGGAACGGCCTCGTTCGCCCAGCCCGTGTTGGCGTCGGTGGGAAGGGCGGCGGAAAAGGCGATGCCGAAGAACAGCGCCGTGTCCAGTGCTGACCCGACCAGCGTCGAGGCCAGCGGCGCCCGCCACCAGCGCCCGCCCCGAAGCGCGTCAAACACCACGACATCGGCCATCTGCGCGACCAGGAACGCCGTCCCCGAGGCCAGGGCGATTCGCAGCGTCGTGGCCTGCAGGCCCGCCGCGACCAGCGAACAGGCGATGCCCGCGACAAATCCCGCCAGCACGACCTGCCGCGCGGCCCGGGCGCCATAGACGCGGTTCATCACGTCCGTCACCAGGAAGGCTACGGGATAGGTGAAGGCGCCCCAGGTCAGCCAGTCGCCCACGGTGAACTGCACAAGGACGTTCGATGCCGCCACGATGGCGGCCATGGCAAGGATGCCGGGCAGAAAGCGGGTCATGGATATTTTCCGTTTTACAAGGTGGCGGAAGAACTCGGCCCCGCGACGGGGCAGCGCGGGCCTTACGCCCACCGGGACGGCCTTGTCAATTCCGCAGCGCCTGCGCCTGTGTCTGCCGCAGGCGGTATTCCACGATCTCGGTCCGCTGCAGGAAGATGAAGTTGTCGTCCGAGATCAGCGTCACCCGGATGTCAGTCCCGTCGTGCCAGACCGAGATGCCTTCAAGGTTGTCGTATTGCAGTGGCCGCGTTTCCAGCAGGATCTCGTCGTCCTGCACGCCGTCTGCGGTCAGCCGCATCCGCCGCACCCGAGAGGTGAAACCCAGGACGCCGCGAAAATCCCGCTCGAGCAGATAGAACCAGCCGTCGGGGCCAAAGTCGGCGCCAACCGCCCGCCAGCGCGGGTCGCGGCGGATCCGGGCCAACTGCGTCCAGGCACCGTCGAAGGCAAGCGCCGTGAAGGGTATGGTTTCATTGGCCGAGCGTTCGGGAACCGCGATCAGCGTGCCGTCGTCGCGGATGGCCAGCGCCTCGAGCCCGGCGTTCTGGCCCATGCCGGGCACTTGCGGCGGGCGGGGCAGGGGCGCTCCGGCGGTGTCGGGGTCGTCATAGGTGACGACCCGGTCCAGCCCCTCGAAGCTGACATGGATGCGGCCGTCGGCGCCGACCGCCAGCCCCTCGCTGTCGCCGGTATAGCCCGGCGGCAGCGGATTGCCGGAACTGTCCTTCAGATGCGCGCGTCCGGCAACGGTCATGCCGCGCACGATGCCCAGATCGTCCCGCTGGACGCTGCCCCAGTAAAGATGAGATCGGTCGGTCAGGGCGTGGAACGACGCGCCGTCAGGGGCGATCTCGATCCCGGAAAAGCCGCCGAAGGGCGCTTCGTCCCGTTCCCAGACATAGGTGCCCACATGGTCCAGCACCGCATCGGCATGGGCCGGTGCGGTGCCAGTCAGGAACGCGATGGCGACGCCGATCAGGGCGCTGCGGCGACGGTCGAGCATTGTGCGGGCATCTCGCTCATCCGGTAGGTGCGCGGGTGGCGATAGTTCGGGTCGGGTCGGGACGGCTTGGCCCGGCTGGGGTCGATGCGGATCGCGACCCATTCTGCGGCGTCGGCACAGCCGTCGCCTGCCGGGATCGGCGTCTGGCGCGGGCAGATCGACCCTGCCGGGCAGTTCAGCCGGACATGGAAGTGATAATCGTGGTTGTTCAGCGGCCGGACCTTGCGCAGCCAGCTGCGGTCGCCGGTCTCCATCTGGCACATCGCAACCTTGACGACGGGGTCGGTGAAGATCCGCTCGACCCGGCTGTCGCGGGCGGCGGCGCGCAGGATCGACATGTGCTGGGGCGTCCATGCCCCCGACAGCGCCGTGCCGCGCCCGGTCACGACGGAGGCCGACGAAAGGCTCTCCCGCTGCTGGGGCGACAGGCGCAATGACGAGGGCGGCAGCATCCAGATGTCGGCGTCCAGCCCGATCTGGTGGCTGGCATGGCCCGAGGTGACGGGACCGCCGCGCGGCTGGCCGATGTCGCCGATGTAAAGCCCTTGCCATCCCGCCTGCTGGGCCGCGCGCGACAGGCCGACCAGGAAGTCGATCATCACCGGATGGCCCCAGTTGCGGTTCCGCGACAGGCGCATCGCCTGCCAGCTGGGTCCGCTTTCGGGCAGTTGCACCAGGCCTTGGGCGCAGCCTTGGGAATAGTTGCCGATCGACACGGCGGGGCCCTGCGATGGGCTGCGGAAGCTGCCGAACACGTCCTTGGCCAGCGGGTCGGCGGCGGCGGGCAGCGCCAGGCCCAGCATCAGGGCGGCGGCGGTCAGTGTCTTCTTGATCACGTCGGGGTTTCTCCTTCCGGGTCGACCCACCCTAGCAGAACCAGCGCGACAAGAAAGATCACGATCAGCGGAAGCAGGCCGATACGCTGGCTGCCGCTGAGATCGGTGACCAGCGCAATCAGGAATGGTGTCAGGAAGGCGGTTGCCTTGCCGGATAGCGCATAGAGCCCGAAGCCTTCGGTGGCGCGTTCCTCGGTCGTGTGGCGGACCATCATGGTGCGGCTGGCGGCCTGCAGCGCGCCACCCGCGCCGCCGATGACGGTGCCGCAGGCGAAGAAGATCAGGTCGGGCAGCCGCAGCCCGGCCAAGAGCGGCTCGGCCGGTACGGCGACGCCGAAGACCGTGTCGCGGTCCATGCCGACCAGCAGCACGCAGACCGTCGTCAGCGCCAGAATGCAGGCCGCGATGACCGCCCTTGGCCCGAACGCCCGGTCGGCCCGTCCCCCCAGCCAGCTGATGATCGCCGCCGAGATCGCAGTTACGACGCCGAAGACGCCGGCCAGGAACACCGGCCAGCCAAGGACGGTGCCGGCATAGACCCCGCCGAAACCATAGAGCGCGTTCAGCGCATCACGGGAAAACATCGACGAGACCAGCCAGAAGGCCAGGCTGCGGCGGTGCCGCAGGCTGCGGATCAGCGCCCACAGCTCGGCCAGCGACCGGCCCACGCGAAGGGGCCTGCGCTGCTGGCGCGGTTCCCTGACCCACAGGAAGAACGGCACCATGAAGACAACATACCAAATGGCCGAAAAGGGGCCGACGAAGCGCGTCCCTTCGCGCAGCGCCGGGTCGAGGCCGAAGAGCGGCGGGATCCCGGCCAGCGTGCGGCCCGACGGGGTTTCCGCAAACAGCGCCAGCATCACCGCCAGCGCCACGACGCCGCCCAGATAGCCGAAGGCATAGCCCGACCCCGAGATGCGGCCGATCTCGGCCCTAGGGGCCAGTCCCGGAAGCATGGCGTTGGTGAAGATGGTCGCGAATTCGACGCCGATCAGGGCAATGCCGAACAGGACCACCGCCTGCACAAGCGCGGGCTGGTCCGGCATCAGCGACCAGAGTCCCGCCGCGCTGACGACATAGAGAAGCGAGAAGAACCACACCCAGGGAAGCCGGCGACCCGAGCTGTCGGCGATGGCGCCGAGGATGGGTGCGAAGACCGCGATGACCGCACCGCTGACCGCCAGCCCATAGCCCCAGAGCGCCTGCGCATTGGCACCTGCCAGCGTGCTGCTGTCGCCCAGGGCGATGAAGTGGCGCTTGGCGACCTCGGAGAAATAGATCGAGAAGATGAAGGTCAGCAGCAGCGTGTGGAAGGGCTGGCTGGCCCAGTCGAAGAACCACCAGCCCCAGACCCGCTTCCGGTCGATTGCGTGCTTCATCCTGCCCCCGATGCGCGGTTTCCTTGCGCGCCATAAGCACCGGGCGATGTCAGACTGGCAAGTGAAGTTTGGCGTCGTCGGGCAGATGCGGCGGCCAGGGTCGCGCGGCGTCGGCCTGCATCCAGGCCGCGACCCAGTCGGGCAGGGTCGGGCTGAAGGCCGGATGGCCCATCGCCTCCATCACCTTCGCGGGCGGCACGATGCCCTGGGCCGAGGTCACGGCCGAGCGGATCAGCACCTGGTTGCAGCACTCTCCGCCCCGCCACATCGACTGATCCATATAGATGAAGCGGTCGTCCCATCCGACCATCCGCGACACCATCGTGAAGCGCTGGAACGCCCGGATACGCCGGCGATAGCGGGTCGAGCTGCCCGCCACGGTGATCCCCCAGCCGTTGGCGCGCAGCACCGGGATCAGCCCAGTTCGCTGCGCCAGGGGAATGCGGCCAAGGTCGAACAGCGTCAGCGTACGGCCGTTATTCAGCTCGACCCACGGGTCCAGGTCCCACGGCCAGCAGACATGGGTCGACACATGCGACCCCGTCGGCGCCAGTCGCGGCGCGTTGCGGAACTTGAGCATCTCTTTGACGAAGCGGATCAGCGGATACATGACGGCCCTTTCCTTGCGCCGCCTGCGTGGCCCGCGATCACGGAGGCGTCAAGGCGGACGCGGCGGCATCGGGTCGCAGAACTGGGCGGGCCGCCTTGCATGCGGCCGCCCGCGTCGCCATACAGTGCAAGCGCGAACAACCTGGCCCCGAGGAGTGACGATGGGAACGCTGTACGAAGCCCTGCAACTGATCCTGCAGGTCCTGTGGTTCATCATGATCGTCCACATCATCATGTCCTGGCTGATCAACTTCCAGGTGCTGAACCTGCGCCAGCCGCTGGTCGCGCAGATCTGGGACGGGCTGAACCGCCTGCTGGAGCCGATCTATGCCCCGATCCGGAACATCCTGCCCAACACGGGCGGCCTGGACCTGGCCCCGCTGATCGTCTTCATCGCGATCATCATCGCGCAGCGCGCGCTGGCCAATAACGCGGGCTTCTTCTACGGATTCTGATGCCCAGGGACCTGCTGAGCGAGGTCTGGGGTTTCGACGGTTTCCGCCCCGGCCAGCAAGAGATCGTCGAGACGGTGGCCGAGGGCCGCGACGTGTTGGCGATCATGCCGACGGGCGGGGGCAAGTCGCTGTGCTATCAGTTGCCGGCACTGATGCGCGATGGGGTGACGGTGGTCATCTCTCCGTTGATCGCGCTGATGCGCGACCAGGTGCGGGCGCTGCGCGAGGCTGGAGTCGAGGCCGGCGCCCTGACCAGCGGCAACACCGACGCTGAAACCGAGGCGGTGTTCCAGGCGCTGTCGGCAGGGTCGCTGAAGATCCTCTATATGGCGCCGGAGCGGCTGGCCTCGGGCGGGACGGTGAACCTGCTGCGCCGGGCGAACATCACTGCCATCGCGGTCGACGAGGCGCATTGCGTCAGCCAGTGGGGCCATGACTTTCGCCCGGATTACCTGCGGATTGGCGACCTGAAGCGGGTGCTGGACGTCCCGCTGGCGGCCTTTACCGCCACGGCGGATGTCGAGACGCGGGCAGAGATCGTGACGCGCCTGTTCGACGGGGTCGAGCCGGTAACCTTCCTTCGCGGCTTTGACCGGCCGAACATTCGACTGGCCTTCCAGCCCAAGAACAGCCCGCGCGCTCAGGTGCTGAACTATGTCGCCGCGCGGCGCGGGCAGTCGGGCATCGTCTATTGCGGTGCAAGGGCGCGGACCGAGACGCTGGCGCAGGCGCTGCGCGAGGCGGGCCATCCGGCCATCGCCTATCACGCCGGACTGGAGCCCGATCAGCGGCGCGAGGCGGAAGCGCGTTTTCAGCGCGAGGACGGTCTGATCGTCGTGGCGACGGTGGCCTTCGGCATGGGCATTGACAAGCCCGACATCCGATGGGTGCTGCATGCCGACCTGCCGAAATCGATTGAAGGTTACTATCAGGAAATTGGCCGCGCCGGGCGCGACGGCGATCCGGCGGATACGCTGACGCTCTATGGTCCTGACGACATTCGCCTTCGCAGGACCCAGATTGACGAGGGGCTGGCCGAGCCTGCCCGTAAGGCGGGCGATCATGCGCGGCTGAACGCGCTGCTGGGGCTGGCCGAGGCCACCGGCTGCCGTCGCCGCCGACTGCTGGCCTATTTCGGCGAGGATCTGGCGCAGGATTGCGGGAATTGCGACCTGTGCCAGGCGCCGCCAAAGCTCTTCGACGGGACGCAGGCGGTCAGGAAGGCGCTGTCCGCGATGGTGCGGACCGGCGAATGGTTCGGCAGCGGCCACCTGATCGACATCCTGACCGGCACCACGACCGACAAGGTGCGCGAACGTGGCCATGACCAGCTGCCGACGTTCGGCGTCGGCCGCGAACATGGTCGCGGCCAGTGGCAGGCGATCTTCCGGCAGATGATGGGGCTGGACCTGTGCCGCCCCGACCCGGAGCGTCACGGCGCCCTGCACCTGACCGAAACCGCCCACCCCATCCTGCGCGGCGAGGAAAACGTGACCTTGCGAGAGGACACGACCCGCGCCGCCAAGCCCGCGAACGTCCTGCGCACCCAGGTCTCCGAGGAGGACGAGCCGCTGCTGTCGGCGCTGAAGGCCAAGCGCCGCGCCTTGGCCGAGGCGGCGCGCGTACCGGCCTATGTCATCTTTCCCGACCGCACCCTGATCGAGATGGCCGAGAAGCGCCCGCAGGACCTGGACCAGATGGCCCGGATCGGCGGGGTGGGGGCCAAGAAGCTGGACAGTTTCGGCTTGGCCTTCCTTGAGGTGATTGCCGGCGCGCAGCCCGAGATGCACCCCGCCCGCCGCGCCCTGGCGGGCCGGCCAGAGGGGGCGCTGTTCGACCGCCTGGTGGCGGTGCAGCTGGACCTGCAGCGCGGCACCGACGGGACCGAAAAGCCGCTGTCCTGCTCGACCGCGCAGATCCGGCGCATCGCTGAAAGCCGTCCTCACAGCCGCGACGCCTTGGCGCGTCACCTGGACGATCAGCGCCTGGACCGCTTCGCCGATGCCTTCCTGGCCGAGATCGCCAGCGCTGACTGACGGCTTTCGCGGCGACGTCAACCGAACGTGATGCACCCATCGGCGCATTTCGCGCGTGGTTCGTGGCATGATGACCCGCACCCTCAGGGAGCAAGCCCGATCGGAGGACAGGATGAAGCTCAATTGGTCTGACGTCACGCCGCACCGGATCTATCTGGACCGGCGCAAGTTCATCGGCGCCTCGGCGGCCGCGCTGGCGCTGCCGGCGCTGGCCTCGCGCGCCCATGCATTGACCGGTCGTCCGTCACCCTTGTCGACGGACCAGGCCCCGAATACGTTCGAAGAGATCACAAACTACAACAACTTCTACGAGTTCGGCACGGGCAAGGAGGATCCCGCCCGCTATGCCGACCAGCTGACGGTCGATCCTTGGTCGGTCGAGATCGGCGGTCTGGTCGATCGCCCCGGCAGCTATGGTGTTGAGGATCTGGCGCCCGACAACGCGCTCGAGGAACGCATCTATCGCCTGCGCTGCGTCGAGGCATGGTCGATGGTGATCCCCTGGATCGGCGTTCCGCTGGCCTCGGTCCTGGACAAGGTCGGCGTGCAGCCATCAGCAAAATACGTCGAGTTCGAGACCCTGCTGCGCCCCGAGGAAATGCCCGGCCAGCGCCGGGCGATCCTGGACTGGCCCTATCGCGAGGGGCTACGCCTAGACGAAGCAATGCACCCGCTGACCATCCTGGCCACGGGCCTCTATGGCCAGCCGATGCCCAAGCAGAACGGCGCCCCGATCCGGCTGGTGGTGCCTTGGAAATACGGCTTCAAGTCGATCAAGTCGATCGTACGGATCAGCTTGGTCGCCGAACAGCCGCTGAACACGTGGAAGCAGCTGCAGTCCAGCGAGTACGGGTTCTATGCCAATGTGAACCCGCAGGTGGACCACCCGCGCTGGAGCCAGGCCACCGAACGCCGCGTGGGCGCGGGCCTGTTTGCCGGCCGCGAGGAGACCAAGATGTTCAACGGCTATGGCGACCAGGTTGCCAGCCTCTATGCCGGCATGGACCTGGCGGTGAACTACTGATGATACGCAGGATTAACGACGGCCTTCGCCGGATCCCGATCCCGCTGGTATGGCTGGCGGGCGCGATCCCCTTCGCGCTGCTGGTCGTCGACGTCGTGACCGGCGCCATCGGCGTCGACCCGGTCGCGAAGATCGAGCATCGGCTGGGGCAGACGGCCCTGTACTTCCTGGTCGCGTCGCTGGCGGTCACGCCATTGCTGAGGCTGACAGGGATCTCGCTCATGCGCTTCCGGCGGCCCCTGGGGGTCATCTGCTTTGCCTATGCGCTGCCGCATGTCCTGGCCTGGGTCGTTCTGGACATGGGTTTCCTGTGGGCGCAGATGGCGCAGGATATCATCAAGCGGCCCTATCTGCTGGTCGGCATGACGGCGTTCGTGCTGCTGGTGCCGCTGGCTGTCACATCGAACAACCTCTCGATCCGGCGCATGGGCGGGCAAGGATGGCGGAGGCTGCACAAGCTGGTTTACCTCGCCGCGCCCCTGGTCGCCCTGCACTGGATCTGGGCCGCCAAGGTGAACGAGCGCGCGCCGTCGTTCTGGATGGCAGTGATTCTGGTCCTGCTGGCTTCAAGGCTGGTGATTCCCCGTCCAATGGCGTGGACGCGGCCGCGCCGAGCTTGAAAGTTCATCTAAAGGTCAGCAGGTTGCGAGAATCTCTGCTGACTGACATATTATTTTCGCAAAAGCCACTTGCACCCGTGTTTTAGTCTCTCTAAATACCGCTTCACCGAAGGCGGGGACGCTTGAGGGGCCGGGACGGCGGAGCGGATGGCTTTGCATCTCGGGAGAGAATTTTGGGATGGATGACCG
>NZ_JAOTBE010000180.1 GCF_026162645.1 Paracoccus rhizosphaerae
CGTTGAAGCGGTTCATGAGCGCAATGCGGATATGAACTTCGGCCGTTTGTCTGTCCGGGTCTCGCGAGGCGATCTGTTCGCCGAAGGACTTGAGGTCGAGCAGGTTCAGCGCCACCGGTTCGAGCGAACCTGCGAGCGCATCCTTGCCTCGATCCGACTTCGGACGTGATAGCCGGACCAGTGCTTCCAGTTGGCTCGCCCGAAGCGTTTGCTCGCCCGCAGGATGTCGTTGCGGGGCGAGACAATGTCCGCCATCGGTCCGAGGACAATGGCAAGCGCGGCAGGACAGTCCTCCTTCCACAGGCGTCCGTTCCTGCGGATGGGTATGACGGCGGTGCCGCCGCGATCCACGAGTGCGGTGTGGCAACGCCGGGTGTCGGAGGCACCGTCGCCGGTCACGGTGCCGATCCGTTCATCCGGCGGGATCTGATCCAGCAGGTCAGGCAGACCTGGGCTGTCACCTTCACGGCCTGAGGTGGATTCTCCACCTCGGATGTCACCGGTGGCTGTGTCCATGGCCAGATGGACCTTGCGGTATTGGCGCCTGCGGTGGGTGCCGTGCTTGCGGGCCAGCCATTCGCGTTCATCGGGCTTACGCAGCCCCACTGGGGCCACGGTCCCTCTTCACCCCAGAAACTTGATCCCATTCGGCGCGGCGCTCGGACCGATGGCGCTTGCGCCCCATTGTCGACCAGCAGGTTCAGAGAGCCTGGCGCGCGGCGGTGGGGGATCTGCACAGAAAGGATCTTCTGCCTGCGGCTCAAGGTGGAGAAGTCCGGCACCGGCCGGTCCAGCCCTGCCATCTCCAGGATGCTGGCCACCATCCCTGTGCTTTGCCGCAGCGGCAGGCCGAAGAGCACCTTCACCATCAGGCAGAACTGGATGGCCGCATCGGAGAACACCGGCGGACGGCCAGGTCGTCCCGCCCTGTCCGCCAGCCACCCATGTCCTTGTCCAGCCAGATCAGCAGCGAGCCGCGCCGCCTCAGCGCGTCATTGTAGGACTTCCAGTTCGTCGTGCGGTAGCGTACAGCCTCAGGGTTGCTCATGCATACACGCTTACCCTACCAGCCAGCCCACGTGAATCCCGCGGCAGGCTGGAGTTTTGCAACAACGCCGA
>NZ_JAOTBE010000181.1 GCF_026162645.1 Paracoccus rhizosphaerae
GCTCCTTCAGAATGCCGATGATCTGATCTTCAGTGAACCTGCTGCGCTTCATCTCTGGTCCTATCGGTTGGGCCAGAGTCTATCTCAAACTGGACTAGGCGGAGGGGGCAACGTCAAGGCGTCTTCAGGATCAGGTCGGAATATGACGCCACCCGTGAGCGGCTCGACTTTCTCCACCAGCATCCTGATCTCATGAACCTCAATCCGGAACTCCTCGAACTCGCGGCAAAGATGAGCTTCAATGCTCGTGATCTCGCGCGAGTCTATGCAGACGACCGGGTGCAAGAAGCCAGAACGTTTCTTCAGGACCGGCAAACCGAGTGCATGCGCGTGGAGACCGACATCAAGCGTGCTCTGGCAGTGATCGAAGAACTTCGTAGGCTCCATGAGCAGGTTGATGCGCGCGAGGAGCATGTGGCCACGCGCATCGAAGAGCTCAAGGCGGACATCCTCGAACTCATGCAAGTCCTCGGCATTGACACCGAATTCCACGGGCGCCGGACGCGTCTTGCTGCGGAATAGGGTTGGTTTTCCAGCGTGTCAGGGCACCTGATCTTGCGGTCCTGCCGCCAGGCCCTGCAATGCAGTTCCGTAGGTCCTGTTGGATTGGACGCGCGGCCGCCGCCTGCTGGGTCTCACTCTTCACAGGAACGATGCGCATCGGCGGACACGACCCTGCTTCAGCAATCGCCTCGGCATCCGCCACGTCATTTCTCTGCCGTTTCAAGAACGGCTTCACCTAGGAAGATGGAATCAGTCGCACGTCGTGGCCAAGATCGCCGATCGCCCTCCCCCTCCACAGGTTCGACACCGGCAAGGCACACATTCGCATCTGCGACGACTCCGCCACCCTCAGCTGAAGGGGAACCGCAGAGGCGTGTCGCGCAGGGAGTTTAATCTTCCACTCCTGTTTGCCGATGCAGAAGCCATGACCTGGAGTTCGCGGTGGCGACGGCCATCTAAAGCGACGGTACGAGATCCGTCACCGGACAGGTCTGGCAGGCATTGTTGCAGAACTCGGCGTTGAAGCAGGACTTCCCTTACCTCGTTAAAGCTCAGGCCACGCGCTCGATCTCGGCGGTGCCGAGTGCGTTGAAGCGGTTCATGAGCGCAATGCGG
>NZ_JAOTBE010000182.1 GCF_026162645.1 Paracoccus rhizosphaerae
TCGGCAGGCTTAAAGACTGGAGGCGCGTGGCGACCCGCTACGACCGATGCCCAAAGGTCTTCCTATCCGCGATCGCCCTCGCAGCTGTCGTCATCTATTGGTTATGAATCCTGACCCTAGACTGACGTGTTCGATGATAACCATGAGACCACTTGGTGCCTGAGGGTCGAAAACTTCGGAACTGACTAGGTGCGCATCTTCCCCTAAAAGTACGGCAACCGCACAACCTAGAAACGCGATCCTAATCACGTCGGCCCTTGGTGCGTTTGCCACATAAGGCCGCGCAGGTTCCTCTAAAACGCGTCTCCGGCTATCCTCTCATTGCTAGACAGACCTTGCATTTCACAGCAAGATGTGTGCCTCCGTGAGGGCCTGCACGTCGTGGATGCTGTTGCCGGGAGCGAGGTCGCGGAGGCGGAACCCTTCGGCTGTAACATCCAGCACCGCCAAGTCAGTGTAGACCCGACTGACAACCCCAAGGCCGGTCAGAGGGTATGTGCATCGTTTCAGGAGCTTTGGAGTACCATCCAAGTTCACGTGACGCATCATCACGAAGATCTTGGGTACACCCACCACGAGGTCCATAGCACCGCCGACGGCCGGAGGGAACTTCTCGTCCAGCGTCGCCCAGTTTGCAAGATCGCCGTTTTCCGCCACCTGATAGGCCCCTAGAACAGCGATATCAATATGTCCGCCGCGCATCATCGCAAAGCTGTCGGCATGCTCAAAATAAGCTGCCCCCGGCGCCGCAGTCACGAACCTCTTGCTGGCGTCAATCAATTCGGCATCCTCCTGGCCCTCTAAGGGAGTAGGGCCGACACCGAGCATACCGTTCTCGGAGTGGTAAATCACTTCGCGCCCCTTGGGCACATGAGCCGATACATGCGTCGGCTTGCCGATGCCCAAGTTGACGTAAGCACCATCCGGAATGTCCAATGCTACGCGCGATGCCAGTTCTGCGTCGCTCCAATACGTCATGGTCGCACCTGACGTTGCCCCCAACTTTTATCCAGCGTGAGCGAGACTCCGGGTTTGGTTTTTGCCTGTTTGGGCGGGTTGGGCAACGGGGGCTGGCGCGGAGCTTTGTGGGTTGCGCAGCGTCAGGCC
>NZ_JAOTBE010000183.1 GCF_026162645.1 Paracoccus rhizosphaerae
GACCCTTCTGTATCTCCGTTCTGCTAAACTGGCCCCGTCACCGGCCCCGGCCAGGGCCGATGGCGGGGTGGTGCGCGACGTCTGACCCTTGTGGCATGACCACGCGTCTTAGCCTGTCGGCACCGCCTCTCTTCATCGTCTCGGACAGTTGATTGCGGCCTTTGAAGGATCGCGCACCAGAAGGAAGAGAGCATGGACAATCTCTCACATGGCCGCGTCATCGGCATAGATGTCAGCCGCGACTGGCTGGACCTTCATTGCCTGCCCGACGGGCATCGCTGCAGAGTGCCAAACGATCCGGCAGGTCATGCTGCTGTGGCGGATCTTGCCGGGGACAGAGATGCCGTCGTCTGTTTTGAGTCGACTGGCGGTCAGGAATGGCAGCTTTGGGCGCTTCTGGAGATTGAAGGCGTTGCGGCCCGCCAGGTGCCCCTGCTCAGGTGAAGGCGTTTGCGCAAAGCCGTGGCACACGCGCCAGGACCGACCGGATCGATGCGGAAC
This sequence comes from Paracoccus rhizosphaerae, assembly GCF_026162645.1. Classification (GTDB taxonomy): domain Bacteria; phylum Pseudomonadota; class Alphaproteobacteria; order Rhodobacterales; family Rhodobacteraceae; genus Paracoccus; species Paracoccus rhizosphaerae. Next base: position 502 of record NZ_JAOTBE010000183.1, read on the forward strand.
TCATCGCCCGCTTCTTCGCATTCCGACCCGAAGCAGGCCGCAGCCTTCCTGCGGAGAAGATACGCCTCTCAGAGCTTTGACGTCCAAAAGAGCGCAGCTGGTTGAAATGCGCAAACGGCTGCTGGCCCAGATCCGCGCACATCGGAAACTGGGCGCCGCCGCGATGTTCGAGCACATCGACACCGCGCTGGAGCACCGGATCGGCAGCCTGATCAAGGAGCTGGAAGACCGGGTCCCCGGACCATCGTCAGCGACGATCGCCTTGCGGAGACCGCCACCGTCCTTCGCTCCATCCCGGGGATCGGCCCGGTTGCCAGCGGGACGCCGATCGCCGAAATGCCCGAGATCGGCACCATCACCGGCGAAGAGGCTGCGGCACTCAAGGGTTTGGCTCCGGTCGCGCATGACAGCGGAACACTCCGCCGAAAACGGGCCACCGCTGGAGGTCGCCGGGCCCTGCGGCACGTAATGTTCCAGGCGGCACTGGTCGCGGCACATCATAACCCAAGCCTGAAATCCTTCGCAGATCGCCTCCGCAAGGCTGGAAAACCGCACAAGGTCATCATCACCGCCGTTGCCAGAAAGCCCGTCAC
>NZ_JAOTBE010000184.1 GCF_026162645.1 Paracoccus rhizosphaerae
GGCGTTGTTGCAGAACTCTGTCTGCGAAAGATTCCCATCGCAATTCCCTGTGGTTAGACGAGGTGCATGAGCAAGCCTCCATCCGCCCGCTACCGCACGACGAACTGGTCCAGCTACACGGCTTCGCTTTGCAAGCGGGGGTCGCTACTGATCTGGCTGGACAAGGAGATGACCTGGCTCGCGCCCCATGACGGCAGCCCCGATCGCCCCGCGTTGTTCTCGGATAGGGCGATCCAGTTCTGTCTGACTATCAAGGTCCTGTTCAAGCTGCCGCTCTGGCAAACGACCGGGATGGTCGCCAGCCTGCTGAAGTTGGCGGGCCTGGACTGGGCGGTGCCGGACTACACGACCCTGTGCCGTCGGCAGAAGGCGCTCGCCGTCCAGATCCCATATCGGCGCGCCAATGGCCCCCTGAACCTGCTGGTCGACAATGAGGCGCAAGCGCCATCGGTCCGAGCGCCGCGCCGAATGGCATCAAGTTTCTTGACGATGGAGAGTGGCAGGCGCGCAAGCACGGTGTTCAGGGCCGTCGTCAATGGCGCAAGGTGCATTTGGCTATGGATGCCGCCACGTCTGACATCCGCGCCGTGGAATTCACTCCCAGCAGCGATGGTGACAGTCCTATCTTGCCGAAACTGCTTAACCAGATCCCCGAGGGCGAAGAGATCGGCACCGTGACCGCCGATGGCGCGTATGACACGCGTCGCTGCCACGCCGCCATCATCGACCGTCAGGCCACGCCGATCATTCCGATCCGCAAAAACGGTCGGCCGTGGAAAGAGGACTGCCCGGCGGCGATCACCCGAAACGAAACCCTACGCGCCACCCGGCACTATGGCAGGGCGTTCTGGAAGCGATGGACCGGATACCATGTCCGAAGCCGGATCGAGGCGAAAATGCGGTGCCTCGAGGCCTTCGGCGAGCGCATCGCCGCAAGAGACCCGGACCGACAAACCGCCGAAATCCAGATCCGCATCGCCCTCATCAACCGCTTCAATGCGCTCGGCACCGCTGAGATCGTCCGCGTGGCATGACGCCGACGGGGAAAGGGGCCATCACGCCTCAGGCATGAGTTGC
>NZ_JAOTBE010000185.1 GCF_026162645.1 Paracoccus rhizosphaerae
AGATGGGGTGATTGCAGCAGCGCAGCTCTGGCCTCACGCTTCTGCTCTCTTCATCATGGAGGAAGTCATGGAATACTATGCCGGACTCGATGTGTCACTGAAGGAAACAGCGATCTGCGTCGTGGATGCGAAGGGGACGATCGTAGCAGAGGGCGCTGTGCCGTCCGATCCCGAGAGTATCCTGGACTGGCTCGGACGCCAGCCATTTCACATTAGCAGAGCCGGCCTCGAGATTGGCGGCGTGTCCCGTTGGTTGCGGGAAGGTCTCCGGGCAGGCGGTTTGAACGCCATCTGCATTGACCCTCGCAAGCTCAGGGCACTGACCAAGATCATGCCGATCAAGACCGATCGCAATGATGCCCGATCCATCGCCGCCGCCATGCGCGTCGGATGGTATTCCGAGGTTCATATCAAGTCGAAGCCGTCCCAAGTCATGCAGATGCTTCTGACCAACCGAAAGACGCTCCTGGACAAGCAGATCGACATGGACAACGTGATCCGCGGGACGTTGCGGGTTTTCGGGATCAAGGTTTCTGGCCGGATCACCCATGGCAGCTTTGAGAGCCGTGTTCGCGAGGCACTGACAGCGGCGCCGCAGCTGATGGATTTGATTGAACCGCTGTTGGTGGCGAGAACAGCGCTTCGGGAGCAGTTCATGGTCCTGCACCGCCAGCTGATCAAGGCTGTGCGGGCAGACGAGGCGTGTCTGAGGCTCATGTCGATACCGGGTGTAGGCGTTCTTGTGGCCGCAACATTCCGCACCGTCATAGACGATCCAGCCCGGTTCCGCCGGTCACGAGATGTCGGCGCTCATCTTGGGATGACGCCAAGAAAGTATGCCTCCGGCGAGACAGATCGGAACGGCCGCATATCCAAAATGGGCGACGCCTCAGCCAGGGCAGTCCTGTATCAGGCAGGTCTGGCGGTCCTGACGCGCTCGCAGAAGTGGAGCAAGCTGCGGGCATGGGGAATAAACATCGCCAAACGTCGTGGTCTGCGCCGAGCCGTCTGCGCCGTGGCTCGGAAGATCGCCGTTCTTATGCATTCGCTATGGAAGAACGGCTCGACCTA
>NZ_JAOTBE010000186.1 GCF_026162645.1 Paracoccus rhizosphaerae
GTCCGTCCCTCCCGGCGGTCTTTGTGCAGGATGTCGGTGTTCGATGGAGGAAGGAGCGAATCATGAGCCTTGTGATCGTTGGCATCGACCTGGGCAAGAACAGCTGCAGCATCGCCGGTCTCGACAGGGCGGGGGCGGTGGTGATGCGACGGCGAATGCGTGGTGACGGCGTTATCGCCTTCGCGTCGAAGCTGCCGGCCTGCATCGTGGCTATGGAAGCGTGTTGCGGCGCCCGTCACATGGAACGGACGCCGGCAGCACTGGGGCATGCTGAATGCCACCGCATTGGGACCGCTGTCGGCAACGCCGCGACGCTCAAGAGGGACGCGATCTGGTTGCGTGGAGGCCGGGTGCCCAGGCAGGCGCCCACAGGAGGCAAGCCGAAATTGCCCGGGATCACGAAGCGTGGCAGTCGATACCTGCGCAAGATGCTGACCCAGGGCGCGGGATCTGCCATGCCAACTCTGGCACAGGCGAATTCCGCCATGGGCGCTTGGCTGCGTGCGCTGCTTGTGCGCGCCCATCCCCACGTCGCTGTCCTCGCCCCTGCCGCCCAGATGGCCCGCACTGTCCGGGCGCTTCTGCGGCACGGGCGGAACCATGAAGCCGTGCCGCACGCGGCCGGCCGAGGAACACGCGCCCGTCTTGAGCACAGCCGGGCGCAGCACGCTGCGAGTGGTGGAAGGAGGATGGCCTGACAGTTGATCGGCGTTGCAAGAACCTCCGGCGAAACATGACCCGCCGAGGCCGGCCCTTCATGAGGATCGTGACGCGCGGATCTCCATCCTGGCGGCCTTTGTGCCGACATGCCGGATACGTCCGTGCAGACTGATCATGTCATCAGAAACTGCCGCTTGCAGACGGGGCGGGCTATACGTTTTGGCACGCAGGCTGCAAGCCGTGCGGTGCGCCTTCAGACAGGTTGCATCGATCATGATTGTCTGGGAGTGTCCTGAACTTTGTGTATCTGGCCCGGTCCATGCCGTTTGGGACACTCAAGCGTCGAAGCGTTCGCTAAACGTTATGGCGAACTGATTGCGGACTGCGAACCACTCGCGGACA
>NZ_JAOTBE010000187.1 GCF_026162645.1 Paracoccus rhizosphaerae
GCGCAAACTCGGCGGCCAGAACCGTCTGCCGCAGATCATCCAGGGGGTTGAGTTCCGCGACGGCCTCCGTCAACTTCAAGCAGCCGCCTGACCAGGCGTCACCAACTTTCGCCAATATCTCAACCACATTGTAATCATCCGGCGTAGGCCACGGGTGCTGGCTTCTTCTACGTCACTGCCTCGGGTCCGCGACGACGTAAGGCCCACTTCTTGGCGAGCCGAATCAAGCGCTCGATGATGCTGTCGCTCTCGACATTTTCTGCGTCGAAGTCCCCACCCGACCACTGGACCATGTCCTCGTGTTGCTCATGATCGGGATCCGCGAGCGCTTCGAGAAATTCCTCGTAGCCCCACGCTCCGCCGACGTCCTCGGGCGGACAGGCGCCGGTGGCCTTCAGCAGCCGTGAATAGGTCATGCCCGGGGCGGCCTTGTTGACCCGCTCGATCTGGATGCTGTGGTCCCAGTCATCGCCGAAGTCGTAGACATACTGGATCGTCCTGGTTGAGTAGCTTTTCGAGGTCATCTTCGTCGCGTCTACAGGGCCATCGTAGAACCCCTCCGGATCGGGCACGCCTCATGCAGTGTCACCGACGCGGAACTCGTAGAGATGAGCGTCCGACCAGCCCATGGCCACCTGGATGACCTCATGCAGCCGATCGAGCCTGATCTTCAGCGGCACTTCGATAGGGCGCATCGGCATTGGATCGACGTCGTTCAGGATGATCCGGAGGCGGGCGATCAGGGTCATGCAGCTACCCTCTGCGCAGTTCGACACCAGTTCCAGGGCAGGAAATCCGGCACCCGGGAGGCCGTCGTGCCAGGCAGCCGTGCAAGGACATCGGCAAGCCAAGCCTGAGGATCGACATCGTTCATCTTTGCGGTGACGATGAGAGAATACTTGAAGGCGGCGCGATCACCGCCGCGCTGTTAGCGTCCGAGGAGCTGGTGTAATTTCGTCGCCGCTGGCGGTGTGATCCCGGGTGGCCATCGAGGTGTAGGATCGAGGTGGAGTTTGGCGACTTCAACCACGGACCTTACGGAGACCC
>NZ_JAOTBE010000188.1 GCF_026162645.1 Paracoccus rhizosphaerae
TCTCAGACGAAGGCGGCTGTGCCAGAAATACGACGATCAGACCAAACCTGAAGCCGCTGCTCTGCGGACAACGGCACATGCGTGAAACCGCTTGACTGGGACGACCCCGTTACCGAAGTCTTGGCCGGCAGCTCTGGGCGATCGGGCCCGTCCGATGTCGCTGGCAGGCTGGCTAACCGGCCACGTCTTCTTTGGCAGCGGGCCGCTGACCGAAGGCCAGACGCTGGTCGGGATGCTGCCACCGACGTGTCCGCGCCGCTGCTGGTCCTGCTTGCCGGCGGCAATACGGCACTCGGTACCGTGCTGAACGCTGTGAACACCGCGCCCTCGCCCTTCATCATCCTGTTCCTGTGGATGACGGGGATTGAGTTGAAGATGCCGGTTCTGGCAGTGGTAAACGAGCTTGTTCTGATCGTGGTGGTGGCGACCGTGATCGGCGTCTGGTTGCGGACACGCTTTCTGGGCGGCGTATCATGTTCGACTTTGCTTTGCCTGCCGCCCGCTACCGCACGACGAACTGGAGATTGTAGAGCGTCAACCTCGTTGTCCGTCACGAGTTGCTGTTGATGCAGAAGACCCAGTTGGTCAACGCGCTTCGGCTCACCTCGCAGAACATCGGGTCATCGTGTCAGGAGGACGCCGATCTGTCGCCCCTTCATCAGAGCCCTTGGAAAACACGACGGCACTTCCCGATGCCGTGCGCAGGACGGGTGCTTTCATCTGGACAGGATCGCTCGAACCGCTGGCGAAATTGAGGTCATGGAAGAGCAGATCGATGCGCACGCACGGGAGCATGACGCTCACAGCCGGTCACCTGTTCAGACGGATCAACAAACCACCTGCGAAAAGGGGGGTATCCACGTTGCCTGATGGTGCAATTGCTCTTCAGGCTCCGCTGCGGCAGACGACAGCCATGGTGACCGAGAGTGTCAGATTTTCTGTGTATGAGTGATCTGGTCCATGCTTCTTCGACAGGAAGCATGCATGACGATCTCCAAGGAACTGCTGGACGAATTGCTGAAGGGCGTAGAGCGCCCTGA
>NZ_JAOTBE010000189.1 GCF_026162645.1 Paracoccus rhizosphaerae
CGACGGGTTTATGTCCAGGCGGTCGTTGAGAAGGCCAGCCAGCCGGCATTTTGTTGTAGCCTGACCGGCATCGCATCCGATCGCTGGCTCCGGCGTGGATGTTTGGTCGGGCCACCAGCCAATCCTGGCACCTCAGGTCTGCTCCGGTTGCGTCGGTCGCGACCTTGACGAGCTTGGCGACAGTGCTGAACGACGCGCTGGCGGCTCGCGACAGGCCATCGGGATTGCGAGCTTCGGGCGCAGCATCGAACTCCCCATCGGTAATTTCGGGAGATGCTCATGCCGCGCCGAACGCCACCGCAGCAACTCGACCTCTTCGATCCGCCCTGCGCCGCCGGATCGCTTCCAACGCCGCAATGGCAGAGCCTGCCCGACGAGGCGCGGCTGACGCTGACCGCATTGATGACCCGCCTGATCCTCGACCACGCCGACGGTGTGGACAGGCAGCGGAAGGAGGTGGGACATGATGCATGAGAAGATCGGGCCGCATCATCTGGAACGCAAGGCGATCCTCTACGTGCGGCAATCCACGACGCACCAGGTGCTGCACAACCGTGAGAGCAGCACCCTGCAATATGCGATGCGCGACCGGCTGACGGCGCTTGGTTGGTCCTCCATCGAGACCATTGACGACGATCTCGGCCGTTCGGCTGCGGGTGGTGTGACGCGAGCCGGCTTCGACAGGATGGTGGCCGAGGTTTGCCTGGGCAAGGTCGGTGCGGTTGCGGCACGCGAGGTGTCCCGCTTCGCGCGCAACAGCCGTGACTGGCAGCAGCTGATCGAGATGTGCCGCGTCGTGGATACTGTCCTGGTTGACCAGGAGACCGTTTATGCGCCACGCCAGAGCAACGACCGTCTGCTTCTCGGCCTGAAGGGCAGCCTCAACGAGTATGAGCTTGACCTGCTGCGGCAACGCTCACTGGCCGCCCGATACGAGAAGGCCTGACGCGGTGAGTTGGTCGTCGCGGCCCCGGTTGGCTTTGTGAAGGCCGGCGACAGACTGGAGAAGGAT
>NZ_JAOTBE010000018.1 GCF_026162645.1 Paracoccus rhizosphaerae
TTCGGCAGGCTTAAAGACTGGAGGCGCGTGGCGACCCGCTACGACCGATGCCCAAAGGTCTTCCTATCCGCGATCGCCCTCGCAGCTGTCGTCATCTATTGGTTATGAATCCTGACCCTAACGCTTCTCAGATGAATTATCTGATCGCAGGCATCGTTAAGGGAATCTCTTGATCAAGCCGTAGAGCGACACATCCCATTCCACTCCATCATATCCTCCAGCAGCGCCTTCTTCCCCCTTTCGCTGATCCGGCGGGGGTCTCTCCATGGGAACCCGCGCCCCAAGCTCTAGGGGGAACACAGCGGCTCCTCGTCCATGCCCGCTAGCGCCGCGTGCTCTTCGCGCTGCGGATCGTCGAATTCGGGGCGGCGGCCCTCCAGCCCCTCGGCCTCGCGGTGCTCGGTGGCTATCGCCCAGAACTTGATCGATGCCGCCGGCGAGCCAGGATCGCGATTGGTGACGCCGGCTTGGGCTCGCACAAGGTCACACCCCAGCAAGCGTTATCCTGCCTGCGACGGCAAGCTTCTGCCCATCGGATGCCGTTCCTTGACCGATTCCCAGTTTCCTGCTTGAAGCGCAGGCTGGCGGTGCCATACGCTTCAACCGAAGCGTGTAGAGAGAGGCGCCGATGTCCCATGCCACCCCGGCCGAGCGGTATTTCCTGCAGTTGGTCAACCAGGAACGTGCGCGCCACGATCTTGCGCCGCTGGTCCTGGAGATGCGCCTGAACGACTCGGCGGCGGCCCACAGCCGCTGGATGCTGGAGGACGACACGTTCTCGCACACGGGCGAAGGGGGCTCGAAGGCGTCCGAACGGGTGCGGGACGCGAACTTCCCGCTCGAGGGCAGCTGGCGGGTGGCCGAAAACCTCGCCCTGATCTCGGACGACCGGGACGGGTCCTTGATGGACGAGGTCCGTCAGATGCACGTCAACCTGATGAACAGCCCCGGTCACCGGGCCAACATCCTGGATCCCAGGGTCGAATACCTGGGCGTGGGGATCGAGGTCGGGAACCTTGGCAGCGACCGCGTCGTCATGGTGACGCAGAACTTCGCCGCGACCGGCGGGCAGGTGCATCTGGACGCGGCGCCGGGGGTGGCGATCACCACCGTCGGCGCGCCGATGCTGAACGCGCCTTCACCTTCAATTGCGGCATGGCGGGCGCAGGTCGGAGACTATCACCAAGGTCCCTTTGCTACGGCCGGAAACGACCAGATCCTGCGCGGAGACGGGAACGACACGGTCTGGGGCGGGACAGGTTTCGACTGGATCAACGGGGGCGGTGGCGCCGACGCGCTTCATGGCGGGCGCGGCAACGACGTGATCATGGGGCATCTGGGGAACGACCGGATCTGGGGCGATATCGGTGGCGATCGCCTGTCCGGCGGTGCGGGGAACGACATCATGGCCGGCGGACCGGGATATGATGTGATGACCGGGGACATGGGCGACGACCGGATGTTCGGCGGCGATCATAACGATCGCCTGTTCGGCAACTGGGGCGCCGACACGCTATTGGGCGGTACGGGCAACGACCTGCTGGCGGGTGGTCTTGGAAATGACGAGCTGCATGGCGGTGCGGGCGCGGACCAGTTCGTCTTCGCCGGGCAGGTCGGCGTCGATCGGATCGTCGACTTTCAGCCGGGTATCGACCGCATCCTGATCGACAAGGATCTGGTGGGGCGCGATGTGACCGACTTCGTCCGCGCCGATGTTCGCGAAACCGATTTCGGAGTGGTGATCGATCTGGGGTCGGGGAATCGCATCGCCCTGACGAACCCGAACCTGAGCTGGCAGGACGTGGCGGACGATATCTTCCTGTTCTAGGCGGTCTCAGACCCGCTGCAGCAGGTAGCAGTCCATGATCCAGCCGTGCGAGGCGCGGGCTTCGGCGCGCGTCTTGATGATCCTCGGTCCGGCCTCGGCCAGCGGACCATGGTCCCGGATCTGCTGCGGCATCCCCAGGAAGGCGCCCCACCAGATCCGGATGCCCTCCGGCGGCAGGCTCTGGAAAGCGCAGGCGCCGTCGAGCATCACCACCAGCCGGTCCACCGCTGCGGGCCACCCGTGGTCGCGCAGCATCCGGCCAGTGGTGATCTGCACCGGCGCGCCCAGGTCGTTCAGCGGGATCGCGTGGGCCGCGCACAGTGCCTGGATGGCGGTGATGCCGGGAATGACCGTCACCGGCGAGTCCAGCCGCGCCGCGATGCGCAGGCTGCTGTCATAGAGGGACGGGTCGCCCCAGACCAGCAGCGACACCTGGCCACCATTGGGCAGGTGTCGCGCGATCTGGGCCGACCATGCCAGGGCGATGGCGTCGTGCCAGCGCTCGACCGCGCCGAGATAGTCCGCGTCGGCGGTATCGCGGCGCGGCAGGTCGAACTCTGCCCGCCGGACGCGGCCGCCGGTCAGGTGCCGCCCGATGATCTCGCGGCGCAGCCCGGCCAGGTCGGCCTTGTCCTCGCCCTTCAGAGGGATCAGCACCAGGTCGGACGCCTGCAGGGCCTGGATGGCCTGCAGGGTCAGGTGATCGGGATTCCCGGTGCCGATCCCGATCAGGGTCAGCCGGATCATGCGTAGAGGCGCGGCGTCACCAGCCCGCTGTCACGAAGCCGGTGCAGGGATTTGGCACCGGCCAGCAGCGCCAGATCGACCAGAGGCTCCAGCGCCACGACCAGCATGTAAGCGGCGCCGAATGTGGCGACGCCTTCCCACGCGGCAGCGCCCTGGCCATAGAAGGCCCAGAACGCCACCCAGGCGACGACCCCGCCCTGGAAGGCCGTCGACAGTGCCAGCGCCTGGCCATAGCTCAGGTCGACATAGGCGGTGTGGGGGGCGACGACGCGGCGGGCGACCGCGGCGACCGCGAACAGCGGCACCAGCAGCGTGGTGACGTTCATGCCGTATTGCGGCAGATCGAAGGGCGCGAAGAACAGCCCCTGCGCCAGCAGGCCAAGCGCCAGGCCGATGGCGGCAGGCGCCGCGCCAAAGATCAGGAACAGGGTCGATCCCAGGATCAGGTGCACCTCGGACACGCCGACGGCGACATGGGGCAGCACCTGAAAGAAGACGAAGGTGGCGACGGTCGCCAGCGCGGCCCGCGCGCCAAGCGAAGCAAGGCCCCGTTCGCGCAGGGCGTCCACCGCCAGCTTCAGGGTATAGATGCCGGCGGTCGCGGCGGTGGCATAGCTGAGCACGATCTTCGCGCCAGCGACGATGCCCGGTTCGATATGCATGGTCATGTCTCCTGTGGCCGTCACACCCGACGGCGGGAAAGGTTTCCTGCCATGGCCGGTTTCCTGGCTTGCGGGTCAGGGCGCGGCGTCGGCCTTCCCGGGGTGGCCCCAGTGGCACGGGTGACGCGCGCTCTCCGCATACAGTCGCGGGGGCGGCTGGGGCTTCGGGCGCCGCGATTGGGTCCGCCCTTCCCCATTCCCGATGAAGCCCGACGCCTGAGGCATCGCATGGGCACCATGCAGGCCTTCACCTGAACGTCATCGCGTCGCCTGCGTCAAGTCGCGGCAGGCGCGATCAGATGAAAGAATGTCCCCGTAACCTGCCCGCCGCCCGGCATGGCGCGGTGGCTGCCGGTTTCGGGAACCTCGGCACCATTGGCATCCGTGACCCGCGCCAGCGGCGCATCGGGCTGCGACAGGATCGAGGCATAGTGGAATTCATGCCCCCGCAGCGGCTGGCGGCCCAGGCCGGGCGTCGGGGCCACGGGCTCGGCCCGCCGGTATCCCAGGTGCATCCGGCGCTTGGCATAGCTGGTTTCCAGCCCCAGAAGGCCCAGCATCTGGTGGCGGGTGCCATCGGCATCGACCAGCCCCGCCCCCAACGCCATATAGCCTCCGCATTCGCCATGCACCGGGCGCGTTTCGGCAAAGCGGTGCATCGCCGCCCGGAACCCCTGGGCCGAGGCGATGCGCAGGGCGTGCAGTTCGGGATAGCCGCCGGGCAGCCAGCAGCAGTCGGCGCTGTCGTCCGGCCCCTGGTCGGCCAGCGGAGAGAAGGGCAGGATCGTCGCACCGGCCCGGCGCCAGGCCTCCATGACATGGGGATAGACGAAGCTGAAGGCCGCGTCGCGGGCCAGGGCGATCCGCATGCCGGGCGGGGTCAGCGGCAGGGGCGCCGCATGATCGGGCAGGGTGCGCCCGGCGGCGGCAGCGACGATGGCGTCAAGGTCGCAATGGGCGCCGACGAAATCACCGGCATGGTCCAGGATCGCCTGCAGGCCGGCGGTCTCCTCGGCCTGGACCAGCCCCAGGTGCCGTTCGGGCAGGATGATGTTGCCCTGGCGCGGCAGGACGCCCAGCACCGTGATCCCGGCATCGCGCATCCCCTCGCGGATCAGGGCCTCGTGCCGGGCAGAGGCGACGCGGTTCAGCACCACCCCCGCGAAGGGCAGGTCCGGGCGCAGCGTCGCAAAGCCGCGCGCGGTGGCGGCGGCCGACTGCGCCTGACCGCCCACGTCCAGGATCAGCACCACCGGCCAGCCCATCATCTGCGCGATCTCGGCGCTGGAGCCGATGCCGGTCTCACCTGCCGAGGCCACCCCGTCGAAGAGGCCCATCGACCCTTCGGCCAGCACCAGGTCGGCGGGCGGTTGTCCGGTGACATGGGCGGCGATACGCCCCGGCTCCATCGCCCAGGCATCAAGGTTGAAGCTGGACCGCCCCGAGGCCGCGTGATGGAACCCGGGATCTATGTAGTCCGGCCCGGACTTGAAGGGCTGCACGGTCAGCCCCCGGCGCCGCAGCGCTGTCAACAGGCCAAGCATCAGCATCGTCTTGCCGGTCCCCGAGGCGGGGGCCGAGATCATCAGGCCGGGCGTCATTCCGGAAACCTCGGATCAGCGCCGACGGGGCGATAGCGGCGGTCGTAATCGGCGGCATACAAACGGCTGTCGTCGAAGCCTTCGGCCGCCAGCGCCGGGCCGACCAGGATCAGCGCAGTACGGTCGATGCCCTGCGCGTCGCCCTGCACCCGCGACAGGGTCGAACGGATGATCCGCTGGTCGGGCCAGCTGGCCCGCCAGACCACCGCCACCGCGCAGTCCGGGCCGTAGTGCGGAGCCAAGTCCGCCACCACCCGGTCCAGGGCGTGGATCGACAGGTGGACCGCCAGCGTGGCCCCGGTGGCCCCGAAGGCGGCCAGCGTCTCTCGTTCCGGCATGGTCGAGGCGCGGCCCGGCGTCCGCGTCAGCACCACCGACTGCGCCACGCCGGGCAGCGTCAGTTCGGCCTCCAGCGCGGCGGCGGCGGCGGCGAAGGATGGCACGCCCGGCGTCACCTGGAAGGGGATGCCAAGCAGGCGCAGGCGGCGCAGCTGTTCGCCCATCGCCGACCAGACCGACAGGTCGCCCGAATGCAGCCGCGCGACGTCATGGCCCGCGGCATGTGCGTCGGCCATTTCCTGGATGATTTGGTCCAGGCTCAGCGGCGCGGTGTTCACGATCCGCGCGCCGGGCGGGCAGTGCTGCAAGAGCGCGGGCGGCACCAGGCTGCCGGCATAGAGGCAGACGGGGCAGGCGGCAATCAGGTCGCGGCCGCGCAGCGTGATCAGGTCGGCGGCACCGGGGCCGGCGCCGATGAAGTGGACGGTCATGGAACCTCTGCGATGGCGATGGCGATGGTGACGGGGCCGAAGCTGCGGCGCGGGGTCAACAGGCGGCCGCCGCAGGCGATGGCGGCAGCCTCGGCCACCGATCCTGTAGCGTACAGCGCCTGGATACGCGGTGATTGCGTGGGCGTCTCGATGCCCGCCACGGAGACCAGGCGCAGCGGCAGGCTCAGGGCGGCGGCGACGGGGCGCAGTTCTGCGGCACGGGCGGGAATGGTCGCCAAGGCATCGGCTCCGCCAGATGCCGTTAGCGCGGCCATGATCGGGCCGGGGCCGGTGCCCGGACGGCAGCCTATGCCCGCGACCCTCATCGGCTGACCGCCCATTGCACGACCGGGCGCGCGGGCTGCCAGCCGCGCATCGTGCCTAGGGGGGCGGCGCGGGCGATCTCGATCCGTGTCAGATCGCCACCGCGGCGGGCATGGAGGTCGGCCAGCAGCGCCTCGGACTCCAGCGTGACGGCATTGGCGACCAGCCGCGCACCCGGCGGCAGTGCGGGCCACAGCGCGTCGAACAGCGCCGCGCTGGCCCCGCCGCCGACGAAGACCGCATCCGGTTCCGGCAGTTCGGCCAGCGCCTGCGGAGCCGCGCCCTGGTGCAGCGTCACGCGATCCGCCACGCCGAAATGGTCCAGGTTCGTGCGGATCAGGTCCAGCCGGTCCGCCCGAGGCTCCAGGCATATCGCCCGCCCCCCGGCCAGTGCCCATTCGACCGAGATCGAGCCGGACCCGCCGCCGATGTCCCAGAGCAGCGCCCCGGACCGGGGCTGCAGTGCCGCCAAGCTCAGCGCGCGGACCGGCGACTTGGTGATCTGGCCCCGATGCGCAAACAGGTCGTCGTCCCTGCCCGGCACCGCCGCCAGCCCCCAGCCACGCGGCAGGTCGGCCCCGTTCAGCGCAACAGCGACCGGGGCGGCGACATCGTGAAGCGTGAACTCTGCCGCCACCGTCTGTCTGACCCGCTCCGCCGGCCCGCCAAGCCGTTCCAGCACGGTCATCCGCATGGCGCCCGCGCCCTCTGCCGTCAACCACACGGCGAGTTCGGCAGGCGCGCCTCCGTCCCGCAGCGCCGCGATGACCCGGCAGCCGCGCGCCAGATGCGGCCGCAGGCGCGTGAAGGGGGCGGCATGCAGGCCCAGGGTCGCGCAGGTCTCGATCCGCCAGCCAAGACGCGCCGCCGCCAGCGACAGCACCCCCGGCGCCGGCAGGGCGCGCCATTCGCCGGGCTGCAGCGCCGCAGCCAGGCTGCCGCCGGCGCCGAACCAGAACGGATCGCCCGAGGCCAGAACCGCCACCCGCTGCCCCCGCAGCGCTACGACTGGCGAGATGTCGAAGGGCACGGGCCAGGGCCGCCCGCGGTCTCCTGCCCCGGCCAGCCGCAGGTGGCGCGGCCCGCCAAAGATCACCTGCGCCGCGGCCAGTGCCCGGCGGCTTGCATCCCCCAGGTCGGTCAGGCCATTCTCGGTGATCCCGATGATCGTCAACCAGGGGTCAGACATGCCGCGCGTCCTTCTTCTGGGCGGAACGTCCGAGGCCAGCGCCCTGGCCCGCATGCTGGCCGGGGCAGGGGTGCCGGCGGTTTTTTCCTATGCCGGACGGACGGCCACGCCGGTCGCCCAGCCGCTGCCGCTGCGCATCGGCGGCTTTGGCGGAGCCGAGGGGCTGGCCCGCCACCTGCATGAGGGTGGCTTCACCCACCTGATCGACGCGACCCATCCCTTCGCGGCCCGGATCAGCCGCAATGCGATCCAGGCGGCCCGGTCCACCGGCACACCCCTGCTGGCACTTGAGCGGCCTGCGTGGCAGCCGGGACCCGGCGACGACTGGACCTGCGTGGCCGAAATCGACGGTGCCGTGGCCGCGCTGCCCCGCGACCCGACGCGGGTGTTCCTGGCAATCGGCAAGCAGAATCTGGCGGCCTTTGCCGGTCTGCCGCATCGCTGGCTGCTGCGGCTGGTCGACAGGCCCGACGTTCCACCCCTGCCGCGGGCCCGGATCGTGATCGCCCGCGGGCCGTTCACCGAAGCCGGCGACCACGAATTGATGGCCGCGCATGGCATCACGCACCTGGTCGCGAAAAACAGCGGTGGCGGCGGTGCGGCGGCCAAGCTGGCGGCGGCGCGGCGCCTGGGCGTCCGGGTGGTGATGATCGACCGCCCCGCGCTGCTCGACCGCCTGACCGTCGCCGAACCGGCCGAGGCGCTGGACTGGCTGAGCCGGGCTCCGACGACTGCCTGAAAGGCGCCGGTCCGCCGACGCGGGCGTCTGTTCCATCCGCATCACGCCCTGCCTGCGCTGCGGGGGGTATAGACCCACCGCCCGACACGCCGCGTGGCAGCGTTGCCGACCAGCACGACCGTGCGCATGTCAGCCATGTCCGGTCGTGCCTCGGCCAGCGTCACGACCGACAGCGCCTCGTCCGGGGTGCTGACGGCGCGGGCGAAGATCAGCAGGCGTTCGGGTTCGCATTCCTCTCGCAGGATCTCCAGCACGCGGGCAAAGCCCTCGGGGCGCGACCGCGAGCGGGGGTTGTAGAACGCCATGGCGAAATCGCCCCTTGCCGCGTGGCGCAGGCGATGTTCGACCAGCGCGAAGGGCTTGAGGTTGTCCGACAGGTTGATCGCGCAGAAATCGTGGCCCAAGGGCGCGCCTGCCCGCGCGGCCGCCGCCAGCATCGCCGTGATGCCGGGCAGGATGCGGATGTCAGGCTCGGCGCCCGCCGCCTCGACCGCCTCGAAAAGGGCCGAGGCCATGGCGAAGACCCCCGGATCGCCCGACGAGACGATCACCACCCGCCGCCCCGCCGCCGCGAGGTCCAGCGCGTGGTGGGCGCGGTCCAGCTCCACCCGGTTGTCCGACGGATGCAGGGTCAGGCCGGGACGCGGCGCCACCCGCGCGACATAGGGGATATAGCCAATCACGTCCGTCGCCTGATCCAGCGCGGTGGCGACTTCGGGCGTGACCAGCGCGTCATCGCCCGGCCCCAGGCCCGCGACGGCGATCCAGCCGGTCATTCGGCGGCGTCCGGCATGGCCACGGGACGGCGGCCCTGTCCGTGGACCAGCACGATGGCGAAATAGGGGCAATCGGCGGCCTCGACCTCGGCCAGCCGGGCAATGCGCTGGCCGGGCATGGTGCCACGCTCGACCAGCCAGGCGTCGTCCAGGCGCCCGGCGGCGGCCAGCGCGCGGCGGACCTTGGGCAGGTTGCGGCCGGTCTTCATCACCACCATCGCGTCGCAGGCGGCCATGTGGCGGGCCAGGTCGGCCTCGGGCAGGGTGCCCATCAGCACGGTCAGCACGTCGTCGCCCCAAGTGATCGGCGTGCCGCTGGCGTTCCAGCAGCCGACCATGCCGGGGATGCCGGGGATGACCCGCACCGGCACCCGGTCCCTCAGTCGCACGTAAAGATGCATGAACGAGCCATAGAGGAACGGGTCCCCTTCGCACAGCACGACCACGTCGTGGTTCTGGGCCAGCGCAGCCAGCCGGCCCGCCCACTCATCGTAGAACCGCGACAGCAGGTCGATATAGGCCGGGCTGTCGAAGGGCAGCTCCGTCGTCACCGGGTATTCCATCGGGTATTCGGCGCAGCCGGGGGGCAGCATTCCGTCGACGATCCGCCGCGCCTGCCCCTGCCGCCCCGGCTTGCGGAAGAAGGCCACATGGCGCGCGCCCCGGATCGCCCGGTCGGCACCGACCGAGATCAGGTCGGGATCGCCCGGGCCCAGGCCCGCGCAGATGATCTGTCCCATGGCTCACTCCTTCCGGCTGGCCAGCGCGTTGATCGCGGCGACGGTGATGGCCGAGCCGCCAAGCCGCCCGCGCACGATCACCGATGGTGCGGGCGGGGCCGCCATCAGCGCATCCTTTGATTCGGCCGCACCAACAAATCCCACGGGGCAGCCGATGATCGCGGCGGGGCGGGGGCAGGCGGGGTCCTCCAGCATGTTCAGCAGGTGAAAGAGCGCGGTCGGCGCGTTGCCGATGGCGACCAGCGCACCCTCCAGGTGCGGGCGCCACAGTTCCAGCGCGGCGGCGCTGCGGGTGTTGCCCATGTCGCGCGCCATGTCAGGAACGTGCGGGTCGTGCAGGGTGCAGATGACTTGGTTGTCCGCAGGCAGACGCGCTCGGGTCACGCCTTCGCTGACCATGCGCGCATCGCAGAGGATCGGGGCGCCGCCCGCCAGCGCGGCGTGCGCAGCAGTCGCCATGCCGGGTGTGAAGACCACGTCGCGTTCCAGCCCCACCAGCCCTGCGGCATGGATCATGCGCACGACGACGGGTTCCTCGTCGGCGTCGAAGCGCGTCAGGTCGGCCTCGGCCCGGATGGTGGCGAAGGACTGGCGATAGATCGCGGCGCCGTCCTTTTCGTAATCATGGGGCATCAGAGAACCTTCGGCAGTTGGTCGGAGTGCAGGCCGCGAAGCGCGGCGGGGTCGGCGGCGCGGCCATGACGGATCAGGTCGAACCCCTGGGGTGTGGCGGTCAGCGTGCGGTCGGCGGCGCGGGGCCAGCCGCAGCCCTTGGCGCAGCCCGACACATGCAGCACCGTGCCCGGCGGGACAAGTCCGGCCAAGCTGCGCGCCAGATCGCGTGTTTCGGCCTGGGCCTGCGGGCAGGCGGGGGCGCCGGGGCAGGCCCGCAGGCGCAGGCGCGGGTCTGTAGGGTCGAGGATCAGCCCCGGCATCTGCGGAAGATTGCGCGCGCCCTGCACCAGCAGCATCCGCCACGGCGTCACCCGCAGTGGGCCGAGTCGCGCCAGCCGGCGCAGCGTGTCGGGGGGGATCTGCCCGAATTCCAGCGCGGCCAGTGTGCCATGCACGCATGTCCCCGGTTCCGGAGCGGTTGCTGACGCGGGCGCCGGCAGGGTGGCATCGGGACTGATGCCCCGCGCGATCAGCGCCGCCATCCGGCCGCGGCCTGCGGTCGCGCCGCCCATGTCCAGGAACCACCTTGCCAGCGCCAAGGCGTCATCGACGCGGTGCAGGGGGGCCGCATGGTCCAGGCCGTCGGCGCGCAGCAGCAGGCCTCCGCGTCCGCGCTCGATGCGGATATCGGCGGGATCGCGGGTCAGGACGGGTGCCGCGCCGGTATCGACGGCGAAGCCGAATTTCGCCGGCAGCGGCAGGTCCGACGCGGCCAGCCGCGCAGCCAGCGCTTCGGCCAATGCGTCGGTTTCGGCATCCGCGAAAGGCGTCACGATGATGTTGCGCCGCGTTTCGGCCGCGATGTCTGCGTCGATCAGCCCGCGATCCGCCAGCGCTGCGATCAGCTTGGGGTGGCTGTCCGGCGTCACGCCCCGCAGCTGCAGGTTCGCGCGCCCGGTCAGCTCGATCACGCCGTTGCCGTGGGCCGTCGCGGCATAGGCGATGGCATCTGCCTGCGCCGCATCCAGCCGCCCGCCCAAGGGGCGGATGCGGACCACCCAGCCGTCGCCAGATTCCATTGGCCTCAGGGCGCCGGGGCACCAGCCCTTGACCACGCTCACAGCGTCACCGCGATGGAATTGCGCCGTGTCACCCACAGGCCCGCATCGTGCAGCTGCTGGAACAGGTCGCGCATGGCGGCCAGCGCCTGCGGGTTCTCGGCCTCCATGAAGTCGACGATCTCGGGCCGGCCAAGCGTCGCCTCGTGATAGAGGTCGAACAGGTGCGGCGGCACCGTCCCCGCCAGATGCGCGAAGGCTGCCATGTGGTCCAGCGTCGCCGCGATCTCGGCCGCGCCGCGAAAGCCGTGGCGGGTCATGGCGTCGGCCCAGGCCGGGTCGGTCGCGCGGGCGCGGACGGTGCGGGCGATCTCCTCGGTCAGGGTGCGGGCGCGGGGGCGGTCGGGTTGGGTGCTGTCCAAGTGATAGAGTGCGGCCTTGCCGCCGATCCGCGCCATGGCGGCGGCAAAGCCCGCCTCGTGCGCGGCAAAGTCGGCAGCCATCAGAAGGTCGGTTTCGGGCAGGTCCTGCGGGTGGACGAAGCTGTCGGCGCCTGACAGCCGCGCCTCCAGCCCGCTGCGGTCCAGGCGGCTGGTCCCGTCAGCCCCGATCGCCCAGCTGGAGGCCGAAAGCCAGGCCTCGCCCGCTGCCTGGCGGGCCGCGTCGGTGAAGCTGTCGGGCGCGGTGCCCATGCCCAGCCCGTATTGCCCCGGCTGCGGCCCGAAGACACGCGGCGCGCGGGCGGCATAGGGGTTCCCCGCCTCGTCACGCTCGGCCAGCGCGGCGGCGCCGGTCTCGAACAGCTGCGCCAGCACCGGGAAGACGTCGCGGAAAAGGCCCGAAACCCGCAGCGTCACGTCGATGCGCGGGCGGTCCAGCAGCGCCGCCGGGATCACCTCGACCCCCGAGACGCGCCCAGATCCCACGTCCCAGACCGGTTTCAGCCCGGCCAGGTGCAGCGCCATGGCGAATTCCTCGCCCGCGGTGCGCATGGTCGCGCTGCCCCACAGGTCGACGACCAGCCCCTGCGGCCAGTCACCGTGATCCTGCAGGTGGCGGCGCAGCAGCTCCTCGGCCAGCTTGACGCCCTGGGCATGGGCCGAGGGCGTTGGAACGGCGCGCGGGTCGACCGAGAACAGGTTCCGCCCCGTGGGCATCACGTCTGTCCGCCCCCGGTTCGGCGACCCCGAGGGGCCGGGGGCGACGAACCGCCCCTGCAGGACCGCCATCAGGCCGACGCGTTCCGCCTCGCCGCAGGCGCCGCTGCCCCAGACATGCAGCCCTTCGCCATACTGGCTTTCCTTGATGTCGCAGACGAAGCGGTCGATGCGGGTGATCGCCTCGGCCGCGCCGGCATCGGGCGGGATGCCCAGGTCGTCCTCGACCCCCAGGGCGCGGGCCTCCTCCCGGATGGCGGCAATCAGGCGGTCGCGGCGGGCCGGGTCCAGCCCGTCGGCGGTCGAATATTCGTCCAAGGCCCGTTCTAGCCCCGCCATGCCGGCGGGCAGGGCCGCATCGCGCATCGGCGGCGGCATATGGCCAAGCGTCACCGCGCCGATGCGCCGCTTGGCCTGCGCCGCCTCTCCGGGATCGTTGACGATGAAGGGATAGATGACCGGCATGGGCCCGGTCAGCGCCTGCGGCCAGCAATCGCCCGACAGCGCCACAGCCTTGCCCGGCAGCCATTCCAGCGTACCATGCGCGCCCATGTGGATCAGCGCATGCGGCGCTTGGGTGCGCAGCCACAGGTAGAAGGCGACATAGGCGTGGCGGGGCACGCGGGTCAGGTCGTGATAGTCGTCCTCGCGCCCCGCGCGGTGGCTGCGTTCAGGCTGCAGGGCCAGGATCAGGTTGCCCTGGCGGATCGCGGCCAGACGGAAGGCGCCGTCCCGGCAGTCGGGATCGTCCCCGGGTGCGCCCCAGGCCGCGTGCAGGTCGTCCCGCAGCGCCTGCGGCAGGGTGGCCAGAGCGTCGCGGTATTCCGCCAGCGGCCAGTCCAGCCGCTCGATGGTCAGGGCATTGGCGTCGACGGATGTGGCGTCGTATCCGGCCTCGGCCAGCATCCGCGCCACGGCATCGGCCGAGGCGGGCGCGTCCAGCCCGACGGCATGAGCCATCTGCCAGTCGCGACCGGGATAGGTGGACAGCACCATCGCCACCCGGCGGTCGCGCAGGGGCGTCCGGGCCAACCGCGCCCAGGCCTCGATCCGGTCCACGGCAGCGGACAGCAGGTCGGGGTCGGGGCGGTGGGCAAAGCGCGAATACTGCAGGTCGGTGTCCCGGCGTCCTGGCGACTTGAAGCTGATGACGCCGGCGAAGATGCGGCCGTCAACCTCTGGCAGGACGACGTTCATGGCCAGGTCCGAGGGCGACAGCCCCCGTTCCGCCTGCGCCCAGTCCCGGCGGCGGTTCGTCGACAGAGCCACCTGGAAGACCGGCGCCGAAAATCTCGTGAATGGCGCCGCGCCCGGCCCCGAGGAAGGAGTGCCTTCAACTGCTCCGCCCGCCGCGAATCCGGTGGCGTTGACGATGATCTGCGGGGGCGTCTTCAGCGCATCGGCCAGCCAGTCGCCCATCCCTTCAGCCTTCAGCGAGGGCGCGAAGGCCCCCATCGCCGTGATCCCGCGCCCGCGCAGCGCCCTGATCAACGCGTCCAAGGCGGCCATGTCGGCAGCGGCCAGCCAGCTGCGATAGAAGGTCACCAGCGCCTGCACATCGCCCGGCACCTCGACGACGCCATGGTCGGGATCATAGAACCCCATCTGCGGCAGGGTCTTGCGGCCCGGCACCGGCGCGGCCTCCAGTCCCGAGGCAACGGCCAGCTGCGCCAGCGCCGCCTGAGCCGCGACCGCCCCGCCCTGGTCGCAATGCCGCCGCAGGATACGCAGCACCGAGGCCGGCACCGTCGAGACCTGATCCAGCCGCGCATCGTCGCGCCCGTCGGCTGGCAGCACGGCCAGCGCGATCCCCTTCCGGCGGGCAAGGTCCTGCACCGAGGCGAGGCCATAGGGCCAGTACGCCTCTCCTCCGATCAGGCGGATCAGGATGCCCTTTGCGCCGGACAGGGTGTTTTCGACATAGGTATCGACCGACACCGGGTGCCGCAGGGCCACCAGATTGCACAGTCGCGTCGACGGCAGGCCTCCCGCCGCACGTTTCCACGCCTCCGCGAACGCCCCCAGGTCGCTGTCCGAGAATGACAGGACCACCAGATCCGCAGGCTGCTGGCCCGGATCATAGGGGGTGTCGGAGCGTTCCAGCCCGACCTGTTCGCGGAAGATGACGTGCATCAGGCGGGCACGGCCTCCAGTACGGCGCGGATGGCGGCCGGGTCGACATGGTCGTGTTCGGCGATCACCACCAGCCTCGACTGGCGGGGCTGGTCGCCCCAGGGGCGGTCGTACTGGTGGCGCACCCGCGCACCCACGGCCTGCACCAGCAGGCGCATGGGCTTGCCCGCCACGGCGACATGACCCTTGACGCGCAGGATGTGCTGTTCGGCGGCCAGGCGCGCGATGCGGTCCGACAGGTCGGCGGGGTCGGTGATCTCGGGCAGGTCGATGACGACGGTATCGAAATCCTCGTGCTCGTGATCGTCGGCGCCGTCGTGGTGGCTGGGACGGGCGGCCAGGTCATCCTCGGCCGCGGCGCCGAGGCCCAGGATCAGCCGCGGGTCGACCACGCCCTCGGCCACGGTCAGGATGGGCAGGGGGCGGGGGGCCTCGGCCTCGATCACGGCGCGGGCGGCGGTGATGCCGTCTGGACCGGCCAGGTCGGCCTTGGTCAGCAGCACGACATCGGCGCAGGCGATCTGGTCCTCGAACACCTCGGACAGGGGGGTTTCGTGGTCCAGGCTGTCGTCGGCGGCGCGCTGCGCGTCGACGGCGGCCACATCCGGGGCGAACCGGCCCGCCGCCACGGCCTCGGCATCGGCCAGGGCGATCACGCCGTCCACGGTGATGCGCGACCGGATCGCCGGCCAGTCGAAGGCCTTCAGAAGCGGTTTCGGCAGCGCCAGCCCCGAGGTCTCGATCAGGATGTGATCGGGCTTCTGCGGCAGCGCCATCAGCGATTCCAGCGTCGGGATGAAATCATCGGCGACCGTGCAGCAGATGCAGCCGTTCGACAGCTCCAGGATGTTCTCGGCCGGGCAGCTTTCGTCGGCGCAGCCCTTCAGGATGTCGCCGTCCACACCCATCGTGCCGAATTCGTTCACGATCACCGCCAGCCGCTTGCCCTGCGGGTTCTGCATCAGGTGGCGGATCAGGGTCGTCTTGCCCGACCCAAGAAAGCCTGTGATCACGGTGACGGGGGTCTTCAACAGGTCGGTCATGGTCACTCCTGCGCGGGAATTTGCGGGGGGATTCTGGCAAGGCTCTGCTTGCGGAAGATGGTGGGGCGTTCGCGCCATGGCACGATTCCGTCGGGGGTGCCGGCATAGGCTGTGGCGCCGGCCAGGATGTCGGCGGCGTCATCGGGGGTCAGGCGGCCATAGACATAGGACCACTTGCCCGGCGCCGACAGCGCGACCGAACAGCCCTGCGAACAGGCCGACAGACATTCGACCGCGCGGATCTGCACGCCCTCGGGGGCCGCGGCCTGCAGCGCGTGGTGCAGGACGGATCCGGGGCGCGGGGCGTCGGGGTCGTCCACGGGGGCCATCCCGCGGCAGGTGGTGCAGACATGCAGAACAGCGCGCATCGCCGGCCTTTCCTTCAGGGGGTCAGGGGATGCCCGAAAGGGACGGCGCGGATTGTCCGGCCGTCGCCTGCCGGTCGCGAAGCACCCCGTTCGCCCGTCAACAACATGTGCTGGCAGGTCTCCCGGCTTGCGGATCCAGGGTTTCCCCAACGGTCGTCCCACCTTCCCGGCATCTGCCAGTGGATCGGGCGACCTTTCCGGTCACGGTCGCGGGGGCGGCTGCGCCTGGGGCCAAGGCCCTGTCGCATTCCCTCTTCGCCTGTCATAGGACAGGAACCAACACGCGCCTACCAAAAGCGCCGCGCCCGCGATTTGTCAACCTTGCAGGAGCCTGCCCGTGACCCGGAACGATGCGAATCCCGACGACGACCTGGCCCGCCACGCCCAGAAGATGGCCAAGAAGAAGGCCGCCCGCGACCGGATGATGGAGAACAAGACCGGCGAAAAGGGCTTGGTCATCGTCCATACGGGGCCGGGCAAGGGTAAATCTTCCAGCGGTTTCGGGATGATCATGCGCTGCATCGCGCATGGGATGCCGTCCGCCGTGGTGCAATTCATCAAGGGCGCCTGGGACACTGGCGAACGTCGCCTGCTGACGACGCATTTCGAGGACCTCTGCCAGTTCCACGCCATGGGCGAGGGGTTCACCTGGGAAACCCAGGACAAGTCGCGCGACATCGCCGCCGCCCAGGCAGGCTGGGCCAAGGCGCAGGACCTGATCCGCGACCCCAAGATCCGCATGGTCCTGCTGGACGAGATCAACATCGCCTTCCGCTATGGCTATCTGGACGTGGCCGAGGTGCTGGCCTTCCTGGCCGACGAAAAGCCGCCGATGACCCATGTGGTCCTGACCGGCCGCGGCGCGCCCGAGGCGCTTGTCGAGGCGGCGGACCTGGTAACCGAGATGACGCAGGTCAAGCATCCGTTCCGCGCCGGCATCAAGGCGCAGGCGGGGGTGGAGTTCTGACGCTCATGCCGCAGCGCGGCAAAAAAATCGCACAAGTGCGTGAACCGGCGCGGGTGCTGAGGGGTTGGTTGTTGAAACCATCCCTCTGCCCATCCTGCAGGAGCACTGATGAACCCGCCCCCGCTTCCCGACGCCGCCGCGCTGTTTCTTGATTTCGATGGCTGCCTGGTCGAGATCGCCCACCGCCCGGACGCTGTCGTGGTATCGGACGCGCTGCGCGACCTGCTGGCCCGGCTGACCGACAGGCTGGGCGGCGCGCTGGCGCTGATCTCGGGCCGGGACGTGGCCGACCTGCGGGGGCATCTGGGTGATTTTCCCGGCATCATCGCCGGCAGCCACGGGTCTGAACTGTCGGTCGCCCCCGGCGACATCCGGACGCTGCACCAGGTCCCCTTCGATGCGGCGGCGCTTCATTCCCGCGCGCATGAGCTGGCCGCACCGCATCCCGCCATCCTGGTCGAGGAAAAGCCGCATGGCGTGGCGATGCATTACCGTGAAGATCCCTCGCTGCAGAACTTCGTCGAGGATGCGATGCAGGATCTGGCCGCGCAGAACCCGCACCTGATGCTGCAGCCTGCCAAGATGGCGCTGGAGCTGCGTCCGGCTGGCGTCGGCAAGGATACCGCGCTGGCGCAACTGATGCAGATGCAGCCGTTCGAGGGCCGCGTCCCGGTCTTCGCCGGCGACGACACCACCGACGAGCCCGCCATGGAGGAGGTGCAGTCCCGCGGCGGCTTTGCCATCAAGATCGGCGACGGCCCCACCGCCGCCCGCCACCGCCTGTCCGACCCGGCCGCGCTGGCGGCCTGGCTGGACGCATCGCTGACCTGAGGAGAAAGCATGTCGCGCCTGATCGTCGTCTCGAACCGCCTGCCTCTGGGTGACAACCCCTCGGGCGGCCTTGTCGTCGCGCTGGAAGATGCGCTGCGCAGCTCGGGCGGGGTCTGGATCGGCTTTTCCGGAGAAGTGGTCGACGATCCGTCGGACGACCTGCAGGACAATCCCGGCGCGCCGTTCGACCGGCTGTCCTTCGACCTGACGCAGCAGGACCACGAGGAATACTATCTGGGGTATTCGAATTCGATCCTGTGGCCGCTCTGCCATGGGCGGCCGAACCTGATGCGCATCCTGCCGGAATATCTGGATGGCTATCGCCGGGTGAATGCGCGGATCGCCCGGATGATGCTGCCGCATCTGCGCGAGGGTGACCGGATCTGGGTGCAGGATTATCACCTGTTCCCCCTGGCGGCCGAGCTGCGGAAGCTGGGCGTGACCGCCCCCGTCGGGCATTTCCTGCACATTCCGTTTCCCGGCCCCGCCGATTGCGCTGCCCTGCCGAACCCCGAGGAGCTGTTTGAATGGCTGTCGCATTTCGACCTGCTGGGGTTCCAGGCGCAGCGCGACCTGGGTGCCTTCGCCGAAAGCGCACGCCAGCTGACCCAGGTCACCCAGCTGTCGCCGACCAGCTTCCTTCTGGACGACCGCAAGATCCACGCCCAGGTCTTCCCCATCGGGATCGATGCCGCGGCCTTCGTGGCCGAGGCCGAGGCCGCCCCTGACGAGGACCGCATCCGCACCCTGACCGACGCCAAGCTGATGATCGGGGTCGACAGGCTGGATTACTCCAAGGGCATCCCGCAGCGGTTCCGTGCCTTCCAGATCCTGCTGGAGCAGGACCCCGAGCTGATCGAGAAGATCTCGTTCCTGCAGATCGCCCCGCCCACGCGGGGCGAGGTCGAGGCCTATCAGGTCATCCGCGAGGAAACCGAGCACCTGGCCGGCCGGGTGAACGGCCAATTCTCGACCCTGAACTGGACGCCGATCCGGTTCATCCACCGATCCGTGCCGCGCAACGTGCTGGCGGGGCTGTTCCGGCAGGCGCATATCGGCCTGGTCACGCCGCTGGCCGACGGCATGAACCTGGTTGCCAAGGAATATGTCGCCGCCCAGAACCCCGAGGATCCCGGTGTCCTGATCCTGTCGCGCTTTGCAGGCGCGGCCGAGCAGATGCCCGACGCGCTGATCATCAACCCCCACGACCCGCACGACCTGGCGCAGGCCATGGCCGAGGCGATGCGGATGCCCAAGGAAGAACGCCGCCGCCGTCACGCCACTCTGCTCGAGGAAGTGATGTCCCACGACGTCGCCTGGTGGTCGCGGACCTATCTGCGGGCGCTGCGGGTGTCGGACCAGGGCCACGAATCGGACCGGATGCAGCACGACAACTCCTGACTGCACGAAAAGCGGGCATTCGCCCTTGATCCTGCACGTCTGCCCGTTGTTGCGGAACTTCGATGCCATCGCGCCCTCGACCGCCGCAGGCAGGGTCCTGCCGCCGATGCGGCGCTGCAGCATCAGGGTATGACATCGTCCCCGAGGGCGGGCATCCTGAAGTTACGGGGCCGGTGGCCCTGCGACGTCTCCTCCTCCGCGTCCGGTAACGGGCCGCACAAGAACCGCCGGGCCTGCCGCACCCTCCTCCCTGCGGCCGGGTCCGGCGGTCGCGTCAGACCAGCGTCGCCATATGCCGCAGGGCAGCGACATAACCCCCCAGCCCCAGCCCCGCGATGACGCCATCCGCGCGCTTCGACACATAGGAATGATGGCGAAACGGTTCCCGTTTGTGAATCTGGCTGATATGCACCTCGATCACCGGGCCGTCGAAGGCGTTCAGCGCGTCCAGCACCGCGACCGAGGTGTGGGTCAGCGCGGCGGGGTTGATGACGATGCCGGCGGCCTCGTCCCGCGCCTCGTGGATCCAGTCGACGATCTGGCCTTCCCAGTTCGACTGCAGGAAGCGGATCTGGTGCGGCGCCGCGGCATCCCGGCACATCGCCTCGAGATCGGCCAGCGTCTCTCGGCCATAGATCTCGGGCTGGCGCTTGCCCAGCAGGTTCAGGTTCGGACCGTTCAGGACATGGATCAGCGGCATGGGCGCTCCTTCAGAATGTAGGTCCTTGCTAGCGCAGGCCGCGCCGCCTGTCAGCCTGCCAGAGCCGTGACCGGGGCGGCGCGGCGGCCGGGGTCGACCAAGACCAGGGACGGCGGTGACGCTGTCAGGACCGGAACGGCATCCGGCTGCGCGGGCGGACTGGTCCAGGCGACGGTCCCGTCCGGCGCGATCAGCGCCAGCCGGTCGCCCTGCATCTGCAGGCGGCCCGGCGAGGGCCCCTGCCACAGGACCCTGCCCGCGGCCCGCAGCTGCGGCCCCAGGTCCGGATCGTTCAGCAGCAGGACATCCCCATCCGCCGCGGTCAGACGCCGGCCCGGCTGCAACGGCCCCACGATCCGGTCGAGGGGGGCGCATTCACCATTCAGGCTGCGCACCAGCAGCGCCCGGAGCGTGGCCGCGCCCCAGCCATGATGTGCGGCGGCGGCGTTCAGGACCGCCATCTTGGCCCACGCGGCGACGGGGGTCATGTCGCCCGCGGCGATGGCTCCGGTGCCGTCGATCCAGGCCCCTGCGGCATAGTGGAAGGCGCCGACCTGCCCGCCGATGGCGCGGCTGGCGATCAGGACGGGGACGGGCGCATCCATCAGCGCCGCCTCTATGGCGCCGTTGCCCGCGGGAATGTTGCCTTCGCCGAAGCCTTCCAGAACCAGGCCCGTCGCGCCGCCGTCCAGCGCGTCCCGGATCATCCGCGCCAGCAGAGGCCGGGGGGCGCCGTGGTCCGACGGCACCACCGGGATCTGGGCGATGCGCTGGTCGTCGATGCAGGACTGCACCGTGTCCAGCTGCGCCAGCGCCAGCGCGCGGGCGGCGGGATCGTCCAGTGCCAGGTCCGGCGCGGCAGGTCCGCCAAGGGAACCGGCCAGCCCGTGATGCACACCGATGCCGATCTCGGCCAGCGGCGACAGGTGCGGGCTGTCGAACCCGGCGAACCGTGTAGATGACACCTTCAGCGCCCGGTTGCCGCGCAGCAGCTTGCCATCGAAGAAGATCGCCACCTCGGGCAGGCGCAGGCGCGCGGCCTGCAGCGCCCCGGCCAGGTTCGCAAAGCCGTCGCTGCCCGCGTTCAGGACCAGCCCCTGCGACGTGTCGCGAAACAGCGGCAGCTGAGAGCCCGTCAGGATCACCGGCTTTGACAGCGCCGCACGCGCCATGCCCATGTTGTCGAAGACGTTCAGCAGCATGGGCAGCGCGGCGCCGGTGAAATCCATCGTGTCGGTGCCGTGCAGGATCACGAAGGCATCGTGGTCGGCATAAAGCTCCAGCACCCGGCGGGCGATGCGGCACCAGTCCGATGGCCGCAGGTCGGTGCTGTCCAGAAGCCCACCGCCCAAAAAACGCAAACCGCTGTCCAGGTGCAGCCGGTCGCCCGGCAACGCGGCGGCCAGCGCCGATCCCAGCAGGTCCGTCACCGCGGCGGCGAAGCGGTTCGACGGCATGGGTGCCAGCGGTTGGCCGACGCTGGCGATGGTGCCTCCTGTATTGATGACGCAGATCCGCATGTTGCCCCTTCCCGTTCCGCGCCCGCTATAGGCCGGTCAGGGCGTTCCGATCCAGCCCCGAAGGTGGCTGGCGATGTTCAGGGTCAGATCCTCGGACAGATAGCCCCCCTCTTGCACGATCACGGTGGGCAGGTTCAGGGCGCGGATCATCCGGGCCGCGTTGCCGAAGGCAGGCGTGGTCACGCGCAACCCCTTGAATGGATCGTTCTCGTGCGCATCCAGACCCAGTGCCAGCACCAGCGCACCGGGCGCGAAATCGCGGATGCGCTGCAGCGCGCGGTCGATGGCCTGCAGCCAGGACGCGTCGCCGGTCCCCGGTGGCAGCGGCAGGTTCAGGTTGAAGCCCTCGCCCGCGCCGCGCCCGGTCTCGTGCGCGTGGCCCAGAAAGAAGGGATAGAACGCATTGGGATCGGCATGGACCGACACCGTCAGCACGTCGGCGCGGTCATAGAAGATGTCTTGGGTGCCGTTGCCGTGGTGGACGTCGATGTCCAGCACGGCGACGCGGTCGTGCCGGGACAGCAAGGCCTGCGCGGCGATGGCCGAATTGTTCAGGAAGCAATGCCCCGCCGCCGTGTCGGCATCGGCATGGTGACCCGGTGGCCGACAGAGCGCATATGCCGCCCGCGCCCCCCGCATCACCGCATCGGTCGCGGCCAGGGCGGTGTCCACGCCCCGCAGCGCGGCGGCATGGGTGTCACGGCCAAGCGGACAGCCTGTGTCGGCCATGTGCCAGCCCGCCCGGCCGGTGATCCCCGACGGATAGGTCTGCGTGGCCTTCTGCGGATGCAGGTTCGCCACCACCTCGGGTCCGGCGCCGGGGGCGGTCTGCCATTCCTGCCAAGCGGTTTGCAAGAAGCGCAGATAGCGGGGCGTGTGGATGGCATGCATCGCCGCGCGGTCGGTCACCGGGGGGTCGCCGACCGTCAATCCCGCCGCCGCCACGCCCGCCAGCAGGCGTTCGGCGCGTTCGGCGCTTTCCTTGTTCCGCATCGGCACGCCGCGCAGCATCCAGAACTGCGGATCATGGGCGGCGGTGTCGGGCGCATAGAAGCAGGGCAGCTGGTCCATGCGCCGAAGGCTAGGGGGCCCGGCCTGCGCCCGCAAGATCAGAAGCCGGAATGCGTCTTCAGGAACTCGGCCTCCTCGGGGGTGCTGTCGCGGCCGAGGACGGCGTTGCGATGCGGAAAGCGGCCGAAGCGGGCGACGATGTCGCGGTGGTCCCGGGCGAAGCGCAGTGAGTTGTCATCGCCAAGCGCCTCGTACAGCGCAACCGAGCGTTCCTGGTCGGCCAGATCCTCGCTGTGCATGAAGGGCAGATAGAAGAACTGCCGCCGGTCGGGCGACTGCGTCCGATCAAAGCCCTGGTTAAGGGCGGCGCGGGCGTGGCGCAGGGCGATGTCGTTCGATTCGAAGCTGCGCGCGTCGCCGCGATGGATGTTGCGCGGGAACTGGTCCAGCACGATCACCAGCGCCAGCGCGCTGTCGGCATCCTGCATCCAGTGCTCCAGCCGGCCATCATGGGCTGCCTGATAGGTGGTGGCGAAGTCGTCGCGGATGCGGGCGTCGATTTCGTCGGACTTGGCGAACCAGTTGGGCTTCATCTGGTCCGAGAACCAGAAGTCCAACACGTCCTGCGGTGTCTTGATCATGGCTTGCTCCGTTTCTGCTTGTCTGACGGTGGGCGCAAACCGGCGAACGGGCAAGGGGCGATCCGTTCGGCCCCGTCGAACACCAGGTTGGCGCGCCGGGCAATGGCGCATGGGGTCCGCCGGACGCATCTTGAGTCGGAAAGGAGATCCGCGATGACATCAGGACTTCATCACGTGACCGCCGTCACCCGTGACGTGCAGGCGAATGTCGACTTCTGGATGGGCTTTCTGGGCCTGTCGCTGGTCAAGCAGACCGCGGGCTTCGAGGATGCCCGGCAGCTGCACCTGTTCTATGGCGATGCCGCCGGCAGCCCTGGTTCGCTGGTCAGCTTCCTCGTCTGGCAGGACGGGGCACCTGGCCGGGTGGGCCATGGCCAGGTGGCCGAGATCGCGCTGGCGATCCCGCGTGCCCGCATCGGCGACTGGCTGACCCGCGCCATGCAGCACGGCCTGCGAGTCGAGGGGCCGGTGCGTGAATTCGGCGCCCCTGTGCTGCGCTTGAAGGACCCCGACGGGATCATCGTCAAGCTGGTCGGCACCGACATCACCGACGGCGGCTGGCCGGCCGCCCCCGTGCGCCTGGCCGGGGTGACCATCTGGTCGGGCGATGCCGCCGCCACGGCGTCCTTCCTGTCTCGCTTCGGTTATCGAGCCGATGCGGTGGAAGGCGGGGTGACACGGATGGTGTCGGATAACGACGTGCTGGACATCCGCGACGCTGGCGGCTTCGTGCCGGGCATTCCGGGCACCGGGATCATCGACCATGTCGCGCTGCGCATGCCCGACGTGGCCGCGATTGCCGCGCATCGCGATGCGCTGACGGAGGTGACCGTCCACGACCGGCTGTATTTCACGTCGCTATATGTGCGCGAACCGGCGAACACGCTGATCGAACTGGCGACCGACGGCCCCGGCATGGCCGTGGACGAGGCGCCAGATGCCCTCGGCCGGACCCTGAAGGTCCCGCCGCATGTCGATGACGACACCGACCTGCGGCTGCACCTGCCGCAATTCGCCCGACCGGGCGAGGAAAGGAGACCCATGCGCGACCTGCCCTTCATCCACCGCATCCATGCGCCAGAGGATGCTGACGGATCGACTCTCTTGCTGCTGCACGGCACCGGCGGGTCGGAAACCGACCTGATGCCGCTAGCCCATCGCATCGCACCGCGCGCGACGCTGATCGGCGTGCGCGGGCGGTCGACCGAGGAAGGCGTGGCGCGGTTCTTCCGTCGCCTGTCGATGACCAGCTTCGACCAGGCCGACATCCGGTCCGAGGCGGCGGCCTTCGCGGCCTTCTGGGACGGCGCCCTTGCGGCCTATGGCATCGACGCCGACCGGTTGACGGTGCTGGGGTATTCGAACGGCGCGAACTTCGCCGGGGCGGTGATGGCGCTGCATCCAAGGCTGATCCGGCGCGCGATCCTGATGCGCCCGATGGCGGTGCTGGAGCCGCAGCCGGTGGCCGACCTGTCGGGCGTGTCGGTCCTGACCCTGCAGGGCGCGCAGGATCCCTATGGCGCCCACGCACCAGCGCTGAACGACTGGCTTGCGGCCAGCGGCGCGGATCTGGACGCGCAGGTCGTCCCGGCAGGGCACGAGATCGGGGCGGATGACATGGTCCGAGCCCAAGCTTGGCTGAGCCGGAACGCGGCATGAAAAAGCCCCGCCGCCGAGGCCTCGGCGGCGGGGACGTACTCTCGAAATTCGAACACAGCCTACAACTCGGTCCGGGTGAACTTGTTCCCCCATGGATCGAATTTTTTTATCGTTTCTTCCGGCAGGCCGCGCAGGACGACTTCCTCCAGCCCGGCCATGCCGGTGGGACGTCGGCCCGCCCCGTGGCTGTTCCAAGTGTTCGCCGCAAGATGGTGGTGATAGCCGTTCCAGCCGTACCAGGCCGCGCCCGGAGCGTCGAAGGTGCGTGTCAGGCCCAGATCGCCGGTCAGAAAGGCATCGGCCTGATCGACATCGCCCACCTGCAGGTGGACATGACCGATGATCGTGCCGTCGGGGGCGCCATCCCAAGGCGTTCTGGCCTCTGCCGCCAGCGCGGCAAGGTCCAGCCGTGCCGTCGTCATCTCGATCCGGTCGCCGTGGCGGGTCCAGCTGTCGGACGGCCGGTCGCGATAGATCTCGATCCCGTTCCCCTCGGGGTCGTCCAGATAGATCGCCTCGGACACCCCGTGATCCGATGCGCCCGTCAGGCGCAGGTCTGTATCGGCAGCGTGGCGAAGCCATGACGCAAGGTCCGCCCGCGCGGGCAGCAGGATCGCGACGTGGAAAAGCCCTGCCTGTCGCGGGTCCCGCGGGCGGGCGGCTGGGTCGCCGCGCAGCTCGATCAGCACGCGCCCGCCCGCACCAAGGCGGCGCACTCTGCCGTCGCCGCCCAAGGGCTCAAGGCCGATGCACCTTTCATAGAACGCGGCCGTGCCCGGCAGGTCGCGCACGGTCAGCACGACATGGTCGATTGCGCCCGGTGTCATCGGGCCCCTCGCGCGGTCAGGCTGGCGGTGAAGCCTGCGACGAAGTCGGCCAGCTTCTGGCGGGTCCTTTCGTCGGTCAGTTCGCCCCGTTCATCGAAGAGGTCGCCCGCGCGCGACACCATTAAACGTCCTTCGAACCAAGGGCGGGTGTTCAGCATCCGCAGCACCGGCAGCCAATGAGATTGCGCATGAGCCGTGCCGAAATTGCCCGGAGAGGCGCCGATCACCGCGACCGGTTTGCCCTTGAAGACCTTGAGCCCGTCGCCGCGCGACATCCAGTCGATGGCGTTCTTGAGGACGCCGGGAACGCCGTTGTTGTATTCGGGCGTCACCAGCAGCAGCCCGTCGGCCGCCGCCAACTGGTCGACAAGCGACCTGACGGCGGCGGGAATGCCTTCGGCGGTTTCGAGGTCGCCGTCATAGAGCGGGATCTCGCGGATGCTGCCGATGGACAGGGTCACGCCATCGGGGGCGACCTGCTGCGCGGCGCGCAGCAGGCCCGAGTTGAACGACGTCCGGCGCAGGCTGCCGGAAAGCCCCAAGATCGTGGTCATCGTCTTCTCCTTCAGGCCAAGGGCTTCAGCCCGGCTTCGATCTGCGCGCGGCGACCTTCCAGGAAGGGCGGCAGGGACAGGCCTTCGCCCATGCTGTCGCGGGGCTCGTCCACGTCGAAGCCCGGCCCGTCGGTCGCCAACTCGAACAGGGTGCCGCCCGGTTCGCGGAAGTAAAGCGACCGGAAGTAGTAGCGCTCGACCTCGCCGGAACTGGCGACGCGGAACTGGCCGACGCGGCCGGTCCATTCGGTCAGCGCGGCCGTGTCGGGGACGCGGAAGGCGACGTGGTGGACGCCGCCGGCGCCCTGCCGCGCCCGGGGCAGGTCAGGCTGGACCGCGACATGCAGTTCCGCTGCAGCGCCGCCGTCGCCCATCTCGAACACGTGGACCTGGCCGTGGCCGTCGGGGCTGGCATAGTCGCGGAGCTGGCGCATGTTCATGACCTGGGTCAGCAGCGCCTGCGTGGGTACCAGGTCGGGAACCGAGATGGTGATCGGTCCGAGTCCCTGGATCTGGTGTTCGGCCGGAACCGGGCTGCGATCCCAGGGCTGGCCCGCGGGGGTGGGGGCGGCGACCAGGCGCAGCCGCTGGCCCTCGGGGTCTTCCACATCAAGGCTGGGGCGACCATCGAGCGTGCCGACCTTGCCGGTCGAGACGCCCAGGCCGGCCAGCCGCCCGGCCCACCAGTCGAGGCTGTCTTCGGCCACGCGCAGGCCGGTGCCGGTGATGGCGTTGGTGCCGCGGCGTTCGCGGGCGGCGGGCCAGTCGAAGAAGGTGATGTCGGTGCCGGGGCTGCCGGCGCCGTCGGCGAAGAACAGGTGATAGGCCGAGGTGTCGTCCTGGTTCACGGTCTTCTTGACCCGGCGCAGGCCGAGCGTCTCGGTATAGAAGCGGTTGTTGCCCGGCGCATCGGCGGTGATGGCGGTCAGGTGATGGATACCCGTCAGTTGCATGGGAAGCTCCTTTGCTTGCCTTGGAAGCAATATGGCGCAGGCTGGGCGTTCGTGGCAGGCGTGCACGACGCAACGCAGCGTTCGCTTGTTGCGAACGGGGGGCGCGGCGCTATGGTGGCGGGATGAACTGGACGCTGTCTGACATTCGCACCTTCCTGGCGGTCTTGGATGCCGGCAGCATTTCGGCCGCGGCGGCGCGGGACGACCTGTCGAAATCGGTGATCAGCAAGCGGATCAGCGATTTCGAGGCCGAGCTGGGCGTGGCCTTGTTCACAAGGCACGCGGGGCGGATCGCGCCCACCGACAGCGCCCTGGCGCTGGCCGACCGTCTGCGCCCGGCGCTGGCCGAACTGGTCGCCGCGACAGAAAGCGTGACGGCCGATGCCGAGCTGCGAGGCAGGCTGGCCGTCGCCGCGCCGATGAGCTTTGGCATCAGGCACCTTGGACCTGTGATCGCGGGCTTCGCGCGCGCCCATCCGGGGCTGGAGATCGTGCTCGAATACGATGACCGGCAGACCGACTTGGGGCGAGCTGGGTCCGACCTGGGACTGCGGATCGGGCATCTGAAGGACAGCAGCCTGATGGCGCGGCGGCTGTGCGAGGATCCGCGGGTGCTGGTGGCCAGCCCGGATTACCTGTCCCAGCATGGCGGGATCGGGACGCCTGCCGACCTGGCCCGGCATGAGGCGATCGGATACCTGCATGCCCGCATGGGCGAGGTCTGGCCATTCGGCCCCGCCATCGAGCCGCCGCGACTTGGGCGGATCACGGCCAACAATGGCGAGGCCATGCGCGACATGGCCATCGGCGGCCTGGGGCTGGCGCTTCTGCCGCTGTTCATCGTGCATGACGCGCTGCGCGACGGGCGGCTGGTGCAGGTGCTGCCCGAACTGCCGCAGCAGCCGTTGCCGATCAGCGCTGTCTGGCCGCCGGTCAGGCCGATGCCGCGCAAGACCCGCGCGTTGATTGACCATGTCGCTGCCGCATTCGCCGAGGCACCCCCCTGGCAGCGCGGTCTGTTGCGTCCCGCGACCGCCGGGGGGCCGGCCCCCCGGACCCCCCCTGCCGGCGCCGCGCCTGGCACCTGATCCCCGAACTGCGAGACCGTATCATGCTTGTCGATCCGAACGCCCCGTTCTTCAGACCGCTCTGGGTGCGCGTGCTGAGCGTCGCCATGCCGTTGCTGTGGGCCGCGGTCGAGCTGTGGACGGGCAACCAGTTCTGGGCTGTGCTATTCGGTGGCGCGGGCATCTATCTGGGGCTGGCGCTGTTCGTCTGGCGCCGGCCCGAGGAGTGACGCCCGCGCCGGTGCGGATCAGGCGGTCAGGCTGACCGCGCCGTCCAGCCAGGCGTATCCCTTGGCGGGCAGGGACAGGTGGTCGCCATCCAGCCGCGCCTGCGACGGCCCTTCGAGCACCGCGCTGTCCTGAACCTGCAGCACCTGCGGATGATCGGACAGGTTGAAGGCGCAGGTCAGCGTCCGGCCCTCATGCGTGCGTTGGAAGGCCAGCACCGGTTCGGGCAGATCGAGGAACGTCGTCCGGCCCCAGCGAAGCGGGCCCTGTGACTTGCGGAAGGCCAAGATCGCGCGATAGGTCGCCAGAACGCTGTCGTTCCTGCCCTGCTGCCCGGCTACGGCGCGGGCGGCCTGCGGATCCTTGACGGGCAGCCAGGGCTGGCCATCCGAGAAGCCGGCATGCGGCTGGGTCGCGTCCCAGACCATCGGGGTGCGGCAGCCGTCGCGGCCCTTGATCTCGGGCCAATAGCGCAGGGCGGGGGGGTCGGTCAGTTCCTCGAAGACCAACTGGGTTTCGGTCTGGCCAAGTTCCTCGCCCTGATAGAGGCAGATGGTCCCGGGGAAGGACAGCAGCATCGCCGCCGAAAGCCGCGCCAGCGAGTCGCCGTCGCAGGCGTGGTCTGCCCACCGGCTGACGTGACGCACGACGTCGTGGTTCGAGAAGGACCAGCAGGCATGCGCGTCGGGCGCATTCTGCTGCAGCACGCGGATCGTGTCGCGGAAATGCTGCGCCGAGAAGCTGCGGCTGAGCATCTCGAAGCTGTAGCACATGTGCAGCCGGTCATTGCCTGCGGTGTATTCCGCCATGATGTCCAAGGCGGTCTTGCCGTTGTCGCCGACCTCTCCGACCATCATCCGGCCTTCGTATTCGTCGGTCAGCGCGCGCATGCGCTTGAGGAACTCGATGTTCTCGGGCTGGTTGCGGGAATTCACGTGGCGCTGCCAGGCATAGACGTCAGGGCCGTCGTATTCGGTATTGGGCGGATTGTTCCGCAGCTGCGCGTCGTGGAAGTAATAGTTCACCGTGTCCAGGCGGAAGCCGTCCACGCCGCGTTCCAGCCAGAAGCGCATCGTGTCCAGCAGCGCATCCTGCACCGCAGGGTTCCACAGGTTCAGGTCGGGCTGCTGGATCAGGAAGTTGTGCAGGTAATACTGGCGGCGGCGGGGCTCCCACTCCCACGCGTGGCCGCCGAATACGGCCAGCCAGTTGTTCGGCGGCGTGCCGTCGGGGTTGGGGTCGGCCCAGACGTACCAGTCGGCCTTGGGGTTCGTGCGGTCGGCGCGGCTTTCGGCAAACCAGGGGTGCTTGTCGCTGGAATGGCTGATGACTTGGTCGATGATCACCTTCAGCCCCAGCTGGTGCGCGCGGTCGACCAGGGCATCGAAATCCTCGATCGTGCCGAATAGCGGATCGATGCCGGTATAGTCGCTGACGTCATAGCCCATGTCCTTCATGGGCGAGGTGAAGATCGGCGACAGCCAGATGGCATCCGCCCCCAGGCCTGCCACGTGATCCAGCCGGCGGGTGATGCCCGCCAGATCGCCGATGCCGTCGCCGTCGCTGTCCTGAAAGCTGCGGGGATAGATCTGATAGATCACCGCATCGCGCCACCATTCCGCCATTCCGTCACCTTTCCGCTGCAGGGATTCGCCGCCAGTCAACCACGGGCGGCGGGGGATGGCAAAGGAGCAGTGGCCACGACAGGCATTGCGAGGCCACCCTGCGGCGCTAAGGTGGGGGCTGTGGCGGAGATTTTTTCCGCGCGGTGGCGTCGCGGCGCGGGTCGCCGTCGTTAAGAGGACAAGGGTTACAAGGGGGAGGATATTGATATGGCGGAAACGCAGCGTGTGACACGGCGGGCCATGGCCTTCGTTCTGGCGGGGGGCCGCGGCAGCCGGCTGAAAGAGCTGACGGACCGGCGCGTCAAGCCGGCGGTCCATTTCGGCGGCAAGGCGCGGATCGTCGATTTTGCCCTGTCGAACGCGATGAATTCGGGCATCCGCAAGATTGCGGTGGCGACCCAGTACAAGGCGCACAGCCTGATCCGGCACTGCCACCGTGGCTGGAACTTCTTCCGCGCCGAACGCAACGAATTCCTGGATATCCTGCCCGCCAGCCAGCGCGTCGCCGGCGAACACTGGTATCGCGGCACGGCCGATGCGGTGACGCAGAACATCGACATCGTGGACAATTACGACGTCGACTATGTCATCATCCTGGCGGGCGATCACATCTACAAGATGGACTACGAGATCATGCTCTGCGAGCATCTGGACAGCGGCGCCGACGTGACCGTGGGCTGCCTGACCGTCCCGAGGGAAGAGGCCAGTGCCTTCGGCGTCATGGATGTCGACGACAAGGGTCGCATCCTGTCCTTCCTGGAAAAGCCCGCCGATCCGCCGGCTATGCCGGGGCATCCCGACAAGGCCCTGGCATCAATGGGCATCTATGTCTTCAGCTGGCCGTTCCTGCGCGACCTGCTGCTGCGCGACGCGCAGGACCCGGATTCCAGCCACGACTTCGGCACCGACCTGATCCCCGAGCTTGTCAGGAATGGCAAGGCGATGTCGCACCGCTTCGACGATTCCTGCGTCCGCACGGACGGCGGCCCGGCCTACTGGAAGGACGTGGGCACCATCGATGCCTTCTGGAGCGCGAATATCGACCTGACGGACTTTACCCCCGACCTGGACCTGTGGGACACCGACTGGCCGATCTGGACCTATTCCGAAAGCACGCCGCCGGCCAAGTTCATCCACAACGAGAAGGACCGCCGGGGGATCGCGCTGTCATCGATGGTGTCGGGGGGCTGCATCATCTCGGGGACCGAGATCCGCAACTCGCTGCTGTTCACCAAGGTGCACACGAACAGCTATGCCATTCTGGACCATGCGGTCGTGCTTCCGCATGTCACCGTCCAACGCCACGCGCGGCTGCGCAACGTGGTGATCGATTCCCGCGTCGTTATCCCCGAAGGTCTGGTCGTGGGCGAGGATCGGCAGGACGACGCCAAGTGGTTCCGCGTCAGCGAAAAGGGCGTCACCCTGATCACGCAGGACATGCTGGACCGCCGGGCGGCGTCGCTGTGATGCAGGTCCTGTCAGTCGCCTCGGAATGTGCGCCGCTGGTCAAGACCGGGGGACTTGCCGATGTCGTGGGCGCGCTGCCCGGCGCGCTGGCGGGGCAGGGGGTTCGAATGCGCACGCTGCTGCCGGGCTACCCGGCGGTGATGGGCGTGCTGTCGGATGCGCAGCAGGTCGGCTGGTTCGACGACCTCTTCGGTGGCGGCGCACGGCTGGTCCAAGGGCATGCGGCGGGGCTGGACCTGCTGGCGATCGACGCGCCGCACCTGTTCGCGCGGCCGGGCGGGCCCTATATCGACCCCGACGGGCGCGACTGGCCGGACAACCCTGAACGCTTTGCGGCCCTGTCGTGGGTGGGCGCGCATGTCGCCACCCACGGCGCGGACGGCTGGCACCCGCAGGTGCTGCACGGCCATGACTGGCAGGCCGGACTGATGACCGAATACCTGCGCCAGATGGGCGGCCGGACGAAAACGGTGCTGACCATCCACAACATCGCCTTCAACGGCTCGACCGATCCAGGCCGCCTGCAGTCGCTGCGGTTGGACCCCTGGCGTTTCCATACCGAAGGCTACGAGTTCTGGGGGTCGATCTCGGCGCTGAAGGCGGGGCTGATGGGGTCGGATGCGCTGACGACCGTGTCCCCCAGCTATGCCGAGGAACTGATGACCCCCGAATTCGGCATGGGGCTGGAAGGCGTCATGCAGCACCGCCGCTATGCCCTGCACGGCATCCTGAACGGCATCGACGACAGCGCCTGGAATCCGGCGACTGACCCGGCCATCACCCGCTATGACAGCCCTGCGGGCAAGGCTGCCGCCAAGGCCGCGCTGCAGGCCGAACTGGAAATGCCACGGGCCGAGGGGCCGCTTTACGTCATCGTCTCGCGCATGACGCATCAGAAGGGGCTGGACCTTGTGCTGCAGATCCTGCCCGACATCCTGGACCAGGGCGGACAGCTGGCGGTGCTGGGATCGGGCGATCCGGGGCTGGAGCATGCCTTCCGCCAGGCCGCGACGAACCCCAACGTTTCGGTCCGCATCGGCTATGACGAGCCGTTCTCGCGCCGCCTGATCGCAGGGGGCGACGCCATCCTGGTGCCGTCACGGTTCGAACCCTGCGGCCTGACGCAGATGTACGGGCTGCGCTATGGCACGATCCCGGTCGTGGCGCTGACGGGGGGGCTGGCGGACACCGTCATCAACGCCTCGCCCGCCGCGCTGGCGCAGGGCGTGGCGACGGGGGTGCAGTTCTCTCCGGTGACGGCCGAGGCGCTGTGCAACGCTCTGGCGCGGCTTGGCAGCCTTTACAGGGACCCCGAAACATGGTTGCAGTTGCAAAAGAACGCCATGACGCAACCCGTGGGGTGGGCGCAGTCGGCCCGCGCCTATGCGCAGCTTTATGCAGACTTGACCGGACCTGAATGACCGACCGCTACAGCATTTCCGCAGGGCACCCGACGCCGTTGGGTGCCACCTTCGACGGTGCCGGCGTGAACTTCGCCGTGTTCTCGCAGCATGGCGAACGTGTGGTGCTATGCCTTTTCGACGACCGGAATCGCGAAACCCGCATCGACCTGCCCGAGCGGGAGGGCCATGTCTGGCACGGCTATCTGGAAGGGCTGCGGCCGGGCCAGAAATACGGCTATCGCGTCCACGGTCCCTATCGTCCCGCCGAGGGTCACCGCTTCAACGCCAACAAGCTGCTGATCGACCCCTATGCCAAGCGGCTGACCGGCAAGCCTGCCGCGCATGACGCGCTTTACGGTTACCGCGCGGGGCATGCTGACGCCGACCTGTCATTCGACCGCCGCGACAGCGCACATCACATGCCGAAATCGGTCGTGGCCGATCCGGCCTTCACCTGGAACGACGACCGACCGCTCTACCGCCCGATGACCGAAACGGTGATCTACGAGGCGCATGTGAAGGGGCTGACCGCCGGACGCGCCGACATCGACGGCCGCGGCAGCTTCGCCGCCATGGCGTCGGAACCGGTGCTGGACCACCTGGTCAACTTGGGCATCACCGCGGTCGAACTGCTGCCCGTCCATGCCTTCGCCGACGACCGCTTCCTGACCGACCGGGGGCTGACGAACTATTGGGGCTACATGTCCTATGGGTTCTTCGCGCCCGACCCGCGCTATCTGCGCAACGCCGACATTGCGGAATTCCAGCAGATGGTCGCCCGCTTCCACAAGGCCGGAATCGAGGTGATCCTGGACGTCGTCTATAACCACACCGCCGAGGGGAACGAGCTTGGCCCGACCCTGTCGTTCCGCGGCCTGGACAACGCTGCCTATTACTGCCTTGAGGACGACCGGCGCTTCTATGTCAATCATGCGGGAACGGGGAACATCCTGAACCTGGACAGTCCCTTCGCGCTGCGGCTGGTCATGGACAGTCTGCGTTATTGGGTGCAGGTGATGCATGTGGACGGCTTCCGCTTCGACCTGTGCTCGGTCCTGGGGCGCACGCGCGGCACCTTCGACCGCGACGGTCCGTTCTTCCGCGCCGTCCGCCAGGACCCGGTCTTGAACCGCGTCAAGCTGATCGCCGAGCCCTGGGACATCGGGCCGGGCGGCTATCAGCTGGGCAGCTATCCGGCGCCCTTCGCGGAATGGAACGACCGCTTCCGCGACCAGGTGCGCGGCTTCTGGCGGGGTGATCCGGGGCGTGTCGGCAAGCTGGCCAAGCGGATCGCCGGGTCGGCCGCGCGCTTTGACCACGACGGGCGGGCAGCCAGCAGTTCGGTCAACTTCGTGGCGGCGCATGACGGCTTCACGCTGATGGACACGGTCAGCTTCAACGACAAGCACAACGATGCGAACGGGGAAGAAAACCGCGACGGCCACAACCACAACCTGTCGGACAACATGGGCGTCGAGGGGCCGAGCGAAGACCCCGCGATCATCGCCCGCCGCAATCGCCGTCGCCGCAACCTGATTGCCACGCTGCTGCTGTCTCAGGGAACCCCGATGCTGCTGGCAGGTGACGAGCTGGGCAATTCGCAGGGCGGCAACAACAACGCCTATGCCCAGGACAACCCGATCGGCTGGGTGGATTGGGACGGTATCGACCCGATGTTCCTGAACTTCGTGCGCCGGGCGATCGCCTTCCGGCAGGCGCACCCGATCCTGCGGCAGAAGCGCTTCCTGCACAGCCAGCCACGAGAGGAGGACGGGCTGCCCGACCTGTTCTGGCGCCGCGAGGACGGCCAGCCCATGACGCCCGAAGACTGGAACGACCCCGACCGCCGGCTGCTGGCGGCCGAAATGCGCATGGCGCGGGGAACACCGCCCTATGCCGCACTGCCGGGGGCGGTCTTCGTCGTCTTCAACAACGGCCCCGATGCGCGGGTCCGGCTGCCGGACGCGGCCGACGGACAGTGGCACCGCAGACTGGACAGCGCCGCCGACGGAGACGTTGATTTTCCTACCATCTCGGTCGAGCCGGTGTCGGCGGAAAGCGTGGTGGCCTTCGTACTGTGTCCATTGCCCTGAGCTTCAGCTGCCGCGATCTCAGGCCTTAATGCCACAACCGGAAGCTGACGTAGCGGCCTGCACCAATGTTTGACTTCCAAACGCCGTCGAAGGCTGGCAACAGGGCCGCCGTATCCGGTGGATTTTTCAAGGGCGGCGATACAGTCGCGTCAGGGGGCCCGTAACAGCGCCCCGCCGCCTTGCTGTCATGACGTTTTCCAGCCCATGAGGCCGACATTGACCCAAGCACCTTCGGCGCAGGACCTGCGCGAGAAAATCCTGTTCCACCTGACCCACACCCAGGGCCGGGGGCCAGAGTTCGCGACCGTCTTCGACTGGCGGCTGGCCGTCAGCTATACCGTGCGCGACCTGATGGTCGGTCCTTGGGTCGGTGCCATCCGCGCGGCAAGGGATCACGGCGCCAAGCGCGTCTATTACCTGTCGATGGAGTTCCTGATCGGCCGCATTCTGGGCGATGCGATCATCAACCTGCAGCTTGAACCCGCCATAGCCGAGGCGCTGACCCAGCTTGGCCTGGACGAGCAGGAGATCCTGGACAACGAACCCGACGCGGCGCTGGGCAACGGCGGCTTGGGCCGCCTGGCCGCCTGCTTCATGGAATCGCTGTCATCATTGCGCTGCCCCGCCTACGGCTATGGCATCCGCTATGAGCACGGCCTCTTCCGCCAGAGCTTCGAGAACGGCCAGCAGGTCGAACGCCCCGAGGACTGGCTGAACCAGCCGCACCCTTGGGAATTCGTGCGCATCGACTACAGCTATCGGATCGGCTTCAAGGGACAAGTGGAGACGGTCGACGGCCGTGCGGTCTGGCATCCGGGCGAAAGCGTCATCGCGCGGGCCTATGACACGCCGGTGATCGGCTGGGGCGGGGACTGGGCCAACAGCCTGCGCCTGTGGGGCGCGCATCCGACCACGCTTCTGGACCTGCCGCGCTTCAACGCGGGCGATTATGCCGCCGCCGCCGAACCCGAGGCGCTGGCCCGGACGCTGTCGCGGGTCCTCTATCCTGACGACACCACCGAATCCGGCAAAGAGCTGCGGCTGAAGCAGGAGTACTTCCTGACCTCGGCGGCGCTGCAGGACATCCTGCGCCGCTTCCTGGCCGAGCATGACGACCTCAGCCTGCTGCCGCAGAAGGTCGCGATCCAGCTGAACGACACGCACCCGGCCATCGCGGGACCCGAGCTGATCCGCCTGCTGATGGACGACCACGGCCTGCCGTTTGAGCGCGCCCGCGACCTGGCGCGCGCGACGCTGAACTATACCAACCACACCCTGCTGCCCGAGGCGTTGGAGCGGTGGTCTACCTGGCTGATGGGGCGCATCCTGCCGCGCCACATGCAGATCATCCAGATGATCGACGACGATCATCGCGATGCGACGGGCCGTCCGTCCCATGTCGGCATCGTCCACAACGACCAGGTGCACATGGGCGAACTGGCCTTCATCATGGCCGGTCGGGTGAACGGCGTCTCGGCGCTGCATACCGACCTGGTCAGGGACACGGTCTTTGCAGACCTGCACAAGCTGCATCCCGACCGGATCGTCAACCAGACGAACGGCGTCGCGCCCCGGCGCTGGCTGCGCATGTCGAACCCTTCGCTGACCCGCCTGCTGGACGACACCATCGGCAACGGCTGGACGGGCGATCTGGACCAGCTGCAGGGGCTTGAGGACCATGCCCAGGACGCGAGCTTCCGCGACAGCCTTCGCGCGGCCAAGCGCGCCAACAAGGTCTGGCTTTCGAACGGCCTGCTGACCAAGCTGGGTGTGAAGGCTGATCCGGACGCGATCTTCGATGTCCAGATCAAGCGCATGCACGAATACAAGCGCCAGCTGCTGAACATCCTCGAGGCGATCGCCCTGTGGCACCGCATCCACGACGATCCGAACGGCGGCTGGACGCCGCGCGTCAAGATCTTCGGCGGGAAGGCCGCGCCGGGATACTGGCTGGCGAAATCGGTGATCCACCTGATCAACGATGTGGCGGCGACGATCAACAGCGACCCGATCACCTCGGAATACCTGCAGATTGCCTATCCGCCGAACTACAACGTCTCGATGGCCGAGGACCTGATCCCCGCCGCCGACCTGTCCGAGCAGATCAGCACCGCCGGGAAAGAGGCGTCGGGCACCGGCAACATGAAGTTCACCATGAATGGCGCGCTGACCATCGGCACGCTGGACGGCGCCAATGTCGAGATCC
Source organism: Paracoccus rhizosphaerae (assembly GCF_026162645.1). Taxonomy (GTDB): domain Bacteria; phylum Pseudomonadota; class Alphaproteobacteria; order Rhodobacterales; family Rhodobacteraceae; genus Paracoccus; species Paracoccus rhizosphaerae. The sequence goes on from NZ_JAOTBE010000018.1 coordinate 36,904, forward strand.
GAGAGCTTGTCGGCTCCGAGAACTTCTTCCTGTTCGGCCTGACCGCCGAGGAGGCCGCGGCCGAGAAGGCCCGCCCCGGCCACGCACGCGCCGCCATCGAAGCCAGCGAGGATCTGCAGGTCGCGCTGCAGCTGATCGCCGAAGGGCGGTTCGGCCAGGCCGACAGCTATTACTCGCTGCTGGACCGGACCTGGAACGACGATCCGTTCCTGGTGGCGTCCGACTTCGACGCCTATTTCGCGATGCAGCGGCAGGTGGACCGTGCCTTTGCCGATCCCGCAAGCTGGGTCCGGATGGCAGCATTGAACATCGCGCGGTCAGGGTTCTTCTCGTCCGACCGGACGATCCGCGGCTATATGCGCGACATCTGGGATGTCCGGCCCGTCACGGCATAAGGCGGCGGCCCCCGCCTGCGCGGGGGCCGTCCGTTCATTCGCGGAAGCGGCGGGCGGCCGGCATGTACTGCATCAGCAGCCAGTAGCTGACGCCCGCCGGGATCAGGCTGGCATACCAACTGATGGCCGAGAACCACAGCGCGGCGACCACGCCGATGACTGTCGCGATCAGCGCGGCGGGGTTGACCCCGCGATAGGGGCCGTCGCTGTCGTAGAGATGATCCAGGTTCAGCGTCTGGCGGCGGATCACGTAATAGTCGACGACCAGGATCGCGAAGATCGGTCCCAGGAAGGCGCTGTATGTCTGGATGAAGATCCCGAGCCCCGCCGCCGATTCGTCGCGCACCAGCAGCCAGGGGAAGGTGGCGAAGGCCAGAAGGCCCACGATGACCGCGGCCGCCTTGAAGGGCAGCTTGAAGACGTCCATCATCGCATAGGCCGGCGGCACCACGTTGTTGAGGATGTTCGTCGTCACCTGCGCGAAAGCGATGAACAGCAGCGTGACGACCAACAGGATCTTGTTGTCGACGGCGCTGGCGAAGACGCGGATCGGGTCGACCTCTCCGGTGGCGCTGGACACCATCAGCCCGATCAGGCCCATGAACAGCGTCGCCGGCAGGATCGAGTTCGCATAGATCGCCACCTGTTTGCCCGGCCCGACACGGTGCTTCAGTTCGCGCGAGTAGTCCGACACGTTCAGCATCATCGTCGAATAGACGCCGAGGAACAGCATCGTCGCGCCCCAGAAGGGCGCGCCCCAGGTGCCCTCGGCCTGCAGAAGGTTGGTGCTGATCGCGTCGCCATAGCGCCCGATGACGCTGAAGAACATGTAGACCAGCGCGCCGATGATGAAGACGGCGCCGATGTTTTCCAGCCACTTGATGCCATGAAAGCCCAGCACCGACAGGCCGATCTGCAGGAACTGGAAGCCGATGAAGAAGACCCAGATGTTGGAATAGCCGAACATCGTCTCGCTGACGAGATTCAGCGCGCCTGCGCCGATCCAGCTCTGGAATCCGTACCAGACGATGGCGGGAACCGACCGCACCAGCGCCGGCAGGCGCGTGCCGCCGAAGCCATAGGCGGAGCGCGCCTGCACCATGAAGGGGATGCCGTATTTGTGCCCCGCGCGGCCGTTGATCATCAGCGCCACGCCGATGACCGTGCAGCCGATGGCGATGGCCAGCACCGTCTGCAGCAGGTTCAGCGTGCCGACCAGGCCCGATCCGACCGTGAAGGTGCCGATGCTGACGCAGCCGCCCAGCCAGGCGAACAGGTAGGACCAGGGGTCCATGATCCGCACATTCTGGGGGGCCAGCGATTCCTCGCCCATCTTCTTGTCGGCGGCGGCCCCTGCCGCCCCCGGCGCAAGGCCGGCCGTCGTCTCCGAATAGGTCATGTCAGACTCCCTGTCTGAAGGTGGCGGTGTTTCTTATTTTTGGTTGGGGGTCGCATAGGCCCCGATCTTGGAGGTCTTCAGCCCGGCGCCGACCAGCGCCTCGGCCAGCTTCGTGGCGACGGTCACACCGTCGATGACCGGGATGCCGGTCTCGGCGCTCAGCCATTCAGTCAGATCCGACATTCCGGCGCAGCCCAGAACCACCGCCTCGCAGCGGTCCTCCTCGATCGCGCGCAGGATTTCGGCACGAACCTGCTGTCGTGCATTCGATCCGGGCTCTTCCAGCGCCAAAACGGGAATCGCGGCCGAGCGGACGCGGCGGCACTGGTGGTCCAGCCCGTACTTCCGCACCAGTTCCTCGATCACGGGGACGGACCGGGGCAGGGTGGTGACGATGGAGAATGACGTGGCGATCATGCTGGCGGCCTTCACGGCGGCTTCGCAGATGCCGATGACCGGGCCGGTCGCGACCTCGCGGCAGGCGCCGATGGCAGGGTCGTCGAAGCAGGCGACGACGATGGCGTCGGCGTCGCGGGCCGCCTGCACTTCCCGCAAAAGGTGGGCGGCCGACATGACCTCGTCGAAATGACCCTCGATGCTGGCGGGGGCGCCGTGGGCGGTGCGGCCTTCGACCTCGGTGTCGGGGGCTGCGACCGCGCGTGCCGAGGCGACGATCTTGTCGGTCATCGACCGGGTCGAGTTGGGGTTGATGACGACCAGTTTCATCCGCTTCTCCATAACGTGAGTCGCGACATTGGTAACATGGATTGTTAACAATCCAATTCTTTATTTCCTGCAAAAATTATGGGCCAGATCGCGTTGCGAAGGCCCGATCAAGGTGCAATTGAGAAAGACATGGACAAGCCCTTGGAAGCCCTGATCGTCGACAGCATCCTTGACGCCATCGCCGACCAGCGGCTGGCGGCGGGGACCAAGCTGGGTGAACAGGCCCTGTCCGAGATCTTCGGCTGCAATCGGCTGCATGTCCGTCGCGCGCTGTCGATGCTGACGGGTTGGCAGGTGGTCGATCATCTGCCCAATCGCGGCGCCTATGTGGCGACGCCCACCCCGCAGGATGCGCGCGACGTCTTTCAGGCCCGCCGCGCCATCGAGACCACGATCTGCCGCAACGCCGTGCGGCAGGCGACGCCTGCAGACATCGCGGCCCTGCGCGCCCACCTGGCCGAGGAAGACGCGGCGCGCGGACACGAGAACCGCCCTGTGGCGATCCGGCTTTCCAGGGGGTTCCATATCCTGCTGGCGCGGATCGGCCGCAATTCTGTCCTGGCCCGTTATCTTGACGAGTTGACGATGCGATCCTCGCTGATCATCGGGCTTTATGGCACTGGCCATGCGACGCTGTGTGCCGAGGACGAACATGCCCGCATCACCGACGCGATCGCCCGCCGGGACGAGGCCGGGGCGCTGGCGCTGCTGGACGACCACCTGCGCCATATCGAGGCGGGGATACGTTTCGACGATGCGGCCCCGGCGACCGGCGCGCTGTCGGCGGCGCTGCGGCGCTAGCGGTTCAGGCCGGTTCGGGCCGCAGCCATCCGTTCAAGCGTCTGGAAGCCTTCGTGCAGCAGCACGGCGATAATGCCGACCACCATACCACCCTGCAGGACGAAGGCGGTGTTCGATGACAGGAGACCCGCGATGATCACCTCGCCCAAGGTCTTGGCCGCGACGGTCGAACCGATGGTCGCGGTCCCCAGAGAGATCACCGCCGTCAGCCGCATGCCGCCCAGGATCACCGGCAGGGCCAGCGGCAGGTCGACTTGCGTCAGGCGCTGCCTTGGCGTCAGGCCCATGCCGCGCGCGGCTTCCGCCACCTGCGGCGGCTGGCCGGTCAGACCCGCCAGAGCATTCTCAAAAACCGGCAGCAGCCCATAGAGGAACAGTGCCACCAGCGTCGGCCCAGCCCCAAACCCCATGATCGGCACGGCCAGCGCCAGAACCGCGACCGGCGGGAAGGTCTGCCCGACCGCCGTGACGGTGCGGGCCAAGGGCAGGAACTCGCGCCCCGCCGGCCGCGTCACCAGTACCGCCAGCACCAGCGCGATCACGGTCGAAGCCACGACCGCCATCCCCACCAGCGCCAGGTGCGACAGCGTCAGCGACCACAGCGGCGTCTGGGTATAGATCGCCGGCGCGTTGTTGCGCGTGAAGGGCTGGAAGAGCCAGGCAAAGCTGGTGGGCGTCAGCAGGAAGGCCAGCAGGAACAGGACGGCCGCGCCCAGCAGCACGCGTCCGATCATTCGGCCGCCCGCGCCGTCGGCGCCGCATGAGCCTGAAGCGCCGCCAGGGTGACGATGCCCCCGCCCTCGACCGGGACGGCGGATCGCCCGGACCAGAGGCATTCGGCCAACGCCTCGCGCAGGCTGGCATCGCGGGCGATGGGGGCGCCGGGAGCTTCGCCCTCGGTCGCGATGGCATGGGCGGGGGTCAGCGACAGCAGGTGGAAGGGACGTTCCCGCATCCCGATCAGGTCGCGCACGAAGGGTGTGGCGGGGGCGGTCAGGATTTCCGACGGCGGCCCGTACTGGACCAGACGGCCCTTGTCCATCACCGCGATGCGGTCGCCCAGGGTCACGGCCTCTTCCATGTCGTGGGTCACCAGGATCAGCGTCGTTCCCAGCTGGCGCTGGATGTGGCGCAAGTCGTCCTGCGCCTTGGCGCGGATCACCGGGTCCAACGCGCCGAAGGGTTCGTCCATCAGCAGAAGGTCGGGCTTGGCCGCCAGCGCCCGGGCGACGCCGACGCGCTGCTGCTGGCCGCCAGACAGTTCGTGCGGCATGCGGTCGCGGAAGGCGTCGGGGTCCAGCTGGAACAGGTTCAAAAGCTCATCCACGCGGTCGCGGATCTGGTCCGCGCTCCAGCCCAGCAGGCGCGGCACCGTGGCGATGTTCTGCGCCACCGTGCGGTGCGGAAAAAGCCCGTGCCCCTGGATCGCATAGCCGATGCGGCGGCGCAGCAAATATCCGGGCAGGCTGTGCGAATCCTCTCCGTCGATCAGGACCTGGCCGCTGGTCGGTTCGACCAGCCGGTTGATCATGCGCAGAAGCGTGGTCTTGCCAGACCCCGAGGTGCCGACGAGGGCGGCGATCTGCCCGGATTCGACCGTGAAGCTGACATCTTCCACGGCGACTGCGCCGTCATAGCGCTTGGTCAGGTTGCGGATTTCGATCATGTCCGACATCTCAGGCTCCTTTGGGGCGGCGCGACGTCGCCTCGACCAGCAAATCCAGCGCGATGCCCGCCACCAGGGCCAGGGCAATGGTGGGCAGCGCCCCCAGAAGAACAAGATCCATGGCCGTCTGGTTCAACCCCTGAAACACGAAAGTGCCGAAACCGCCGCCGCCGATCAAGCCTGCGATGACCGCCAGGCCGATGTTCTGCACCAGTACGATCCGGACCGCCGCCAGCAGCACCGGCAGGGCCAGCGGCACCAGGACCGAGGACAGGACCTGCACGCGCGTCAGGCCGAGGCCGGTCGCGGCCTCTCGGGTCGCGGGATTCACGCCGTTCAGGCCGGTCAGCGTGTTCGACACCACCGGCAGCAGGGAATAGAGAAACAGCGCCACCAGCGCGGGAAAGACGCCGATCCCGGCCACGCCCGCCTGGGCCGCGCCGGGCACGTTCGCCGCGATCCAGCCAAAGATCGGGATCATGATCCCGAACAGCGCCAGCGACGGCACCGTCTGCAGGATGTTCAGCACCGACAGGACCGGCCTCCGCAGCCCCCGCGCCTGATAGAGCGCGACGCCAAGCGGCAGCCCCACCAGAAGCGCCAGCCCGAGCGATCCGAAGGCCAGCAGCAGATGCGCCCGCGCCTCTCTCAGGAAGATGTCGCGGCGTGCCTCGTATTCGCGCATGACGGAAATGCCGTCGACGATGCCAGATGCGAGGGCTGCGACGACCAGACCGATGGCCAGCCCCAGAAGCAGCCAGCGCATCGCCAGGCTGGGCCGAAGCCGGGTGATGGCGTCGGCCAACATCAGCGCAAAAGCCAGCGTCGCCAGCCAGAACCCAGTGGCGGGCGACACCCGCGCCAGCGTGTTGTCGGGGGGCGTCAGGTGACCCGCCGAGGCGCCGAGCGCCAGCACCAGCGCCACAAGGGCCGCCAGCGCCGCCGCCAGCCGCCAGCCCGCGCCGATTCGCCAGCACCCACCGACCAGCACCGCCGCCAGCACCACGGCCAGCGGCAGGCCCCAGGGCAGGGCGGACCACAGCGCCACGCCCTCGCCCAGGACGATGCGGTTCGGCTTGAACTGCACCAGCGGCAGGGCCAGCCCAGCCAGCCCGATCAGCGCGAAGAGCAGCCCCGGCCGGTCCAGCCGCCCCATCAGTCGATGAAGCCGGCCGAGGTCAGGTGATCGCGGGCGACGGTCGCGGCGGGTTCGCCGCCGATCTGGATGCGGCCGTTCAGTTCCTGCAGGGTTTCAAGGTCGAGGGATTCGAAGATTGGCGCCAGCACATCGCGGATCTGGGGATGCGCCTCCAGCACTTCGGAACGGACGATGGGGGCGGGCTGATAGACCGGCTGGACACCCTTGTCATCCTCCATCACCACGAGGCCCGCGGGCGCGATGCCGCCGTCGGTGCCATAGACCATCGCCGCGTTCACGCCCGAGGTCTGCTGCGCCGCCGCCGCAATGGTCGCGGCCGTGTCTCCGCCCGACAGCTGCACCAGCTGGTCAGGGCTCATCGTGAAGCCATAGGTTTCCTGGAACGCCGGCAGCGCCGCGGCCGAGGTCACGAACTCGGTCGAGGCCGCCAGCTTCACGTCGCCGCCGCCGGCGATCCATTCGCCGAAATCGGTCATGGTGGTCAGGTCGTTCTCCTCGGCCACGTCCTGGCGGACGGCGATGGCCCAAGTGTTGTTCGCGGGCGCGGGCTGCAGCCAGACGATGTCGTTCTGTTCCTTGTCCAACTCAGCCACGCGTTCGTAGCCGGCCTGCGCGTCCTTCCAGACGTCGCTGTCGGCCTCGTTGAAGAAGAAGGCGCCGTTGGCGGTGTATTCCGGATAGATGTCGATCTGCCCCGAGGTGATCGCGTCGCGCATGATCGGCGTGCCGCCCAGTTGCAGGCGGTCCTGCACCGGCAGGCCCGCATCCTGCAGCGCGATCAGCATCATGTTGCCCAGAAGCCCCCCTTCGGTGTCGATCTTCGAGGACACGGTGATGTCCTGCGCCGATGCCGCGGCGCCCAGTCCGATCAGCATGGCGGCAAGGGGGGCGATGGCTTTCATGGTGATCTCTCCTGTCCCGTGGCGGGGGCATGTGCCTTTGCCCGGCTGTCGCACACAGCCGGAGTCAAAGGACGAAATGCGCCAGGTCGCGCCTTGGTTCCCGCGTCAATAGAGGGCGATGCCCGGGAAGACGATCAGCAGCGCGACCGCAAGGACCTGCAGCCCGATGAAGGGCAGCAGCGCGCGGAAGATCTCGCCGAGGGAAATCTCGGGCGGGGTCACCGACTTCAGGTAGAAGGCGGCCGGGCCGAAGGGCGGCGACAGGAAGCTGACCTGCATGTTCATCGCGAACAGCACCCCGAACCACACGGGGTCATAGCCCAGGCTGACGATGATCGGCACGAAGATCGGCATGGTCAGCAGCGCTATGCCGACCCAATCAAGGAACATGCCCAGGACGAACAGGATCGCCATCATGAAGAGGATGATGACCGTCGGGTTCTCGCTGATGCCGGTGATCAACTCGGACACGAAGTCGATGCCGCCCATCAGGTTGAAGACGCCGACCAGGGCGGATGCGCCGATGCCGATCCAGACGATCATGCCCACGGTCTGCAGCGTCTGCATGGCCGCGCCGCGCAGCAGGCCCCATGTGAATTCGCCTCGCAGCACGGTCGAGATCAGCACGCCCGCCACGCCCACGGCGCTGGCCTCGGTGACCGAGGCGATGCCGCCATAGATCGAGCCCAGCACCAAGATCACCACCAGGATCGGCAGGAACAGCCCCTTCAGCAGGCGGATCTTTTCAGCCCGGGGGGTGGGATCGGTGACGGCCGGGGGGACGTCGCCCGGCGTCAGCCAGGCTCGGGCCAGGACGTAGCCGACATAGAGCAGCGCCAGCATGAAGCCCGGAATGAAGGCCGCCGTGAACAGGTCGCCGATCGAGACGTTGGCGGTCAGGCCATAGATGATCAGCACGATCGAGGGCGGCACCATGGTCCCCAGGCTGCCCCCCGCGCAGACGACGCCGATGGCCAGCTTGCGGTCATAGCCCTGCGCCAGCATCTGCGGCAGGGCGATCAGGCCCAGCAGCACGACCTCTCCGCCGATGATGCCTGACATGGCGGCCAGGATCACGGCCACGAAGATCGTCTGCACCGCCACGCCGCCGCGGATGCGGCCGCCGATCAGGCGCATCGCCTCGAAAAGATCACGCGCGATGCCGCTGCGGTCCAGGATCGCGGCCATCAGCACGAACATCGGCACCGACACGAAGACGAAGCTGGAGACGAAGGAATAGACGCGGCTGGTGATCAGCGGCACGACGTTCGGCCCGAACCAGCCAAGCGCGAAGATCAGCGTCACCAGCAGCGTGACGAAGGCCAGCGGGATGCCCGTGACCAGAAGACCCAGCAGCAGCGCGAACAGCAGGCCGGTCCCGGCCTCGATGCCCAGGGACTGCAGCGATCCGAAGAACTCCATCAGCGGACCCCCTTGCGGGCATAGTTGATCGTCAGGATCACGAACTGCAGCGCCATGATCGCCAGCGCGACCATCAGGAGGATCTTCAGGACGCCCGGATAGGCCGGGTTCCAGGCCGATCCCGAAGTTTCCAGGTGGAAGCTGCCGTCGGGGCGCCAAGCGGCGCGCTTGACCATCTGCCAGGCCGCCCAGGCAAAGGCTGCAGCCGAAACCCCGCAGATGGCCGAGATCAGGATGTCAGCCACCCGCCGCGCCGCCGGCGGCAGGACGTCATAGACCAGCACCACGCGGATGTGCCTGTCACGCGCCGTGCACAGAAGCCCGCCATAGACGAACGAGATCGCGCAGAGGAACACGGTCGTCTCGTGCGCCCAGATGGTCGGGCGGCCGAACGCATAGCGCAGCACGACCTCCTGGATCAGGATCAGCATGGCGATGACCAGCCCCATCGCGGGGATGATCGCTGCCCGGTCGATCCAGCGCCCGAGGGCGCCCGACTGGGGCACGGCCTCGTGCTCTTCTCTCGGGACGGCTTCCGAGGTTTCCATGCGCTCTCCTCCCGCTGGTGGGGCCGGGCGCGCGTGGCGCCCGACCGGCCGTTACTGGACCAGGCCCTTGTCGGTCAAATAGGCCGTCAGCGTGTCATAGACCCGCTGAGCGGCCGGCGACTGGCCGGCGACCTTTTCCCATTCGCCTTGGGCGATGGCGCGGAACTTGGCGCGTTCCTCGTCGGGCCAGTCGTGGACGGTGATCTGCCCGCTCGCCTCGGCCTCTGCCACGGCGGCGGCGTCGGCCTCGGCCAGGGCGGCGGTCTGGGTCTGGGCGAAGTCCTTGACCGACTGCGTCAGGACCTGCTGCAGATCCTGGGGCAGCGCGTCCCACTTGTCCTTGTTCATCGAGATTTCCACCAGCGGCAGCGAATGGAACCCCGGATAGACCGGATGCGGCGCGATTTCGTTCAGGCCCTGCGCCTGGTTGGTCGAAAAGACGCTGTAATCGGCCGCGTCGATCACCTTCTTGTCCAGCGAGGTGAAGACCTCTGACCCCGGCAGGTTCACGGGCGCGGCACCGGCGGCCGCGAAGACCGACTGGACCAGACCTTCAGGGGCGCGGATCTTGACGCCCTGCAGGTCGTCCACGCCGTCCAGCGGCACGGCGCTGACCAGCGCCTCAAGGCCCGGCGTGGTGGCGCCGATGAACTGCAGGCCATAGGGGTTCATGATCTCGTTCAGCAGCTCCTTGCCGCCGCCGTTCTCGACGAAGTCCAGCATCTGCTGGGGGTCGGACCAGGCGCCGACCGGGTTGCCCATCAGGCCGAAGGCAGGGTCCTTGCCTGCGAAATAGGACAGGTCGGTCACGTGACCGTCCAGGATCCCGGTGGCGATGGCGTCCTGCGTTTCGTTGTGCGCGACGATGGATTCGACCGGAAGCAGGTCGATCTTTATCCGGCCGCCGGACTTTTCGGCCACGTCCTCGGCCCAGCCCTGCTGCAGCACGAAGTTCGGGTTACCCGCGGGGTCCGAAGACTGGAAACGGAAGCTGTGTTCCTGCGCAAGTCCCGGTGCGGCCAGCGCCATGACGGCGGTCGCGGCCAGCAGGGTGCGGCGGGTCATATGTGTCATTCGGTTTCTCCTCCTGTGGTTTTCGCTTGCGGCGCAAGGGTGTCGGCCGCGATGTCGATGATGGCCGGCAGGGGCAGGGCGACATCGATCCACAGCGCCCCCTCGGCCGCCGGATCGGGCGGCTGCAGCGCGGCCAACTGGCTGTCGATCAGGCTGATCGGCATGTAGTGGTCCTGCCTTGCGATCATCCGCGCCTCGATCAGGGCGCGGTCGCCATGCAGGAAGACGATGTCCAGCGCACCGGCGCCGGCCCTCAACCGGTCGCGATGCGCCAGCCCCAACGCCGAACAGGCCAGCACCGCCCGCTGCGGCGCATTGCGAACCGCATCCGCCAGCCGGTCCAGCCAGCCCCAGCGCATGTCGTCGGTCAGCGGCTGGCCCGCGCGCATCCGCGCGACGCTGCTGGCGTCGTGATACTGGTCCGCCTCAATGAAGCTGCCGCCGATGCAACTGGCCAGCCCGCGGGCCACCGACGATTTCCCGGTGCCGCAGATGCCCATGACCAGAATCGGCCGCAAGATGGTCATTCGGTCGTCCTCCCTGCCTCAAGCATGAATGACAGCGCTGTCATGCGTCAACCCCTTTTCCTTGCCTCTTGAATGGGCGTAATCTTCCAGATCATGAACGATAAGCCCAGGATCACCTTGTCCGAGGTCGCGCTGGCCGCCGATGTCAGCCCTATCACGGTGTCGCGCGCATTGCGCAATCCCGACAAGGTCTCGGCCGAGGCGCGGGCTCGGATCGACCGGGCGATCCGCGAACTGGGCTATGTGCCGAACCCGGCGGCGCGGGCGCTGGCGTCGGGGCGGACGGACGTGATCGGCGTGGTCATCCCGTCGGTCAGCAACAACGTCTTTGCCGATGTGATGCGCGGCATCTACGAGGGGCTCGAGGGCAGCAGCCTGGGCGTCCAACTGGGCACCACGCGCTATTCGCCGATGACCGAGGAACAGCTGATCCGGGTCTTCCTGTCGCAGCGGCCGGCCGGACTGATCGTGGCCGGGCACGACCAGTCGCCCGCCGCACGCGCGCTGCTGTCCGCGGCGGCCTGCCCGGTCGTCCAGATCATGGAGGTCGGGCCGCCGCCGATCGACCTGGCGGTCGGCCTGTCTCATTATCACGGTGCGCGGGCGGGGGTCGAACACCTGTTGGCGCAAGGCTATCGCGCACCGGCCTTCCTGGGGGCGCAGATGGACCCGCGGAGCCAGCGCCGGCTGGCAGGCTTTCGCGACGGCCTGGCCGCGGCCGGGCAGGCGGACGACCCCGTAGTCACCACGCCCGAGCCGTCCTCGGTCAGCCTGGGCTGCCGGCTGTTCGCGGACCTGCTGGCGCGGCGCCCGCAGACAGATGCAGTGCTTTGCAACAACGACGATCTGGCGATCGGCGTCCTCTTCGAGGCGCAGCGGCGCAACATCCGCGTGGGCGCCGAGCTGGGCATCTGCGGCTTCAACGACCACGAGATGATGTCGGCGGCCGAGCCTGCGCTGACCTCGGTGGCGACTGACCGGCTGTCGATGGGGCGGCAGGCGGTTCGGATGGTCCGTGACCGGCTGACCGGCGGCGGTGCGCCGCGCGGTCATGCGCTGGACCTGGGCTTCCGGCTGATGCCGCGCGCCAGCACCGCGCGCGGGCGTGTCTAGCCGCCGAAGCTGCGGCTGCCGCCGAACCCGCCGCGAGAGGTCGCGGTGGCGCGCGACATGGGCGCCTGACCAGCCGTCGCGGCCGGTCGGGCAAAGTTCTGCGCGCTCATCTGCGCGCGGCCTGCGTTGCTGCCGAAGTTGGTGGTGCGCGCAGCGTTGGTAAAGCCGCCCTGGGCGTTGCGGTAAAGCGGCTGCGCAGCGGCCATTCCGCCGCCGGCGCGGCCCAGCATGTTGCCGATCAGGTAGCCCGCCAGAAGCGGCATGAAGATGCTGCCGGACCCGCCGTCCTCGACCACCTGGTCCTCGGACCCGCAGGCGTCTTCGCCATGCTGCTCCTCGCAGACGGCCAGGCTGTCGTATCGTGGCGCGGCCTCGACATGCAGTTCTTCGGCCTGCGCGAAGGCCTGGTCGCATTCGGCCGGCGTGAACAGGCCCTGCTGTTCGGCTGCGGACCGGCAGCTGGCCAGGTCCGGAAAGGCCTGTGCCTCGACCTGCTCCTCGCGGCAGCCGGCGACGGTGAAGGCGGCAGCGCCGAGGATGGTCAGCGCGACGGTTCTGGAACGTGTCCTCATGGATCCTCCTTAGCGCGAATCACTCCGCGATGAAATGCGGCTTGAAGCGCGACAGGTCCTGCGTGATGCGGCCCCGGTCTTCGCGGATGCCCAGGCCCACGCAGGCCTGCCCCACGATCCAGGCGCCCATGACCGGGCGGAAGCCGTCGAAGACCGGCAGCGGATGATAGGCCTGCACGATCCGAGGATGCCGGTCGTATTCCGTGTTGGGCGAGGTCTCGGTCACCTCGCCATCCTCGACGATGCTGATCGACGCCCCCTCGCGCGAGAAGATCGGCTTCACCACATGCGCCTTGCGGAACTGGTCGGCGACGCGGCCGAAGGCATCGGCCACCGCCGGCACCGGCCGCCCGCCCGCCACCAGCGCATCCGCGACCTCGTCGGCGAAGAAGGCCGGCAGCAGGTTCGGGTGCCCCTCGAACATCTGCCACAGCACGGGCAGCAGGCCCTTGTTCGACACGACGGCCTTCCAGGCGGGTTCCAGGAACATGCAGCCCGACCCTGCGATGTGGCGCGCATAGTCGTCAGCCAGCAGATCCTCCCATGGATAGAGCTTGAAGAGCGTGCCGATCACCCGGTCCTCGGCATCGAGGAACTGCCCCTCCCGGCTGACGCCGAGCTTCGCGAGGTCGCTGAAATGCGCCCCCAGCCCGGCCTCGCGGGCGGCCCAGGCCATCTGCTCGACCGTCGCATAATCCTCGGGATTGTCGGCGACGGCGGTGAAGTGGATGTCGGTCTTGGGCGCGAACAGCTCTTTGAAGCGCTCGACCAACGCCTCGTGGATGCCGTTGAACTGGTCCGCCCCCTGGGGCAGGACGCCCGCGGCCATTTGATCTTCAAGCCACTGCCACTGGAAGGCGGCGCTTTCGTAAAGCGAGGTCGGAGTGTCGGCGTTGTATTCCAAGAGCTTCGCAGGCCCGCTGCCGTCATAGGCCAGGTCCATGCGACCATAGATCTCGGGCTCGTTGCGCGCCCAGCAGTCGGCGATGAGGTCGAAATGCGCTGGCGGAATGCCCATCCGCTCCATCAGCGCCTCCTCGCGGACGATGCGGTCCACGGCCTCTCGCGTCATTGCATGAAGCTCTGTCGCGGGGTCCTCCAGGTCACGCTCGACCTGGGTCAGCGTCAGGCGATAGGCCGACGATTCGTCCCAATAGGGCTCGCCGTGCATGTTGGCGAAGCTGAAGCCCTGATCCGCTGCCTTGGCGGCCAGATCGGGGCGTTCCGGCAGGTTGATCTTTTCCATGGCGAAGACATAGGCGCCCGGCCCGCCGGACGCCAGTGGCGCCGAGACTGGAAAGCGGTGCCTTGACGCCCCGTGGGCGCGCGGTAGGTGGCGGAGACGGGGTCGCCGGGGGCGGTGCGCACGTTGCATCAGCCTGCACGAACCGCCGCCCACGGATGGTTCCCGTGCCTGCGGCCTTGCAGATTCGGGCGCCGGCTTGTTAGATACCTGCGGCGCTTCGGCGCAGTCGAGCGGTGACCGGGCCCCTCTGGCGGAAGTGGCGGCGCTTTCGCGATGTCGGCACCTGTTCCTTTCCAGCCGCCTGGACCAATCCAATCATGACACAGCAAACTCCTCCCCTCGGGGGCGGCGCGTCCGGACGGTCGATCCTGTCCTATATGAAATGGGCGCTCGTCGTCACCGTCCTGGGCCTGGTGCTGGGCGCCGCCCTTGGCTGGCAGACCACTGGCACATTCGGCGGGATGATGTCGATCCTGTTCATCTGCGCGGTGCTGGCCGTGCTGGAAATCTCGCTGTCCTTCGACAATGCGATCGTGAACGCCAACAAGCTCAAGGAGATGCGGCCGGAATGGCAGCACCGCTTCCTGACCTGGGGGATCCTGATCGCGGTGTTCGGCATGCGGATCGTCTTTCCGCTGCTGATCGTGGTGGTCGCGGCAGGCATCGGACCCTGGCAGGCGCTGGTGCTGGCCGCCAGCCAGCCCGAGGAATACGCCCGCATCATGCATGACGCGCATCTGCCGATCGCGGCCTTCGGCGGGACGTTCCTGATGATGGTGGGGCTCTCCTTCTTCTTCGACCATGAAAAGGACGTCCACTGGGTCCACTGGCTGGAACGCCACATGGCCAAATACGCCACCATCCGCGGCGTCGAGGTCGCGGTCGTGCTGATGTTCGTGATCGGCTTCTCGCGCCTGCTGGAAGGGACCGAGCGCACCGTCTTCTTCAGCGCGGCGATCTGGGGCCTGATGACCTTCCTGCTGGTCGAGGTGCTGGGCGGCCTTCTGGACAGCACGCAAGAGACCCTGCACGGGGCCGCGCGGGGCGGGCTGGGGGCGTTCCTCTATCTCGAGGTGCTGGACGCGTCCTTCAGCTTCGACGGGGTGATCGGGGCCTTCGCGCTGAGCCAGAACCTGTTCGTGATCGCCATCGGTCTGGGCATCGGCGCGATGTATGTGCGCTCGATGACGATCATGCTGGTGGAAAACGGCACGCTGGCCGAATACCGGTTCCTTGAGCACGGCGCCTTCTATGCCATCATCGCGCTGTCGGTGGTGATGTTCGCGCAGTCGCTGGTGCACATCCCCGAGGTCATCACCGGTTTGGGCGGCGCGGCGCTGATCGGCGTCTCGCTCTGGTCATCCATCCGCTGGAACCGGGCAGAGGCCCTTCACGCCTCCTAAATGATCTTCGGGGGCGCCCGCCGCCCCCGGGTTCCTGACGGTGATATCAGTGAACCGTTCTCATGGCGCCGTGCCGAATGATCCGGCATCGGCGCCCCCAAGGTCGGTCACGTCGAAAGACTTGCGCCGCTGCTGCGCTGCGTCGCGCTTGGAGCAAGGGGTAGTGCAGCGACTTCAGCCGTTGCCGTCGCTTCCGCCCTCTCCGCCGCTGTCGCCGCCATCGCTGTCGCCACCGTCGCTTCCGCCACCGCTTCCGGCGCTGTCGGATCCGCCGGCATCGCCGCCGTCAGCGCCGCTGCCGTCCGCGCCCGAGGCGTCTCCGCCCGTGTCGCCGTCCGCGCCCGAGCCTTCGCCGCCCGTGTCGCCGTCATCCGTCCCGGTGCCGCCGTCGTCCATGCCGGAATCCTCGGCGCCGTCGGCAGCGTCCGGCGCGCCCGCATCTCCGTCCGCCGTGGCGTTCATGCCCATCTGGTCGCCGGCCGAAGATCCTTCGGGCGCCTCCCGCGTCTCGACGCCATCCACCGAGACCAGCCGCCCGTTGGCGGTGCTGTAGACAAGCTCGATCGGCGTCACGCCGCGAACCGCCGTCACCGTCAGGATCGGCCCCTCGCGGCTGATGACCACGTCGCTGTAGCCCTGAGAGATCAGCGTCTGGGCGATCGTGGTGTTGTTCTCGATGCTGTCGAGCCGCGGGTAATCACTTTCGAGGACATAGCCCACCGACGGTTGCGCCTCGAGCGCGTCGTCCGGCACGATGACAGTGTTGCCCTGTGGCGTGTCGAGCGTGGTCGTCTGCGCCATCGCGGTCGTGGCCAGCAACGCGCTGGCCGTCACGACCCGGCCGCCAGCCATCAGGGTCTTGATCGAAGAGGTGAGCATCTCGGTTTCTCCCATGAAGATCGCATGTGAACGCTGAAGGCCCGGGTTCAGGTTCCTCGGCGCGGGGCCGGGAACATTTGCGGCCGTGGCCCAGTTCCGGACACCAATATCTGCCGCGGAGGACCCATGTCGTACGATGAAATCATGAACCTGTCCCGCCAGAAGGCCGCGGGCGGCCTGGACCCCTGGTTCGACACCCGGTTGCGGGGGCAGATCGAGCAAGGTCTGTTCCTGCCGGCGGACCAGCTTGAGGACGTGCACCGCCGGCTTGTCGGCAAGCTGAGCGACTATCGCCAGCAGGGCGGCGTGGGCACCGCGGTGCTCGGCATGTCGGGTGGAGTGGATTCGGCGCTGACGGCCGCCTTGTTCAAGGAGGCCGGGTGGCGTGTCGTCGGTTACACCTTGCCGATCCACCAGAACCCCGAGGAGACCGAGCGCGGCGTCGAGGCTTGCGAGGCCCTGGGGTTGGAGCATGTCCATATCGACCTGACGGCCGAGTACGAGGCGATGGTCGCTGCGCTGGCGGGGCTGGACCCGGACCTTGCGCAGTCGGACGAGGCTGCCGCCCGGACGCGTCGCGGCAACCTGCGGGCGCGGCTGCGGATGGTCACGCTCTATGACCAGGCGCATCGCCACGGCGGGATCGTCGCCAGCACCGACAACTATTCCGAACTGGGGGCGGGCTTCTGGACGCTGCACGGCGACGTTGGCGACCTTGCTCCCGTCCAGGGCCTGTTGAAGTCGTGGGAGATCCCGTGGATGGCCCGCGCCGCCGGGGTGCCTGAGAAGACCTGGCGCGCCAAGCCGACCGACGGGCTTGGGATCGGGGCCGGTGACGAGGCGCAGATCGGCGCGACCTATCTGGAATGGGACATCATGGTCTTTGCGCTGTCGCAGGCGCTGGAACGAAACCCCCGGCTGGATGTCGACGGGATCGCCGACGCGCTGGACATCGACCCCGGCAGCCACCCGGCCAAGGTGATGCAGGCGGTCCTCTATCGCCTTCGCACCACCTGGCACAAGCGGGTGAACCCGATCAGCTTCGACAACCCGCTGTCGGAACGCTTCCCCGTTCTGGACCGGATCGACGAGGACCTGTTCCGGCCCCAAGTGCTGGTCCGGAACGAGGCCCGGCTGGATTTCCCGGTCGACCTGCAGGCGGCGGCCTCGGACCTGTCGCAAGCGCTACGTCAGCGCGACTTGCGGCTGGTCACCGCGGAATCCTGCACGGGCGGGCTTCTGTCGGCCAGCCTTGCAGCAGTGCCCGGCAGCGGCTCCAGCCTTGAAGGGAGCATCGTGACCTATGGGACGACGATGAAGACGTCGGCCCTGGGGGTGTCGCAGGAAGTTATCGACGAACGTACGGTCTATGACCCCGAGGTGGCGCGGCAGATGGCGACCGGTGCGCTGGAGGCCGCGCCGAAAGCGGATCTGGCGCTGTCGATCACCGGTGTCGCGGGGCCTGACAACGACCAGGGCAAGCCCGCCGGCTATGTCTGCATCGGCGTCTGTCGCCGTGGCAAGGCGCCGGTCGCGAAAGAATTCAACTTCGACGGCGGCCCGCAGGCCGTGCTGGCGGCCACCATGGCGGCGGCACTGCAGCTGGGCCTGTCGGAACTGGAGGCCGATGGCGCATAGCCACCGGCCCCGGCCGGGTCACTCGGCCATGGTGCCGATCGACCAGAACAGCGTCTCGCCCGAGCTGTCGTCGACGCCGTCGTTGTCGGTGACCAGCCAGCCCATACCAGCGGCGTCGATGGCAAAGCCCTCGACCTTGTCCTGGACATAGCCGTTCAGGACGCGCAGGTCCGGGATCAGGTCGCGGACCTCCTCCTTGGCGACCAGGGGCAGATCCTGGTCCAGCGCCACGGGGACCATGTCGGACAGCGCGACGCGATAGAGCTTCTTGGTCGTGGCGGCCTGTCCCACCTGGTTGTCGCGCTCGATCAGCCAAGCCCAGTCACCGTGGATCGCGATTTCTGAAAGACCCATCCAGCCCTGCGGCGCGTCATCCAGCGGATAGGCGACGGCGCCCCATGTCTCGGCTTCGGTGTCATAGGCCAGAAGCTTGACCCGGCCTTTGGGATCGGACCCCCATTCGCGCTGGACCGCGGTCCACAGCAGGTTGTCCTGCCGCGCGATGCCCTCGAACCCGAAGCGGCTCTCGCCCTGCAGAAGCTCTGCAGGCAGGGCGATTTCGTCGGTGATTTCTCCGTCAGGATCCACATGATAGATGGCGTGCGCGATCAGGCGGTCGCTGCGTCCTTCGGATGCCAGCCAGAAGCCGCCTTCGCCGTCGCTGGTGATGCCTTCCAGATCCAGCTTCTGCGCCGGATCGCCGTTGCGGGTCACCACGGTCTTGGCGGTGATGCGGGCGGGCGTCTGGGTGGCGTCGATAGTCAGGATCGACGGCTGGTTGCCGTAAAAGCTGTCGGTGATCGCGTAAAGCTGTCCCTCGGCCTCTCCGGCGGCAAGCCCCGACAGCGCGCCCCAGCCGATCAGATCATCGGCGCCTTCCGAGGTCAGCATGGGATAAGCTGCGGGATCGTTGCCGCCCTGGAAGACCATGACATGGGCGCGGGCGCCGCCATCTTCGACCAGGTCGGCCTCGTTGGCGGTGATCAGCAGGTTGCGCGACGGGATGGCGGCCATGCCTTCGGGGCTAATGCCCGAGGGCAGCAATTGCGTCAGGCGCGGAGCGGTCAGGTCGGTTGCGTCATAGACGC
This sequence comes from Paracoccus rhizosphaerae, assembly GCF_026162645.1. GTDB lineage: Bacteria > Pseudomonadota > Alphaproteobacteria > Rhodobacterales > Rhodobacteraceae > Paracoccus > Paracoccus rhizosphaerae. The sequence goes on from NZ_JAOTBE010000018.1 coordinate 55,462, forward strand.
CGATGATCGATCCGCGCTCCGAGGCGACGAAGATGTAGCGGGTGTCGTCGAAGGTCGCGACCTCGATGCTTTCTGGCTCGACGCCCTTCGCATCCGAGCGCTTGTCGGGGTAATGGCCGATCTGGACCAGCGCGTGTTCGAAGCTGGTGCCGGAATCGTAAACCACGTTCCCCTGCCGGTCGAAGATCGACCAGCCGCGGGTGCCGCCCTGGTAATCCCCTTCGTTCGCGGTGGCGATGTGATCGTCGTCGATCCATTTCACCCCGTCTGGTTCGCGCGGCACGTCGGTCAGGCTGTCGGTGAAGACCAGAGCGCCGTCGTCCTTTGCGTCGATCCCGTCCAGCGAAACGGTCCCGGCGCTGAAGTGCGACGCGACGGTGCCGTCGGCGCCGACGATGACGAGGTGGTTGTTTTCCTGCAGGGTAACGACGATCTCGCCACGGTCGTTGATGTCGACGAACTCGGGTTCTGGGTCCTCGGCGGCGATCTCGGCCAGGCCGGTCATCTCGATCCGCTGCATGCTGGCGCAGTCGACGCGGCCGTCCTGCACCGGCAGCTTGACGACGAAGCCTGCCGGCATCTGCGGCAGGGCGCCGTCGTTCAGGTCCTCGTCCCGCTCGTTCTCGATGGCGATGGCCAGGAAGCTGCCGTCGGGCGCGCGGGCCACCGAATCCGGCTGGCCGCCCAGGTCGCAGGACTGCAGAACCTCGTGGCTGTCGAGGTCGACGACCCGCAGCTGCCCCGACGGATCAGTATAGGATTGGGACGTGTTCACGCCGGCGAAGACTCGATCGCCGATGATGACGGCGGTGGTGGGCTCGCCCTCCATCGCAACATTGCCAAGGGGTTTTGGTGCGGCCGGATCGGTGATGTCGACGAAGCCCAGAACGCCCAGGGGACTGTCGGAATAGACCAGCGTGTTGCCATCTTCTGAGGCCGAGATGATCTCGGCCGAGGATGTGCGGTTGCGGTCCTGGTCCGCGGCCATGTTGTCGGGGGTGGCGAAGGACGCGATGCGGTTGAACGTGGTCTCGGCCAGCGCGGGCACGGCGGCCGCAAGCGCCAAGGCCGAAGTCAAAATGGCGGTTTTGTGCAAGGTTTTCATCCCTGTGGTCATTTTCAGCTGCCGCGTCCCTGCCGCAGGAAGGTGACGGGCCGATGACAGGGGCATGGCCGTTCCGTGACGGCATCGACTGCGGCGCGCAGGTGAACCCCGACTGTATCCGGTCGCAAATGGAGGTGCGGTCATCATGGGCGTCGGCCAAGCCCTGAGCATGCAGATCACCTTTCAGGACAGGCGGGCGCAGCAGGACAACATTGATACCTACCTGATCCCGCGGATGGGGACCGCACCGCGCCAGATCAACGTGCATCTGGTCTCCTCGGGCGGATACAACCAGCCGATGGTCGGTGTCGGCGATCCCGGCCATCGAGGAGGCCGAAGAGGCGGGCGAGGGAGGCAATGAGATCCTCGATGCCCGCGCCCTTCCGGGCGAGGTACCGGCCCTCGAGGACGACGGCGACACCGCCGCCTGCGAGGCGCGCCTGCGCGAGGTGCTGGTCGGGCTGATCCGCGACTAGGTCGCCATCGCGCGGGTCGAGAACATCGGATTGCCCGGCAGGCCGCGCAGCAGGCCGGCCGCCGCAACCGATGCCAGAAGCGTGGCCGCGAACATGATCGCCAGGATGCCCAGGCCCGGCACCGTCCCGGCCAGCGGGCGCAGCAGCATGAAGCAGGCTGCGACGAAGAACTGGTGCAGCAGGAAGATCTCGAGCGAGCGGCGGCCGAGGAATGCCGCGGCCTCGGCGGCCTGGGGCAGGCGGGCCAGCAGGAACTGCAGCATGTGGATCGCCGCCAGTGTGGCCGGGATCGCAAGCGCCAGGCGATGATAGCTGCGGAACGTCTCGGCGTTCAGATAGAGCAGATAGCAGCCGGCCCAGATCAGGATCGCGACGACGAAGGTCGTCCAGTGGCCGCGCCGGGGCTGCTTCAACTGCTGCGCGAAGACGAAGCCCAGGGCAAAGAACATGAACCCGCGGATCCCCAGGTTCCAGGCCGTCAGGTGCAGGCCCGGCGGCAGGTCCATGCGCCCCAATGTCTCGATGATCAACGCCGACAGCAGGGCGGCGGCGGCGATGGTGACCGTCTTGCCCGCCGGCCGCAGGATCATGCAGAACGTGCCCAGAAGCGCGATGGCATAGATGAACCACATGTTCCCGACCGGATCGAGCAGCATGAGGTTCAGCCGCGTCGGCAGGTTCCCGTCGAGCCAGGGATAGAGCGGCACGCCTAGATACATCACTGCAAGCTGCAACCAACCCCAGACCAGCGCGATCCACAGCGTCCAGCCAAGGCGGCGCCCGACGAACCACCGCCAGCCGCGCTGCGCAGGGCCGGAGAAGACGATCCCCGAGCAGATGAGAAAGGCCGGGATGCGGACAAGACCGATCAGGTCGTCGACATTGTCGACCAGGTTGTGGAAGTCTGTTCCTGCCTGCCGCAGCAGTGTCGTGACGGCCAGGCGGCAATGGTGCAGAACGACCAGGGTGACGGTCACTCCGCGCAATGCGTCGATCCAGATCTCGCGGTTCTTTGACAAAGGCACCCCCTTGCAGGTCCGTTTTCAGATCCGGCCCGCCATGTCCACCCTTTGATAACGATTTCGTGTGGCAATCTGGTGTCATAGGCGAATGGGGAGGCAGCCGGGCGTCCCGCTGCCCGCTTGGAAGGCTTGCGCCGGACCATCGCCGCGACTATGGCCGCGGCTGAAACAGCCACGCGACACGATCGTGCAGGAAGGAACGTCACCATGAAGGCCTTGGGCGCATTTTCACGTTTCATCGGCAATACATTTGCCATCTGGGTCCTGCTGTTCGCGGTCCTGGGCTTTCTTCTGCCGGACGTGTTCCGCCAGCTGACACCCTGGATCGTGACGCTGCTGGGGGTGATCATGTTCGGGATGGGCCTGACCATCTCGACCAGGGACTTTGCCGAGGTCCTGCGCCGGCCCTTTGACGTGGGCCTGGGGGTCGTGTCGCAGTTCGTGATCATGCCGCTGCTGGCCTTCGCCTTGACCCGCATCATCCCGATGCCGCCAGAGGTCGCGGCCGGGGTTATCCTGGTCGGCTGCTGCCCCGGTGGCACCTCCTCGAACGTGATGACCTACCTAGCCAAGGGCGACACGGCGCTGTCGGTCGCCTGCACCAGCGTGACGACGCTGCTGGCGCCGGTCGTGACGCCCTTCCTGGTGCTGATGCTGGCCAGCGAATTCCTGCCCGTCGATGCTTGGGCGATGTTCCAGTCCATCGTCAAGATGGTCCTGTTGCCGCTGGCCCTGGGCTTTGCCGCGCAGCGGCTGGTCCCCGGCTTCGTGCGCGCGGCCATTCCGGCCCTGCCGCTGGTCAGCGTGACCGGAATCGTGCTGATCGTCGCGGCGGTGGTGGGCGCGTCCAAGGGCGCCATCGCGCAGTCGGGAATGATGATCTTCGCCGTGGTGCTGCTGCACAACGGGCTGGGTTACCTGATCGGCTTTGCTGCCGCGCGGCTGGCGGGCCTGGACCTTGCCCGCCGCAAGGCCATCGCGATCGAGGTGGGCATGCAGAACTCGGGCCTGGCGGCGGCGCTGGCGACGGCCTATTTCTCGCCGCTTGCGGCGGTGCCGGCGGCGATCTTCAGCGTGTGGCACAACATCTCGGGCGCGGTGGCGGCCAGCGTGATGTCGCGGATGACCGATGACGGGGCCGCCCCCGTCCCGGCACCGCGCCCCGGCGCCTAGATGTTCAGTCCCGGCATCTGGTGGATCGGGTTTAGGATGAATCTGTCGGGCTGGGATGTCCAGATCTTGCAGATGAATTTGTAAGACGTGAGGGCCAGCCATGGTCCGCCATCGGTCCAAGGACCATGGCTGGCGAGGGTCTTGAGGCGGCGGGCGAAGTTATAGGCGGGCATGAAGTCCGCGAGATGGGTGCGGAGCTGATCGTGGCTATCGTAGTGGAAGCGTTTGACGGTCGCGTCCTTGATCGTGCGGTTCATCCGCTCGACCTGCCCGTTTGTCGGGA
>NZ_JAOTBE010000190.1 GCF_026162645.1 Paracoccus rhizosphaerae
TGTCTTGCGCAGTCTGTAGCTCTCGCCTCGGATGGTCACGACGTGGCTGTGGTGCAGCACCCGTCCGCGCAGGGATCGCGGTGGCGACGACCGGATCGCCGGACACGGTGCCCCATTCTCCGACCGCCCGGTTCGAGGTCACCAGCAGGGCGCCGCGCTCGTAGCGACGGCTGACGAGCTGGAAGAACAGATGGGCGGCATCGGGCTCGAAGGGGAGGTATCCGAGTTCATCCACGATCAGCAGCTTTGGCTTGGCGTAGTGGGACAGCTTTTCCTCCAGCCGTCCCTCGGCATGGGCCTTGGCCAGCGTCGTCGCCGGCACGAACAGCACGGTATAGCCGGTGACGATGGCCTCGCGGCCGATAGCAACGGCGAGGTGCGTCTTGCCGACGCCCGGTGACCCAAGGAGCAGCACGGCCTCACCGTTGGCGATGAACCGTCCTGTGGCGAGATCCTGGATCTGGCCTCGGTCGATGGAGGGCTGCGCGGCGCAGTCGAACCCGGCGAGGTTGCGGTGGAACGGGAACCGTGCCAGGCCGAAGCTCATTTCGATCCGCCGCTGATCCTTGCGAGCGATCTCGCGTTCGCACAGCATGGTCAGCGCCTCGCGGATCGTGAGTTCGCGGCGCCCGGCTTCGTCGAGCAAGTTGTCGAGCTGGTCCCGGATGGCGGTCAGCTTCAGGCGCGTCAGCATCCGGTCCAGGTGGTCGGGAAGATCGGGCAGCATCACCAGGCCCCTCCCGCGACAGCGTCATACTCGCTCAACGGCCGCAGCAGCGTCGGCACCTCCGGTAATGGACAGGGCGCCCTGCGGCGGCCGATCCCGGCAAAATGGGCCGGATCGGCAACGCGCCCATAGCGACCGCTGCGCAGCGCATGGCACACGACATCCTGCCCGGCATGCCGGACACGCAGGTCCGGGCCCGCCACGATGACTGTCACCCGCTCGCCAATCAGCGTCCAGGGCACGGAATAGGCGTTGCCGTCGACTTCAACAGAACAGTCCGAG
>NZ_JAOTBE010000191.1 GCF_026162645.1 Paracoccus rhizosphaerae
TCTGGCCGAACGGGAGGTTCTTCGCCCATAGCCTTGCCATGTTCATGCATGAGTGTTGATTTCCACGCAAAGCTGACCCACGATTTCCATCGATTCTTGACCCACCCTGGTTCGTGAGCTTCACGCTCACGTTGTGGATAAGTTCTTGGCTGTCTTCTCCTTCTTGGTGGCCTGTGGTGGTTGCTGTTCAGAGCTGTGCTTGAATCGATAGCTGTCGTTACCGGTTTCCAGAATATGGCAGTGATGCGTGAGTCGGTCCAGCAGTGCCGTGGTCATCTTGGCATCCCCGAACACACTGGCCCATTCGCTGAAGCTCAGGTTGGTGGTGATCACGACGCTGGTGCGCTCGTACAGCTTGGACAGCAGGTGGAACAGCAAGGCGCCTCCTGACGTACTGAACGGCAGGTAGCCCAGCTCATCCAGGATCACCATATCGGCATAGGCCAGGCGGTGGGCCAATTGTCCGGGCTTGCCGTTGGCCTTCTCCTCCTCCAACGCATTGACCAGCTCCACCGTGGAGAAGAACCGTACCCTGCGGTGATGGTGCTCGATGGCTTGCACCCCGAGGGCTGTGGCGATGTGGGTCTTGCCCGTACCCGGTCCACCCACCAGCACCACGTTGTTGGCGTTCTCCAAGAAGTCGCACCGGTGCAGCTGGCGTACCAGTGCCTCGTTCACCTCACTGTGGCCGAAGTCAAACCCAGCCAGGTCCCGGTACGCCGGGAACCTGGCCACCTTCAATTGGTAGGCCACCGAGCGCACCTCTCGCTCGGCGGTCTCGGCCTTGAGCAGTTGGGACAGGATGGGCTGCGCCGCATCGAAGGCCGGTGCACCTTGCTCAGCCAGTTCTGCAACTGCCTGGGCCATGCCGTGCATCTTGAGCTCGCGCAGCATGATCACGATGTAATCGATGGCAGGGTGATGACGCTTAGGGCACCTCCATCAATTGGTCGTTGCGAAGCACATTGGCCTGGGGTTCCACCGCCAGCTTGAGGGCCTG
>NZ_JAOTBE010000019.1 GCF_026162645.1 Paracoccus rhizosphaerae
GCATCGCCATCCTCAACCGCTTCACCGCACTCGGCATTCCCGTCACGCAGCCCGTCGGCTGACTTCAGACGGGAAAGGGGAAATCTGATCTTCAAACGCTTCATGCAACAGCGCCCCTTACGCGTACATAGTCGAAAATGCACAGCATCTTCGTCGAGGCCTAGGTTGGCAAGAAACGAGAAATGCCTAAGTCAAATCGCCTTCGATGGGTCCCGCCTAGTCCACTCTGTCGTTTCCGACATCGTTGCGTCTTAGGTTGCCGTGGCTCGAATGAGGCCGAGGCGGGGCAGCGTGACAATGAACGGCTGTGGTCGGAGTGGAGGGATTCGAACCCCCGACATCCTGGTCCCAAACCAGGCGCGCTACCAGACTGCGCTACACTCCGACACCTTTACCGGCACGACGCCCAAGATCAAAGCTGCGACCTGGGTCCGATAAGGGAATCACGTCACGCCTGTCCTGCATTGCCTTCCGGCAGTCGGGATGACGCGAACGTCGCACCCCGACGAGGCTGCTTTAGACCATTGTCGCGGCGGTGGAAAGGGCTAGGCGCAGGGCCAGGCCTCTTCTTGCGCCGAAAACGCGGGATGGGCCACTGGCTGGCCGATCTTCAGGCCCAGGCGCGCAGCCTCACCGCCTGCCACTTCCAGCACCATAAGGCGATCTGGCGCAGGATCGCCTGGGGCCGCGCCGGGAATCGGCGTCTCGTCCAATGGCGTCGCATTGCGGTGGATGTGCCGAATCACGCCGCTTTCGTCGATGAACACCATGTCGAGCGGGATCAGGGTGTTGCGCATCCAGAAGCTGACCGGCTGCGGGCGTTCGTAGACGAACAGCATGCCCTGCCCCGCCGGCAGATTCGTGCGGAACATCAGGCCGCGGGCGCGGCGTTCGGGCGTATCGGCGAGTTCGACCTGGAACGACAAGGCGCGGTCTTCGTCCAGCCCGATCAGAAGCCGACCGGCTTGGCACTGTGCCGGGGACGTGAAGGGCACGACCTGCTGCGCCAGCGCAGGGCCTTGCAGAAAACAGGTTGCGACCGCCAGGGCGCCGACGAATCTATTCGGCAACATGCGCCACGAAATCACCGCCGTTGCCGTTGCTATCCGGCTCTTCCTCCGAATGGGCGGGCAGTGCGCTGTCCCATGCAGAAACCTGCGCCGCCATCAGACCCCGCGGCCCCTCGACGACGCGAACGCAAACCGCCTCGCCGATGGCAAGGTCTGCAAAACCGGAATGGCGCAGCACTTCTATATGTATAAATACATCTTCGGAGTGACCGAAGATATTGGCAAAGCCGAATCCCTTGGACTTGTCGAACCATTTCACCCGCGCAGGGCGGAGCGGCAGGCTGTCCAGATGTTCGATGATCTCGATGTCTAGGTCGGCGATGGGCGGTTGTCCGTCCGATATCGGCGGCTCGATCGACACGACCTCGGCGGCCTGAACGCCGCGGCGGGTTTCCTGCACCAGAACGCGCACGCGTGACTGATCAGCCACCGAGCTGCGCCCGAAATTGCGCAGCACGTTGGCATGCAGCAGGATGTCCGTCCCACCATTGTCATCCAGGATGAACCCATAGCCCTTGGTCGGGTCGAACCACTTCACCAACCCGGTTACAAGCTTAAGGCCACCATCGTCAGTCATCGCATTCTCGTATTCATAGATCTACCCAGCCGAGGGACCCTAAGGTGTGCCCAAGGCAACCACAATACAGCACCTTACGTCGCGTGGAAATGCGCCCGTCCGATCCAATCTCTGCCCCGTGACGCGTTTCGTCAAGGTCAAGGAAAAAGACGGGCGGTTTGCCACCGATCGGCGCCGTCAAGCGTCCACTGGAAACGGTCGTGCAGGCGAAACGCGCCGTCGGCCCAGAACTCGATCTGGCTGGGCTTGATCCGGATCCCGCCCCAAAACGGCGGCCGCGTCGGATTTGTCCCATATTTCAGGCTGACTCGAGCGACCTCGGCCACCAAGGCGCCGCGACTGGACAGGGGTTGCGACTGGCGAGACGCCCAGGCGCCAAGGCGGCTTTGAAGCGCCCTGCTGTCGTAGTAGGCGTCGGCCTGCGGCCCCTCTTCGCGCGACGCTGTGCCGCGGACGCGGATCTGACGGCGCAGCGACTTCCAGTGCATCACGAAGGCGACCTTGCCGCTGGCCGCGATCTGCCGGCCCTTGGCGCTGTCATAGTTCGTGTAGAACACGAAGGATCCATCGGCCCCTTGTCCGTCGATATCCTTCAACAGGACCATCCGCACGTCCGGAAGCCCCTCGGGGTCGACCGTGGCCAGTGCGATCGCGTTGGGATCGTTCGGCTCTTCCTGCCTGGCTTCCTCGAGCCAGGCCCGAGCGATGTCGAACGGGTCGTCGCCCGAGAAGATTCCGGTTCGATCTGTCATCGCGCCTTCCTTGTGCTTGATGCGGCATAGCACTTGGCCTAACACCGCTCAAAGGGTTGAAACCGCGAGGGACGGCACATGTCAAGCGAGCAGAGAACTGGTCTGATGGCCGGCAAGCGGGGTCTCATCATGGGACTGGCCAACGACAAGTCGATTGCCTGGGGCATCGCCAAGGCCCTGGCGGCCGAAGGGGCTGAGCTTGCCTTCAGCTATCAGGGCGACGCGCTGAAGAAGCGCGTCGACCCGCTGGCCGCGCAGCTCGGCTCGACCACGGTGCTGCCCTGCGACGTGTCGGACGAAAGCTCGATCGACGCCCTCTTTGCGGCCCTGGGCGCGCAGTGGGACGGCCTCGACTTCGTCGTCCACGCCATCGGCTTTTCCGACAAGGAGCAGCTGCGCGGGCGCTATGCGGATACCACGCGCGACAACTTCCTGATGACGATGGACATCTCGGTCTATTCTTTCACCGCCGTCGCCCGCCGTGCCGCCGCGATGATGACGGATGGCGGGTCGATGCTGACGCTGACCTATTATGGGGCGGAACGCGTCATGCCGCACTACAACGTCATGGGCGTCGCCAAGGCCGCGCTCGAGGCCAGCGTCCGCTATCTGGCCGAGGATTTCGGCAAGAACGGCATTCGCGTGAACGCGATCAGCGCCGGCCCGATCAAGACCCTGGCGGCCAGCGGCATCGGGGATTTCCGCTATATCATGAAGTGGAACGAACTGAACTCTCCGCTGCGGCGCAACGTAACGCAGGAGGATGTCGGAAACTCAGCACTCTACCTGCTGTCGCGCCTGGGGGCCGGCGTCACTGGAGAGACGCATCACGTCGATGCGGGTTATCACGTCGTCGGCATGAAGGCGGTGGACGCGCCCGACATCGCGACGGTGAAGAAGGACTGATCGCGGCCGCCCCATGATCCAGGTCACGCCGGAACAGCTGGGCGTCTTCGTCGCGACGCTTGCGGTGGCCATCCTGTCGCCCGGCCCCGGCGTCATCGCCGTCAGCCAGGGCGCCTTCGCCCTTGGGCGCCGGCGTGCCCTGACCTACGGCTGGGGCTTGGCAATCGGCGCGTCGTTCTGGTGCCTCTTCGCGCTTCTGGGGCTGACGGCGCTGTTCCGCATCGCGCCCTGGACGCTGGTCTTGATGAAGGTGGTGGGCGGTCTCTACCTCATCTGGATCGGCACAAAGCTGTGGCGCCATGCAGCCGATCCCCTGCCCGACCCGGCCGATGCGCAGGGCATGACAATGCTGTCAGGGCTGACGCTGAACCTGTCGAACCCCAAGCCTGCGCTCTTTTACTCGGCGGTGCTGCTGTCGATCTTTCCCGCAGCATTGGGCATCGCCGACAAGGGGGCGATCTACGCTGTGGCCTTGTCGGTCGAGCTGTTCTTCTATACCGCACTGGCCAGCCTGATGGCGCTGCCGTTCCTGCGGCGGCGTTATTTCGCGGCGAAGTTCTGGATCGACCGGGCGGCGGGGCTTGCGATTGCGGCCCTGGGGCTGTCACTGGTCCTGCGGCATTGAAGGAGACCTGAACGTGAACGACCGCCTGCCACACGAGAAAGGGTTCCACGTCAGCTGGGACCAGCTGCACCGCGACGCCCGCGCGCTGGCCTGGCGCCTGGACGGGACCGAATGGCGCGCCGTCGTCGCCGTCACCCGCGGAGGCCTCGTGCCGGCGATGATCGTCGCGCGGGAACTGGACATCCGCACGATCGACACGATCTCGATCCGGTCCTACAAGGGTGTCGCTGCCGAGGCCGGTCAAGGCCAGCTGGAGGTCCTGAAGCGTCCCGACGCCGAACTGATGGGCGACGGCGACGGCATCCTGGTAGTGGACGATCTTGTCGATTCGGGCCGCACGCTGGAACTGATCCGAGAGATGTATCCCCAGGCCCACTTGGCGACCGTCTATGCCAAGCCCAAGGGCAAGCCGATGGTCGCGTCCTACGTGACCGAGGTCAGCCAGGACACCTGGATCTTCTTCCCTTGGGACATGGCCCTGCAATACGTCCAGCCCTTCCGCGGCGAGGACTGAGGCTTCTCACGACAGCTTGATCAACTTCCGGTTCCGCCCCGACGATCGGGCGGAACCCGGCGGGTCAGATGCGCATTGTGCACCCAATCGCAGGGTGCTTCTTCATCCTGCGTCATACACAGGAGAAAGACATGCGTAAGCTTCTTTTGACCACCGCCTTCGCCCTTCCCGTCGCTTTCGCCGCGCAGGCGCAGGACGCCGCCACGGATCCGGCCACCGAAACCGGGACCATGGAAACGGCCCCGATGGCGACCGACGCGACCACCGACCCCACGGCCGAGATGCCCGCAGCTGACATGGAAGCATCCGAAGACGCGGCTGCCGCATCGGCCGCCGAAAAGGTCGAACAGCAGCAGGCGGCAAACGAATGGCGCGTGGACTGGATCACCGGTACGACCGTGACCTCGCCCGACGGTGAGAACATCGGCTCGATCAGCGACCTGATCGTAGACGGCGACACCGGCCAGATGAAGGCCGCAGTCATTGGTGTCGGCGGCTTCCTCGGCATCGGTGAAAAACAGATCGCCCTGCCTTGGGAAGAGCTGACCATCAACTCGGACGCGCAAGAAATTACCTCGGACCTGACCAAGGAAGAGGCTGACGCAGCGCCGGAATATGTCTTCCGCGAGCAGGAGCAGCCGGCTGGCGAGATGATGACCGATCCCGCCGCCGGCACCACCGCGCCTGCGGCCGATCCGATGGCCACAGGCGGCATGGGCGCCACCACCGCGCCCGCCATGGACGCGACCACCGATCCCGCGGCGACTGAGATCATGGAAGAGCCTGCCGACAGCGGCGACATGCAGACCGAAACCATGGAGACCGAAACGGAAACCATGGAAGCTCAGCCGGTGGAGACCATGGAGGCCGAGCCGGCCGACGCCACGGAGGCTGAGCCGATGGAAGAAACGACCGAAACCGCCCCGGCGAACTGATTTCGGGTTGTTTCAAAAAAGGGCGACCCTGCGGTCGCCCTTCTTTTTCGTGTTCAGCCGTTGCTACGCGTAAAGCGCGCCGCGCCTTCGGCGGCGCGGTGCAGGGCACGGGACTTGTTCACTGTCTCCTGGAATTCGGCCTCGGGGTCGCTGTCATAGACGACACCGCCCCCTGCCTGGATATAAAGCGCCTGATCCTTGACCACACCCGTGCGCAGCGCGATGCACATGTCCATCTCCCCGTTCGCGGCGAAATAGCCGACGGCGCCGCCGTAGACGCCCCGCTTCTCAGGCTCCAGTTCGTCGATGATCTCCATCGCGCGGACCTTTGGCGCGCCTGACACGGTGCCTGCCGGCAGACCGGCCAGAAGCGCCGACAACGCATCCTCGCCGTCCCGCAGCTCTCCAACGACGTTCGAGACGATGTGCATGACGTGGCTATAGCGTTCGATCACGAACTTTTCGGTGGGGCGGACAGTGCCGGGCTTGGCCACCCGGCAGACATCGTTCCGCCCAAGGTCCAGCAGCATCAGGTGCTCGGCCAGTTCCTTCTGGTCAGAGAGAAGGTCGGCTTCCAGCGCCCGATCCTCGGCCTCATCCGCGCCACGCGGGCGGGTGCCGGCGATGGGGCGGATCGTGACCTCTCCGTCGCGCAGGCGGACCAGGATCTCGGGGCTGGCACCGACAATCTGGAACCCCCCCATGTTCAGGAAGAACATGAAGGGCGAGGGGTTCGTCCGCCGCAGGCTGCGGTAAAGCGCGAAGGGCGGCAGCGGAAACTCCATCCGCCAGCGCTGGCTGGGCACGACCTGGAAGATGTCCCCCGCGCGAATATAGTCCTTGGCCTTCTCGACGGCCGCCAGATAGTCGGCCTTGGCGAAGTTCGACACCGGCGTGCCGATTTGCGCGTCGTCGCCAAGGGCGCGCGGCTCGGAAGGCTGGCGGTCCAGCGACCGCAGCGCGTCCATGACCCGTTCGGCGGCGCGGGCATAGGCGGCGCGGGCATTGTCGCCGCCATCCTGCCAAGCCGGCGCGCAGAGCGTCACCTCACCTTTGACGCCGTCCAGTACCGCCACGACCGAGGGCCGCATCAGCATCGCGTCCGGCAGGTCCAAGGGGTCGGGGTTGACGTCTGGCAGGTGCTCGACCAGCCGGATCATGTCATAGCCCAAATAGCCGAACAGCCCCGCGGCGACCGGCGGCACCCCGTCCGGCATGGTCTCGATCCGGCTTTCCGCGATCAGCGCGCGCAGGCTGTCTAGCGCGGGGCGCGGGTCGTCCTCGAAGTCGGCCGAAAACCGTGCCTGGCGGTTGATCCGGGCGCGACCGTCGCGGCAGTCCCAGACCAGGTCCGGCTTCATCCCGACAATCGAATAGCGTCCGCGCACTTCTCCTCCGGTCACGGATTCAAGCATGAAGCTCTGCGGCGCGGCCTCGGCCAGCTTCAGCATCAGGCTGACGGGGGTGTCCAGGTCCGCCGCCAGCCTGATCGTCACCAGCTGATTGCGCCCGGCCTTCCATTCGGCCTCGAAGGCATCGAACTGGGGTGTCAGCTGCATCACTGGACCTGCGCGTTGATGGCGTTGATCGCCTGCTGGTTCAGCTGCAGCTCCGCCCCACGCTGGATGTGGCGGGCGTAGTAATCGAAGATGTCGGCCTGGATCGACTGGTCCAGCCGCGCCTGCACGGCCTGGCGGATCGGGCCGGCATCCTCGCCGCCCAGATCAGCGTCGTTGATTGCATCAAGACGCAGAACAAACACGCGGTCCCCCGCATCGACGACATCGACCTCGCCGGGTTCCGCCAGCGCAAAAGCCTGCGACAGAAGCTGGGGCGGAAGGCCATCCATCCAGTCGCTGCGCGAGAGGCCCTCTTCCATCGTCCAGGTCTCGGCCGGGGTGGCGGCTGGCTGCGGGTCCGCCGGCTGGCGTCCGGGATTGGCAACGACGCCATTCGCCCCGGCCGTCGATGCCTCGGGCGCGGGCGCGGGCGCAGTCTCGGCCACCGCGGCGACGCGCTCCTCGGCGGCAACGGCCAGCAGTTGGCGCTGCACCTCCGCCGCGCGCCAGTCGGCCAAGACCTCGTCGCGCACCTCCTCGAAGGGGATCAGCGTCGGCGGCACGATTTCGTCCAGGCGCAGGGCGAAGACGCCGCCATCGGCCAACTCAAACAGCTGCGGGAAGTCGCTGGTCTGAATCTCGGCGGCGCGTTCGCGGAAGGTCTCATAGCCTTCGATGCCGCCCTCGGTGGGGCTGGCGTCAGCGGTCCAGTCGATCTGGCCCAGTTCCAGCTCCGTCTCCTCGGCCAGATCCTCCAATGTGGCGCCACCCGCCAGCAGATCCTCGTAATCGGGCGCGCGGTCCTGGATCATCCGTGCGGCGGCGCTTAGCGCGGCCTCGGCCCGCAGATCGTCGCGCGCTTCCTCGAAGGTGACGTTGACGGGATCAAGGATCGCATTCACCGAAAACAGCGCAGGCCCCAGGTCGGTCTGGATGGGGCCGACGACGCCGGGCTGCTCCAGCGCGAAGACCTCTGACGCGGCGGCGCCGAGTTCGGCCTCGGTCATTTCGCCCAGTTCGACATCCTCCAGCGTCAGTCCACGCTCCAGTACAAAGGACTCGAACGGCTTCTCGGCGGCGTCGATCTGGGCGCGGGCGGCTTGGGCCTGTTCGGCATCCGGGAAGACCAGCCGGCTGACCAGGCGACGCTCGGGCTGCTGGAACTCGGCGATGTTCTGGTCATAGACGGCGCGGAGCGCGGCCTCATCAAGCTGCACCTCCGAGGAGAGCATATTGGGCGTGGCCCAGGCATAGGTTATCCGGCGCGTCTCGGGCGCGGTGAAGCGGTCGCCGTTTGCCTCGTGCCAGGCGCGCAGGGTCTGCTCGTCGGGTTCGGCCACGGGGGCGGGAAGATCGTCCTCGGTCAGTTCGCGCCAGCTGAAGTCGCGCGTCTCAAGAAGCCAACGCGTGGTCAGGTCGACCATGGGTTCCGGCGTCTGAACGCCACCCGCGACGGCGCGCTGCAGCAGCAGCCTCGCCTCATCGTCGCGGACGTCGGCTTCGAAATCGGCCTCGGTCAGACGCTCGCGGCGCAGGATCTCGCCATAGGCGGTGCGGTCGAAATCGCCGTTCGGGCCGCGGAAGGCGTCGGCCTGCATGATCGTCTGCGCCACCTGCGCGTCGCCCACCGACACGCCGATGCGGCGCGCCTGTTCTGCCAGCGCGGCTGCCGCGATCAGCCGCGCCTGCACCGCCTGCGGAATGCCCAGCTGCTGCGCCTGCTGCATCGTGATTGGCTGACCGGTCTGTTGCGAGAAGGCCCGGATCTCCTGCTGCAGGGCCCGCGCATAATCGTCGGCGCTGATCGAGGTCTCGCCCACCGATGCGACCTCGGTCGTACCGCCCGAAAAGCTGGTAACGCCGAAGCCCCCCAGCCCCAGCACCATCAGACCCATCAGGATCCAGACGATGGACGATTTGCCCTTGGTTCGCAGCTGTGACATGGCGCGGCCTTCCTCGTGGTCGTGTCGTTGCCGTCTTTAGGACGGCGCAGGCCGCGCCACAAGTGGATCAGGGTCGAAGCGCCGCCAGACGCTCTGCCAGCGCGGCGATCCCGTCCGCATCGACATTGGCGAAGGCCAGCCGCAGGTGCCGCGCGCCGGCCGGATCGTCATTGGGCGTGAACATCGTGCCGGGCAGCGCCAGGACGCCAATGTCGCGCACCATCCGCCGCGCCAGATCGGCCGAGCTTTCCGCGAAGGGATGTTCCACCCAGGCGAAATAGGCGCCCGCGCTTTTCAGCCGCCAGCCCGGCAACGCGCCAAGGGCGGCTTCAGTAGCGGCGCGGCGGGCAAGGATCTCTGCCCGCTCACCCGCCAGCCACTGGCGCAGGTTCGCCATGCCCCAGACCGCCCCCACCTGCCCCAGTTGCGAGGGAGAGATCGCCACCGTGTCGAGGAACTTCTCGACCTCGGCCAGCCGCGCCTCTCCGGCAACTATCGCGCCGACGCGGTGCCCGGTCAGCCGGTAGGCCTTGGAGAAGCTGTAGAGCTGGATCAGCGTGGCGTCCCAGTCCTGGCGGGTCAGTAGATCGTGTGGAGCACCGTCGCGGCTGTCAAAATCGCGATAGGTTTCGTCAACGACCAGCGCCAGCCCGTGCTCTTGCGCCAGGTCGAAGAACCGGCCCACCAAGTTCGCCGGATATTCGGCGCCCGAGGGGTTGTTCGGCGTCACCAACACGATCGCCCGGGTCCGCGGCCCGATCAGGGCGCGCGCGTGGTCGGGATCGGGCAGCATGTCGTCGCCGCAGGGCAGCGGCACCGCCTGCACACCCGACATGTCCAGCCACATCTTGTGGTTGAAATACCAGGGTGTCGGCAGGATGACCTGATCCCCCGCCCCCGCCAGCGTCGCCATCGCGGCGCAAAAGGCCTGGTTGCAGCCCTGCGTGATCGCCACCTGACCCGCCGCGACGGACCCGCCATAGGCAGCCGAGAATTCAGCCGCAACGGCCTCTCGCAGATCGACGTTGCCCAGCACCGGACCATAGAGATGCGCCTCGAGGCGCGTCAGCGTTGCCTCGGCGATAGCGCGGCGCAGTCCTTCTGGCGGCGGATCGACCGGCGCGGCTTGGCTGACGTTGATCAGTGGCCGGTCAGGCGGAAAATCGACGCCCGTCAGCCAGCGCCGCGCCTCCATCACCGGGGGCGCAAAAGTGGCCGCAAGGGCGGGGTTCAGAGGGGTCATGTCAGTTCCGCTCCAGTCGGCGAAGGTCGGTAAGGTCGGGCGGCAGCGACAGGTCGAGCGCGGGACTTGGCAGTCGCGGCGCGGTGTCGGGACTGCCGGCGGCCTCGGGCGCGATCTGCGGAAGGGCGTCGCGTTCGGCATCGGCCTCTGGCTGCGCCAGGGTCGCGGGCGTCGTCCGCGGCATGTCAGCGGTCGGCGGTGCGGGCAGCGTCAGCGCGGGCGTGCCTTCGCCGGCATCAGGTTGCAGAGGACCCCGGCCGTCGGCCTGCGTTTCGGGGCGCGCGGGCTGAACCGGGGGAAAGGCCGCTGCCTCCTGCGCGGGGGCGGTAAGCGGTCCCGCAGGGACTGCGCGCTCGGCCGCGCCACCCTGTTCCGGCAGCACCGGCGGAAGGTCGCCCCCGCGCCCGAACTCGGACCCGGCGGGCAGGTCCAGCGGCTTGGTCAGCGCCGGAGCCGGATCGGCAGGCACCCCGTCCACGAACGGGGCGACGTCAGGTGCCCTCGGGGGCGCATCGGGCTGGGTTGACCCGTCCGCCTCGTCCTGCCGCAGCGGCGCTGAGGGAACCTCGGTGTCAGCTGGCGGTGGCGCCAACAAGGCGTCGATGCCTGGCTGCGACAGCGTTGCAGGTTGTTCCGCCGGGTTGTCGGCATCAGCCCGCGGCAGCGGCGCGGACTCCTCTGCCGGAACATCGATATCGGCAGGCGGTGGCGCCAACAAGGCGTCGGTGTCTGGCTGCGGCAGCGTTGCAGGTTGTTCCGCCGGGTTGTCGGCATCAGCCTCCGGCAGCGGCGCGGTTTGCTCAGGCGGGGCATCCGCCGCGGTCTGCGGCAGGGGTGCCAGCAGCGACAGCACCGCCAGCGCCGTCGCGCCCAGAAGCCCGCCATGCACCATGCCTGCCAGAAATCCCCGTGCCATCCGTCCTCGACCCGCCATGTCATCATCCCGGCCGGTCTTGACCCCCGGTCACGCTTTGCCCCATCTATAGCGGACGCTTTCGCGAGGGGGAACCGCCCCTTCCGCCGGTCCGTCACATCACTGCCGCAAGGTGCCCGCGATGATCCTTCTGATCGACAACTACGACAGCTTCACCTGGAACCTCGTCCACTACATGGGCGAGGCCGGCGCCGAGGTGACGGTCCGCCGCAACGACCAGATCACCGTGGACGAGGCGCTGGAGATGGGTGCGGACGGGATCGTCATCTCTCCGGGGCCCTGCAACCCGGCGCAGGCGGGCATCTGCCTGGACCTGATCCGCGCGGCATCCGACAGGGCGGTGCCGATATTGGGCGTCTGCCTGGGCCACCAGGCGATCGGGGAAGCGTTCGGCGGCCGCATCGTCCGCGCGGGCCGCATCCTGCACGGCAAGGTCGATGCGATCAGCCACGACGGCACCGGAGTCTTCGCCGGCCTGCCATCGCCCCTGAACGCCACACGCTATCATTCGCTGACGGTCGAACCGGACAGCCTGCCGGACTGCCTTCGCATCACCGCGACCTCGGGCGACGGGACGATCATGGGTCTGGTCCACCGCAACCTGCCCATTGAGGGGGTTCAGTTCCATCCCGAATCCATCGCCTCGGAACATGGTCACGAGATGATCCGCAGCTTCCTGACGCGCTGCACGCCCCGCGAGAACGCCGCATGACCACCGACATCCGCCCACTGATCGGGCTTGCCGCCACCCGCCCGCTGACCGGCCCCGAAGCCGAGGCCGCATTCTCGGCACTGTTCGACGGGGCGGCGACACCCGCGCAGATCGGCGGCCTGCTGATGGCCCTGCGCGTGCGTGGAGAGACGGTGCAGGAAATCGCCGCAGCCGCGCGCGCGATGCGGGCCCGCATGAACCGCGTGCGCGCGCACGAGGGGGCGATGGACATCGTCGGCACAGGCGGCGACGGCAAGGGCACGCTCAACATCTCGACTGCCACGGCCTTTGTCGTGGCGGGGGCCGGCGTGGCCGTCGCCAAGCACGGCAACCGCAACCTGTCGTCGAAGTCGGGCGCGGCGGATGCACTGGTTCAGATGGGGATCAATGTCATGGGCGGGCCTGCCGTCGCGCAGCAGGCGCTGGACCGGGCCGGCATCTGCTTCATGATGGCGCCGATGCACCATCCCGCGATGCGCCATGTCGGCCCTCCCCGGGCCGAGCTGGGCACCCGCACCGTCTTCAACCTGCTGGGACCGCTGACGAACCCTGCCTCGGTCCGGCGCCAACTGACCGGGGCCTTCAGCGCCGAGTGGATTCGTCCCATGGCCGAGGTGCTGCGCGATCTGGGGTCTGACGCGGCCTGGCTGGTCCACGGCGGCGACGGCACGGATGAGCTTTCCATCGCCGCCGAAAGCCATGTGGCGGCGCTGAAGGACGGCCAGATCAGCGAATTCACCATCTCGCCCGAGGATGCGGGCCTGCCCCGCCACCCTTTCGAAGCCATCGTCGGCGGAGAGCCGTCGCACAACGCAGCAGAGTTTCGCGCGCTGCTGGACGGGGCGACCGGGGCCTACCGCGACGCGGTTCTGCTCAATTCGGCGGCGGCGCTTTTGGTGGCGGGCAAGGTGACGGACTTGCGCGACGGCGCAGCCATGGCCGCCGAATCGATCGACAGCGGCGCCGCGAGGGAGCGCCTGACCGCACTGGCGCAGGTGACCGGGGCACCCGAAGCGTGAAACCGCCAAAGCATTGGGCTCATCTGCCGTTCTTCCGAAACGACTGGCCGGCGATCCGCGACCGGTTGGCGAATAGTGCCTTTTTGCCCGGCCCGGACCAAATCTTCGCAGCGCTTGAGGCCACCACACCCGAAGAAGTCCGCGTTGTGATCCTGGGGCAGGATCCCTACCCCACGCCGGGACATGCGAACGGGCTGGCCTTTTCGGTCACGCCAGAGACGCCCTTGCCGCGGTCGCTGAAGAACATCTTCCGCGAATTGAAGGACGATCTTGGCGCTGCTCCGCCCACAGGCGACCTGTCGAACTGGGCGCGGCAGGGAGTGCTGCTGCTGAACAGCGCGCTCTCTGTCACGCCGGGCAATGCCGGCGCCCATGCGGGTTGGGGTTGGAGCAGCCTGGCCCGCGATGCCGTAGCCGAAGCGCAGCGCCACCATCCGCTGGCGTTCCTGATCTGGGGCAACCATGCCAAGAAGACACTGGCCGGCCTGCCCCGCCCGCAGGACATGGTGATCGCGACGGCGCATCCCTCGCCCCTGTCGGCGCGGCGGGGGTTCTTCGGCAGCCGGCCCTTCAGCCGCATCAACGCCTGGCTGGAAAGCCAGGGCCAGCCCCCTATCGACTGGACGCGGTGACCCCTTCCCCAGCATGACGCATGGCGATAGAACCCTGTCATGGACATTCTGGAAAAGATCAAGGCCTACAAGCTGGAAGAGATCGCGGCCGCGAAGGCCGCCCGCCCGCTGGCCGATGTCGAGGCCGCCGCCCGCCAGGCGTCGGCCCCCCGCGGATTTGCCGCCGCACTGGACCGGGCCGCGGCCGCCGGTCCCGCTCTCATCGCTGAAATCAAGAAGGCCAGCCCGTCCAAGGGCCTGATCCGGCCCGACTTCGACCCGCCCGCTTTGGCCCGCGCCTATGCGGCGGGCGGCGCCGCCTGCCTGTCGGTTCTGACCGATGCGCCCAGCTTTCAGGGTGCGCCGGAATATCTGGCATCTGCTCGCGATGCCTGCGACCTGCCGGCGTTGCGCAAGGACTTCCTCCACGACACTTATCAGGTGGCCGAGGCGCGGGCTTGGGGCGCGGACTGCATCCTGATCATCATGGCCTCGGTCGATGATACCCTGGCGGCCGAGCTCGAGGATGCCGCCTGCCACTGGGGCATGGACGCGCTGATCGAGGTTCACGACCAGGCCGAGCTTGACCGCGCGCTGCGGTTGAAGTCGCCGCTGATCGGCATAAACAACCGCAATCTCAGGACGTTCGAGGTCAGTCTTGATGTGACGCGCAATCTATCGGCACGCATCCCTGAAGAACGTCAGGTGGTCTGCGAAAGCGGGCTGTTCACGTCGGAGGATCTTCGCCAGATGATGAACTGCGGCGCGCGCCGCTTCCTGATCGGTGAAAGCCTGATGCGGCAGGAGGATGTCGGTGCCGCGACGCGCACGATCCTGGATGTCGCGGCATGACGCTGACGCATTTCGACGCCTCGGGTCAGGCACACATGGTCGATGTCTCGGACAAGGCCGAAACCGTGCGCGAGGCTGTGGCCACCGGCTGCGTGATCATGACCGCATCGACGCTGAAGCTTGCGCATGCTGGGGCCGCCAAGGGCGACGTGCTGGGCGTGGCACGCCTGGCCGGCATCATGGGTGCCAAGCGGACAGCCGACCTGATCCCGCTGTGCCACCCGCTGCCGATCAGCAAGGTGGCGCTGGATCTGGTCCCCGACCCGACCCTGCCGGGCGTCCGCGTGACCGCCACCGTGCGCACGACGGGGCGCACCGGTGTCGAGATGGAGGCCCTGACCGCCGTCACCACCGCCTGCCTGACGGTCTATGACATGCTGAAGGCGGCCGAGAAATCCATGCAGATCACCGACATCCACCTTCTGAGAAAAGAGGGCGGCAAGTCAGGCCTCTATGAGGCACAGGCATGATTTCGGTCGAGGAAGCGCTGGCAAAGGTCCTGTCGCTGGCCCCGGCGCCCAAGGGGGAAGCCGTGCCTCTGGATCAGGCAAACGGGCGCGTGCTTCTGCAGCCCGCGGTATCGCGCCTGACGCAGCCGCCGTTCAATGCCTCGGCGATGGACGGCTATGCAATGCGGCTTGTCGATCTGCCGGGCCCGCTACGGATCGTCGGAACCAGCGCGGCAGGCCATCCGTGGACCGGCACGCCAACCCCCGGAACCGCAGTCCGGATCTTCACCGGCGCACCGGTGCCGCCAGGCTATGACCACGTCGAGTTGCAGGAAAATACCAGCGTCAAGGGCGAATTCGTCAGCGTCGAACGACCGTCATCCGGCCGCAACATCCGCGCCCGCGGCAACGACTTTGCCGAAGGCGATGTCGTCGAGGCCGGGCGGCTTCTGCAGGCGGCGGATATCGGTCTTCTGGCAGCGATGAACCTGTCAGCAGTCACCGTCGCCCGGCGCCCCCGCGTCGCGGTTCTCGCGGGCGGGGATGAGCTTGTTCGGCCGGGCAGCCCCGTCGCCGAGGGGCAGATCGTCAGTTCGAACGACCTTGCCGTCGCCGCGCTGGCGCGCGATGCCGGGGCCATCGTCGACATGCTGCCCATCGCGCAGGATACCGAAGAGAGCCTGCGCCAGAGTTTCGATGCCGCCAGGGGTGCTGACTTGGTCGTGACCATCGGCGGTGCATCGGTCGGGGACCATGACCTTGTCGCAAAGGTCGCCGCAGGCCTGGGTATGGAGCGGTCGTTCTACAAGATCGCCATACGGCCCGGAAAGCCGTTGATGGCTGGCCACATCAATGGCGGAGCCTTGATCGGGCTGCCGGGAAATCCCGTCTCTGCAATCGTTTGCGCCATCTTGTTCGTGCAGCCCTTGATCCGGCGGATGCAGGGTACGACCGCGCATTCGCCGCTTCGTCGGGGGCTGCTGGCGCATGACCTGCCGGCCGAGGGACCGCGCCAGCATTACCTGAGGGCGACGCTGGAGGATGGCGACCTGTTGCCGGTGATCCGCCCCTTCACGGACCAAGATTCAGCGCGCCTGTCGCTGATGGCGCAGGCGGATGCGCTGCTGGTTCGGCCGGCGAACGATCCGCCCCGGAAGGCAGGGTCCTGCGCCGATTTCATTCCGCTTCGCCGCTGAAGATTAATCGTTTTTTCATCATCGTATGCGCTGATGATTGACGCGATTCTGCAGGCGGGGTAGAACATTGAACGAACATGTGTGCGAAGGGCGGGCCATGCTGACAAGAAAGCAGATCGAACTGCTGGAGTTCATTCAGAAGCGGATGATGCGCGACGGCGTGCCACCGTCATTCGACGAGATGAAGGACGCGCTGGACCTTCGGTCCAAGTCGGGCATCCACCGGCTTGTGACCGCGCTGGAAGAGCGGGGGTTCATCCGACGCCTGCCGCATCGCGCCCGCGCATTGGAGGTCTTGCGCCTGCCGGACGCGCTGGCGCACCTGACGGACACCCCGCCAGCGCCTGCGAAATCCACCTTCACCCCTCGCGTCATCACCAACCAGCGACCTGCCCGCCCGCGCGGAGCATTGACGGTCGTGGACAGTCCCGCGGTCCAGCTCCCGCTAATGGGTCGCATCGCTGCCGGGGTTCCCATCGAAGCAATCTCCGAAGTTTCCCATCACGTCTCGGTGCCGGGAACGATGCTGTCGGGGCGAGAGCATCATTACGCGCTCGAGGTAACGGGTGATTCGATGATCGACGCCGGGATCAACGATGGTGATGTCGTCGTCATTCGAGAGCAGGACACCGCAGATAACGGCGACATCATCGTGGCCTTGGTCGATGATCAGGAAGCGACGCTGAAGCGCTATCGCCGCAAGGGCTCGATGATCGCGCTCGAGGCCGCCAACTCGGCCTATGAGACCCGGTTGCTGCCCGAGGATCGGGTGCGCATCCAGGGTCGGCTTGTGGGCCTGATCCGCAGCTATTGATCTGCCTCGGCCGAGAGAAATCTCGGTTCAGATCTCCATGAAGCCTGGACCGGCGCGTCCCAGCAGTTCACGCGCGAGGTCGTCGCCTATGGCGGGGCCATCGGCCACGACCCCTTCCCGCATCGCGGCGACGACCGCGCTGCCGTCGGGGCGCAGGATCTCGCCCCGCAGCGTCATCGTCGGCCCCGAAATCTCGGCCAAACCCGCGATGGGCGTCTGACATGACCCATCGAGCCGGGCCAGGAACGCCCGCTCGGCCGCGATGCGGAACCCCGTCTGCGGATCATGGATGGACGCCAACAGCATCTCGACGACGACATCGTCCTGCCGCCGCTCGATGCCGATGGCCCCCTGAGCGACGGCAGGAAGCATCTCGGCAGGGTCAATGGCGCTGCGTGCGACATCGGCCATGTTCAGCCGGTTGAGGCCGGCCATGGCAAGGAAGGTCGCCGTCGCAACACCTTCGTCCAGCTTGCGCATCCGCGTCTGGACGTTGCCCCGGAACTCGACCAGGCAAAGGTCGGGACGGCGATGCGCCAGTTGGGCCCGACGGCGCAGGCTGGATGATCCGACCACCGCACCCTGCGGCAGATCGGCGATCGACGTGACGTGGGGGCTGACAAAGGCATCCCGGACATCCTCGCGCGGAAGAAGGCAGTCGATCACCAGGCCTTCGGGCTGCAGGGTCGGCATGTCCTTCATCGAATGCACGGCGATGTCGATTGCCCCGTCCGCCAAGGCCTCCTCGATCTCTCGCGTGAACAGGCCCTTGCCACCAATTTCCTTCAGCGGGCGGTCCGTGACCCGGTCGCCGGTCGTCTTGATCGGCACGATCTGGAACGCTTCGGCAGGCAGGGAATGCGCGGCCATCAGCCGGTCGCGGGTCTCGTGGGCCTGGGCAAGAGCCAGGACCGATCCGCGTGTTCCGATCCGCAGCGGGCGGGAGGTGTCGGGCATCTGTTTCATGGCCACCGCATAGCTGGCGGGCGCGCGCTTGACAACGTCCGTTGCCTCGCCTTCAAGGGGCGCAGGAGGCGACATGACGAAATTGCTGCTGCGTGCCTTGGCCGGCGAGACATTGCCCACCCCGCCGATCTGGATGATGCGGCAGGCCGGTCGCTATCTGCCCGAATACCGCGCCACCCGCGCCCAGGCCGGGGACTTTCTGTCGCTGTGCTACAACCCGGAGCTGGCGGCCGAGGTGACTCTTCAGCCCATCCGGCGCTATGGATTCGATGCAGCGATTCTTTTTGCCGATATCCTTCTGGTGCCGCAGGCGCTTGGGGCCGACCTGTGGTTCGTGACCGGAGAGGGGCCGCGCCTATCGACGGTCACTTCGGCCGCCGATCTGAAGCAGTTGAAGCCTGCGGACGACATCGACGAGCGTCTGTCGCCGATCTACCAGACGCTGCGCATCCTCTCGACCGAGCTGCCGCCCGAGACGACGCTGATCGGCTTCGCGGGTGCGCCCTGGACCGTCGCGACCTACATGATTGCCGGCCGCGGCACCAAGGATCAGGGCCCCGCCCATGCGCTGAAGGACGGTGACCGCCAGACCTTCGTCCACCTAATGGACCTGATCACGGAAGCCACCATCCACTATCTGTCGCGACAGATCGAGGCAGGTGCCGAGGTCGTGAAGCTGTTTGACAGCTGGGCAGGCAGCCTGCGCGGCGCAGACTTCGACGACTTTGCCCTTGCTCCTGCACGCAAGATTATCGCGGCTTTGAAAGAGCGTCATCCTTTGGTCCCGATCATCGCGTTCCCCCGCGAGGCGGGCGATCGGTATGCCGGTTTTGCCAAGGCCACGGGGGCGGATTGCGTCGCACTGGACAACTCGGTTCCAGCCGAATGGGCAGCCGAGCATGTCCAGGTCGACGGCTGCGTGCAAGGCAACCTCGACCCTCGCCATATGGTCGCCGGCGGGCCGACACTGGTGGCCGAGGCGCAGCGGATCACCCGTAGCTTCCGCGGCGGTCCCCATGTCTTCAACTTGGGCCACGGCATCACCCCCGATGCCGATCCTGACAACGTCGCGCGGATGATCGACGCTGTCCGCAGCGCCTGAGGTCACCTCAGCGTGCGACCGCCCCTGGATAGCCGTTGGCACGCAGGTCGTTCAGCGCCCTGATCAGAGCCTGACGATCGGCAAAGGGACCCGCCATGATGACCCGCATCGGGCCGGTCTTCGCGCGACTGCGCGCTTGCCCTGTCGGATAGCCGCGCGCCGCCAGAGCGCGCAGGACGATCATGGCATTGTCGCCATCGGCGTAGGCGCCGACTTGGACATAACGCGCAGTGGGCGGGATCATCTCGGGTCCGGCTTCGGGCTTCCGTGCAGGCTGGGTCCGGCGTGACGCAACTACAGCGGCCGCTTGAGCGGCTGGCTGCTGACGGACCGTAGGCGCGTGCTTGGGTGCGGATGGCGTCTGCACCGCAGTCTGCCGCTTCGGTTGGGGCGCGGGTTCGGTCGTCGCCGCGGGGATCGCAGCCATCGTCGGTCCCGCCTGCATCCCCGGACACAGCCCCAGCCCCGGCGATTGCGCGTCTGCATCTGCCGGTGCCTTATACCCCAGCCGGGCACAAAGCTCGGGCGAGGCCGAAAGCCCCGCCGCGGCACGCATCGAAGGCGCCGCGGCCAGCGCGTCGCGCAGGACATCGCTCATCGGGTCAGGCCGGCGTGCCGGTTCGGGCGCGGCGCGCTGTTGCGGGGCGGCAGGATCGCTTGCCCATTCACCGGATCGCAGCTCTTGCGACAGCTGCTCCATCAGCAGCGTCTGGGGATCGGCCGGAACCTCGGTCCGGGTCAGCGGCAACACGCGATCGGCTTCCGGATCGGTGCGCCGCGCGTCGAGGCTGGGGGGAAAGCCGCAGAGCGGTTGGCCCGCCCCGTCGGTCCGCGCCGACCAGTCCGATCCGGCCCGCGTGAACACGCAGCCCTGCCCGTCGATATACTGCCCGCCCTGATAATCCTGCGGTGGCGGCGGGACCGGCGCCGCCGAGGCCGCCCCGCCCAGCATCATGAACGCCAAGAACCGCAACTTCACCGTCATCTGCCACCCGTCAGTTGTCCTGCGCCAGACCTAGCGCAGAACCTTGAAGCGGCGGTTAACGGGCGGTCATTTCGTTCCGAACATCCTGTCGCCCGCATCGCCCAGACCCGGCACGATATACCCGTGATCATCCAGGCGTTCGTCCAGCGCGGCGGTGAAGATCGGCACATCGGGATGCGCCTCGCGCATCCGCTCGACCCCTTCGGGCGCGGCGAGAAGGCACAGGAAACGCAGGTTCCTGGCTCCACGCGCCTTCAGCATGTCGATCGCCGCGACCGAGGAATTGCCCGTGGCCAGCATTGGATCGACCACGATGGTCATGCGGGCGTCCAAGGCAGACGGGACCTTGCAGTAATATTCGACGGGCCGCAGCGTCTCGGGGTCGCGGTAAAGGCCGATGAAGCCGACGCGCG
Organism: Paracoccus rhizosphaerae; assembly: GCF_026162645.1. Taxonomy (GTDB): domain Bacteria; phylum Pseudomonadota; class Alphaproteobacteria; order Rhodobacterales; family Rhodobacteraceae; genus Paracoccus; species Paracoccus rhizosphaerae. The sequence continues at coordinate 20,178 of NZ_JAOTBE010000019.1, forward strand.
CGCCGGGAATCAGTTCGAGGATGCCGTCCAGAAGGCCGTTCCCCGCCCGCAGGATCGAGATCAGGGCCAGCTTCTTCCCTTCCAGCGTCGGGGCGTCCATCTCTTGCAGGGGCGTCTCGATCCGGGTCGTCGTCAGTTCCAGCTCTCGCGTCACCTCATAGGCCAGAAGCAGGCTGATCTCTCGCAGCAGGCGGCGGAAGCCGGCGGTCGAGACGTCCTTCTGGCGCATGATCGACAGCTTGTGGCTGACAAGCGGGTGATCGACAATGGTCAGGTGTTGCATCAGGCGTATTCCTTTTTCAGCCGTTCCCGGGTGGCCGTGTCGCAGAAGGCGGCCTCGGCGGCCCAGAGGTTGATCTGCCGGAACTCGGTATCGCCCCAGCCAAAACTGGTGGCAAGCCGATCGTATTCATGACGCATCGTCGTGTGGAAGAACGGCGGGTCGTCGGTCGAGACCGTGACGCGCACACCCGCATCCGCCAGTCGAGCGATCGGATGCGACGGCCAGTCGGGATAGAAACCAAGCGCGATATTCGATCCCGGGCAGACCTCCAGCGTGATGCCGCGGTCGTCCAGGTCGCGAACCAACGCCGGGTCCTCGATCGCGCGAACACCGTGACCGATGCGGGTGCAGCCCAGATCCAATGCGGCGCGGATGCTGTCGGGGCCTCCCCATTCCCCGGCGTGGCAGGTCAGCCCCAGCCCGGCCTCTTTCGCGCAATCGAAGCTCCACGCGAAGTCGGTTGCATGGCCCACCTGTTCGGCGCCGCCCATGCCCAACCCGGTGATCCAGCCGCCGGCGGTTTCGGCCGCGCAAATCGCGGACTTGCGCGCCCGTTCGGGGCCGAAATGTCGGATCGGCGTAACGATGCCGCGGCTGTCGATGCCGGCTTCGCGCGCCTGTCCTGCCACCTCCTCCATCGCGGCCAGGTAATCGCGCCATGCGGACAGGTCGCCGCCGCCGCAGAACTCTGGCGAGACGAACAGCTCGGCATAGATGACGCCTTCCTCGGCGCAGCGCTCCAGAACCTCGGCCAGCAGGCGGGCATAGTCGCGCGGTGTGGTCAGAACGCTTGTTGCCGCCTCGTAGCAGCGCAAGAACCCAGCGAAGTCACCATAGGCATAGTTGCCGCGGGCATCGAAAACGCCGGACAGGTCGGCGTGCTTCTCGGCCGCAATCGACCTGATGAATTTGGGCGGCGCGGCCCCTTCCAGGTGCAGGTGCAGTTCGATCGTCTTCACAGGAAACTCTCTCCGTGCGCGGGCGCCGGCAGGCCCAGATGCGCCATGACCGAGGCGCCGATATCACTGTAGCCGACCAGACCGACGCGGCGCGCCCCCGCCCCATGGGCCAGCACCGGGACGCGTTCGCGGGTGTGATCCGTGCCGCGCCAGCTGGGGTCGTTGCCGTGATCGGCGGTGAAGATGGCCAGGTCGCCCGGCTTCAGCGTCGCGAGAAACCGCCCCGCGACCCCGTCGAACCATTCCAATTGGCGGGCATAGCCATCAATATCGCGGCGATGGCCGAAATTGGTGTCGAACTCGACGAAGTTGGCGAAGGTCAGGCTGCCCGGTTCGGCCTCTTGCCCCAGCGTGACCAGATGCTCGGCCAGCGCCGCGTCGTCACCGCCCTTGTGCAGGTGGGTGATGCCGCGATGGCTGAAGATGTCGCCGATCTTGCCGATGGCATGGGTCACGCGCCCGGCCTTGTGGGCGATGTCCAGGATCGTGTCGCCGGGGGGCGCGATGGCGAAGTCGCGGCGATGGGGCGTGCGGCGGAAGGCACCCGGTTCTCCGACGAAGGGCCGCGCGATCACGCGGCCGACCCGCATGTCGTGCAGCATGGGCGCCAAGTCGCGGCAGAGAACGATCAGCCGGTCGAGGCCGAACGCGTCCTCGTGCGCGGCGATCTGCAGGACGCTGTCGACCGAGGTATAGCAGATCGGCCGGCCGGTCTGCAGATGCCGGGCGCCGAAGTCGTCGATCACCTCGGTCCCCGAGGCGTGGCAGTTTGCCAGGATGCCATCGGTGCCCGCCAGCTGGCAGATGCGGGCAGTGACCTCCGGCGGAAAAGCGGGCCGCCGGTCGGGAAAGTAGGTCCAGTCCCAGGGGACCGGGACGCCAGCAATCTCCCAATGCCCCGAAGGGGTGTCCTTGCCGGGCGATGTTTCGGTCGCGGCGCCCCAGAGACCCTGCGGCTCGGCCGTCAGCCCCGGAGTGTCGTCCCCCGAAGCCAGCCGGACCGCAGCGCCCAAGCCCAGCCCGTCCAGCACCGGCATGTGCAGCCCGCGCGACTGCCCGATATGGGCCACGGTATTTGCTCCGGTGTCCGGCAGGCCGGCGTTGAAGAAGCGGTCGGCATCAGGGGCGCCGCCGATGCCGACGCTGTCCATGACGATCAGGAAGGCGCGGTTCATGCGGTGATCCTGTCGCGGATCAGAGGGCCGGGGCCGGTATCGCCCAAGACATAGGCAGCCTGAACAGCGGCGATGGCGACCTCTGCCGCGGTGTCGTCGGCGGCGTGCACCATCGCCAGCGGACGGTCCGGACCGACCGCTTCGCCAAGCTTCGCCATCCGGTCCAGGCCGACCGCGTGGTCGATCCGTTCGCCCGCACGCAGGCGGCCGCCGCCGAGCGCCAGCACCGCATGGCCAAGCGCCGTCACGTCGATGCGGCCGACGCGGCCTGCGGGGGCAGGCACGGGCCGAACCACCGGCGCGGTCCGCAGATGCACCTCGGGCCGGTCGATCAGGTCGTGCGGCCCGCCCTGAGCCGCCACCATGCGGCCAAAGACATCGGCCGCGGCGCCGCCGTCCAGCATCGCCTCCAGCCCCGCCACAGGCTGCCCCGCCAGCGCCAGGCACTCGGCGGCCAAAGCCAGTGTCAGGTCGCGAAGCGCCCCCTGCTCTCCGCGCAGGACGCGGATCGCCTCGGCCACCTCCAACGCGTTTCCGGCGCTGCGGGCCAGCGGCTGGTCCATGTCGGTAATCAGCGCCGTCGTCGGACATCCTGCCCCGTTTGCGGTTTCCACCAGCGCCTGCGCCAGACGGGCGGCGCTGTCGGGCTTTTTCAGGATCGCCCCGGACCCCGCCTTGACGTCGAGGACCAGCGCGTCCAGCCCCGCCGCCAGCTTCTTCGACAGGATCGAGGCCGTGATCAGGTCAATCGACTCGACCGTCCCGGATTCGTCGCGGATCGCATAGAGCCGCCGGTCCGCCGGCACCACGTCGCCCGTCGGCGACACAATCGCGCAGCCGACCTGGCGGACGATGCGGCGCAGGTCATCCTCGGGCTGTTCGCAGACAAAGCCGGGGATCGCCTCCAGCTTGTCCAGCGTGCCCCCGGTATGGCCCAGCCCACGCCCCGAGATCATCGGCACGAAGCAGCCCCGCGCCGCCAGCAGCGGCGCCAGCACCAGGCTGACGGTGTCGCCGATGCCGCCGGTCGAATGCTTGTCCACCACGGGCCCCGGCAGGTCCCATTGCAGCACATGCCCAGAATCGCGCATTGCACGAGTCAGCGCGACCCGGCCCCTGGTGCCGACCCCCTTGGTCAGAACCGCCATGGCGAAGGCCCCCGCCTGCGCATCGCTGACCGATCCGTCAGCCAGCCCTTGCGCGATCAGCGCGGCCCCTGGTCCGTCTAGACCGCGACCGTCGCGGATCGAGGCGATGACGGGGCGCGGATCCGTCATGCGCGCGCCATGTGGCCTGCGTCGAAGCGGCCGGGAAGCAATGCGCCGACGGTGGTCTGCTGACTGCCACCGTCGGTGGTGGCCAGTGTCACGGGAACGTCGGCGGCCCCGAACTCGGCCAGTTTCTGACGGCAGCCACCGCAGGGGGGCACGGGGCTGGGGCTGTCAGCGATGACGGCGACCTCGACCAGCACCGTCTCTCCGGCGGCGACCATGGCGGCGATGGCGCCCGCCTCGGCGCAGGTGCCTTCGGGATAGGCCACGTTCTCGACGTTGCAGCCGCGATAGACCTGCCCCGAGGCGCCCCGGATCGCGGCGCCGACCTTGAACTTGGAATAGGGCACATAGGCCCTTTCGCGCACGGCGCGCGCCTCATCCAGCAATGACGTCATTGGACCCCTCGTTCGCGTTTCATGTCAATCTGCGCCTGTCGGGCTGCACGTGCAAGACGGGCCGCACAAGGGCCATGCGCAACTAGCCGCTGTTCGCCGCTTGGGGAATGGTTTAACGGTGAACCAATTCCGAAACCGGAGGGCAGAAATGGAAGACCGCAGGCAGGACAGCGCGCGCCAGGCCGCATTGGATTATCACGAGTTCCCCAGGCCCGGTAAGCTCGAGATCCGGGCGACCAAGCCGATGGCGAACGGCCGAGACCTGTCGCGCGCCTATTCCCCCGGCGTCGCCGAAGCCTGCCTCGAGATCAAGGCCGACCCCAGCACGGCCGCCCGCTATACCAGCCGCGGAAACCTTGTCGCCGTCGTCTCGAACGGGACCGCCGTATTGGGGCTGGGCAATATCGGGGCCCTGGCCTCGAAGCCGGTGATGGAGGGCAAGGCGGTCCTCTTCAAGAAGTTCGCCAACATCGACTGCTTCGACATCGAGGTGAACCAGCCCGACCCCGAAAAGCTGGCCGAGATCGTCTGCGCTCTCGAGCCGACCTTCGGCGCGATCAACCTTGAAGACATCAAGGCCCCCGACTGCTTCATCGTCGAGAAGATCTGCCGCGAGCGGATGAACATCCCGGTCTTCCACGACGACCAGCACGGCACCGCCATCGTCGTCGGCGCCGCCGCGACCAACGCCCTGCGCATCGCCGGCAAGCGATTCGAGGACATCAAGATTGTTTCCACCGGCGGCGGCGCGGCGGGGATCGCCTGCCTGGACATGCTGCTGAAGCTGGGGGTGCGGCGCGAGAACGTGTGGCTCTGCGACATCCACGGTCTGGTGCATGAGGGGCGCGAGGCCGACATGAACCCGCAGAAGGCCGCCTATGCACAGGCCACCGACAAGCGCACGCTGTCGGACGTGATCGACGGCGCCGACCTGTTCCTGGGCCTGTCCGGCCCCGGCGTCCTGACGCCCGAGATGGTGGGCCGCATGGCAGCCCGCCCGATCATCTTCGCGCTGGCGAACCCCAACCCAGAAATCGACCCCGAGTCTGCGCGTGCCGTCAGCCCGGATGCGATCATCGCCACCGGCCGCAGCGACTTTCCGAACCAGGTGAACAACGTTCTCTGCTTTCCGTTCATCTTCCGCGGCGCGCTGGACGTGGGCGCGACCACGATCAACGACGAGATGAAGATCGCCTGCATCGAGGGCATCGCCGCACTCGCCCGCGCCACCACTGCCGCCGAGGCCGCCGCCGCCTACCGCGGCGAGACGCTGACCTTCGGGCCGGACTATCTGATCCCCAAGCCCTTCGACCCGCGTCTGGTCGGCGTCGTCAGCAGCGCCGTCGCCCGCGCGGCGATGGAAACCGGCGTCGCGACGCGGCCGCTTGAGGACCTGGCGGCCTACAAGCAAAAGCTTGACAGTTCGGTCTTCCGCTCGGCGCTGATCATGCGGCCGGTCTTCGACGCCGCCGCCACCGTGACCCGCCGCATCGTCTTCGCCGAGGGCGAGGACGAGCGCGTCCTGCGCGCCGCCAACGCCATGCTGGAGGAGACCACCGACGTCCCGATCCTGATCGGCCGCCCCGAGGTCATTGCCGTGCGCGCCGAACGGGCCGGCCTGCCGATCCGGCCGGAACGCGACTTCGAGATCGTGAACCCTGAAAACGACCCCCGCTATCGCGACTATTGGGAAACCTATCACAAGCTGATGGAGCGCCGCGGCGTCAGCCCCGACATCGCCCGCGCGATCATGCGCACGAACACCACCGCCATCGGCGCGGTCATGGTCCACCGGGGCGAAGCCGACAGCCTGATCTGTGGCACGTTCGGTCAGTACAGCTGGCACCTGCAATATGTCCGCCAGATCCTGGCGCGCGACGGCCTGCACCCTGTCGGCGCGCTGTCGATGATCATTCTGGAAGAAGGCCCGCTGTTCATCTCCGACACGCAATGCCACAACGACCCCACGCCACAGCAGGTGGCCGAGGCCGTGATGGGTGCCGCGCGCCACGTCCGCCGCTTTGGACTGACGCCGCAGATCGCGCTCTGCAGCCACTCGCAGTTCGGAAACACCGACAGCCCATCGGGGCGCAAGATGCGCGAGGCGCTGGCGCTTCTTGACGCGCGGGAACCGGACTTCATGTATGACGGCGAGATGCATGTCGACGCCGCCTTGGACCCGGAACTGCGGGCGCGGATCTTCCCGAACTCCCGCCTGACGGGCGTGGCGAACGTGCTGGTCTTTGCCGGCACCGACGCGGCCTCGGGCGTCAGGAACGCGCTGAAGATGCGGGCCGGCGGGCTGGAGGTCGGGCCGATCCTGATGGGCATGGGCAACCGCGCCCATATCGTCACCCCCTCGATCACGACCCGGGGCCTTCTAAACATGAGCGTCCTGGCCGGAACGCCCGTCGCCCATTACGGGTGATTCGCTAGCCGACGCGACAGTTCTGCAAACCTTGCAGCGCAGCAAAGCCCGCTTTGCTGCGCTGCAAGGTTTGCAAAATGCCTGGCCTTCAAGGGGAAGATGTTGCAGAACGCGCGCGCCCGCTCCCGCTAACAAGGTTGCCTGAGCGCAACCCGCTTCGTAACAAATCGTCATCCATGGGGAGGATGAGATGGGTTACCGCGACATTCAAGCAGGCTGGCAACAGGACCCCGAGGCGTTCTGGATGAAGGCCGCCGAGGCCATAGACTGGGACAGCCCGCCAAGCCGCGCTTTCTTCGACCAGGGTCCGGCCGGCGAATGGTTCGCCGACGGTATGGTCAACACCTGCTGGAACGCCATCGACCGGCATGTTCAGGCGGGCCACGGTGACCGGCTGGCGGTCATCCACGACAGCCCGATGACGGACAGCGTCAGCCGCCTGACCTATTCGGAACTCCAGGACCGCGTGGCGCGGCTGGCAGGGGTGCTGGCGGCGCGGGGCATCGGCAAGGGCGACCGCGTCATCATCTACATGCCGATGATACCCGAGGCGCTGCAAGCGATGCTGGCCTGCGCCCGGATCGGCGCCATCCACTCGGTCGTCTTCGGCGGTTTCGCCGCGCACGAGCTTGCGGTTCGCATCGACGACGCCCGCCCCCGCGCGATCATCGCGGCCTCTTGCGGATTGGAGCCGGGACGCACCGTCGCCTACAAGCCGCTGATGGACCGCGCCATCGCCGAGGCGACGCACAAGCCGGATGTCACCATCGTCTTCCAGCGCCCCGAATGCCGCGCCGACATGACGGAGGGCCGCGATCTGGATTGGAAGGATGCCGTGGCCGCCGCCGATCCGGTCGACTGCGTCCCGGTCGAGGGGAATCATCCGGCCTATATCCTCTATACCTCGGGCACGACGGGCCAGCCGAAGGGCGTGGTCCGTCATTCGGCCGGCCACCTTGTCGCCCTCGCTTGGAGCGTGCCCCACATCTATGGCATTGGGCCGGGCGACGTCTTCTGGGTCGCCTCCGATGTGGGTTGGGTCGTCGGCCACAGCTATATCGTCTATGGCCCGCTGATCGCCGGCGCGACCACCGTGATCTTCGAAGGCAAGCCCGTCGGCACCCCCGACGCCGGCACCTTCTGGCGGGTGATCGCGGACCACAAGGTGAAAAGCTTCTTCACCGCCCCCACCGCCATCCGCGCCGTCAAGCGCGAGGACCCCCAGGGAAAGCTGGTCGCGCAGCACGATCTGTCATCGCTGCAGGCGCTGTTCCTTGCGGGCGAGCGTGCCGATCCCGACACCATCACCTGGTGCGAGGATCGGCTGAATGTCCCGGTCATCGACCACTGGTGGCAGACCGAGACGGGTTGGGCAATCGCCGCCAACCCGTTCGGGATCGAACTTCTGCCGGTCAAGAAGGGTAGCCCGACCCTGCCCATGCCCGGCTATGACGTGCAGGTCCTGGACGAGGCCGGCCATCCCGTCGCGCCCCGCACGCTTGGCGCCATCGCCATCCGCCTGCCCCTGCCGCCAGGCACCCTGCCGACGCTGTGGAATGCCGAGGATCGGTTCCGCAAGGCCTATCTGGACCATTTCCCCGGCTATTACGAAACCGGCGACGCTGGCTACGTCGATGAGGACGGCTACGTCTACATCATGGCGCGGACGGACGATGTCATCAACGTCGCGGGCCATCGTCTGTCCACCGGCGGAATGGAGGAGGTTCTGGCCTCTCATCCCGCCGTGGCGGAATGCGCGGTCATCGGTGTGGCGGACCCGCTGAAGGGTCAGGCGCCCGTGGGGCTTCTGTGCCTGAAGAAGGGCGCCGAAGCAGATCCGTCGCAGGTCGTGGCCGAGGTCGTGGCCATGGTGCGCGACCAGATCGGCCCCGTTGCGGCCTTCAAGACGGCCTGCGTGGTGGACCGCCTGCCCAAGACCCGGTCGGGGAAGATCCTGCGCGCCACCATGGCCAGGATCGCCGATGGAGAGGACTTCAAGATGCCCGCGACCATCGACGATCCGGCGATCCTGGACGAGATCCGCGCCTCTCTGGCGACGGTCGGCTACCCGCGCGGCTGAAGCGCCGGCGGGGCGGATCAGGCCAGCTCCGCCCCCAGCCGCGTCATCAGCGGCACGAAATCCGGGAAGGACGTGGTGATCGGCCCGGCATCGTCTATGCCGACAGGATGTTCGGTGGCCATGCCGAGGACCAGGAAGCTCATGGCGATGCGGTGATCCAGGTGGGTCACCGCCTGCCCGCCGCCCGGAACGCGCGCCATGCCGTGGACGGTCATGCTGTCGGCCGTGTCCTCGACCTCGACACTGTTGGCCCGCAGCCCCTTGGCCATCGCGTCGATGCGATCGCTTTCCTTGACCCGCAGTTCCGACACGCCGTTCATGACGGTCGGACCCTCGGCAAAGCTGGCGATGACCGACAGGATCGGAAATTCGTCGATCATGCTGGCGGCACGCGCGGCCGGGACTCTGACGCCCTTCAGCGGGCCGTGCCGCACCACCAGGTCGGCAACGGGCTCTCCGCCCTCTTCGCGGGTGTTCTCGAACGTGATGTCGGCGCCCATCTCCAACAGCGTGACATAGAGCCCGTCGCGCGTCGGGTTCCGGCTGACGCCCGGCACGCGGATTTCGGACCCGGGCACGATCAGCGCCGCCGCCACCGGGAACGCCGCGCTGGACGGGTCGCGTGGCACCGCCACGGGTTGAGGGCGCAGCTCGGGACGGCCCGTCAGGGTGATCCGGTGGCCGTCAGACGTGGTCTCGGTGCGGATTTCGGCGCCAAAGCCTGTCAGCATCCGTTCCGAGTGATCGCGGGTGGGCTCGGATTCGATAACCACCGTGTCGCCGGGGACGTTCAGCCCGGCCAGCAGGATCGCCGACTTGATCTGCGCACTGGCGACGGGGGTGCGATACGTGACCGGCACCGGGTCCTGCGCCCCTTCTATGGTGATGGGCAGGCGGCCGCCTTCCCGCGTGGTGATGCGGGCGCCGAACTGCGCCAGCGGATCGGTCACCCGTGCCATGGGCCGGCGCGACAGGCTGGCGTCGCCGGTGAAGGTCGCGGTAATCGGCGTCGTGGCCATGGCACCCATGATCAGCCGCACGCCGGTGCCGGAATTGCCGCAGTCGATCACCCCCTCGGGCGAACGAAAGCCGCCGACGCCCACGCCGTGGACCGACCAGTCACCAGGCCCGTGCTGCGTCACCTGAGCGCCGAAGGCGACCATGGCGCGGGCCGTGTCCAGAACGTCCTGCCCCTCCAGCAGGCCGGTGATCCGCGTCTCGCCCACCGCCATCGCGCCTAGGATCAGCGCGCGGTGGCTGATCGACTTGTCGCCCGGCACCAGGGCCAAGCCCTTCAGCGGGCCGCAGCGGCGCGAGGTCATCGGGCGGGGTTCGACGGAATGCGACATGGGCTACCTCGTGGTTTCGCGGGCCTTTTAGCTTGCCCGCCGCCGCCCTGCCACCACCTTCTTGAGGACCGCCACCCGCCTGCCTAGAAGGGGCCGAGCAGCAGGAGAACACCATGCAGGAACTGGAACGCCTTCGGGCCGAGGCCGACGTGACCCGCGCCGCCCGCACCGCCGCCAGGCACAAGACCGGCCGAGAGACCCTGGGCGTGCCCCCGGCGCGGATCGAGGCGCTGGCATCCGAATGGCGTGCGGCGCTGGACATCAACGGCCGCGTGGATCTGGCGCGGGCGCTGTGGGACAGCGATGTCCACGAGGCACGGCTGGCCGCGGCGCGGCTGCTGGTGCAGGCGCGCATGCGCCCCGACGACGGCGCCTGGCAGGCCATTCTGGATTGGGCGCCAGACGTCGACGGGACCGAGATCGGCGATGCGGTCATGGCCGCCGCCTCGCGCAGGCTTCTGGCCGTGCCCGAACGGCTGGACCAGATCGAGCCCTGGGTGACGGGTGCGAACCCGTGGCTGCGACGGGCGGTGCTGGTCGCGACCGGTCCCTGGGCGCGGATGAACAACCTCAAGCCGGCGGACCGGGCCGTGCGGGAACGGGTGCTGGCATGGGCGATTAAACTGTCGCGGGACCGCAACGGCGCGGTCCGGCAGGCCGTCGACAGCTGGCTGCGCGATCTGGACAAGCACGATCCCGACCGCGCCGCCACCTGGCGCACCGACTGGGACGCACAAGACGATCAGGAGCGATAGACCTCCAGCGTTGGCAGATCGGTCAGCGGCACGTCCAGCAGTTGCAGCGCGGGCAGCGACACCTGGCTGCCACTGCCGCCAGTGGTCAGCGGGATCAGTTCGACCTTGGCGGACTTGCCGGTGGCGGGGTTCACGATCCGGCCCATGGCGCGTTCCTCGACCAGGGGCGTCTTGATCCAGAACCCGCCCTCGGCCGGGTTGCCAAGCGAGCCGACCGTGGTTCCAAGCCGCTGCTCGGCCTGCGCCGGAGCCTCGGCGGCCGCGGCGCGCTGCTCGGCCGTGGTGGTGTCCAGTTGGGCAGGCGTGGCTCGGGCCGCCGGCCGGGGCGCCGGGGCGCGGGTGATGGCCGTCGCGGCGGTGGCGGGCGGCGTTTCGGGCGTGGCGGCGCCCGGCCGGGACTGCATGGACGCCATCTGGCTGCAGCCGACCAGGATCAGGCCACAGGCTGCGGTCAGGGCGATGGAAGCGATGCGCATGGGAAGCCTCTGCTGGGGTCGTTCGCGCCAGCTTAGCCCCGCCCGGACCGGAACGTCCACCGTCCCTGAAAACCGCAACCGCGCTTGTCGGCAGGCGTCCGCGCGCCTAGATTGACCCAATGGACATGCACGCGCCCCTGATCGACCCCTTCGCCCGCCCGATCACCTATCTGCGGGTGTCGGTCACGGACCGCTGCGACTTCCGCTGCGTCTACTGCATGGCCGAGCACATGCAGTTCCTGCCCAAGGCCGATCTTCTGACGCTGGAGGAACTGGACCGCCTGTGCACCGCGTTCATCGGCCTAGGCGTGCGCAAGCTGCGCATCACAGGCGGCGAGCCGCTTGTCAGGCGCGGCATCATGGGGTTCTTCCGTCAGGTGTCGCGCCATCTGGGCCAAGGTCTGGACGAGCTGACGCTGACCACGAACGGCAGCCAGCTGGCGCGCCACGCCGCCGAACTGGCCGGGATCGGCGTGCGCCGGGTCAACGTCTCGCTAGACACTCTGGACCCCGACAAGTTCGCCGCGATCACCCGCTGGGGCCGCCTGCCGCAGGTGCTCGAAGGTATCCACGCCGCGACCGCCGCAGGCCTGCGGGTCAAGATCAACACCGTCGCGCTGAAGGGGGTCAACGATGCGGAACTCTTCGACCTCGTCCGCTGGTGCGGCGACGAGGGGCACGACCTGACCTTCATCGAGGTCATGCCCATGGGCGATCTGGGCGAGGAAGACCGGCTGGACCAGTACTGGCCGCTGTCCGACCTGCGCGCGCAACTGGCCCGCCGTTTCACCCTGACCGATCTGCCCGAACGGACCGGCGGCCCCGCCCGCTATGTCCGGTTGGAGGAAACTGGCCAGAAGATCGGCTTCATCACGCCGCTGACCCACAATTTCTGCGAAAGCTGCAACCGCGTCCGCGTCACCTGCACCGGAGAGCTGTTCATGTGTCTGGGCCAGGAGGACAACGCCGACCTGCGCGCGCCCCTGCGGGCCAGCCCCGACGACCGGGCGCTGCGCGAGACAATCCGCGCTGCCATCGCGCGCAAGCCGAAGGGCCACGACTTCGACTATTCCCGCCAATCCGTCGGCGGCCAGATGACCCGCCACATGAGCCATACCGGCGGCTAGGCGCAGTGCGGGACCGGTACGCCGGTGTGCCCGTCGATGACAAACCCGCGTCGGCCTGCGACTGGACTGCAGCCAGAGATGAAGCGGTTGATCTCTCCTCGGGAGCTCAATTGCCGGATTGTTAGTCGGGGCGACGCGTTCATCACCGCTTGCGCGCGTTCCAGGTGAAAGCTGTTCGACCGCAGGGCATATTCGACCGCCGACAGCGTCTGCGGGCCGAATCGCTGTGTGCAGCCCTCTGCCATGCCCGGCCTGATCATTCGCGAATATCGCCACGACCGCAGGATGATCTGCATCACCTGCATCAGCCTGCTGGGCGCCAGGACCAGCAGCAGATCAGCCCGCTTCGCACGATCATGACTGGTTTCGTAATGCCCACCCTCGATGATCCAGTGATCAGTGGCGTGGATTTCGGACGTCATCCGGTCCAGCTCGTCCGTGGTGCGGTGAACGAAGCCTGGCAGCCAGCTCAGCTGGTCGATGTGATACCGCGGCAGCCCGCTGATCGCCGCCAGACGCAGGGCCAGATGCGACTTGCCCACGCCAGAGCCGCCCATGATCATCACCCGTTCGAAGACGCGGGGTCCAGTCACCATGCTTCCTCCACAGGACACTCTGACATGTCCGTGAGGAAGTGTCATCACTGCGGGGAAAGTTCCCGCTGAGAGCCTATTCGGCGGCCGTCTGATCAGCGGCGGCCTCGGCCTCCAGCTTCTGGGCCCGTTCCTCGACCAGTTCCACGATGTGATCGATCATCTGGTCGTTCGACATCTTGTGGCTCTGCTTGCCGGCCATGTAGACCATGCCAGACCCTGCCCCACCGCCGGTGAAGCCTAGGTCTGTCATCAGCGCCTCTCCGGGTCCGTTCACGACGCAGCCGATGATTGACAGGCTCATCGGGGTCTTCACATGCTCCAGCCGCTTCTCCAGCACCTCGACGGTCTTGATGACGTCGAAACCCTGCCGGGCGCAGCTGGGGCAGCTGATGATCTGCACGCCGCGCGTCCGCAGGCCGAGCGACTTGAGGATCTCGAACCCGACCTTGACCTCCTCGACCGGATCGGCGGACAGGCTGACGCGGATGGTGTCGCCAATGCCCATCCACAGCAGGTTGCCAAGGCCGATCGCCGATTTCACCGTGCCGCCGACAAAGCCCCCGGCCTCGGTGATGCCCAGATGGATCGGCGCATCCGTCGCCTCGGCCAGCTGCTGATAGGCGGCCGCAGCCAGGAAGACGTCGCTGGCCTTCACGCTGATCTTGAATTCGTGAAAATCGTTGTCCTGCAGGATCTTGATGTGATCCAGCCCCGATTCCACCATCGCGTCCGGGCAGGGCTCGCCGTATTTCTCCAGCAGGTGCCGCTCCAGCGATCCGGCGTTGACGCCGATGCGGATCGAACAGCCGTGGTCGCGGGCGGCCTTGATGACCTCTCGAACGCGGCTTTCGTCGCCGATGTTGCCGGGGTTGATGCGCAGACAGGCGGCGCCAGCCTCGGCGGCCTCGATGGCGCGCTTGTAGTGGAAGTGGATGTCCGCGACGATCGGCACCGGGCTTTCCCGGCAGATTTCCTTCAACGCCCGCGTCGTTTCCTGGTCCGGCGCGCTGATCCGCACGATGTCGGCGCCCGCATCGGCCGCGCGGATGACCTGGTCCAGCGTGGCGCGGACGTCGTGGCCATCGGTGTTGGTCATCGTCTGCACGCTGATCGGGGCGTCGCCGCCGACGGGGACGTTGCCGACCATGATCTGGCGGGACTTGCGACGCTCGATGTTGCGCCAGGGACGGATCGGGTTCAGCGACATGGGCAGCCTCCGGGGTTCGTCCCCCAGATAGGCGATCCGGGCCGCCCCGACAACCGGCGCCTTACTGGACCAGCGCGGTCAACACGGTTCCAAGGCAGTCTCGCGGCAGCATCAGCAGCATCTGTCCCTCGACCCGCAGCGTCACCAGACCCGTCGCCCGGTTTGACGTCCCGACTCGTCCTCCCGGCGCGAACTCGATCCCCTCGATCGGCCACTCCAGCCCGCTGCTGGTCCCGCGCGCCGGTCCCATCGGGAACAGCGAAACCCGCGTTCCCGGCATCAGCGGCAGCGTCATGCGCGGCGGACAGGCGAAGACGACATCATCCGGGGCCAGCATGACGACCCGCGGCGCACCCGGCGCGACGATCGCCGTCAGCGCCGCCAGCGTATGATCCAGCCGCAGCCCGGCAAAGCCCACCGCCATGACAAGCGGGGCCGAGATGCGGGTCAGGCACTTCACGAAGTCGGTGCTGTCCTGTTCGGCGACGTGCATGACCCGGTCCGACGGCACCATCCGCCGTGCCGCGCCCGAGATGCTGTCGAGGTCGCCGATGACCCAGTCGGGCGGATGCCCCAATGCCAAAGCGCGATCCGCCCCGCCGTCAGCCGCAACCAGCACAGGCGCGACCGCCAATGCGGCCGCCAGATCGGCAGGACCCACCGCGCCGCCGCCGATGACGGTCACCCCCCTGCCATCGCGGACGGGCCGAGAGATCATTCGCCCTTGCCGACGCCCGTGAAGACCCGGCGGAACGGCAAGGCCCACAAGACGCCCAGAACGACATAGACGACGACCTCCACCCAGATTGGCTGCCGGCCGTAACGCGTATCCAGCCAATTCATCAGCGTCACCGCCGCCACGACATAGAGCGGCATCCCAACAACCAGGATCAGGATCGACAGACGTTTGCGAGTCTTCAGATTCATCGGTCTCTCCTGCTTTGGTCCGGAAATATCCCCCAGGGGGCCCGGGGGACGGGACGTCCCCCGGAGGTCGCGGGATGCAATCAGTCGGCGAAGGGGTCTGTGACCAGGATCGTGTCGTCACGCTCGGGGCTGGTCGACAGCAGCGCCACGGGGCACTGGATCAGTTCTTCGACCCGGCGGACATACTTGATCGCGGCGGCTGGCAGATCGGCCCAGCTGCGCGCGCCGGCGGTCGATTCCTGCCAACCCTCCATCTCTTCATAGATCGGCGTCACCTTCGCCTGAAGCGCCGCCGCGGTGGGCAGATAGTCGTACTGCACGCCGTCGACCTCATAGCCGGTGCAGATCTTCAGCGTCTCGAATCCGTCAAGCACGTCCAGCTTGGTCAGTGCGATGCCGTTCACGCCGCTGATCGCGCAGGTCTGGCGCACCAGGACCGCGTCGAACCAGCCGCAGCGGCGCTTGCGCCCCGTGACGGTGCCGAATTCATGCCCACGCTCGCCCAGGCGCTGGCCGTCGGCGTCGTTCAGTTCGGTCGGGAAAGGCCCCTCGCCGACGCGGGTCGTATAGGCCTTGACGATTCCCAGCACGAAACCGATCGCGCCCGGCCCCATGCCGGTGCCGCTGGCCGCCATCCCCGACATGGTGGTCGAGGAGGTCACATAGGGATAGGTCCCGAAATCAATATCCAGCAGCGAGCCCTGCGCCCCCTCGAACAGGATGCGCTTTCCGGCCTTGCGGGCGTCGGCCATGATCTTCCAAACGGGTTGGGCGTAGGGCAGCAGTTTCGGCGCGATCTCCATCAGGCGCGCCTTCAGGTCGGCACGGTCGATGGGCGTGGCGCCCAGGCCTTGGCGCAGCGCGTCGTGATGGGCCAGCAGGCGGTCGAGCCGCGCGTCCAGCGTCTCCTCATCGCCAAGGTCCGCCACGCGGATCGTGCGGCGGCCAACCTTGTCCTCGTAAGCGGGACCGATGCCGCGGCCCGTGGTGCCGATCTTGGCCTTGCCGGCGGCTTCCTCGCGCAGCTTGTCGAGGTCCTGGTGAAGAGGCAGGATCAGGGGCGTGTTTTCGGCAATCATCAGGTTGTCGGTCGAGATCCTGACGCCCTGCGCGGCCAGCTTGTCGATCTCGGAAAACAGGGCCCAGGGGTCCAGCACGACGCCGTTGCCGATCACGGCCAGCTTGTCTTCGCGCACGATCCCCGAGGGCAGCAGCGACAGCTTGAAGACCTTGTCGCCGATGACCAGCGTGTGGCCCGCGTTGTGACCGCCCTGGAAGCGCGCGATCACGTCGGCGCGTTCCGACAGCCAGTCCACGATCTTGCCCTTGCCCTCGTCGCCCCACTGCGCGCCGACAACCACCACATTGGCCATGAGCGATCCTTTCGTTGTCCGAAACCGTTTTTCGTCCCGGCTCTAGCGCATCGGGTGATGCGGGGGAAGGCGCGATTTGGTGCGCCCCGCCGGCGGCATCACGCACATTGGCCCCTGCATGGGTATTTTTGCAAAGGTGAAGCGTCAGTAGTGCGGCGGGCGCTGGTCGGCCAAGGGGATTGTGCCGGTCTGGTCGGCCTGACGCTCTGCCTCGGCCCGCATCAGAAGGTCCAGGCGATGGGTCAGGCGCGCGATGTCGCGATCCTGCCGGGCGATGACCTCGGACAGATCTTCGGTCAGGCGCGCAAGGTGGGCCAGCGCCTCTTCCATCTGGTGGAGCCTGTCGGGCTGCTTGTCCATGTCGTCACCTTCCGTTAGAGCGGCGCCTGAATACGGCCCTGAAAAGGCGACAGACACCATGGCAAAAGAAAAGAAGCAGCCCCGGCCCAAGGCCGAGACGCCCAAGGGGTTCCGGGACTATTTCGGCGCGGATGTGACCGAGCGCAAGGCGATGCTGGACCGGATCGCCGCGATCTATCACCGCCATGGCTTCGATCCACTGGAAACCAGCGCGGTCGAGACGGTCGAGGCCCTTGGCAAGTTCCTGCCAGATGTGGACCGCCCCAATGCCGGCGTCTTTGCTTGGCAGGAAGAGGCCGTGCCCGGTGGCGGTTCGGGCGACTGGCTGGCGCTGCGCTATGACCTGACGGCGCCCCTGGCGCGGGTCGCGGCACAGTTCAGGAACGATCTGCCGACGCCCTATCGCCGCTATGCGATGGGGCCGGTGTGGCGCAACGAGAAGCCGGGGCCGGGCCGGTTCCGGCAGTTTTATCAGTGCGATGCCGACACGGTCGGGTCGGCGTCGGTCGCGGCCGATGCCGAGATCTGCGCGATGCTAGCCGATGCGCTGGAGGGCGTCGGGATCGCGCGCGGCGACTACATCGTGCGGATCAACAACCGCAAGGTGCTGAACGGAGTGCTGGAGGCCGCCGAGGTTCGTCCCGATCAGGCCGAGGACGTGCTGCGCCAGATCGACAAGTTCGACAAGGTCGGCCGCGATGGTGTGCTGGCCCTGCTGACGACGGGGCGCACCGACGACAGCGGCGCGCAGATCGACGGCGTCGGGCTGTCCGAGGCGCAGGTCGCGCCGGTCCTGGCGTTCCTGACTTCGAAAGGCGCCGACAATGCGCTGACGCTGGACAACCTGGCGGCGGCCGTCGGCGGATCGACCGTCGGCGCCGAGGGCGTGGACGAGCTGCGCCAGATCGCCGGCATGCTGGCCGCCATGGGCGTCGCCGAGGATCGGGCCGTGATCGACCCGTCGGTGGTCAGGGGCCTGGGTTACTACACCGGCCCGGTTTTCGAAGCCGAGCTGACCTTCGAGATCCTGGACGACAAGGGCCGCAAGCGGCAGTTCGGGTCGGTCGCTGGCGGCGGGCGCTATGACGGGCTGGTGGAACGCTTCACCGGCCAGAAGGTGCCCGCGACCGGCGTCAGCATCGGCGTGGACCGGCTGCTGGCCGCACTGCGGGCCAAGGGGCTGGCGGGGGCCGAGGATCGGGGGCCGGTCGTCGTAACCGTCATGGACCGCGACCGGATGGCGGATTACCAGGCGATGGCGGCCGAGCTGCGCGCGGCTGGTATCCGGGCCGAGGTTTATCTGGGCAACCCGAAGAACTTTGGCAACCAGCTGAAATATGCCGACAAACGCGGCGCGCCGGTGGCGATCATCCAGGGCGGGGACGAAGCCGAACGTGGCGTCGTGCAGGTCAAGGACCTGGTCCTGGGCGCAAGGATCGCCGCCGATGCCTCGGTCGAGGAATGGAAGTCGCAGCCTGCGCAGACCGAGGCTGCGCGTGCAGATCTGGTTGCGGAAGTGCGGCGGATCCTCGGATGATCCCCAAGCGCGACAAGGAGGCCGTTGGCCAGCGGCTGCTGGCGCGGTTCCGGCAGGCCGGGGCCGAGGAGATCGCGCCCGACATCCTGCTGCCCGCCGAAAGCCTGCTGGACCTTTACGGAGAGGACATCCGCGCCCGCGCCTATGTCACCCAGGACCCCATCCGGGGCGAGATGATGCTGCGCCCGGATTTCACAGTGCCGGTCGTGCAGGCCCACATGGCGTCGGGGGCCGAGCCCGCGCGCTATTGCTATCTGGGCGAGGTGTTCCGCAAGCAGGACAGCGGCGACATCCGGCCCCGCAACCCGCGCGACCGCGAATACCTGCAGTGCGGGTTCGAGCTGTTCAGCCGCGACCCTGCCGCCGATGCCGAGGTCTTCGCCCTGTTTTACGACGCGCTGCAGCCGCTGGGTCTTCGGGCCGAGATGGGCGACATGGGCCTGCTGCTGGATGCCGTCTCGGGCCTGCCCCTGACACGCGCGCGGGCCGAGGCGCTGATGCACCATATTTGGCGTCCGGGCCGGTTCAGCCGGCTGCTCGAACGCTTCTCGAAGCCGGGCGTGACGCGGTGCTTCGCGCAGGCGGGCCAGGCTTGGGCCGGCCTGCGCAGCGAGGACGAGATGATCCGCCGCATGGCGCGGCTACAGGGCGACGCCGCCGTGGCGCCCCTGGCGGCGGTATGGACGGAACGCTTGGACCGGCTGTTCGACTTGCGGGCACCGGCACCGCACGCATTGCCAACGCTCGCCGAACTGGCCGGCGACATGCCAGCCATCGCGCCGGCCGTCGCCAGGATCGAGGCCCGGATGGCGGCCATCGCGGATCGCGGAATCGACCTTGACCGGGTGATCTTCGACGCCAGCCACGGCCGGACCACGATGGAATATTACGACGGCTTCACCTTCACCTTCCAAGCCGACCGCAACGGCTGGCCGCCCGTCGCATCGGGCGGTCGTTACGACGCGCTGACCCGCGTTCTGGGAAAGGGCCGGGAAATTCCCGCCGTGGGTGGCATCATCCGTCCGGGCCTGGTGGCCGAACTGGAGGGGGCCGCATGATCCGCCTGGGGGTGCCGTCAAAGGGGCGGCTGATGGAACAGACCTTCGACTGGTTCGCCGAACGCGGTGTCCGACTGTCGCGCAGCGGGTCAGACCGCGAGTACGCAGGCCGGGTCGAGGGCGCGCAGGGCGTAGCGCTGGTCCTGCTGTCTGCGGGTGAGATCCCGCGCGAGCTGGCCGCCGGCAGGATCGAGTTGGGCGTGACCGGGACCGACTTGGTGCGGGAAAAGCTGGCCGGCTGGTCGTCGGACTTGGTGGAACTGGCACCGATGGGCTTTGGTCACGCCGACCTGATCCTGGCCGTGCCCGACTGCTGGCGAGACTGCGTCGACCTGGACGATTTCGCCGCCATCGCCCGCGACTTCCGGTCCGAACACGGGTTCCGCCTGCGGATCGCCACCAAGTATCACCGGCTCGTGCGGGCCTGGCTGTCGGCGCAAGAGGTTGCGGATTACCAGCTGGTGGACAGCCAGGGCGCGACCGAGGGCACGGTCGCGAACCAGACCGCCGAAGCCATCGCCGACATCACCTCTTCGGGGGAGACGCTGCGAGCCAACAACCTGCGCATTCTGGACGAACCGCCGATCCTGCGGTCCCAGGCGACGCTGTTTGCCAATCGCGGCGCGGTGGGGCCTGCCCTGGAACGGTTCGCCGCCCAGCTTGGGCTGGAGATGCCGGACACCCCTGCCCCGCAAGAGGCCGCGCAAGGCTGACGGCGGCCCAAGGGGGACCGTCGCGCCCGCCTGCCACCGCAGTCGCTGGCGGGCTGTCAGTCTTTGGGGCGGGGCTTGTCGTCCCACTGCTCGGACAGGATGCGCTGGCCATCGCCCTTAGGGTCCTCGAACTGGCGGTTCCGCAGCGCCCAGAGGAACGCCACCAGACCGGCCCCTCCAAGCCCGAGTGAGACTGGGATCAGGATTGCCAGGATCTCCATCAGCGGGCCCTTCCGCCAAGGCGCAGCGCGTTCAGGGTGACCGTGATCGAGCTGATCGACATGGCCAGCGCGGCGATCAGCGGCGTCGCAAGGCCCAAAAGCGCGATGGGCACCGCCACCACGTTATAGCCGATCGAGATCGCGAAGTTCTGGCGGATGCGCCGGGTCGCCTGCCGGGCGATGACCAGCGCCTCGGCCACCGGCGTCAGGTCCTGTCCGGTCAGCACCATGTCGCTGGCAACCCGCGCCGCGTCCAGCGCGCTTGCCGGCGAAATCGACGCATGCGCCCGCGCCAGCGCGGCCGTGTCGTTCAGCCCGTCGCCGACCATCAGCACCTTGTGGCCCGCATCGGACAGGGCCGCCACGGCATCGGCCTTTTCGACGGGACTGACGCCGGCCCGCCATTCCTGCACACCCAGCTGCCGCGCCAGCGCCGCGACGGGCGCGGCCCGGTCGCCCGACAGCAGGATCACCCGACGGTCATCGGCCAGAAGCCGCGCCACGCAATCCTCGGCCCCGGGCCGCAGGCGGTCGGCAAAGTCCAGACGCAGCGCCGGGCGCCCCTCGACCGCCAGCCAGCTGGACAGCGTCGGCGCGTCGTCCCGCGGAACGTCCAGCCAGTCGGCGCGGCCGAGGCTGACGCGCAGTCCCAGCCAGCGGGCGGTCACACCACGCCCCGGCTGTTCGCGCAGATCCTGCAACGTGGCGGGGGCGGTGTCGGCCAGTCCCTCGGCCAGGGCGCGCGACAGCGGGTGGGACGACCCGTCCGCCAGCGCACGCGCCACGCCGCGCAGTTCGGCGGGGATGGCCGCCGGGTCCAGCAGACGCGGCTGGCCCAGGGTCAGGGTGCCGGTCTTGTCGAAGACGACGGTGTCGACCTCGGCCAGACGCTCGAGCGCGGTGCCGTCCTTGATCAGCAGTCCGCGCCGGAACAGCCGGCCCGATGCCGAGGTGGCCACCGCCGGAACCGCCAGCCCCAGGGCACAGGGGCAGGTGATGATCAGAACGGCCGCCGCAATGTTCAGCGCCAGCCGCAGGTCGCCCGAGGCCCAGAGCCAGCCGGCGAAGCTGCTCAGCGCCAGCAGGTGGACGGCGGGCGAATAGGCGCGCGCCGCGCGATCGGCCAGCGAGGTATAGCGGCCGCGGGCGTTCTCGGCCGCCTCGACCAGGGCCGTCAGGCGCGAGAGTGAGCTGTCGCGGCCCGCAGCGGTCACGCGCAGGACCAGGGGGCCAGTCAGGTTCACCTCTCCGGCCGAGAGCGCAAGCCCCGGCGCGGCGGCGACGGGCAGCGTCTCTCCGGTCAGAAGGGC
Source organism: Paracoccus rhizosphaerae (assembly GCF_026162645.1). Classification (GTDB taxonomy): domain Bacteria; phylum Pseudomonadota; class Alphaproteobacteria; order Rhodobacterales; family Rhodobacteraceae; genus Paracoccus; species Paracoccus rhizosphaerae. The sequence goes on from NZ_JAOTBE010000019.1 coordinate 41,781, forward strand.
GCGGTCGATCTCGCTCGTGCCGTCGACGATGATGCCATCGGCAGGGACACGGCCGCCGGGCCGCACGCGGATCACGTCGCCGGGGCGCAGATCTGCCACCGGCACCGTCCGTTCCACGACGTCTGAAATCAGTGTGGCACGCGGTACCTCCAGCGCAGTCAGCTCGGCGGCGGCGGACTTGGCGATGGCGCGGGTGCGGTGGTCCAGATAGCGTCCGACCAGCAGGAAGAAGCACAGCATCACCGCCGCATCGAAATAGGCGTGATGCCCCGACTGCGCGGTCTCGGAAACGCTGATCGCGCTGGCGAGGATCAGCGCCAGCGAGATCGGCACGTCCATCCCCAGCTGCCGCGCCTTCAGCGACGTCCATGCGCTGGCGAAAAACGGCCGACCCGCGAAAGCCACCGTCGGCAGGGCGATGGCGCCGCTGATCCAGTGGAACAGGTCGCGGGTCGCCGCCTCGGCGCCCGACCACACGGCGACCGAAAGGATCATGACGTTCATCATGGCAAAGCCCGCAACCCCGATCCGCATCAAGAGGTCACGGCCCGCGCGGTCGGCGGCGGTCGATGACAGCGCGTCCGGGTCCAATTCATGCGCGACATGACCCGCGCGGGCCAGCAGCGGGATCAGGTCGGACGCCTGCAGCCCCGGCGCATCCACAGTGACGCGGCGCAGCGTCAGGTTCACGCGGGCCGAACGCACACCCGGATGCGCCAGAAGCGCCGTTTCCACCTGAGAGATGCAGAGCGCACAATGCGCGTCGGGCAGCGACAGGATCAGGTTCTGCGGCAGCGCCGCCTCGGCCCGTTCGGCCAGGCGCTGCGCCAGGGGTGCGGCGTCGCAGGCTGGGCATGCGCCAAGCCGCGGCTGAAAACCCGGTGCGGCGGTCAGTTCGGCCATGGCCTTATTCCTCCACGTTCAGCGGGATGCGCAGGCGGAAGGCGGTTCCGTCACGGCTTTCGGCAAAGAGGTCGGCATTCCAGTTGCCCGGCGCCAGATCGACCTGCGACATCCAGACGCCGTCACCTTCGGGCCGCAGGCGCGGGTGCTGGTCGGACAGCTGGTGCGTCGGGCGGCGCAGCATCAGGTCCAGCAGCCTCGGCTGGACTCCCTGCCCCAGCCGGTCGCGCATCCGCAGCGTCAGCCGCCCGTCCGACAGATCGACATCGACGCTCCACCCCAGGGCCTGCTGTGCCGCCCTGTCGGCCTGGAAGTGCTGTGAGGCGACGTAGGAACTGCGCACCTCGATCCCCGGGAAGCTGCCGATGGCGCTGACGGCCATGACGACATTCACGGCGATGATCGTGCCGAAGGCCGTCAGAGTGATCAGCAGGACGTGAAAGCCCTTCAGTTCGCGGATCATTTGGCATCCTTTCCATGAAAGACCGATTCGACATCGGCGGCGGCGGCGCCTGCCGGATCGCGGGCGGTCAGCGTAAGGGGCGTCGTCTCGGACGTCGCCAGGGGGCTTTCCGGCGGCGCGGACAGATAGACGCGTCGGGTCATCGTCTGGTCCGCGGGCACGATCAGGCGCTGCGCCTCTTCGCCCTCGATCGCCAGAACCAGCGGTCCGGTGGCGTCGACGCCCAGTTCGTAGATGACATCGTCATGCTGCTTGTTGCGCAGCCGCAGCTCATAGGCGTTGCGGATCGTGCCGTCGGAGAGGGTCACGAACAGCGGGTTCCGGACCGGCGTGACGTTCATGTCGACCTGGGACCGCATCAGCAGCGCCAGGACGATCAGCACGCCGATCCCCGACCACATGACCGTATAGAGGATCGTGCGCGGCCGCAGCACGTGGCGCCAGACGGGGCGCGGCTTTGCCCCCGCCCGTTCGGCAGTCTCGTCCGACAGGGCCAGATAGCCGATCAGGCCCTTCGGGCGGCCGGTCCGCTCCATCATCTGGTCGCAGGCGTCGATGCACAGCGCGCAGGTGATGCATTCCATCTGCTGCCCGTCCCGGATGTCGATGCCCATCGGGCAGACGTTCACGCAGGTCATGCAGTCAATGCAGTCGCCCGCGCCCGCCCCCTTGCCGCGCGGCTCGCCCCGCCAATCCCGATAGGCGACGGTCAGCGTGTCCTCGTCCATCATGGCGGCCTGGATGCGCGGCCATGGGCAGGCATAGATGCAGATCTGTTCGCGTGCGAAGCCGCCGAAAAAGAAGGTGGTGGCGGTCAGGGTCGCAATGGTCAGCCACGCGACCGGATGGGCGTCCAGCGCCAGAAGGTCCCGCGCCAACGTCGGCGCATCGGTGAAATAGAATACCCAGGCCCCGCCGGTCATCAGCGCAATCAGCAGCCAGACCGTCCATTTCGTCACCCGCAGCCGCGCTTTCTGCAGCGACCAGGGCGCGCGGTGCAGGCGGATGCGGTTGTTGCGGTCGCCCTCGATCCAGCGCTCGACCAGGATGAACAGGTCGGTCCAGACCGTCTGAGGACAGGCATAGCCGCACCAGACCCGCCCCAGTGCCGAGGTGAACAGGAACAGCCCCAGCCCCGCCATGACCAGAAGCCCCGCGACGATATAGAATTCGTGCGGCCAGATCTCGATTCCGAAGAAAAAGAAGCGCCGGTTGGCCAGATCGACCAGAACCGCCTGATCGGGCATCGACGGCCCGCGGTCCCACCTGATCCACGGCGTGACGTAATAGACCGCCAGCGCCAGCGCCATGACGATCCACTTGAGGTTGCGGAAGCGGCCGCTGATCCGCTTGGGAAAGATCGGCTCTCGGGCGGCATAGAGGCTGGACGTATCCAGCGGCGGGGTCGGCATGGCAGGCTCCTGTGGCGCCCCGCCCGTCTAGGCCCGCGGCCCCCGCCCGTCCTTGACCTGAGTCAAACCACCCTCAGACCAGCACCATCAGCGACACAATCGCGATCAGCGCCCCCGCCGCCAGTCGCATCACCCCGGGCAGCCAGCGCGCCGCCGACCTTAAAGGCTTGTCCGGCGGCAGCAGCGCAAGACTGCCGCGCCGCGCCCAGACCGCCAGCCCGGCCACCGCCACCGTCACGAAGGCGGTGCCAAGATCCATGGCAAAGGCGCCTTGGACGCCCATTCCGAAGATCTCCATCCGCCAAGTCAGGATCAGCAGGAACAGCTCCCACGTGCAGGGCCGGGCCGCGATGCCGGCCACGACCAGCAGGCCGTCGCGCAGCGATCGCGATTGCGCACCTGCGCAGGCGTGGGACCATGCACATGGCCGCAGCCGCAGGTGTCGTGATGATGGTGCGTCTGCACTTTAAGCATCCGCAATCCGCGCAGGGCCAGCCACAGGCCGACACCCGCGACCAGCCGGGTGCTCAGATGCAGCGTCGCCCGCACGCCCAGTTCGGTCAGTGCCTCTCGGCCCAGGTTCAGGACGGCGATGCCGGTCCAGACCAGCGCGACAGCGGTGGTCGCCTGCGCCAGGAACGCAGCGACAGACAGTGCGGCCAGCCGCAGCATCGCCCCGCCGCAGGTGATGCGGACCTCATCGGCGCCGGCTGCGCCGATGTCGATCGCCAGCCTTTTTGGCGACCGAGGTAATTGGCAACGGCGCGTGGACAGGCTTCGGCGGCAGCGACGGGATCGCCCAATCGCGCCTTCATGTCGCAGCCGTCCGCGCCCCGAATCTGCGGCAGATCCGGCAGGCTGAACTGCACGTAGTATTCGGGATTATAGACCTGGATCAGCAGCGGCTGCGACTCCGGCAGCGGCTGCGACTCCGGCAGCGGCTGGACCACGGGCCGGACGTGGCCGGATACCAGCCGTCAGTTCCGGTACTCAGCACTGAAATCACGCGGCGGTCCCAACGCGACAGGGGCGCCGCCCGACTGTAGATACAGGCTGCCATCGAAGCCGGGCTCCCAGGCAGCATCGAAACCTTTGCGGGCGGGCCCCCCTCCTCGGGGTCAGGATGCCATTGCCGCCGGGGTCGATGTCCAAGTCCTCGTTGATCAGCAGCGAATAGAAATCGTCATACTGCCACTCGACCGTCACCTGCGACAAGTCGGCAGCGTCATAGTCTAGGCTCAGCGCGGCATCGACGAAAACATGCGGATTCGCGCAAGCCGCCATCGGAAACAGCGATAGCAGAAGGGGCCAGTCGCCGCAGGGGCATGGGCCCGGTCCGTGACGGTGCGCCTTGACGGCGGATCGGGCTGCGGACAGTTGGTCCCATTCGGCCCGACTTAACAATCGCAGGGCCGCGACCAGATGCAGCGTTGGGGGACGGACGATGGGAATGGGCAGGCCGGCACGGGCGGTGCTGGGACTGGTACTGGTCGCGGCACTGGCGGGATGCGCCGTCATCGACGCCCGTGCCACGGCGCGAGAGGCCGCGTTCGAGGCAGAGTTCCCACCCACCGGCCAGCTGCTGGAGGTGAACGGCACCACCGTCCATGCCCATGTGGAGGGCAGCGGCCCCGACCTGATCCTGCTGCACGGGGCCAGCGGCAACGTGCGCGACTTCACCTTCGACCTCATCGACCGGCTGAAGGATCGCTATCGCGTCATCGCCTTCGACCGCCCCGGCCTCGGCTGGACAGACCCCATCGCGGACAACGACAACCCCATCGCCCAGGCCGAACTGCTGCGCGCCGCCGCAAAGCAGCTGGACGCCAGCGATCCTATCGTGCTGGGCCACAGCTATGGCGGTGCGGTGGCGCTGGCCTGGGCGCTGCGGGCGCCATCGGACACCGCCGCTCTGGTCGTCGTCTCGGGCGCGACCGAGCCATGGCCGGGCGAGCTGACCGGCTGGTACGCCTTCGTCGGCAGTCCCGTCGGCAGCCGCGTCGCCCCGCCCCTGCTGACCGCGCTGACCCCCGTGGCGGTGGGCGAGCGGATCATGGCGGGGATCTTCGCCCCGCAGCCGGTCCCGCCGGGCTATGCCGACCACATCGGCGTGGGCCTGGCCGCCCGCCGCGAAACCTATCGCGCCAACGCCCGCCAGATCACGCAACTGCGCCCCTATCTGCGGGCGATGGCGCCCGAATATTCGCGCCTGACCCTGCCGGTCGAGATCCTGCACGGGGCCGAGGACCGCATCGTGCCCGCCAATATCCATGCCCGGCCCCTGGCTCGCGATCTGCCGAACGCGCGGCTGACCATCCTGCCGGGCGTCGGCCACATGGCCCACCACGCCGACCCGCAGGCCGTCGTTGCGGCCATCGACCGGGCGGCGGCGCGGGCGGGCCTGCGCTGACGGGGGTTCGTGCCGACGGGGGTTGCGGTGGCACCCCAGCCGTCCCAATCTGGGCGAACCGCACACAGGGGCCCTCTCATGCTGACCATCCACGGCGTCACCCGTTCCCGCGCCTCGCGCGTCATCTGGCTCTGTCACGAGCTTGACCTGCCCTTCCGGCAGGAGCCTGTCATCCAGGCCTATCGCATCGCCGATGCCGATGCCCCGGATGCACCCATGAACACCCGCAGCCCCGGCTTTCTGGCCATGTCGCCCGCAGGCGCGATCCCGGTGATCGAGGACGACGCTCTTGTCCTGTCAGAGTCGCTGGCGATCACGCTGCACCTGGCGCGCAAACACGGCACCGACATCGGCCCCCAGGACTATGCCGAGGACGCGCTGATGGGGCAGTGGTCCTTCTATGCCGCCACCGCGATCGAGCCCGACGCCCTGACCATCCTGATGCTGCACAATCGCGGCACCCTGCAGGAGGCCGACGACGCGGGCCTCGTGGCGGAGGCCGCCGAGCGTCTGGTCCGCCCGCTGAAGGTCGTGGACGACCACCTGGCCGAACATGGCCACCTGGTCGGCGGGCGCTTCACCGTGGCCGACCTGAACATGGCCGAGGTCATTCGCTATGCCCAGGGCCACGGTGCCCTGCTGGAGCCGTTCGTGGCGCTGCGGACATGGCTGAAGGCTTGCCAGGACCGCCCGGCGTTCCACAAGATGTGGCAGGCCCGCCTGTCCGAGCCCGAATGACACGCAATCGGTGGGGGCGGTGCAGCGTGGGGCCACAACCCCTTGCCGCCCGCCCCCCGGGCATGAGATAACCCCCCGGACCACGACAGACAGAGCAGACCCCATGGCCGACGACCTCCTCTCCGGCGACATGCAAGCCGACGCCTACTCCGCATCCTCGATCGAGGTGCTGGAGGGGCTGGAACCGGTGCGCAAGCGCCCCGGCATGTATATCGGTGGCACGGACGAACGGGCGCTGCACCACTTGGTGGCGGAAATCCTCGACAACTCGATGGACGAGGCGGTGGCGGGCCATGCCAGCCGGATCGAGGTCGAGCTGCAGGCCGATTACAGCGTCGTGGTGCGCGACAACGGCCGGGGCATCCCCATCGACCCGCACCCCAAGTTTCCGGGCAAGTCCGCGCTAGAGGTGATCCTGTGCACGCTGCACGCGGGGGGCAAGTTCTCGGGCGATGCCTACCAGACATCGGGCGGTCTGCATGGCGTCGGCGCGTCGGTCGTGAACGCCCTGTCCGACAGCATGGTCGTCCAGGTCGCCCGCAACCGAGAGCTGTTCGAGCAGCGGTTTTCGCGCGGCATCCCGCAGGGGCCGGTGGCGAAGGTCGGGGCGGCCCCCAACCGGCGCGGCACCACCGTGACCTTCCACGCCGATGAGGAGATCTTCGGCCATCACCGCTTTAAGCCTGCTCGGCTGATCAAGATGGTCAAGTCCAAGGCCTACCTGTTCTCGGGCGTTGAGATCCGCTGGAAATCCGAGATCGACGACGGCGAAACTCCGCGGGAGGCCACGTTCCACTTTCCCGGCGGTCTGGCCGACTACCTGGCCGAGACGCTGTCCGGCGCCACGACCTATTCCGAGCGTCCCTTCGCGGGCAACGTGGATTTCCAGGCCAAGTTTGGCGTGCCGGGAAAGGTCGATTGGGCCATTAACTGGACGCCCGTCCGCGACGGCTTCATCCAGTCCTATTGCAACACCGTTCCCACCCCCGAGGGCGGTACGCACGAGCTGGGCTTCTGGACCGCTATCCTGAAGGGCGTGCGCGCCTACGGCGAACGGGTGTCGAACAAGAAGGCCGCGCAGATCACGCGTGAGGACCTGACCGCCGGCGGCTGCGCACTGGTCAGCTGCTTCATTCGGGAGCCCGAGTTCGTGGGCCAGACCAAGGACCGCCTGGCCACCACCGAGGCTGCGCGCCTTGTCGAAAACGCGGTTCGCGATCATTTCGACAACTGGCTGGCGGCCGATATGAAATCGGCGGGCGCGATCCTGGACTTCCTGGTCCTACGCGCCGAAGAGCGCCTGCGCCGCAAGCAGGAAAAGGAAACCGCGCGCAAGACGGCCACGAAGAAGCTGCGCCTGCCGGGCAAGCTGGTCGATTGCAGCGCCACCAACCGCGACGGGACCGAGCTGTTCATCGTCGAGGGCGACAGCGCCGGCGGCAGCGCCAAGATGGCGCGCGACCGCACCAACCAGGCACTGCTGCCCTTGCGCGGCAAGATCCTGAACGTCCTGGGCGCGGCCTCCTCGAAGATGGGCGCCAACCAGGAGATCAACGATCTTTGCCAGGCGCTTGGCGTCGGCATGGGGTCCAAGTTCAACGTCGACGACCTGCGTTACGACAAGATCATCATCATGACGGACGCGGACGTGGACGGTGCGCATATCGCATCGCTGCTGATGACGTTCTTCTTCACGCAGATGCGGCCGATGATCGACAAGGGGCACCTGTATCTGGCCTGCCCGCCGCTCTACCGTTTGACGCAGGGGGCGCACCGCGTGTACGTCGCCGACGATGCCGAAAAGGAACGGATGCTGGCCAAGGGCCTCGGGGGTCGCGGCAAGATCGACGTCCAGCGCTTCAAGGGCCTGGGTGAGATGGACGCCAAGGACTTGAAAGACACAACGATGAACCCCAAGACGCGCAAACTGATCCGCGTCAGTATCGACGATGAGGAAGGCGGCGAGACCGGTGACCTTGTCGAGCGCCTGATGGGCAAGAAGCCCGAGTTGCGATTCGAATACATTCAGGAGAACGCGCGGTTCGTCGAGGAACTGGACGTCTAACCCTGCGGTCGTCGCAGCCAGGCGGGGTAGATGTCGTCCAAGTCAGGCAGCTTCTCGCCGTAGGGTGTTGCGACAAATCGCGCCTCGAATTCGTCCAGCTTCTGCTGGTGCGCCAGATTGCCGAATGATAGGGCGCGCAGAAAGTTCAGCTCTGCATGATCGTCAGGCGGCCACAAGATCAGGTGTGTCTCGAATTCCTGTGCATTGATGTCGACAAGCAGGTCACCCATGCCACCCATGACTGCCTTGATCTCTGACATACTGACCCAACCGACGCTGGCTCCCTTCTTCAGGGTATCTGCGTCCGCGTGGGCCAGATGTTTGTCACGACGGTCGCGGAGTGGCTGGGCGAGAACACGCAGTTCAAGGAGACAAGCTTTGTAGGATTTTCGTCGATCAGCATCTGGTAATGTCTCGATCAGAAGATCGAACGTCAGGTTCCTGAGAGGCCTTCTGCTCGGCTGCGCCGGGTCCAGAAGGCGACATATCCCCAAGACGATCATGTCGAAAAGGGTATCCTGAATGACCTTCGAGACCATGCCGGACGCCGTGTTCATCACTTCAACTCGACGTTCTTCACCGTACAGGCCGGTATAAATCCGCTCCTGGGTCTTGAGCGTCGCAAGTTGCATCCAGCAGAATTCCGCTATGGCCTTCGAGGCATGGTACCTTGCAGTTCCTCCAGGTGCTCCCACGGGCGATCCATGGACGCACTACACCCATTTCGCCAGCGGCGGCAGGCTCATCAGGACGGCGTCGGCGTTGTGGCCGGTCTCAAGACCAAACTTCGTGCCGCGGTCGTAGACGAGGTTGTATTCCGCATAGAGGCCTCGATGCACCAACTGCGCGTCGCGGTCGGCGTCGGTGAACGGTTCTGCCATCCGCGCCTCGGCCAGCGGCAGGAAGGCGGGCAGGAAAGCCTCGCCCACGGCGCGGGTGAATGCGAAATCCGCCTCCCAGTCGCCGGTGTTCAGGTCGTCATAGAAGATCCCCCCGACGCCCCGCGCGCGGCCACGATGCGGGATGAAGAAGTATTCGTCAGCCCAAGCCTTGAAGCGGTCATAATAGTCGGCCCCGTGCGGCAGGCAGGCGTCGCGCAGCGTGTCATGGAAATGGGCGGTGTCCTCGGCATATTCGAGGCACGGGTTCAGGTCCGACCCACCGCCGAACCACCACGCGCCCGGCGTCCAGAACATCCGCGTGTTCATGTGCACGGCCGGGGCATGCGGGTTCTGCATATGCGCGACCAGGCTGACGCCGCTGGCCCAGAAACGCGGATCGCTGTCCATGCCCGGAACGCCGCGTGCGGCCATCGCGGCCTGCGCGCGGGAGGCCAGAGTGCCGTGGACCTCGGACCAGTTCACGCCGACCTTCTCGAAGACGCGACCGCCGCGCATGACGGACATCAGCCCGCCGCCCCCATTGTCGGCGCGTTCCGTCGGCGTGACCGTGAACCTGCCGGCGGGGCTGTCGCCGGGGCCGCGGTCCTCCAGTGCCTCGAAGGCGGCGACGATGCGGTCGCGCAGCTCGTGGAACCAGGCGGCGGCGCGACGGCGTTGTTCGTCCATGAGGCTCCTCATTCGTGATTTGCAAAGCCGGCCACGTCGCGGCTAGCATACGACATCGATGTAAAGAGACCCGCCATGCGCCGCAACACCGCCCTTGCCATGATCGCCCTGCCCCTGCTGGCCGCCTGCGGCACCCCGCAGGAACGCTGCATCAGCCGGAACACCAGCGAATACCGCACCGTCAGCAGCCTTCTGGCCGAGGTCGAGGGCAATCTGGCGCGCGGCTATGCTTGGGAAGAGCGCCAAGTCGTCCGCACCCGCTTCGACCAGTGCCGCCGGGTCCTGCGGGACAAGGACGGCAATGCGCATGTCACCAGCTATGGCTGCTGGCGCGACTATGTGGACACCGAGCGGTACCGCGTGCCCATCGACCCCGCGGCCGAGGCGCGCAAGCGCGACGGTCTGGCCGAACGCCAGGCAGCCCTGGCCAGCAGCGCCCGCGCCGCCGTGTCGGCTTGCCGCGCCGCCTATCCTGAAACCACCTAGAGGATTTGCGCCGTCACGGAATCGGCCAGGCTGCGGCCCCCATCGACGGTCATGATCTGCCCAGTGACAAAACGCGCCCCGTCGCTGACAAGGTAATGCACCGTCTCGGCCAGCTCATCAGCGGGGGCAATGCGGCCCAGGGGCGTGCCGGCGATGATCTGCGCGCGCTTGTCGGGGTCTTCCTTTAATGCGCATTGCAGTTCGTGCGACATCACGCTGCTGAAGCTGACGCCGTTCACCCGGATACGGTGCGGCGCCAGCGCCAGCGCCAGCCCGCGCGTCGCCTGTTCCTGCGCCGCGCAGGCGATGGAATAGCCCAGCATCGACGGGATCGGCCGCCGTGCCGCCAGCGTCGAGATGTTGACGATGGCCCCGGTCTGAGAGGCGGGGCCCTCGCCTTCAGCCTGCTTGATCATCCGCTTGGCCACCATCTGCGACAGGCGCAGGCTGGCCATCAGGTTCTGGCGCAGCATCTCCTCGAGCGTGTCCATGTCGGTGTCCAGCGGGTCGCTGTCCTTGACGAAGCGGTGGGCGTTCACAAGGATGTCGACGCGGTCGAAGGCATCCAGGGTTGCCGACAGCAGGTTCGCCATCGCCAGCTTCTCCGACATGTTGCCGGCGAAGCGGCGCACCTGCGACTGGTCGTCCTCGTAGTCCGAGACGACCGAGTTCAGCGCCGCTTCATCGCTGTCGGCGAACATGACCTGCGCGCCACGTTCCGTCAGGTGCCGGGCGATCGCAAGGCCCACGCCTCGCGCGGCCCCGGTCACGATGGCGGACTTGCCCTGTATCGACATGCTCATCTGCGGTTCTTCCGTGCGTCGCCCTTGCCGGCGGCAGTTGCCTCGATCACTTTGAAGCGACTGTCGCCGCCGATCTCGTGAACCTGTCCGAAATGGTCGGCCAGGACGGCCTCGTACGGAAGGTGCCGGTTCGAGACCATCCACAGCCGCCCCGCGCCCGTCAGCAGCCGCGCCGCCGTGGCGATGAAGGCCGCCCCCAGACGCGGATCGGCTTGACGTCCTTCGTGGAACGGCGGGTTCATGATAACGCCGTTGACAGGCTCGGCCAGCCGGAAGTCGCGGGCATCCGCCCAGTGAAACCGCGCGCGGGGGTCGATCACGTTCCGCCGCGCCGATTCGAGCGCGGCGTGATCCGCCTCGACCAGATGAAGTTCCGTCACGCCGCTGTGTGACAGGATCTGCGCCGAAAGCCAGCCCCAGCCCGCGCCCAAGTCGACGATCCGAGTCGGCAGCTTGGGCGGCAGGTTTTCGGCCAGCATCCGCGATCCCGGATCGACTCCATCGGCGGAAAAGACGCCCGGCAGGGTCGTGAAGCCCGGAGCGACCTCGCGGGCCGAGGCGACCCAGTCCGGCGGCAGCCAGTCATGATTGGGGGCGCTGACGCGGAAGATCTTGCCATGCGCCTTGCTGATTACGTCGCTGACGGGCGCGAGCCGGCGCAACTCCTTCAGCAGCGCATCGACACCATCGGTCTTCTGGCCGTCGATCCAGAGGTTGCCCGCGGCGGTAAGGTGCCCGAAGGCCTGCGCGATGCGGGCGCGGGCGGCCGCCTTGGCGCGCGGCAGTCGGACGATCGCGTGGTCGAACTGCCCTTCCACCGAGGTGGAGACGCGAAATCCGCGGGCGGACAGCCCCTCATAGTCGGGAAAGTGCCCCTGGACGACATGCAGATGGCTGGGATCCAGGGGCGACAGGTCGTCGGCGGCCAAGGCCCCGATGAACAGCACCTCGCCTCCGGGATGACCGTCCGGAAAGGCCAGGTCCAATCGTGATTGGGTCACGTGATTACTCTTTTTCCATGGTGCATTGCAGGGGATGCTGCTGGCGGCGTGCCAGCTCCATCACCTGGGCGACCTTCGTTTCGGCCACCTCGTGCGAGAAGACGCCGACCACCGCCACGCCCCGCCGATGGACAGTCAGCATGATTTCGATGGCCTGGGCGTGGGTCATGTGGAACAGGCGTTCCAGCACGTGGACGACGAACTCCATCGGCGTGAAATCGTCGTTCAGCATCAGCACCTTGTACATCGGCGGCCGCTGCGACTTGGCGCGCGGCTTGACGGCCAGATCGGATTGGTCGTCGGGCTTGTCGGTATCGGTCATCCAGTGCGTCATCGGGTTGGCGTCGTTCCTGAAGTCTGCAGCGTGGACCCGCCGGACAACGTCCGCACAGGTGTTTACAGGAAATATAACGCAAACCATCGCGGATGAAAGCCCCGGCCCCGCCTTTCCGCCGTTCCCAGGCTGACAATACAAATTTAAGTTGAATGCCCGGTTTCACGGATGTTTCACCCGTGCTATCATCATTTTGTTAACGACGGGCATGCGACAAACGACATGTCCGCTTGAGGCAGAGAGACAGCGACAGTGACCCGAATCCTTCCCGCATTCCGGCTTCTCGGCCGCGTACTGATTGCCGTGACGTTGCTTGCGGTGCCCGCCGCCGCAGCGCCCTTCGCGGCCTATGTGATGGACGCCCGCAGCGGCCAGCCGATCTATCGCCAGAACTCGGACACCCGGCTGCACCCGGCGTCCCTGACCAAGATGATGACCCTCTACATGACCTTCTCGGCCATCGAGAGGGGGCAGGTCCGGCTGGACTCCAAGTTCACGATCTCCAGCAACGCCGCGAACGAGCCGCCGTCCAAGCTGGGCCTGCGCGCCGGGCAGAAGATCGAGCTGCGCTATCTGATCCGCGCGGCCGCCATCAAATCCGCCAACGACGCCGCCACCGCGCTTGGCGAAGGGCTGGCCGGGTCCGAGGAAGCCTTTGCCCAGCAGATGACGCAGATGGCGCGGGCGCTTGGCATGAATAACACGCAGTTTCGCAACGCCCATGGCCTGACGACCGACGGCCACTACTCGACCGCCCATGACATGAGCGTGCTGGGCCGGCATCTGTTCTATGACTTTCCGCAATACTACAACCTCTTCTCGCGCCGGTCGGCAGATGCGGGCATCGCCCAGGTATCCGCGACGAACCGCCGGTTCCTGGACGATTATCCCGGCGCCGACGGCATCAAGACCGGCTATACCCGGGCCGCCGGCTTCAACCTGACGGCTTCGGCGCAACGCGGCAACAAGCGCCTGATTGCAACCGTCTTCGGCGGCACGTCGACGGCGCAGCGCAACCAGGTCATGGCCGAACTGCTGGACAGCAGCTTCACCCGCGTTCCCGACCGCGTCCGTGAGGTGAAGCCGCAGCGCCCGCGCATGCTGGTGCAGCAGACGACGCGCCGTGCGCAGGTCGCCCCGACGCCGGCGGCAACCCAGCCAGAGCCTCAGCGGCTGGTTCTGCAGGCGTCCCCGCCCCCGTCCTCGCGTCCTGCGGCAGCTTCTTCGCTGGTCGCCTCCGCGCCCAAGGTCGACCTGACCGAGGCGCTGCGAATTGCAACGGCCAGCGCCCAGGCAAACCTGCCGGGCGTGTCACTGGCAAGCAGTGCCCGCCCCCGCGCCCGTCCCGGGACAGAAGGCGCCGCCATCGAGGCGGCGATCGCCACGGCAGTCGCCGTCGACGCGCCTGCCAGCGCCAGCCTGGCCGCGCCGGTCCTAGCAAGATCGAACCGTCCCACGCCTGCGCCCGGTCGCGGTGCCAGCACGGCAGCGGTCGAAGCCGCCGTCGTCGCTGCGGCCGAGGCGCCGGCTGCGGTCGAACCTGCTGCAGATGGCCTGACGCTCGACAGCTCAAGCGCGCCCCGGCCTCGTTCCGAGACGGTGATCCTGGCCGCAATGGGCGAAGGCGACATTTCGAATCCCGAGGCTTTGCAGATCGTGCGACGGCACGGCGACGGCAACCGCCATTGGGCGATCTCGCTCGGCCACTACGGCTCGAAATCCGAGGCCGAGCGCCTGCTGCTGGCCTATGCCCTGCAGGACGGCAGCCTCTTCGGATCGGCCAGCCGTCACGTCGCCGACACGAAGCGCGGCTTCGAGCCGCGTTTCGTGAACCTCTCGGAAGGCGACGCCGAACTGGCCTGCGAGCGCCTGCGCAGCCAATCCCAAAGTTGCAGTGTCGTCACGAACTGACCCCCCATCCGCGCGTCTTGAAGGCTTTCCACATCTGGAGGGCCATTTTTATGGCTGTGCAACGGCAGGCTGTGATGCAGGTAGGCTTTCCACAAAGGTACCGGACATAGAATAATTTCGATTGACCGACGAGCCCTTCCGCAAGTGCCACTCCCTGCGATCGTTTCGGTGGTTTGAACGCCGCCGCCAAGCTGCTCCCGCAGCATCAACGCGCATGTCGCTAGACAACTTTGGCTTCACCTGCCTCGGAAGTCCTAGTTCCGCAGATCGCCCGTGAAGGCCGCAAGCGATAACGCAAATCACGATCATGGTCTTGGTCCGATGCCGGGAGAAGCCGACTGTCGTAGGACATCGACCCTTTTGCTTCTAATTGTCCTTGCCCGGATGATCCCATTGACCCTCGCCGGACCTCGTTCTTCATAGCAAGATCGGTCCTGCGCGAGGTTCGGAACGGGAGGCAAGGATGCTGATCTCTCTTCACAAGCAGGCGACGACGCCGC
>NZ_JAOTBE010000001.1 GCF_026162645.1 Paracoccus rhizosphaerae
GCTGGTCAGCGCAATCCGCACTGCATCCTTGCGAAATTCATCCGTCCTGACTGTGCCCATGGTTCATCTCCTCTGCTGCACATTACGTGGTCAAAGGAGCGGCACCAAACCGCGACAGGTCTATGGCGTGTCGACGCGGTCGCTGGATGACCTCGTGCAGGCCATGGGGTGAGGAGGATCAGGAAGACGTCCAGTGGACGTCTTTCCCGACGAACGCGGCATCTCGAAGAGCCAGGTCAGCCGGCTTTGCGAGGATCGAGCCATTGTCCGCCATTGGTTCGAGGACAATGGCGAGGGACGATCTGGTTGATGCTTTCCTCACCCGCCCGATCGAGGGTGAATGGCACGCGCCATCGGGCTTGAACCGATGGCGCCACGATGGCGCGTCTCTGGATCGACGCGACTTACCTCAAGGTGCGCCAAGGTGGGCGGATCGTCTCTGTCGCCGTGACGATCGCGGTGGGCGTGAACACCGACGGCCGGCGCGAAGTGTTGGGCATGGCGATCGGGGCCTCCGAGGCCGAGCCGTTCTGGACCGAGTTCCTACGCGATCTTGTGCGCCGTGGGCTCTCCGGCGTGAAGCTGGTGATCAGCGATGCGCAGGAAGGCATCACGGCGGCCACGGCGCGGGTGCTGTCCACCACCTGGCAGCGCTGCCGGGTTCATTTCCAGCGCAATGCCTTGGCCCATGCTGGCAAGAGCAGCCGCAGGGCAGTCTCGGCCTTCATCGCCACGGCCTTTGGTCAGCCGGATCACGCTACGGCAAAGGCTCAGTGGCGGCTGGTGGCGGACCAGATGCGGCCCAAGCTACCGAAGCTGGCCATCCTCATGGATACGGCGGAGGAGGACGTGCTGGCTTACATGACCTTGCCCGCCCAGCACCGCGCGAAATTACACAGCACGAACCCGATTGAGCGCCTGAACGGCGAGATCAAGCAACGCACGGACGTCGTCGGCGCTCGGGCATTCCTTCGGACCGATGGCAGTCATGCCCTCGCTCCCCAACGAGGCCTCGATCCGGAGACTGGTGGGGGCGATCCTGATGGAGCAGACTGAGGAATGGACCGTCCAGCGCGGCCGTTACATGACGCTGGAAACGCTCGCGCCTGTCTGCGATGATGTCATGGTCAGCCTGCCTGCTGCGCAGCGAGACTGATCAGCTCGGCCCTCGACAGAGCGCGAGGCCCATCGCCAGCTACACCATCAGCTGGGACAGCATCGTAAGCTGATTGGCCTCCCATCGGCGAAACAGATGGGCGGGACCCAAGATGTTCACGATGGAGTCGACAGAAAGCTTCGCGTCAACTGTGAGCCGGTATCAGAAACGGGGCGATGCACCACTATACCGTGCTACATCACACCCTCTGCTGTAGGCCGCGCGAAAAAGTGCAAAAGGTTCGCGGCCAAAGTGCCCAACAACTTGACCGAAGTGCTCAAGCTGAATGACCAGCGACAATGAAGTGTCGTTGGTCACGAATAATGAGCACTGCACGAATCTAATGCATTGAAAAGGAACAGGCCTCTGCTGAACTTGGTCACTAAGGTGCGCACTATGGTCATCAAAACTTGGCACATGAGCAACAAAGAAAAAGACCGGCCGAAGCCGGTCCATCCTGCGAAGTGTGTGATGTCAGCCTAAGTAAGGCGCGAGATCTGGTCGGCGATAGATCTTGCTGTGTGGACTCGGAAGCGGCAGGGCATCAATCTGGAGTCGATTGAGCCGAGCTTGAACACTTTTAGCTTGAACGTGCTCGAAGTGGGCAAGGCGGCCAAGCGTCTCGTATCGAGAAAGAAAGTCAGCCATCGCTTCAGGGATGATGTACCGCTTGAGCTGGCGCGTTCGATGGTGCGGGAGACGGATGAAATTTATCATGCGCTCCCGTATGAGCAACGTCATGGTGCTGCTGCACACGTGAAGGAAATGTCTGGCGTCATCGATAGACCATCCCTCGATATCCGGTCGCTCGTAAAAATCACGCACCTCCTCCAGATCAAGGATGATCGAGCGCAGGCCAAAGCAGCCAGCCTGGCTATGGACCTTCCTCAACCGCTTCTCCCAGATCAGTCGAAGAAGATCGACGAGTTGTACCTTGAAGATGAGAGGTGCTCGATCGATGGGAACCATGGTCTCATCGAGAGAATCAACCTGGAGTGCGCTGCCGATCATCCGGTCTACAAACTGCTCCAGGTCCGAAGGATGAAACCTCGGCACTTGCTTGGGGAAGTCGACGAATGGCTTCAGCCAGCCAGCATCAACGACCTTCTGCAAGGTTGCGGGACTTGCACCGATGCGCGGTGCCGCCTCCTTGAAGATGACCGTCTCGCCGTAGGTTTTCAGCCACGGATCCCACTCGCCACAAGGAATCCAAAGTTGCTTTGTCGGACGCGGTAAGTGTGGAAACGCCCCTGTTTGGCGAATTGCTCTCAGTGCCGAGCACAAGCGTGCACGGGAAACATTTGCTGTCGTCGAGGCAGAGAGCGGTGAGTGTAATGCGCGCTGCGTTGTCTGTAGACCCAGCACCGCTTCACCGGTGCCGGTCGGATAATTCGCGATGATATAGCATCGGACTGCATCCCTCACCCGCTCTGAGCCGTCTGCGAGATCCATGCGTGTCAGGTAGCGGTGAAAGGGCATGAAGTCGTGCATGAAGCCCATGCCACCGCCCGAGGGGCCGTCCTGGGCCTCACGCATGGCTGCGTGTAGACCGTCTGGACCCTCACGGAGCGCAAGAAACCCCAGTTCACTAGCGGTCATAAGCTCAACCTGAGTAAGCATTCCCGCACGCGAGCGGCTTTTGTGCGAAAGGGTCAATCCCAGCGCAAAGCACAAGTTGCTCACAGTAGCGACGCCGATGTCATCAAGCCAGCCTGCCCTTTGGCCTGATCCGCCGCAGATGCGGCTGGCCATGTAAATCTCGTAGGGGCTCGCTGGAGCGGGCAAGACTGCTTCTGCTGCCGAAAAGATACTGACACGATGATCTGCCACTCCGCCTGCGGAGTCATACTTATGCCGAATATCAGCAGGTGCGGGCAGGTCGAAAAGCATGATCCGGTGCTGCGAACATGACCTGATGGAAACCGCCTGCCACCAGACGAATGCAAAGTGCTCAAGCTGAACGACCAGCGACAATTGCTTCAGTGGTGAGCCCAACAGGATTCGAACCTGTGACCCACTGATTAAAAGTCAGTTGCTCTACCAACTGAGCTATGGGCCCATCACGAGGCGCTACCTAGGGGGGGTGGCCGGCGAGGTCAAGGCAAAAAATGAACTCTCTGGCGGAATCGTTCCCGCGGGCCTATATCGCCCGCCATGACACAGGATTTCCCAGCAGGCCTGCCGTTCCTGAAGATGCACGGCCTTGGCAACGATTTCGTGATACTGGACCTGCGCGGAGGGGTGGCCCGTCCGGCAGCCGGCCTTGTCGCACGCATCGCCGACCGGCATCGCGGGATCGGCTTTGACCAACTTGCGGGGATCGAGGATGCGGATGACGCGGACGCGCGGCTTGTCTTCTGGAACGCCGATGGCTCGCTCAGCGCGGCCTGCGGGAACGCGACGCGCTGCATCGCGCGTCTGCTGATGGATCAGACCGGCCGTGACAGGCTGCGGCTACGCACCGATCACGGGCTGCTGCTGGCCGAGGATGCGGGTGGTGGCCTGACCCGAGTGAACATGGGGCCGCCGGTGCTGGACTGGCAGGGCATCCCGTTGGCGGGCGAGGTCGATGTCGATCACCTGCCCATCGACGGCGATCCGGTCGCCACCGGCATGGGCAATCCGCATGTCACGTTCTTCGTGGCCGACGCGGCGGCGGTCGAACTGGACCGCTTCGGCCCCGCGATGGAGCATCATCCGCTCTATCCCCAGCGGACGAATGTCGAGATCGTGCAGGTCTTGTCGCGGGGCGAGATCCTGCTGCGCATCTGGGAACGGGGAACGGGGCCGACGCTGGCGTCGGGGTCCTGTTCCTGTGCAGCGGTCGTGGCGGCGGCGCGGCGCGGCCTGACGGGGCGGCGCGTGACGGTGAACGTACCGGGCGGGCGGCTGCTGATCGACTGGCGCGACGACGGCGTCTGGATGGAAGGTCCGACGGCGCTGGTCTTCCGCGGCAGCCTCGACCCCGAGTGGCTGGCATGAGCGCGCCGGTCTTCTCGACCCTCGGCTGCCGGCTGAACGCCTACGAATCCGAGGCCATGCGAGAGATGGCCAAGGCCGCGGGCCTGTCGGGTGCCGTCGTCGTCAACACCTGCGCAGTGACGGCCGAGGCCGTGCGCAAGGCCCGGCAAGAGATTCGGCGGCTGGCGCGCGAAAACCCGGGTGCGCCGGTGATCGTCACCGGCTGCGCCGCCCAGACCGAGCCCGAGACCTTCGCCGCCATGCCCGAGGTCACCAAGGTCATCGGCAATCACGAGAAGATGCAGCCTGCCACCTGGGCATCCCTGCGCGCCCCTGACCTGATCGGCGACACGGAGAAGGTCGTCGTCGACGACATCATGTCGGTGACCGAAACGGCGGGTCACCTGATCGACGGTTTCGGCCGCCACCGGGCCTATGTCCAGGTCCAGAATGGCTGCGACCACCGCTGCACCTTCTGCATCATCCCCTTCGGGCGCGGCAATTCCCGCAGCGTGCCCGCGGGTGTGGTGGTCGAACAGATCAAGCGCCTGGTCGGGCGGGGCTTCAACGAGGTCGTCCTGACCGGCGTCGACCTGACCAGTTGGGGCGCCGACCTGCCCGGCACCCCGCGCCTTGGCGACTTGGTGATGCGCATCCTGCGCCTGGTGCCGGACCTGCCGCGGCTGCGCATCAGCTCGATAGATTCGATTGAGGCGGACGAGAACCTGATGCTGGCCATCGCGACCGAACCGCGCCTGATGCCGCATCTGCACCTGTCGCTGCAGGCGGGCGATGACATGATCCTCAAGCGGATGAAGCGCCGCCATCTGCGCGACGACGCGATCGCCTTCTGCGAGGAGGCGCGGCGCCTTCGTCCCGACATGGTGTTCGGGGCCGACATCATCGCGGGTTTCCCGACCGAAACCGAGGCGATGTTTGAAAATAGCGTGAAGCTGGTCGGCGACTGCGGGCTGACCTTCCTGCACGTGTTTCCCTATTCCGCGCGCAAGGGCACGCCTGCGGCACGCATGCCGGCGGTCAAGGGGGCGGTGATCCGCGATCGGGCGGCGCGGCTGCGTGCGGCCGGCGATGTGGCGCTGCGGGTGCATCTGGACGCGCAGGTCGGGCAGGTGCACCGCGTGCTGACCGAGGGGCCGCGGATCGGCCGGACCGCGCAGTTCACCGAGGTGGCCTTCGACCACGACCAGCCCGAGGGTGCGCTGATCGACCTGCGCATCGGTGGTCACGACGGGCGGCGGCTGGTGGCCTGAGCCGGGGCCGGGCAGGGGGCGCTGCCTCGTCCTTCCGACTCCCCCGGAGTATCGCGGCAAAGAAGATGACCCGGGTTGTCCAGGCCGCGCGAGCGTCCTAGCCTCCACGTCAATGGAGGAGGTGGACCGTGATCTTGTGGACGCATGGCAGCGCGACCGGGCATGTGACGCCCGAAGGGCATCCCGAACAGGTGGCGCGCTATGGCGCCGTCATGGCCGCGCTGGAGGATCTGGCGCTGGACCGGCGCGAGGCTCCGCTGGCCGATGACGCCGACGTTCTGCGATGCCATCCGGCCAGCTATCTTCACGGGCTCCGGGCGGGGGGCACCCGAATGCTGGATGCCGACACCTATCAGTCGCCGGGCAGCTTCGACTCCGCGATGCGGGCCGTGGGTGGGGCCTGCGCGGCGGTCGATGCCGTCCTGTCGGGCCAGGCGCAGCGGGCCTTCGTCGCCATGCGACCGCCGGGGCATCACGCCGAGCGGGAGACCGCAATGGGATTCTGCCTGTTGGGCACGGTGGCCATCGCAACCATGCGGGCGCTGGAACATCACGGTTTGGAGCGGGTGGCGGTGCTGGATTTCGACGTCCATCACGGCAACGGGACGCAGGACCTGCTGTGGGACGAGGGGCGGGCGTTCTTTGCGTCCAGCCACCAGATGCCGCTTTATCCGGGTAGCGGGGCGGCGTCGGAAACCGGCGCGCATGGTCAGGTCATGAACGTGCCGCTGCCGCCCGGATCTGATGGCCGGCTGGCCCGTCAAGTCTGGGACGACATCCTGGCTCGTGCGCTGGCGCACCGGCCGCAGCTGGTGATCCTGTCCGCGGGGTTTGACGCGCATGCCGCCGACCCGCTGGCGCAGCTGGAATGGGACGAGGACGATTTCGCGGCCATCACCCGCGCCATCTGCGACATGTCGACCGACTGCGGGGCCCCGGTGGTATCCTGCCTGGAAGGTGGCTATGATCTGGCGGCTCTGGGACGCTCGGTGCGGGCCCATGTCGAAGTTCTGATGGAGGCCGCTGAATGAGCGATATCAAAACCCTCTCGTTC
Organism: Paracoccus rhizosphaerae; assembly: GCF_026162645.1. GTDB lineage: Bacteria > Pseudomonadota > Alphaproteobacteria > Rhodobacterales > Rhodobacteraceae > Paracoccus > Paracoccus rhizosphaerae. Next base: position 6,443 of record NZ_JAOTBE010000001.1, read on the forward strand.
GAGGAGGCCATGCGCGAGCTGGAGGCCACGGTCGGCAAGCTAGAAACCGGCGAGGCGACGCTGGAGGAATCGATCAAGCTGTATGAACGCGGCGCGGCGTTGCGCGCGCATTGCGAGGCGCGCCTGCGCGAGGCCGAGGAGCGGGTCGAGAAGATCACCTTGGCCGCCAATGGCCAACCGACGGGAACCGAGCCGGCCGAGGGCCTGTGATGGAGGAAAGCCTGGCCCGGGTCCGGGCCGACGTGCAGGCCGAACTGGATCGCGTCATCGATGCCCTGCCGGCGGGTGAACTGGCAGATGCAATGCGCTATGCCGTGCAAGGCGGCAAGCGGCTGCGGGCGTTCCTGGTGATGGAGTCGGCGCGGCTGCACGGTGTTGCCGATGCGGCGGCGCTTCCGGTCGCCGCCGCGATCGAGGCGCTGCACGCCTACAGCCTTGTTCACGACGACCTGCCGGCGATGGATGACGACGACCTGCGCCGCGGCCTGCCCACGGTGCATGTGCGCTGGTCGGAAGCCACCGCGATCCTGGCGGGCGATGCGTTGCAGACGCTGGCCTTCCAGCTGCTGGCGGATGACCGGATCGGACCGTCTGACGCCCGACTGCGGCTGGTCGGCGCCATGGCGCGCGCGGCCGGGGCCAGGGGAATGGTCTGGGGCCAGGCGCTGGACATCGCGGCCGAAACGGCCGGAGCGCCCCCGGACCTGGACGCGATCAAGATGCTGCAGGGCGGCAAGACCGGCGCCCTGATCCGTTTCGCCGCGACCGCGGGGCCGTTGATCGCCGGCGATGATCCCGCCGCGCTGGACCGCTATGCCGAGGCGCTTGGGCTGGCCTTCCAGATCGCCGACGATATCCTGGACGTGACCGGGGACGAGGCTGTGACGGGCAAGCGCGTAGGCAAGGACGCCGACGCCCGCAAGGCCACCTTCGTGTCTTTGCTGGGCCTGTCCGGTGCGCAAGCCGAGGCGCGCCGCCTTGTCGCCGTCAGCGAAGCCGCGCTGGCCGATTATGGTGGCGCGGCCCGGAACTTGCACGACCTTGCGCGCTTCGTTATCGAGCGCGACACCTGAACGCCCGCCCGAAGGAGGGCCAGCCATGACCGACAGACCCAAGACTCCGCTGCTGGACCGCGTGTCCCTGCCCTCCGACCTCAAGGCGCTCAGCGACTTCGACCTCGGCCGGCTGGCCGACGAATTGCGGGCCGAGACGATCAGCGCAGTCAGCGTGACCGGCGGCCATCTGGGGGCCGGCCTGGGTGTGGTCGAACTGACGGTCGCGCTGCACGCGGTCTTCGACACGCCGCGCGACAAGATCATCTGGGACGTGGGCCACCAGTGCTATCCTCACAAGATCCTGACCGGGCGGCGCGATCGCATCCGCACATTGCGGATGGGCGGCGGGCTGGCCGGGTTCACCAAGCGCGCCGAGAGCCCCTTTGACCCGTTCGGGGCGGGCCACAGCTCGACCTCGATCTCGGCGGCGCTGGGATTCGCGACGGCGCGCGACCTCGGCGGCGATCCGGGCGATGCCGTGGCCGTCATCGGCGACGGCGCCATGAGCGCGGGCATGGCTTACGAGGCGCTGAACAACGCCGGCCACGAGGGGCGGCGCCTGTTCGTGATCCTGAACGACAACGAGATGTCGATCGCTCCTCCGGTCGGTGCGATGTCGTCCTATCTGACCCGCCTTTACGCGGGCGGCCCGTTCCAGGAGCTGAAGGCCGTGGCCAAGGGCGCCGTCGGCATGCTGCCCGACGCCCTGCAGGAGGGCGCCCGCCGCGCCAAGGAAATGCTGAAGGGCATGGCCATCGGCGGCACCCTTTTCGAAGAGCTGGGCTTTTCCTACATCGGCCCCGTCGACGGGCATGACATGGAACAGTTGCTACCCCTGCTGCGCACCGTGCGCGCGCGCGCCGACGGGCCGGTGCTGATCCACGTGGTAACCCGGAAGGGCAAGGGCTATGGTCCCGCCGAAAGCGCCGCCGACCGCGGGCATGCGACCGGCAAGTTCGACGTCGTGACCGGCGTGCAGGCCAAGGCCAAGTCGAACGCGCCCAGCTATACCAGCGTCTTCGCCAAGGCGCTGATCGACGAGGCGTCGCGCGACGACCGCATCCTGGGCATCACCGCGGCCATGCCGGACGGCACCGGCCTGAAGCAGTTCGCCCAACGCTTCCCGCGTCGCTGTTTTGACGTAGGGATCGCCGAACAGCACGCGGTGACCTTCTCGGCCGGGCTGGCGGCCGGGGGAATGAAACCCTTCTGCGCGATCTACTCGACCTTCCTGCAGCGCGGATACGACCAGGTCGTCCATGACGTGGCGGTGCAGGGGCTGCCGGTCCGCTTCGCCATCGACCGTGCCGGACTGGTGGGGCAGGACGGTCCGACCCATTCCGGCGCCTACGACATCGCCTTCCTCGCGAACCTGCCCGGCTTCGTGGTCATGGCCGCCGCCGACGAGGCGGAGCTGGTCCACATGGTCGCCACGGCTGCCGCCCATGACAGCGGTCCCATCGCCTTCCGTTTTCCGCGGGGCGAAGGCACCGGCGTCGAGATGCCGGAACGCGGCCAGGTTCTGCCCATCGGCAAGGGCCGCATGATCGCCGAGGGCAAGGGCGTCGCGATCCTGTCCTTCGGAACCCGCCTGTCCGAGGTGATGACCGCGCGCGAGGCGCTGATGGCGCGGGGCATCACGCCCACCGTGGCCGATGCACGATTTGCCAAGCCGCTGGACAGGGACCTTGTCCTGAAGCTTGCCAGCGACCACGACGCGCTGATCACCATTGAGGAGGGCGCAGTCGGCGGCTTTGGCAGCCATGTCGCGCAGCTTCTGGCCGAGGAGGGGGTTTTCGACCATGGCCTGCGTTTCCGGTCGATGGTCCTGCCCGATGCCTTCGTCGATCACGATGCGCCGCGTGCCATGTATGACACCTCGGCGCTGAACGCCCAGCATATCGAGGACAAGGTCCTGTCGGTCCTCGGCGTCGAGCAGCTGGAAAGCCGCCGCGGCACCTGAGTACCGGCGGCTGGCTGGCGACCATCAAGGCGCTTTCGATCTTCGCTGGTGCCAGTCAGCCATAGCTGCGCACGAGCGCGTTGGCGATCATGCCCCAGCCGTCGACGACGACGAAGAAGGCCAGCTTGAAGGGAAGCGACACGACGACCGGCGGCAGCATCATCATCCCCATCGACATCAGGACGGCCGACACGACCAGGTCGATGATCAGGAAGGGCAGGGCGACCAGGAACCCGATCTCGAAGGCGCGCTGTATCTCGGACAGCATGAAGGACGGGATCAGGACCGACAGACGGTCGGCTGCGCCGGCGCCGGGAGCGACCTCGGCCAGGGCGGCCAGCGTGTCCGGGTCGGTTCGTGCCGCCATGAAGCCCTGGAAGGGGACGATGCCGCGCTCGAACGCTTCGGCGATGCCGATCTGGCCCTGCTGCAGCGGAACGGCGGCGACCTGCCAGGCCTCGCGGAAGACGGGGTCCATGATGAACCAGGTCAGGAAGATCGACAGGCTGACGATCAGCATGTTCGGCGGCGACTGCTGCAGGCCGATCGCCTGCCTCAGGATCGACAGGACCGTCACGATGAACGGAAACGCCGTCACCATGATCGCGATGCCGGGCGCCAGTGACAGCGCCGTTAGTCCCACGACCAGCAAGACCGCGTTCTCGCCCAACCCGTCGCCCAGGACGTTACCCAGGTCCTGTGCCTGGGCCGCGGCCGGCAACAGCGCGCCGGCCAGCAGGATCGCGATGCGGATCACGCCGCGCCCGTGGTGCCGACGACGCGGACGCAGAGGCGGTCCTCGGTCGTGCCGTCGCCGGTCAGTTCGCCGCGCGCGATGACCTTGTCGCCGATGCAGATCTCGACCCCGTCCTCGATGGCCTGGTCGAGAACGAGGACGTCGTCGGGCCGCAGTGCAGACAGTTGGGCCACCGTCTGGCGGGTGCGGCCAAGCCGGATGGTAACCTCAACCTGGATGTTGTCGGTGTCGATCAGGTGCTTTAGTGCGTCCATGGGGTCTGGTCCTCGTCGATTTCTTCAAGAAGGGCGCGGATGTCCTGCGCGATAGTTTCGGGAGTGATTTCGATCCGCCCGCCCTGCAGCGTCACGACGATCCGGTCGCTGGCGGCAGGTTCGATCTCGATGCCGGTCAGGCCGGCATCGCCCAGGCAGCGGTCCACCAGCGCGCGCAGCCGATCCGAGCAGGCGATGCGCGCGGTCACAGGCTGGCTGCGCTGTGCAAGACGCATCAGCTCGGCCCGCAAGGTCTCTTCGAGCCGGCGGGAGGATGACGGCGGTGCAAGCAGATCGACGATCTGCGTCAGCAGGGGATAAAGCGCATCGACCGCCTCCTGGCGCAGCTGCTGGCGTCGGCTTTCATCGGCCGCAAGGCTTGTTGCCAGCCTCTCCAGCCCCGCCCCCAGGGACCGCAGGTCTGCGTCCTCGGCCTGAGCGCGCCCGTCGGCGCGCCCATCGGCATAGGCCTGGTCCAGATCTTCCTGCGTGAAGGTGACGACGGCGCCGCGATCCGTCAGCGCGTTCGAGAAGGATTCGAGTTTGAACATGGCCAAGCTCAATTTGCGCTCTCCTTGTTGTCGATCCAGCCCGAGAGGATCTTCACGCTTTCGTCACGGCGTTCCTTCATCATCTCCTTCAGCCGCGCGACAGGATCGGCATTGGTCAGCGCCGGCATATCCAGGCCGGGAAACTCGATCGGGACGATCCGCGGGTTGTCGGGCGAGGGTTCGTCGTCAGCGATGGTGCCGGTCAGCCCGCCCATCATGGGCGGCATGGGCGGCAGGCTGTTGTCCAGCATCGGGGTCTGCGGGGCGGCCCGGGCGCGCAGGACCGGGCGCAGCACCGCGAAGATCGCAGCCAGGGCGAACAGGCCGATCAGCGCGATGCGCAGCAGGTCGTTCAAGGCCAGCCGGTCCAGCAGGTCGGGCTTGGCCAGGGTGCCGCTTTCGCCAAGCGTGGCGAAGGGCAGCGACTTGACGGTGATAAGGTCGCCCCTGGTCTGGTCGAAGCCGACCGCCGACGCCACCAACTCGCGCAGCGTCTCGAGCTCGGCCTCGGGGCGGGGCATCAGCACCGTCTGACCCTCGGCATCGACCTGCGGCGTGCCGTTGACCAGGACAGCGACGGTCAGGCGGCGCGTCTCTCCGGGTTGGCGCTGGACTTCGCGCGTCAGGCGGCTGACCTCGTAGTTGGACTGGCTGCGGTTTTCCGACCGCGCGCTCTGGCTGGTGTCGCCCGGCTGCTCCTCGGCGTCGGGAAGGTTCGACGCGGCCGTGACGGCCCCCGTGCCGGTCGAATTGCTCTCGTCCGTGGTCTCTTCGGTCACGGTCGAGATCAGCGCCCGCTGTTCAGGATCGAAGCGCTGCTCGGTCAGCAGTTCGGTCTCGGTGGCGACGTCCAGGTTCAACTCCACGATGGCGTTGCCGATGCCGACATGCGGCTCCAGGATCCGCTCGACGTTGCGCTTCATCTCGGCGGCGCGGTCGGCGCCCGTCCGGTCCTCTGACGCGGCAACGATACCCCGCTGCGAATCAATCACCGTCACGCGTTCGGGTTGCATTCCGGGTACGCCCGACGAAATCAGGAACCGCAGCGACGATGCCTGTTCGCGAGAGATCGGCTCGCCGTTGGTGGTCAGGGTGACCGAAGCGCTGCCGTTCTGGTCGCGGCGGTAACCGCGCCCGTTCTCGACCGCCAGGTGCACGCGGGCCGTCTGCACGTTCGGCAGGGCCAGGATGGTGCGTGCCAGTTCACCCTCCTTCGCGCGCCAATAGGCGGCGTCGAACATCTGCGACGTCGTGCCAAAGCCCGACATCCCGTCCAGCAGCTCGTATCCAGTGCTGCTGGCAGCAGGCAGCCCCTGCGCGGCAAGGTCCATGCGCAGACGGTCGCGCTGATCCGCATCGACATAGATCGAATCTCCCCGAACCTCGTAGGGGATGCCCGCGCGCTCGATCCCGGCGATCACCTCGCCTGCCTGGGCCGCGTCGAGGCCGCCATAGATCAGGGTCATGCTGGGGCGGCTGGCCATCCAGCCGAACCCGGCGATCACCAGGAAGGTGCCCAGGAAGGCCGCCCCCAGGATCAGGCGCTGTTGAGAGCTTCGCTCATTCCAGTAGTCCTGCAGTTTTTGCAAAACGGTCCCCTTTTCGAATCGGCGCGTCGTGGTCGTCTGGCCCCGAAATGACATGTCCCATGTTAAGAATTGGTTAGTCGCATCCTGATATTTCCGTCTTGTCAGGACGGAGAATCACGATGACCGACGCTGCGGCAGCGCCAGCCGAAAAGGCGCCTGGAAAGAAGGGCTTGCTTATCACGCTGGCGGCGACGCTGGTGCTGGGCGGGGCGGCCTTCGGCTCGACCTACCTGGGGATCTGGTCGCCTGCCGGGATGCTGACCGGCTCGCCCGCGAAAGAAGCTTCGGCCGAGCATCATGCGGTCGTCTTCATCGACGTGCCGAAGGTCGAGATCGTCATTCCCGGCGGCCGCGCCCGCAGCATGGTCCTGTCGGCCACGATCGAGACCGACAGCGCCCACAAGGCCGCGGTCACGCACCTGATGCCGCGCGTTTCCGACGCCTTCACGACCTTCCTCTCGGGCGTCGATCCGGCGGCCTATGACAAGCGCGGCGTGCTCGAGGTGATCCGGGCCGAGCTGGTGACCCGGACGCGTTATGTCCTGGGCGAGGAACCGGTCAAGGACCTACTGATCACGGAGTTTCGTTTCAAATGACGGTGGAACATCTGATGCAGGCCCTGCTGCTGGTCGCCTGCGTGGGCTTGGGCGGCTTTTGCCTGATGCTGGGGCGCCGGTTGCGCAAGCTGAACGACCTGGAAAGCGGTCTCGGCGGCGCGATTGCGATCATGGCGGCCGAGGTCGACCGGCTTGAACGCGCCATCCGGCAGGCCCGCGACGAAGCGACGGCCGCCAGCCAGTCCCTGGGCGAGGAAATCGAGACCGCGCGCCGCGAGCGTGCCATCTGGGACCTGCGCCAGCGCATCGGTGCCGCCGCGGCCGAGGCGCCGCAGGCGTCCGGCCGGCGGCTGCGCAAGCGCGCGGGGCTGACCGATGTCTAAACCCCTGCTGCCGGTCCTGACGCTAATGTTCGCCCTTCCCGCCGCCGCATTGCTGTGGAAAGGCCAGGACATCGCCAGTTCTTTCGCCGCCGTCGCGGCCGCGCCCGAGGATCTGCTGGAGGGGTGCCGCGACGTTCCCGAAGCGGTCGCCCTGGCGGAGGAGCTTCGCGACCGCGCCCTGCGGATCGAACGCTACATGCAGGACATCGACGCCCGCAAGGCAGAGCTTGCGACCGCCGAGGCGACCCTGAGCGAGCGTCTGAAGGAGTTGCGGGCGCAGAAGGACAAGCTTGGCGCCGTCAGGGCTGGCGACACCGAGGCGGTGCGCACGGACATCGACCGTCTGATCGCCGTCTATGACCAGATGAAGCCGGCCGAGGCCGCGGCCGTCCTGACCAATCTTCCCGCCGATTTCGCCGCCGAGATCCTGATGAGGGTCCGCCCGGAAACCGGCGCCCGCATCATCGCGGCCGTCGAACCCCGACAGGCCGCGCTGCTGACGGCCCAGATGGGCGCGCGCAGCGTCCGCACCCCATAAGGACAGACCCGATGTTCGGTTTCATTGGAATATTCCTGACGCTCGCGATGGTGTTCGGCGGCTATATCCTTGCCGGCGGCAAGATGGGCGTCATCATGCACTCGCTGCCTTTCGAGATGATGATGATCATGGGTGCGGCCGTCGGGGCGTATCTGCTGGGCAACGACAGCCACGTCCTCAAGCACACGGTCAGCGGGCTGATCCGGGCGTTCAAGGGGCCGAAATGGACGGCGCAGGATCACCAGGACGTGCTGTGCCTGATGTTCCAGCTGCTCAAGATCGCACGAGAGAACCCGGTTGCGCTGGAACAGCATATCGAGGCACCGGGCGAGTCACCAATCTTTGGCGCCTATCCGAAGCTGGCCGCGGACCACAACATCGTCTCGCTGATCGCGGACACCCTGCGGTCGGCCAGCCTGAACTATGACGATCCCTACCAGGTCGAGGACATGCTGTCCCGCCGCATCGCGGTCCTGCGGGAGGAGGAGATGCATGTTCCCCACGCGCTTCAGAACATGGCGGATGCCCTTCCGGCACTGGGCATCGTCGCCGCCGTCCTGGGCGTGATCAAGACGATGGCCTCAATCGACCAGCCGCCCGCGGTGCTGGGTAAGATGATCGGCGGCGCGCTGGTCGGCACCTTTCTGGGCGTGTTCCTGTCCTATGGTTTCGTGGCCCCCTTGGCAAACCGGCTTGGCGGCGTTGTGAAGCAGGACCTAGGGTTCTATGATGTCGTCAAATCGGTGCTGATCGCCGGGCTGCACCAGCACGCAACGACCCTGTGCGTCGAGGTCGGCCGACAGGCGGTGCCCGAACATGTCCGCCCCAGCTTCGACGCACTGGAGGGTGCGCTGCGAGAGCTGAAGAAGGCCGCATGATGACCGGCATCGGCCTCCTGTTCCTGGTCGGCGCGCTGAACGCGGGGACCGTCGCGCAGGTCGACTTCGACCAGTTCACGGAAACCGCGTCGGGCTGGCTTCTGGCCGGGCAGGGACTGCCACGCGATTACCGTGTCATGCTGTTGCAGATGGACACGGCTGATCGCATCCGTGCCATTGCCTATCTGCGGCGGCTCGGCCTCATGACAGAACGTCCCTGGGGCATCGATGACATCCTGCGACCTGCGGCCACCAGAACGGAGCCACGTGAATGACCCCCATCGCCGCCGCATCCCGCACGCCCGCCAAGTTCCTGGATGCACCGCTGCTGGTGACCGGCGGACTGGTGCTGGTGGTGATCTCTCTGGTCATCCCGCTGCCGGCAAGTGTCCTGGACCTGGGCATCGCCATCTCGATCGCGACGGCGACGCTGGTTCTGGTGATGGCGTCGCTGGTCGAGAAGCCGACCGACTTCCAGGCCTTTCCGGTGCTGCTGCTGGTCAGCCTGGTGATCCGGCTGTCGTTGAACGTGTCCTCGACCCGGCTGATCCTGACCGAGGGTCAGAACGGAAAAGAGGCGGCGGGCCAAGTCATCAATGGTTTCGCTGATTTCGTCGCCGGGGGTTCTATCCTGGTGGGCATCACCGTGTTCGCGGTGATTTCGGTCGTGAACTTCATGGTCATCACCAAGGGCTCCGGCCGGATGGCCGAGGTGGCGGCACGTTTCGCGCTCGATTCGCTGCCGGGCAAGCAACTGGCGATCGACGGCGACCTGAACGCGGGCGCGATCGACCACCAGGAAGCCAAGCGCCGCCGCATCGCCGAGCAGCGAGAGATCAGCTTCTTCGGGTCGCTAGACGGGGCCTCGAAATTCGTCAAGGGCGACGCGGTGGCGGGCATCGTCATCACGCTGATCAACCTGTGCATCGGTCTGGCGGTGGGCATCATCGTCCACGGCATGCCGCTGGGCGAGGCTGCGGCCACCTATTCGCACCTGACCATCGGCGACGGTCTTGTCAGCCAGATCCCGGCCCTGATCACCTCAATGGCGGCGGCGCTGCTGCTGTCGCGCGGCGGCGCCACGGACACGACCGCCGACCTTCTGTCGCGAGAGTTCACCCGCAATTGGCAGCCTGCCGTGATGGTCGCCGTCGCGATGGTCGTGATCTCTTTTGTGCCGGGAATGCCTCGGCTGCTGTTCCTGTCCATTGCAGCGGCCATGGGTGTGCTGGCCTGGCGCATCGCCAACCGTCCCCAGGTCGAAGACCCTGCCGGACTGCCCGTCGACGAGGCGGCAACTCGGCCTGCGGCCCGAATCGGCGACGTGCTGGACACCGACGACATCGCGGTCGAGATCGGGTCGGACCTGATCGTCACTGCGCTGGACCAGGCGCGCGGGCTTGGCAGCCGGATATCGAACCTGCGCATCCATATCGCGCGCAGCTTCGGGATGATCCTGCCCGATGTCCGGATTACGGATACCGACGACCTGCCGCCGGGGGATTATCAGATCCGCATCCAGGGCGTCGTCCGGGGTCGCGGCACGCTGCGCCCGTCCGAGGTGCTGGCGCTGGGCCCCGAATCCGTCCTCTCCGAATTGCGCGGCATCTTGGTCCGCGAACCAGTCTATGCCAGTCCGGCGCGCTGGATCCATCCGGCCGAGCAGGAGGATGCGGCCACGCTTGGCGCCACGATCGTCACGCCGATGGAGGTGCTGTCCACCCATCTGATGGAGGTGGTGAAGGCAAATCTGCCGGCGCTTTTGACCCTGGGTGCCATGCAGCGCCAGATCGAGGAGTTGAAGACCCTTTCGGACACTGGGCGGGCCGAACGCTATCGCAAGTATTTCGACAGCATGATCCCCGACAAGGTGACGCCCGAAACCCTGCTGGCGATCCTGCGCGCGCTGCTCGAGGAGCGGATCTCGATCCGCAACCTGCCGCTGATCGTCGATGCCATCTGCGAGTTCCGCGCGGTCGAGCAGCCCGAGACGATCTACGAACTGGTCAGGAAGCGCCTGCGCGGCCAGATCACGCAGCAATATGCCGACGAGGCCGGCCGCATCGCCGCCCTGCAATTGCACCCCGCATGGGAGGCCGAGTTCGTCCGCGCCGATGCGGAAACCGGCCGCGCCGGGGGCGGGGCGATGACGCCAGCCATGTCCAAGCGGTTGCTGGACGCGGTCAAAAAGGCGCTGTCCGTGGCCGAGCCGGTGGCCCGCACCGTCGTCGTGGCGCCGGATCATCGCCGCCGCATGATCCGCGCGGTCCTTGGCGCCAACGGCGTGGCACTTCCGGTCCTGGGGCTTGAGGAGGTCGATCCCTCGGCCGAGCTGAGGCTTCTGGGGACCATCGAGGCCGCATGATGTGGGACCAGCTTCAGTCGGTCGTTCCGGGACTGGATTGGTCGCTGGTGCTTGTCTATGTGCGGATCCAGGCCTGCGTCCTGATCCTGCCGGGGCTGGGAGAGCGGGTCCTGAACGGCCGCGTCAAGGTGGCGGTCGCCCTGGCCGTCACGCCGCTTTTGGCAGGCACGGTGCCGCCCCAGGCGCTGCCGGCGCAGCCGGTGGGCGTTCTGGCCCAAGTCGGACTTCAGGCGCTGCTGGGCTTTGCGACCGGGTCGTTTCTGCGGCTGCTGGCGATCTCCATCGACATCGCGACCACGGCGATCGCGGCGACCGCCTCGCTGTCGCAGATCATGGGCGTCCAGAACGAGATGGCCCCCCATCCGATCGGCAACCTGCTGCACCTCGGCGGCATCGCCGTGCTGATGGCGCTGGGGCTGCCGATCATGCTGGTCCAGTTGATGGCCGACAGCCTGAACCTGTGGCCGCCGGGCGATCTGCCGGCGGTCGAGGGGCTGGCAATGGCCATCGTGCGCGTCGTCTCGGACAGCTTCTGGCTGGCGATGATGCTGGCCGCGCCCTTTACTCTTGGCGGCTTCCTGTTCCAGGCCCTGTCCGGCGTCGTGAACCGGGTGATGCCTGCGCTGCCGGTCATCTTCATCGGTGCGCCGGCGTCGATCCTGCTGGCACTTGCCACGCTGGCCGTCCTGGCGCCCCTGCTGGTCGGCATCTGGGCCGATGCGGTCCTTGATTTCATGCTGCCGCAGATCCCCTGAGGTGCATGGATGAGCGAGGATAGCGACGACAAGCAATTCGAGGCCTCCGAGCAGAAGCTTCAGCGGGCGAGAGAGAAAGGCGACATCCCCCGCTCGACCGAACTGAACGCGGCGATGATGTATCTGGGCGCGTTTCTGGCCTTCACGGTGGCCGCCGGGGTCGCGGTCCGGCAGTGGATCTCGATGGCGTCGCGCGCCTTGGGTGCCGAGGGGTGGGATCCCGAAGGCACGGCGGCCCTGGCGCAGGCGCTGTGGGTGCATGCGGCCGGGGCGACCGTGGGTCTGGCGATGCTGCTGGTGGCGGTCATCCTTGTGGGCCTGCTTGCGACGCGCGGGCTGATCTTTTCGCCCCAGAAGCTTGCGCCGGACATCAACCGCATCAACCCGATCAAGAACGCCGGACAGAAGTTCGGGTCGAACGGCATGGTGACCTTCGCGATCTCGCTGGGAAAGACCGCGCTGGTCTGCGCCGGCGGGTGGTTCCTGTTCCGCTCGCTGCTGGACCGGATCGTGGCGTCCTCGATGGCCGAGGGGCAGTGGGTCGCGGCGCTGGGCGCGATCATGGGCCAGGTCCTGCTGCTGGGCCTGGTCGTGTCCGTAATCTTCACGATTCCCGACATCCTGTGGAAGTGGTTTGACCACCGCCGCAAGAACCGGATGAGCCGGAAGGAGATGCAGGACGAATACAAGGATTCGGAAGGCGATCCGCATCTGAAGGCAGCACGACGGCAGCGCGCCGTTGACATCGCCATGAAGCAGATGCTGGCGGACGTGGCGGGCGCCGATGTGGTGATCGTGAACCCGACACACTACGCGGTCGCGCTGCAGTGGAAGCGCGGGTCGGGCCGCGCGCCGGTCTGCGTGGGCAAGGGCACGGATGACGTGGCCGCACGCATCCGCGCCAAGGCGACTGAGGCCGGCGTGCCGATCTGGTCCGATCCGCCCTGCGCACGGGCCATCCACGCCCAGGTCAAGATCGGCGAGGAAATCCAAAGGGACCATTTCGCGGCGGTCGCAGCAGCGATACGCTTCGCCGAAAAGATGCGCCAGAAGGCGAGGGCAGGATGGTAGACAAGCTGGCGCAGCTGGCTCAGCTGGAACGGATTGCAAGGCTGCGGGCGGAACGTCAGCTGAAGCATTTCGCGGCCTTGAACGCTCATATGACAGCAGCCCGGCAGCGGGTCGACGCGCTGCAGGTGTCGCTGGCGCAAAGCTATGACAGCACGGCGCCACTGACCCTGCCAGAGGCGCGGATCGCCAACGCCCAAGCCGGCCGGGCCGCGCGAGAGCTGCGACATGCCGACCATGAGGTGCAGCGGCTGGAACCCCGCTTCGAGGCCGCCCGTCAGATCGCCGCCCGAGAGTTCGGGCGCGCCGAGGTGCTGCTTGGGTTGGGGGACGCCGAACGTCAGCGCCGGCGGAAAGAGCGGTACTGATTTTCGGCGCCGTTGGACAGGCCCCCGCCGTGATGCTAGTCACGGTTCAACATGCGAGGGGGAGCCATGCTGCACGACACACCGGGGGCCGACATGCCCCACAGCCGCAAGATCTGGACGGCGGCCGAGGCGCGGGCGCTGTTCGACCAGCCTCTGATGGACCTGCTGTTCCAGGCCCAGACCGTCCACCGGCAGCATTTCGATCCGAACCGCATCCAGCTGAGCCGCCTTCTGTCGATCAAGACCGGCGGCTGCCCCGAGGATTGCAGCTATTGCAGCCAATCGGCGCGCCATGATTCGGGCCTCTCGGCGTCAAAGCTGATGGAGGTCCAGCGCGTCCTGGCCGAGGCTCGCCGTGCCCGCGATGCCGGAGCCACCCGCTATTGCATGGGCGCCGCCTGGCGCAGCCCCAAGCCGCGCGACATGCCGCAGATCGTCGCCATGATCGAGGGGGTCAAGGCATTGGGCATGGAGACCTGCATGACGCTTGGCATGCTGGACGCCGACCAGTCGCGCCAGCTGGCCGAGGCGGGGCTGGACTACTACAACCACAACATCGACACGTCCGAGGCGCATTATGCCAAGGTCATCACGACCCGCAGCTTTGCCGACCGCATCGACACGCTGGAAAACGTGCGCCAGGCCGGCATCAAGGTCTGCTCCGGCGGGATCCTGGGCCTGGGCGAGGGCGCGCAGGACCGCGTGGACATGCTGGTGACGCTGGCGAACCTGCCCTCCCCACCGGACAGCGTGCCGATCAACATGCTGATCCCCGTCGCCGGCACGCCGCTTGCGGATGCGGCTCCGATCGACCCCATCGACTTTGTCCGCACGATCGCGACCGCCCGGATCATGATGCCGCAGAGCCATGTCCGCCTGTCGGCAGGCCGCACCGCCATGTCGGACGAGATGCAGGCCATGTGCTTCTTCGCGGGTGCGAACTCGATCTTCGTGGGTGATACGCTTCTGACCAAGGACAACCCCGAGGAAGAAAGCGACATGCGCCTCTTCTCGAAGCTGGGCCTGCAGCCGATGGTCGCGCACGAGCATCACCCCGAGGCTGACGAGGTCCGGCGCGCCGCTCTGCTGGCCGCCGATCCGGCCATTCCGGTCCTGCGCTGACGCAGGCGACGGGCATGGACCGTCTGGCTGTCTATCGCCGCGACCTGGACGGGCTGCAGGCGGCTGCGCGGCTGCGCAGCCTGGCCCCGCGCGCTGGGATAGACTTCGCTTCGAACGATTATCTGGGGCTGGCGCAGTCCGAGCGGGTGCGGCGGGCGGTGGCGTCGGCGCTGCAGGAGGGCCTGCCCGTCGGTGCGGCAGGGTCGCGCCTGCTGCGCGGCAACACCGATGTCCAGGCGGACTTCGAGGCCGCCGCCGCGCGGTTCTTCGGGTCCGAGGGGGCGCTGGGCTTCGGCGGTGGCTATGTCGCCAACTTTGCAGTGATCACGACCCTGCCGCAGCGGGGCGACCTGCTGCTGATGGACGCGCTGTCCCACGCCAGCACGCATGAGGGCGCGCGCGCAGGCCGTGCGCAGGTCGCCACCTTCCGCCACGGCAATGTCGCTCATGCGCGGGACGTGATCACGACCTGGCGGCGCGGGGGCGGCACGGGGTCGGTCTGGATCGCGGTTGAAAGCCTCTACAGCATGGACGGCGACGTCGCGCCGCTGGACGACCTGATGGCGCTGGCCGACCAGGAAGGCTTCCTGCTGGTCGACGAGGCGCACGCCACGGGCGTCTTCGGCCCTGGTGGCCGGGGGCTGGCGCATCATCTCGAAGGTCGCGACAACGTCCTGACGCTGCACACGCTGGGCAAGGCGCTGGGCGGGTCGGGAGCGCTGGTCTGCGGGGCGCACTGCCTGATCGACTTTCTGATCAACCGCTGCCGGCCGTTCATCTTCGCTACCGCGCCGTCGCCCCTGATGGCTGTGGCGGGGCGCGAGGCGCTGGCGATTCTGCAGGACGAACCCTGGCGTCGCGAGGATCTGGCCGGCCATGTCTCGGCCTTCGGGGCCGAGATGGCCCGCCGCCTGCCGCAGGTGCCGCTGAGCGGCAGCCAGATCGTCCCTCTGATCGTTGGGCCGAACCTCCAGACGATGGAACTGGCCGCCGCCGTGCAGGCGCGGGGCTTCGACGTCCGCGGCATTCGTCCGCCCACGGTCCCCGAGGGCACGTCGCGGCTGCGCGTGTCGCTGACGCTGAATGCCAGCCGCGCCGACGTGGTCCGGCTGGCCGAGGTGCTGGAGGAGCTATGGCCAAATATGTAATCACAGGCACCGGCACGGATGTCGGCAAGACGGTTTTCGCGGCCGGTCTCTGCGCGATGATCGGCGCCGATTACTGGAAGCCCATCCAGTCGGGTCTTGCCGGGAGCGTCCCGAACAACGGCGACCTGCGGTCCGGTTCCGACCCGCAGCCCGGCACTGACCGGGCCGAGGTCGCGCGCCTGTCGGGCGCCCGGACCCACCCCGAGGCCATGCTGCTGCGCCAGCCACTGTCGCCGCACCGGGCGGCCGAACTCGACGGAGTCATGCTGGACCCGGACGCACTGACCCCCCCAAGTGCCGCCCAGCTGGTGATCGAGGGGGCGGGCGGGGCGCTGGTCCCTGTCACGCGCCAGGTCCTCTTTGCCGATCTGTTCGCGCGCTGGCAGCTGCCGGTGGTGCTGGTGGCGCAGACCGGGCTGGGAACCATCAGCCACAGCCTGACGGCGCTGGAAAGCCTGCGGGCGCGTGGCGTGACGGTGCACGGCGTCGCCTTCACCGGCCCGCCCAACGACGACAACATGGCGACCATCGGCCAGATCGGCCACGTGCGCGTCCTGGGGCGGCTGCCGCTTATGCCGCAACTGGACCGCGACAGCCTGGCGCAGGCGATGGCCGCGAACTTCCGGTCCGAGGATTTCGCATGACCCGCCAAAGTCCCGTCTGGCACCCGTTCTTTCAGCACGCGACCGAGCCTGCGCTCCCCCGCGCGATCAGCAGCGAAGGTGCCTTCATCCACACGGATCGCGGTCCGCTTCTGGACGCGATCAGCAGCTGGTGGGTGGTGACCCACGGCCATAACCAGCCGCAGATCGTCGAGGCGATCCGCGAGACCGCCGGGCGGCTGGACCAAGTGATCTTCGCCAATGTCACCCACGCCCCCGCCGAGGAACTGGCCGAGGCGCTTGTCGAGATGACGCCGGCGGGGCTCGACCACGTCTTCTACAGCGACAGCGGGTCCACGGCGGTCGAGGTGGCGCTGAAGATGGCGTTGGGCTACTGGCGGCACGAGGGTGACGGTCGCCACCGGATCGCGGTCATCGAGGACAGCTATCACGGCGACACCATCGGCACGATGAGCGTCGGCGAACGCGGCGTCTTCAACGCCGCCTATGACCCCTTGATGTTCGCGGTCGACCGTCTGCCCTTCCCCCAGGGCGACGGCGCCGAGACCCTGGCCGCGTTCGAGGCGCTGGCAGCAAGCGGGCGCATGGCCGCACTGATCCTGGAGCCGCTGGTGCTGGGCGCGGGCGGCATGCGGATGTATGATCCGGCGGTCCTGGCGGGCTTGCGGGCCATCTGCGACCGTCACGACGTCCTGCTGATCGCGGACGAGGTGATGACCGGCTGGGGGCGCACCGGGCGGCTCTGGGCCTGTGACCACGCTGGCGTCGCGCCGGACATCCTCTGCACCTCGAAGGGGCTGACCGGGGGGGTAATCCCGCTGGCGGCGACGCTGGCCAGCAGGCGGATCTTCGACGCGCATCGGTCCACGGACCGGCGGCGGACCTTCTATCACTCCAGCAGCTATACCGCGAACCCCATCGCCTGTGCGGCGGCGCTGGCGCAGGTGCGGCTGTGGCAGGACAGCCCGATGCAGGCGCGGCTGGACGATCTGGCCGCGATGCAGTCGTGCCACCTGTCGGCCATGTCCGACGACCCGCGGTTCGAGAATGCCCGGCAGTGCGGCACCATCGCGGCCATCGACCTGAAGGTGCCGCAAGGGGGTTACCTGTCCGAGGTTGGGCCGCGGATGCGCGCGCATGTGATGGGGCAGGGCGTGCTGCTGCGGCCGCTTGGCAACACCATCTATGTCCTGCCGCCCTATTGCGTCACGGCCGGGGACCTGGACCGGGCCTGGGGGGCCGTCGCCTCATTCGAGGTCTAGATCCACCCAGACCAGCCTGCGATGAGAGGCGGTCGCAACGGCCTCGGCCAGGGGATCGTCCGGCGCCGGCCAGACCACGCCCGAGCCGACCACCCGCAGCCCCTGCGCCGGCAGCACATAGTCCAGCCGCAGGTTGCCCGGCGGGCGGTCATATTCCGCCGTGTCCAGCGCGGGATCGCCCAGGTGGTCGGCATTGGGCCCGGTCTGGGGCGGCTGCCAGTCGCCGCGTGGGGCGGGGTCCTGCGTGACCTGCAGCAACGCCTCCAGCGCCGCCGCATCACCGTCCCCATCTGCGGGATCAACGTTCACGTTGCCTATGACGATGAAGGGGGCCTTGGGCAGGTGCCTCAGCCAGAAGGCAGCCTCGTCATGGTTGCGGGCGACGTTGCGATCCTCGAAGGCCGGGGGCGTGGCCGAGAATGCCAGCAGGTGCAGCGGTCCGTCCGCACCCTGCAGCGCGATGTCCCAATGCGCCGAACTGGACAGGCGCTGGACATTGGCATGGTCGGATGGCGGCATGCGGTTGCCCGGCATGTCGCGCCACAGCGCCGCGCTGTGGTCGGTCACGCCCGTGATCGGCAGGCGCGACAGCAGCGCCATGCCCTGCTGACCGGTGAAATCTCCATAGCCCTGGGCGTCTCGCGGTTGGCCTGCGCGCCCGTCGCCGTCCAGGTCCAGCCCGGTCTGCAGCCCCCGGTTCGGCTGCGCAGAAAAGCGGTGCGGCATCGGGTGGCCCTGACGCTCCAGCAGGGCAGCGAAGGCCTCCAGCGCGCGGCTGTCCAGATCCCAGTCGAAGCCCGTCAGCAGGACCACGTCCGGAGCATTGGCGGCGATCACCTGCGCGGCGGCCAGCACCTGCGGATCGTCTCGACCGATGTCGCGGAGAAGAAGACCCGGCCCGTCCCGCGACAGACCAGGGTCCCAGGTTGCGATCCTGACCGTCTCGGCCCCGGCGGGGCAGGCCAGGGCCGCAAGACAGGCCAGCGCCCTCAGATCCAAGGACGGGCCTGGGCCATCTGTGTTTCGTAAGCGTCGATCGAAGGCGCCTTCTCCATCGTCAGGCCGATGTCGTCCAGTCCGTTCATCAGGCAGTGCTTGCGGAACGGATCGATCTGGAAGTCAAAGCTGGTGCCGTCGGACGCGGTGACGGTCTGGCTTTCCAGATCGACGGTGATGCGGGCATTCGCGCCGCGGCCTGCATCCTCCATCAGCGCGTCGACAGCGTCCTGCGGCAGGACGACCGGCAGGATGCCGTTCTTGAAGCAGTTGTTGAAGAAGATGTCGGCAAAGCTGGTCGAGATCACGCAGCGGATCCCGAAGTCCAGCAGCGCCCAGGGCGCGTGTTCGCGCGATGATCCGCAGCCGAAATTGTCGCCGGCAATCAGGATCTGCGCGTCGCGATAGGCGGGCTGGTTCAGGACGAAGTCCGGGTTCTCGTTCCCGTCGCGGTCATAGCGCAGCTCATCGAACAGGTTGACGCCCAGGCCCGATCGCTTGATCGTCTTCAGGAACTGCTTGGGGATGATCATGTCGGTGTCGATGTTGACAAGCGGCATGGGCGCCGCGATGCCGGTCAGAGTGGTGAACTTGTCCATGGGTCCTTCATGCCTTCATGTCTGGCGGGCCGCGTGCGGCAGGCTGGTGGAGAGTGTGTGGCGACTGTTCTGGAAATTCGAACTTGTATTGCCGGGCAGTGGACGCCGCAGATCGGCGACCCGGACGTGACCGGCTGGCTGACCGTGCTGTCCTATGTGACGACGGCCTGCCTGGCGCTGGCCGTCTGGCGCGGGCTGAAAGGACGGCGCGGGCGCGCATTCTGGGGCGTGCTGGTTGCGCTGCTGGTGTTCCTGGCGGTCAACAAGCAACTGGACCTGCAGACTGCGATGACGGCAGCGGGCAAGTGCGTGGCGCGGGCGCAGGGATGGTACGACAACCGCCGCCTGGTGCAGGCCGTCTTCATCGCGGCGCTGCTGGCGACGGTCTTCGTGTCGCTGAGCGCGGCGATCCGGGCGCTGCGCGGCCGCCTGTCGCGCAACCTGCTGGCGGTCGTCGGGCTGGCGGTCCTTTTGGCCTTCGTCATGGTCCGCGCCGTCAGCTTTCACCACTTCGACATCCTGATCGGCGGCACCAGCCTTGGCGTCTCGAACAATTTCCTGTTCGAGAACGCGGGCCTGCTGCTGATTGCCGTGAATGCAGGGCTGCTGCTGCGCCGCCCGGCGGCGCGGCTGGCCTGACAGGGCCGCCACAGGGCGCAGCTGCCCCATTACACGGGCTCGGCGACGAATTCGCGAATGTCGACCAGATGGCCTGCCACACCCGCCGCCGCCGCCATGGCAGGCGACATCAGGTGCGTGCGGCCCTTGTAACCCTGCCGCCCCTCGAAGTTGCGGTTCGACGTTGCAGCGCAGCGTTCGCCTGGCTTCAGCTGGTCGGGGTTCATGCCAAGGCACATCGAGCAGCCCGCCAGCCGCCATTCGAAGCCGGCCTCGGTGAAGATGGCGTCCAGCCCCTCCTCCTCGGCCTGGGCGCGGACCAGGCCCGATCCCGGCACGACCATGCCGCGTACGCCCGGCGCCAGCCTGCGGCCGCGCAGCACCTCGGCGGCGGCGCGCAGATCCTCGATCCGGCCGTTGGTGCAGGACCCGATGAAGACCGCGTCGATGGCGATGTCGGTCAGGGCCGTGCCGGCGGTCAGGCCCATGTAGTCCAGGCTGCGACGCACGGCCTCGATCTTGCCGCCTTTGAAATCCTCGGGGTGGGGGACGGCCGCGGTGATCGGCAGCGCATCCTCGGGCGAGGTGCCCCAGGTCACAGTGGGCGCGATGTCTTCGGCCCGGATGGTCACCACCTTATCGAAATGGGCGCCGTCATCGCTGAACAGCGTCCTCCACCAAGCGACCGCAGCCTCCCACTGGGCGCCCTTCGGCGCGTGGGGGCGGCCCTGGACATAGGCGAAGGTCGTCTCGTCCGGGGCGATCAGGCCGGCGCGGGCGCCGCCCTCGATCGCCATGTTGCAGATCGTCATGCGACCTTCCATCGACAGGTTGCGAATGGCTTCGCCGCAATATTCGATGACATGGCCGGTGCCGCCGGCGGTGCCCGTTTCGGCGATGATGCGCAGGACGATGTCCTTGGCGGTGACGCCGGGGGCCAAGCGGCCTGTGATCTCGACCTTCATGTTCTTGGACTTGGACTGGATCAGCGTCTGCGTGGCCAGGACATGCTCGACCTCCGACGTGCCGATGCCGTGGGCCAGCGCCCCGAAGGCGCCGTGGGTAGCGGTGTGGCTGTCACCACAGACGACGGTCATGCCGGGCAGCGTCCAACCCTGTTCGGGGCCGACGATATGCACGATCCCTTGGCGGATGTCGTTGACCGGGTAATAGTTCACGCCGAATTCGCGGGCGTTGCGGTCCAAGGCATCGACCTGGATGCGGCTCTCCTCGTTGTCGATGCCGGTCTGGCGGTCCAGCGTGGTCGGCACGTTGTGGTCGGGCACGGCGATGGTACGCTCGGGCGCGCGGACCTTGCGGCCGGTCATCCGCAGCCCCTCGAAGGCCTGGGGGCTCGTCACCTCGTGGACCAGGTGCCGGTCGATGTACAGAAGGCACGTCCCGTCGTCCTGGCGGTCGACGACATGGGCGTCCCAGATCTTGTCATAGAGCGTGCGCGGCGCGGCGGCAGCGGGAATGGTCATGGCTGAGGTCTTTCGGCTGTGATGCAGATATGCGAGACGGATCCGGGCATGCGGGGATGCCCCGGCCCGTCACCCCCGCGCAGTCACGCAGAGCGTTTCGCCATAGAAGCGCTGCGGCAGGCGCGCGCGGTCATGGATGTCGAAATAACGCATCATGGCGGCAGATTAGGCCAGCGCGGGCGCTGTGGCAAGGCCGGCCTTCGGCCGGTCGGACGCCAAACTGGCCCGCAGACATTGAGATGGGGCGAAAAGATGCTATGTTGGACCTATCCCCTGCGCCGGGGGCTTATCGGCGCGCCGACCGGAGGATACAACCCTGTCACAAGACGTCCCGTCGGCCCAAGGGCCGGCCACGACCACCGCGAGAGAGGCGCTGACCAGCGACCAGTTGCTCTCGCTCGTCCTGACTTCGCTGGATGACGACAAGGCCGAAGAGGTCGTCTCGATCGACCTGCGCGGCCGCACGGCCATGGCCGATCACATGGTGATCGCCTCGGGCCGCAGCTCGCGCCAGGTGGGCGCCATCGCCGAGAAGCTGGCCGAACGCGTCAAGCAGGCCACCGGCCGCACCCCTCGGATCGAGGGCAAGGACGCCGGCGACTGGGTGCTGATCGACACCGACGACGTGATCGTCCACGTCTTCCGCCCCGAAGTGCGTGAGTTCTATCAGCTGGAGAAGATGTGGATGCCCGCCGACGCGCTCAGCCGCGTGCGCGAAGGCACTCGCCCCCAGCCCTAAGGTCGTGCGCATAGACATCGCCGCCGTGGGGCGGCTGAAGAAGGGCCCCGAGGCCGCGCTCGTCTCGGACTATCTCGACCGTTTCGCCAGGACCGGCCGCAGCCTGGGGCTGCCGGCCGTCCTGGTGACCGAGGTCGTGGACCGCCGCGCCGGCACCATGGCCGCCGAGGCCGAACTTCTTACTCGCGTCATCCCCGCCGGGGCCGCGGTCGTCATGATGGACGAGCGCGGCGACCAGCCGACCTCTCCCGAATTCGCGGCGCGGCTGGCGGACTGGCGCGACCAGGCGCGCGACGTCTGCTTCGTCATCGGCGGTGCCGACGGGCTGGACCCGGCCCTCCGCTCCCGTGCTGACTGGCAGATCAGCCTCGGCCGCATGGTGTGGCCGCACCTTCTGGTCCGCGTCATGCTGGCCGAACAGCTCTACCGCGCCGCCACCATCCTCTCCGGCTCGCCCTATCACCGGGCCTGACCTGATGGTGGCCGTCGCCTTGGGCCTGCTTTGGTCCGGAAATATCCCGGGGGTCCGGGGGCTGGCCCCCGGCTCGGTTGCCGCCGCTCCTCCGCTTGCGTAGAAGGGGGAAAACCGCGAGGCGCCGATGACCAAACCCGTGATCCTGTGCATCCTTGATGGCTGGGGCGTGTCCGACCGCCCCGAACAGAGCGCGCCCGACCAAGCTCGAACCCCGAACTTCGACCGGCTGATGCGCGACTGCCCGCATGCGACCCTGCTGACCTACGGCCCCGACGTCGGTCTGCCGCGCGGCCAGATGGGCAATTCCGAAGTCGGCCATACCAATATCGGCGCGGGCCGCGTGGTGGCGATGGATCTGGGTCAGATCGACCTGGCGATCGAGGATGGCAGCTTCGACCGGAACCCTGCGCTGCTTGACTTCACCGACCGGCTGAAGGGCAGCGGCGGGACGGCGCACCTGATGGGGGTCGTCTCGGACGGTGGCGTGCACGGCCATATCAACCACGTCCTGGCCGCGGCCAAGGTCGTCGCTGGCGCGGGCGTGCCCGTGGTAATCCACGCCGTCACCGACGGCCGCGACGTAGCCCCCGATTCCGCGCCCGGATTTGTGGCCACATTGCAGCAGGGACTGCCAGATGGCGCGCGGGTCGGGACCGTGATCGGCCGCTATTACGCGATGGACCGGGACAATCGGTGGGACCGCATCCAGCGCGCCTATGAGGCGATGGTCAACGGCCGGGGAGAGGATGCGGCCGACGCCGCGGCCGCCGTCGCCACGGCGCATGCCCGCGGCGAGATGGACGAATTCATCCAGCCGTTCGTCATCGACGGCTTTAACGGCGCGGTCGATGGCGACGGCTTCTTCTGCCTCAACTTCCGCGCCGACCGCGCAAGGGAAATCCTGCTGGCGATCGGCGATCCCGAATTCCAAGCCTTCGACCGGGGCGAGCGTCCGGAATGGGCCGGCCTGCTGGGCATGGTCGACTACAGCACGCGGCACGACGACTTCATGTCCGCCGCCTATCCCAAGCAGCAGGTTGTCAACACGCTGGGGGCCTGGGTCGCCTCGCATGGGCTGCGGCAGTTCCGGCTGGCCGAGACCGAGAAGTATCCCCATGTGACCTTCTTCCTGAACGGCGGCAAGGAAGCCCCCGAACCGGGCGAGGATCGCCACATGCCGCAAAGCCCCAAGGTCGCCACCTATGATCTGGCGCCTGAAATGGCCGCAGAGGAGGTCGCCGACAGCCTGATCGGGGCCATCGACGCGGCCTACGACCTGATCGTCGTGAACTTCGCCAACCCCGACATGGTTGGTCATACCGGCGATCTGTCGGCCGCGATCCGTGCCTGCGAGGCGGTGGACCAGGGCCTCGGCCGGATGCTCGAGGCGCTGGAGCGTGTCGGCGGTGCGGCGGTGATCTGCGCCGATCATGGCAACTGCGAACAGATGATCGACCCGGTCACCAGCGGCCCGCACACGGCCCATACGCTGAACCCGGTCCCGGTGATCGTCTTCGGCGGCCCTGCGGGCGCCACGCTGCGCGACGGACGCCTGGCGGACCTCGCGCCGACGGTCCTCGACCTCATGGGGCTTCAGCCGCCGGCGGAAATGACCGGCCACAGCCTGATTTCGCAATGAAGCTCCGCCCTCTTGCCCTGGCGCTGGCCAGCTGGGCCTGCATCGGCGCGGCCGCCGCGCAGCCGCTGACGCCCGCCAACCAGGCCGTCGCCGATGCCGAGGACGCCGCCGCCCTGCTGCGTGCGGCCCTTGGGCAACTGGCCGATGCCGTCGCCGCCGACGACCAGGTCCTGGCCCTGACCGAGGTGATCCAGGGATATGAACTGGGCCTAGCGGCGCTGCGCGACGGCCTGCGCCAGGCCAGCGCCCGGGAGGCTGAATTGCGAGACCGCTTCGAGGCGCAGCGCGAACGGCTGGCGCAGGTGCTGGGTGCGATGACGGCGCTGCAGCAAAGCCCCGAATCGACCATGCTGCTGCACCCTGCGGGCGCGCTGGCCAACGCGCGCTCGGCCATGATCCTGTCGGCCGTGACGCCGGGACTGCGAGCCGAGGCCGAGGCGCTGCAGGCCGACCTCGATGAGATTGCCACCGTCCGAGAGCTTCAGTCGAACGCGGCCGGAATGCTGGGTGCGGGGCTTGCCTCGGTGCAGGAGGCCCGGCGGCTGCTGGTCAGCGCCTCGCAGGACCGCAGCTCGATGCCCGTGCGCTACTCCGAGGACCCCGAGGAGCTGCAGGAACTGCGCGCCGCCGCCGACAGCCTGCAGGCCTTCGCGGACGGCATCGCGCGGATGGAAAAGGACGTCGGCCCGCCGATGGAGGATTTCGAGGGTGCGCAGGGCAGCCTTCACCTGCCGGTGATCGGCACGATCCTGCGCACCTATGACGAACCCGATGCCGCGGGCGTCAGTCGCCCGGGCTGGGTCATCGCGACACCCCCCGCCGCGCTGGTGCAGACGCCCTGGCCCGCGACGATCCGTTACCGCGGGCCGTTCCTAGATTACGGCAATGTGATGATCGTTGAGCCCGCTCGTGGCTATCTTATGGTATTCGCGGGCCTCGCGCAGGTGTTCGGCGAGGTCGGCGATGTCCTGAAGGCCGGCGATCCGGTGGGCCTGATGGGCGGGACCGAGGCGCCCGCACAGGAATTCGGATCGCAATTCGTCACCGACGCCGTGCGGGGTGGACAGGCAGGTCGCAACGAGACGCTGTACCTGGAATTGCGTCGCGGCAACGAAACGCTGGACCCGGCGGACTGGTTCGTGCTGAATCCCGTCACCGAGCCGCAACAGGACTGAGGCAGGAAAGGCCGTCATGAGACAATATCTGATCGCAGGCTTGGGAGGCGTTCTGGCCGGTGCGCTGGTCACGACGCAACTTGCCGGGCCCTTGCTGGCACAGGAGACCGAGGGCAATGGGTCGGTCTATCAGCAGCTTGAACTGTTCGGCAACGTCTTCGAACGCATCCGCAGCGACTATGTCGAGGCGCCCGAGGACAAAGCCCTGATCGAGGCCGCGATCAACGGCATGCTGACCTCGCTGGACCCGCATTCCAGCTTCCTCTCCTCAGACGCCTACGAGGACATGCAGACCCAGACCCGCGGCAGCTTCGGCGGCCTGGGCATCGAGGTCAGCCAGGAAGAGGGGATGGTGAAGGTCGTGTCGCCCATCGACGAGACTCCCGCGGCCGAGGCCGGGGTGCAATCGGGCGACTTCATCACCCATGTGAACGGCGAATCGCTGTTGGGCCTGACCTTGGACGAGGCGGTCGAGATGATGCGCGGGCCGGTGGGCTCCGAAATCACCATCACCATCCTGCGCGAGGGCGAGACCGAGCCGTTCGACCTGACCATGGCGCGCGACACGATCAAGCTGACCGTCGTCCGCAGCCGCGTCGAGGGCCATGCCGTTGTCCTGCGCGTGTCGACCTTCAACGACGAAACCTATGACACGCTGAAGGCCGAACTGGACAAGGCGGTCGAGGAAGCGGGCGGCATCGACAAGGTGACGGGATTTGTTCTTGACCTGCGCAACAACCCCGGCGGCCTTCTGAACCAGGCGATCAGCGTCAGCGACGCCTTCCTCGACGCCGGAGAAATCGTCAGCACCCGCGGCCGCCAGCCTGAGGAGAGCGAGCGCTGGAACGCCGAGCGGGGCGACCTTGCGCAGGGCAAGCCGATGGTCGTGCTGATCAACGGCGGTTCGGCCAGTGCCTCCGAGATCGTGACCGGGGCGCTGCAGGACCACCGCCGCGCCATTGTCGTCGGCGAGAAGTCCTTCGGCAAGGGCTCGGTGCAGACGGTGATGCCGGTGACCTCGGACAGCGCGATCCGTCTGACCACGGCGCGTTATTACACGCCATCGGGCCGGTCGATCCAGGCGCTTGGTATCCAGCCCGACATCCTGGTCGCGCAGCCCGCCCCGGCGCCTGAGGCCGAGGAGGAGAAATCCCGCACCGAGAGCAGCTTCAGCCGGTCCGAGGCCGATCTGCGCGGCGCGCTTGGCAACGACGTCAGCGACGAGATGCGCGAGCAGATGGAGACCGAGGCCGCCGAAGTCGAGGCAACCGCTGCCTTGCGCGAAGAGGATTACCAGTTGGCCTATGCGGTCGATATCCTCAAGGGCCTGGCCGCGGTGGCCTTCCAAGCCGACCAGGTGCCGGCGGCGGAAACCCCCGCCGTGACCGGGGAAGGCGCGGTCGAGGGTGCCAATGCCGGCGACCAGGGCTGACGACGTGGACAACTGCACCGGCCCCGGCGGACTGCCCTATCGGCCCTGCGCGGGCGTCGTGCTGATGAACCGCGACGGGCTGGTCTTTGCCGGCAGCCGCATCGACATGCCCGGCGCCTGGCAGATGCCGCAGGGCGGGATCGACGGCGATGAGACGCCGTGCGAGGCCGCACTGCGAGAGTTGGTCGAGGAGACAGGCGTCAGTCCCCACCTTGTCGAGGTGGTGGACGAGACGCCGGATTGGGTCTTCTACGACCTGCCCCCCGAGCTGCTGGGACGCATCTGGAACGGCCGCTTCGGCGGGCAGCGCCAGAAATGGCTGCTGCTGCGTTTCATGGGCCAGGACAGCGACATTCGCATCCACACCGAGCATCCTGAATTCGACCGCTGGCAGTGGATGCAGGCCGATGCGCTTCTGGACAACATCGTCCCCTTCAAGCGCCACGTCTATGCCGAGGTTCTGGGCGCCTTCCGCGACCATCTGGCCTAACCCAGATCGCCTGTCGCCCATTGTGTTGGCCGGGCGCGGTGATCCCGAAGGTTTGCGCTGTGGGCGACGGGCTCATGACGCAGCTATTGTGGACTAGAGCGCGTCGCGTCTCACCGGCTTCATATCCGTCGGCTCTGAGGAAATCGCAGCATTCCTCGTCGGTGAGAAGATCGCAGCCCTGCCTGGCAGCGTGCCAGAGAGCCTCGCAGGTTCACGCGGCGGCTCTTCGGATCAGGGCCTTGAGCTTTGCGGATCTGAGGGCGTGGACGCCCGAGGGATCTCGATAGGGTCAAGATCCGGGCTACAGAGAGGCAAGACCTAGAACCACGCGCCAGCGGTGCTCATGGTCGTCGCGGCCTTGCGGCTCTTGTGCGATGACAGGTCATCCGGAATGATCACATCGCCGGGTCGCAGTGTCGGGGCCAGTCGGGTTTCTCCATGAAGCTCGGACAGTTCGCGGTTCATGGCACCGCCAGTCACCCCCGGAGCGCATCCAGCCGGTCATGGCGGAGGGCGGCGATGAAGGTCCGGGTGTTGCAGTGGCCGAAGGGCGCATGGTCGACAAGGCGCGCCTTTTGGATGGCCATCCGGTGGTCCTGGCCATGTTCGTCTTCGGCGACGTCTCGTCGATGAAGCCGAGGCGCGTCAGCGCGCTGCGCATGAACGGTTGGCGTCGCGTGATGCAGATATGGCCTGCCGGATCTCAGGCCGCTTCTGCTCGAGGGCTTGCAGGTCTTTTTCGGGGGTCAGCCCGAGACCGCGCGAAAACCTCCAGACCGAGACACGGTGAATGGCGATGCCGCGATGATCTGCAAGTTCCCGACCAGGTCGTTCGGGGTCAGATCGGGCTTTCGCGCGGTGATCCAGTCCCCACACCAACCCATTTGCCATGACCGCCGCCATGGCCTTCGGAGCCAACCCGCCCGTCCCGCGCTTCAGGATCACCATGTCGTTGACGAACGTCACTGAAACCGGGAACCACGCAGCGGCTGGACGGTGCGAGCTCCCTTCCTCCACGAGCGCCACACCGCGCTGTCGGAGTGCCATGGGATGTGGACTGCCCATATCATCCCTCCGCCTGTCATGCAGGCAGGGAACCACAGATCGAGCCACAGAGGTACCCTGGAGCGGGCGAACCGCAACACGATTTAGATAATCCGCGCGACGCCCTGCACCAGGGGCCGCAGGCTGTCGCCCTTGACCGCCCAGCTTGTTGCGAAGGCGAAGGAGGCCAGCGTCTCCAGCCAGAAGACCGGGCGCAGGGCGGCCAGTCGCACGTCCAGCCCCGTGACTCCCAGGATCCCTATGGCGGCGATGCTGCCCAGGATCAGCCAGCCGCAGATGCGATAGATCCGGTTCGAGGCGCGCTTCTCCATCCCGTCCACCGCGCCCTTGACGAACAGCTTCAGGCAGAAGACGGCCAAAGCTCCGAAGAAGACCCCGGCCGCGACGAAATGCACCGTGGCCGACAGCGCCGGTCCCAGCAGGCACTGCAGCGCGGTGCAGGCTCCGGCGGGACCGGTCGTCGGCAGCAGGGCGACCAGCGCAATAGCGACGGCCGCGGTCCGCGCCATCCGGCGGTCGGTAATCCATTCGCCGGCATCGGGGCGGAACCCCTCGTAGCTCCACAGGAAGACCGCCTGCGCGATCAGCGTACCGACGAAAATCTCTCGCATCGGGGAATAGTAATAGGACGAGATGCTGGTCCGCAGGCCGCCCGGCTCGAACACCGAGGCGACCAGGAGCGCAACAGGCAGGAAGAACCCCAGCGCCCCGATGGCCCGCCGCACCGCCAGGAAGGACAGGACAAGTTCGTTTGCCGCCTTCTGGCCCGCCCCCTGCATCCCGACCTCCGTCATGTCAGCTGCAGGATGGCTGCGGAAGGGGCGCGGGTCAATGCGTGCGGATCTCGGCCAGAATGGCCTCGGCCGCGGCGCGCGGATCATGGGCCTGCCAGACCGGGCGGCCCACGACGATGTGGTCGGCCCCGGCCGCGATGGCACTGGCGGGGGTCTCTACCCGCTTCTGGTCGCCAAGCGCCGCGCCCGCCGGCCGCACGCCCGGCGTCACGATCAGCCGCGATCCCGGCAGGGCGCGGATCGCCTGCGCCTCGCGCGGGGAACAGATGACGCCGTCCGCACCCGCCTCGAAGGCGCGGGCGGCGCGTTCGACGGTGATCGCGTGCACATCGCCCGCCTGCATCAGCCCCGCATCGAGGTCGGCACGTTCCAGCGAGGTCAGGACCGTCACGCCCAGGATCTTGAGGTTCGACCCCGCGGCGCCTTCCTTGGCGGCCCGCACCACATGCGGATCGCCATGGACCGTCAGGAAATCCAGGTCGAACTGCGCCAGTCCGCGCACCGCAGCCTCGATCGTGGCGCCGATGTCGAACAGCTTCATGTCCAGGAAGACGCGCTTGCCATGATCCTGCTTAAGCTCGTTCGCCAGGGCCAGGCCGCCGCCGGTCAACATGCCCAGCCCGACCTTGTAGAAGCCGACCGCATCGCCCAGCCTTTCCGCCAGGTCCAGCCCCGCCAGCGCATTCGGCACATCCAGCGCCACGATCAGCCGGTCATCCATCGCCATTCCCTTTTGCCGCGAAATCGATGCCTTATGGCACAGCCGCAAGACGCTTGAAAGCGTCCGGAAAACACCCAAATCTGCTTCATCAGACCCGGACCGGGGCGTGCCGCAAGACGGGCGCCGGCGACTCGGGGGCTTAACCAAGGAGAGATGCCGATGAACATGGACAAGTTCACGGAACGGTCGCGCGGTTTCCTGCAGGCCGCCCAGACCATCGCGATCCGCGAAAACCAGCAGCGCGTGATGCCCGAGCATCTGCTGAAGGCGCTGATGGACGACGACCAGGGCCTGGCTGCGAACCTGATCACCCGGTCGGGCGGCGATGCCCGGCGCGTGAAGGACGCCGCCGACCAGGCCGTGGCCAAGCAACCCAAGGTGACCGGCGGCAGCGGGCAGGTCTATGTCGATCCGTCGCTGGTGCGCGTCCTGGACGAGGCAGAAAGTGTCGCCAAGAAGGCCGGCGACAGCTTCGTGCCGGCCGAACGCGTGCTGATGGCGCTGGCGATGGTCAATACGCAAGCCCGTGACGCGCTGACGGCGGGCGGCGTGAACGCTCAGGCGCTGAACGCCGCGATCACCGACATCCGCAAGGGGCGCACCGCGGATTCCGCCAGCGCCGAGGACAGCTATGAGGCGCTTGAGAAATACGCCCGCGATCTGACAGCGGCGGCGCGCGACGGCAAGATCGACCCGATCATCGGCCGCGACGAGGAGATCCGCCGCGCCATGCAGGTCCTGTCGCGCCGCACCAAGAACAACCCCGTCCTGATCGGCGAACCCGGCGTCGGCAAGACCGCCATCGCCGAGGGGCTGGCGCTGCGCATCATCGACGGCGACGTACCCGAATCGCTGCGCGACAAGCGCCTGATGGCGCTGGACATGGGCGCGCTGATCGCCGGCGCGAAATACCGCGGCGAATTCGAGGAGCGGCTGAAGGCGATCCTGAAGGAGATCGAGACCGCTGCGGGCGAGATCATCCTCTTCATCGACGAGCTGCACACCTTGGTCGGGGCTGGAAAGACCGATGGCGCCATGGACGCCGCCAACCTGATCAAGCCGGCCCTGGCGCGGGGCGAGCTGCACTGCGTCGGTGCCACGACCCTGGACGAATACCGTAAGTATATCGAAAAGGACGCGGCGCTGGCCCGGCGTTTCCAGCCGGTCATGGTCGAGGAACCGACGGTCGAGGACACCATCAGCATCCTCCGCGGCATCAAGGAAAAGTACGAGCTGCATCACGGCGTTCGCATCAGCGATGCGGCGCTGGTGGCGGCGGCGCAGCTGTCGAACCGCTACATCACCGACCGCTTCCTGCCTGACAAGGCCATCGACCTGGTCGACGAGGCCGCGTCCCGCCTGCGCATGGAGGTCGACAGCAAGCCCGAGGAGCTTGACCAGCTGGACCGCCAGATCCTGCAGCTGCAGATCGAGGCCGAGGCGCTGAAGAAGGAGGACGACGCCGCCTCGAAGGACCGGCTGGAGCGGCTGGAGAAGGACCTGTCCAACCTGCAGGAACGCAGCGCCGAGATGACCGCTCGCTGGCAGGCCGAACGCGACAAGCTGGAAGGCTCCCGCAACCTCAAGGAACAGCTGGACCGGGCGCGGGCCGAGCTGGACCAGGCCAAGCGCGAAGGCAACCTGGGCCGCGCCGGTGAGCTGTCCTACGGCATCATCCCGCAGCTTGAGAAGAAGCTGGCCGAGGCCGACGGGTCCGATGGCGACGGCCTGATGGTCGAGGAAGCCGTCCGCCCGGAGCAGATCGCCGAGGTGGTCGAACGATGGACCGGCATCCCCACGGCCAAGATGCTGGAAGGGGAACGCGACAAGCTGCTGAAGATGGAAGAGCAGATCGGCAAGCGTGTCATCGGCCAGGCCGAGGCCGTGACCGCCGTCAGCAACGCTGTCCGCCGCGCCCGCGCCGGCCTCAACGACGAGAACCGGCCGCTTGGGTCGTTCCTGTTCCTCGGCCCCACCGGCGTCGGCAAGACCGAGCTGACCAAGGCGCTGGCCGAGTACATGTTCGACGATGACAGCGCGATGGTCCGCATCGACATGTCCGAGTTCATGGAGAAACACTCCGTGGCCCGGCTGATCGGCGCGCCTCCGGGCTATGTCGGCTATGACGAGGGCGGCGTTCTGACCGAGGCCGTGCGGCGGCGTCCCTATCAGGTGATCCTGTTCGACGAGGTCGAAAAGGCGCATCCGGACGTCTTCAACGTGCTGCTGCAGGTGCTGGACGACGGCGTGCTGACCGACGGTCAGGGCCGGACCGTGGACTTCAAGCAGACGCTGATCATCCTGACTTCGAACCTGGGCTCGCAGGCGCTCTCGACGCTGCCCGAGACGGCGGACGCGACCGACGCCCGCCATCAGGTGATGGAGGCGGTGCGGGCGCATTTCCGGCCCGAGTTCCTGAACCGCCTGGACGAGATCATCATCTTCCGCCGCCTGTCGCGCGCGAACATGGACGGGATCGTCAAGGTACAGCTGGCCCGGCTGGAGCGTCGGCTGGCACAGCGCAAGATCGCGCTGGAACTGGACGACGATGCCCGGAAGTGGTTGGCCGATCAGGGCTATGACCCGGTCTTCGGGGCACGGCCGCTGAAGCGGGTGATCCAGCGTGCGCTTCAGGACCCGCTGGCGGAACTGCTGCTGTCGGGCGAGGTGCTGGACGGATCGACCGTCCATGTCGGCGCGGGGCCTGACGGGCTGATCGTCGGCAACCGCATCGGCCGTCCCGGCCCCCGGCTTGGCGCGGTGGGCGAAGGCCCCCGCCCCGACGTCTCGATCCACTGACGCGAAGGCCCCGGAGAGATCCGGGGCCTTTCCGCATCTGTCAGAATGAGTGATCGACACCCACCGACAGCTGCGTCATCGAAAACCCGATGCCGGCATTCCCGCCGGCGTGGCCCATCTCGTCGCCGCTCGAGATCGACGAATAGCGAGTGTCGCCGCGCCGGTCATCGTGGTGGATGTGGCGCGCCTGGACAAAGGCGGTGGTGCGATCGTTCAGCCGATAGTCGACCCGCGCCGCCAGGTCCATGAACGGGATGACGTCATGGCTGCGATCAAAGCGCAGGTCGCGCAGCCAGTGGCGGTCGGTTTCGCGCGGATCGATACCGACGCCGCCCCTGACGCGCCCGCTGACGGTCCAGTCGCCGAACTGGCGGTCGGCCTCGACCCCGGCGAACAGGCTGAGCTGCCGCTGGCGATAGCTCACGACCGCCAGCCCGTCGGGCAGATCCGCGCTGTAGTCGCGGAACCCGTCGAAGGAATAGACAAGGCTGCCGCCCCGCGCGTCCCATTCGACATCGTTGTATCGCAGGCCGCCATGCAGGTTCACCGTCGTCCCCACAGGACCGGGCAGGTCGCGCCCCACCGCAAGGTCGACATCGACATAGTGGTCCAGCCGCGTGTCCGGGTGCAGCGACCGGTGGCTCCAATCGTCAGTTCCCGAGAACAGCCAGTCGAAGTCCGACATGTAGGCCCCGTCGCCCAGGGACGTCGTCATGCTGCCGGTCAGCACCCAGCCGGCGGCCAGGTCGCGCCGGACCTGAACCGTGGCCATCGGCGCCTCGGCCGTCCAGGTCAGGTGGCTGCGCAGGCCGCGACTGTCAAAGATCTTCTCGTCAGCCTCGACATGGCCATAGCCGATGGACAGGCTGACGCGGCGATCCTGGGCGGCGGCCGGCTGGATGAACGTGGCCAGCGCCAGCACGGGAACGATTGAACGGACAATGAACGACATGAAGAAGTTTTCCAAGAAAGTGATGCGGTCACGGCCCGCGCATTCACTGGAGTCGGTCGGCTATCAATCGCGATCCTTGTCGCCGCGTCACTTCTTGTCGCGCGAGGGCTGTCGCGTCATCGTGGCGCCACACCTGGGAGGGAACACATGCTGCCACCGATCCTGCAGAACCTGCGCATCCCCGTCGTCGCATCGCCGATGTTCATCGTCTCGGGGCCGGATCTGGTCATCGCGCAGTGCAAGTCGGGCATCGTCGGCAGCTTTCCGGCCCTGAACGCGCGCGAGAAGGACGGTGAGCCGCCGCTTCTGGACGCTTGGCTGACCCGCATCGCCGAAGAGCTGGACCGCCACAACCAGGCGAACCCGGACCGACCTGCGGCGCCCTTTGCCGTGAACCAGATCGTCCACCGCAGCAACGCCCGGCTGGAGCGCGACATCGAGATTTGCCACCGGCACAAGGTGCCGATCTGGATCACCTCCCTGGGGGCGCGGGTCGAGGTGAACGAGGCCGCCCACGATTGCGGCGGCATCGCGCTGCACGACGTGATCAACAACACCTTTGCCCGGAAGGCCATCGAGAAGGGTGCCGACGGGCTGATCGCGGTGGCAGCCGGTGCCGGGGGCCATGCCGGCCCGCAATCGCCCTTCGCCCTGGTGCAGGAGATCCGCGACTGGTTCGAGGGCCCGCTGCTTCTGTCGGGCGCCATCGCCACTGGGCGCGCGATCCTGGCGGCGCAGGTAATGGGGGCGGACCTGGCCTATATCGGCAGCCCCTTCATCGCAACAAATGAGGCGAATGCCGACGCAGGATACAAGCAGATGATCGTCGAGTCGGGTGCGATGGACATCGTCACGTCGTCGCTGTTCACGGGCGTCTCGGGAAACTACCTGGCGCCCTCGATCCGCAATGCCGGGATGGACCCCGCCAACCTGGCCGAGGCCGATGCATCCTCGATGAACTTCGGCAGCGGATCGTCCAAGGCCAAGGCGTGGAGCCAGATCTGGGGCGCGGGCCAGGGCATCGGTGCGGTGCGTGGGATCGAGCCTGCGACCGATCGGATCGACCGGCTGGCGGAGGAATACCGCGCCGCGAAAGAGGCCGTTTCGCGCCGGTGACCTTTGCGGATCGGGCCGGGCGTTCCCATATAAGGGATCGAACGGCACCACATCCGTGGAGGAACACTTGGCCTATCAGAAAACACAGGACGCGGTCGACCGGCTGACGCCGGAGCAGTATCGCGTGACGCAAGAGAACGGCACCGAACGCGCCTTTACCGGCGAATACGACCATCACTTCGAACCCGGCATCTATGTCGACGTCGTGACGGGCGAACCGCTGTTCGTCAGCAGCACGAAGTACAATTCGGGCTGCGGTTGGCCGGCCTTCACCAAGCCGGTGGACGACATGGTGACCGAGCATCGCGACGTCAGCTTCGGCATGGTCAGGACGGAGGTTCGGTCGAAGCATGGCGACAGCCATTTGGGCCATGTCTTTCCCGACGGCCCGCCAGAGGCCGGTGGCCTGCGCTATTGCATCAATTCGGCAGCACTGCGTTTTGTCCCCAAGGGCAGGATGGAGGCCGAGGGTTACGGCGATTATGTTGCCCAAGTCGAGGAGGCTTCCCATGACTGAGCGCGCAGTTCTGGCGGGCGGTTGCTTCTGGGGGATGCAGGATCTGATCCGCAAGCTGCCCGGCGTCGTTTCGACCCGCGTCGGCTATACCGGCGGTGACGTGCCGAACGCGACCTATCGCAACCACGGCACCCATGCGGAGGGGATCGAGATCACCTTCGATCCGCAGATGATCAGCTATCGCCGCCTGCTGGAGTTCTTCTTCCAGATCCACGACCCAAGCACGCCAAACCGGCAGGGAAACGACGTCGGGCCCAGCTATCGGTCGGCCATCTACTATGTCGGCGACGAACAGAAGCGGGTCGCCGAGGACACGATCGCCGATGTCGACGCCTCGGGGATCTGGCCGGGCAAGGTGGTGACAGAGCTGGAGCCGGTGGGCGAGTTCTGGGAGGCCGAGCCAGAGCACCAGGATTACCTGGAGCGCTTCCCGAACGGCTATACCTGCCATTTCCCGCGGCCGAACTGGGTCCTGCCCAAGCGCGACGCGGCGGAATGACCGAAACGAAGGCGCCCCGAGAGGATCTCGGGGCGTTCTCTGCGTCCCGCGGTGGCCGGGGGCGCTTCGCCCCCCGGACCCCCCGAGGATATTTCAGGACCGAAGCCGGCCTTCGTCCCTCGTGGGCGGCCTGACGCGGAAGACGGCGCAGTAGAGCGCCGGCACGAAGACCAGCGTCACCAGCGTTCCCGCGATGATGCCGCCCATCATCGCATAGGCCATCGGCCCCCAGAAGACCTGCCGAGAGATCGGGATCAGCGCCAGCGAGGCGGCCGCCGCGGTCAGCAGGATCGGGCGGGCACGGCTGTCTGAGGCCTCGAACACGGCGTCCCATTGACTGCGGCCCTTGTGCAAGAGCTCCTGGATCTCGTGCACGAGGATGACCGAGTTGCGGATCAGGATTCCGATCAGCGCCAAGATCCCCAGGATCGCAACGAAGCCCATCGGCACGCCGAACGGCACGAGGACCGCCACCACGCCGATCAATCCGAGGGGGGCCGCGGCCAGCACGATCAGCGACAGCTGGAAGCTTTGCATCTGCGCCATCACAAGGACCGCCATGATCAGCAGCATCACCGGCACGACGGCCGCGATCGGTGCCTGGCTGTCGGCCGAGGTCTCGACAGAGCCGCCAACCTGTATCCGGACGGTTGAGGGAAGCGTGCTCTGGTATTCGGCCACGCTGTCGGCCAGGGCTGCCACCAGGGTGGCCGGCTGATCCGCGGTGGCGATGGCGGCCTTGACCGTCACCGTCGGCAGGCCGTTCCTTTGCATGATCAGCGGCTGTTCGGACCCGTATTCAAGCGTCACCAGCGCCGAAAGGGGCACGCTGCGCCCGTCGGCCAGGTTCAGTTGCAGATTGCGGATCGAGGCCAGCGACTGCCGGTCTGTGGCCTGGCCCCGCGCCACCACGTCGATCAGGAAGATGTCGTCCAGAAGCTGCGTCACCTGCGTACCGTTGAACAGGCTGGACAGCGCCTGCGCGATATCCGCGCTGGTCACGCCCAGCTGGCGCGCCTGGTCCTGGTCCACCACCAGGCGGACCATTCGGGCGGGTTCGTTCCAGTCGAGCGCAATGTCGCGCAGGCGCGGCTCATTGGCCATCAGCGTGGCCAAGCCGCGGGCGGCGTCGCGGGCGGCATCCGCATCCGGCGCGGTCACGCGGTACTGGACCGGCTTGCCGACGGGCGGTCCGATCTCGAGGTTCTTCACATAGATGTCGACGCCGGGGAACTCCTCGACCGCCAGCCGGTTCAGGCGGGCCTTGACCCGGTCGCGGGCAGCCAGGCTTGGCGTCTGGATGACGATCTGGCCCATATGGGGCCCGGCCGTCGGCACATCCATCGACAGCACGAACCGCGGCGCCCCCTGCCCCACGTAGGACGTCCAGAACAACACGTCCTCGTCATCGGCCAGCGTCGCCTCCAGGCGGTCCATGTCGGCGCGGGTGCGCGCGATCGAGGCGTTCTGGCGTTCGGCGATATCGACCAACACCTCGGTTCGGTCCGAGGTCGGGAAGAACTGCTGTTCGACGAACCGCATCCCCCAGACCGAGGTTGCGAAGATGGCGACGGTGATGGCGATGGTCAGCCATTTCATCCGCATCGCGGCGCGCAGCAGGCGGTGGAAGGCGCGGCGCAGGCGGCCGGGGCCGGCATGGTGCTGCGCCATCTTGGACGACAGGAAGGTGACCCCCAACAGCGGCGCGAACAGCACCGCCACGATCCAGGACACCACCAGCGACACCGCGATCACCACGAAGAGCGAGAAGGTGAACTCTCCCGCGGCCGAACTGTTCAGCCCGATGGGGATGAAGCCCGCGACAGTGACCAGCGTGCCCGTCAGCATCGGAAAGGCGATCGACGTCCACGCGTAGCTGGCGGCGTTTTCCAGCGTCTCGCCCACCTCGAGCCTGGATATCATCGTCTCGATCGCGATCATCGCGTCGTCCACCAGAAGGCCCAGGGCGATAATCAGCGCCCCCAGGGAGATGCGCTGAAGCGTGATGCCATAGATGTCCAGGATGACAAAGGTGATCGCCAGGCAGAGCGGGATCGTCAGCGTGACGACCAGCCCCGCCCGCAGGCCCAGGCTGATGAAGCTGACGATGAGGACGATGCCAACGGCCTCGGCCAAGGCCCGGACGAAGTGGCCCACGGCCTCCTCGACCACATGTGGCTGGTCGGCGAACTTGGCCATCTCGATGCCGATGGGCAGGTCGGCGGCGACGCGGGACATCAGGGCGTCCAGCTCCTCTCCGAACTCGAGGATGTTGCCGCCGTCGCGCATGCCGACCTGCAGGCCGATGGCCGGCTGGCCGTTGTATCGGAACAGCGACGTGGGCGGGTCCTGGTAGCCGCGGGTGACGGTTGCGACGTCGCCCAGGTTGAAGAACCGCTGGCCCACGCGAAGGTTCACGGCCTCGATTTCCTCGGCGTCGCCGAATTGGCCGCCCACACGGACCAGGATGCGTTCCGGACCCGCATGGATGACGCCCGAGGGCGCGATGGCGTTCTGCTGCGCCAGCGTCCCCACGACCTGCGACTGGTTCAGCCCCAGCGCAGCCAGCCGCGCAGCCGAGAATTCCAGGAAGATCTCCTCGGGCTGCTCTCCCAGAAGCTCGGTCTTGCCAGCCGCGTCCAGCGCCGACACCTGCCGCCGGATCGCCTCGACCCTGTCGCGCAACTCGCGCATGGTGAAGCCGTCAGCGGTAAACGCATAGATGTTGCCGAACACATCGCCGAAGTTGTCGTTGAACTGGAAACCCTGGAATTCGCGCGGGAAGTCTGGGCGGATGTCGGACATCATCTGGCGCACGCGCTTCCAGACCTCGGGCACGGCGGGGCCGCGGATGGTCGGGTCCAGTTCGACATAGACCACGGCCTGCCCCGGCATGGTGACCGAGCGGGTGAAATCCAGCTCGTCCAGCTCCTCCAGCTTGGTCTCGATGCGGGTGGTGACCTGGGTCAGGGTCTCGTCGATGGTCGCGCCCGGCAGGGCGGCGGCGATGATCATCGTCTTGATGGTGAAGTTCGGGTCTTCCTCGCGGCCCAGATTCAGGTAGCTGATGGTGCCCGCGACCATCGAGACGATCAGCAGGAACCAGACGAAGCTGCGATGGCGCAGCGCCCAGTCCGACAGGTTGAAGCGTTTCAAGGTTCCAGCCTCCGGCCAACGGCCTGACCGGGGGTCAGGGATCTCACTCCTCGGATGACGACCTCGTCGCCCGCCTGCAGTCCCGACATGATCGAGACGCGGCCACGAAAGGGCGCCGCGGCCTCGACCGGAACCTGCTCGACATTGGCGGCAGCGCCGTCGCGGCGGACGCGCCAGACGGCGCTGCCGGACCCGGCGGGCACCAAAGCCTCGGCGGGCAGCGACAGCGACGGCGCATCGGCCGTCCCCAGCCGCGCGCGGACCAGCGCCCCCAGGCGGAACGGCGCGTCGGCCGGCAGGTCCAGATGCAGGCGCCGCGTACGGGTGGCGCTGTCGGCGATGGGGTCGATGCGGTCGAGGACGGCCGTCACCTCGGCCTCGGGTTCGTTGCGGTGCCAGACGGCAAAGGTCGCGCCGGGCTGCAGGCCGACCAGCGACTGCGCGGGCAGGTCAAGGACGACCTCGGGCGTGTCCTCGGCCGACAGCTGCAGGACCGGCGCGCCCGCGTCCACGACCGCGCCCGGCGATTCGTAGACGGCGCTGATCACGCCGGCAAAGGGGGCCGTCATGCGGGCGAGCCCCTGCGCATCCTCGGCGCGCGCCAGTTCGGACCGGGCCTGCTCGACCGCGGCCGTGGCGGCGCTATTGGCCTGCTGCGCCTGTTCAAGCTGGGCGTCCGACGCGACGTTGCGCGCGGCCAGCGCCTCGGTCCGTTCCAGCGTGGCACGCGCGGTGCGGGCCTGGACCTCGGCCGCGTCCAGCGCCGCGCGGGCGGCACGGGTCGTGGCGGCCAGATCGTCGGTCGACAACCGGGCAAGCAGTTGCCCCTCGGCGACCTGATCGCCCAGATCGACCGGACGTTCGATCATCCGGCCAAGGGTCTGGAAGCCCAGCTGGACTTGGGTGCGCGCCTGCACGACGCCGGGGATCCAACGCTCCTCCGCGCTGCGATCCTCGACGATGACGCTGACCACGGGCCGGGGCGGCCCGGCGGGCTGCTGCGCCTCGGCGCCGCCGGTCAGCCAGTCGGGCAGGCTCAATGCGGTCGCGGGATCGGCGGTCAGGGCCAGCGCCACCGCCAACAGGAGATGTCTCATGGCAGGTCCTCCTGCACCGGTTCCACGCGGCGGCCGGGATAGAGAAGCTGCGAGCCTTCGCCCACCACCTGCTGCCCGTCCTCCAGCCCCTCGGCCACATAGATCGCGCCATCGACGAAATAGGCGATCCGGATCGGCGTCAGAGAGACGCGGCGGTCCTGCCCGACTGTCCAGACGGCGGGGCTGTCGCCCTGGCGCATCAGAGCATTCCAGGGAACGACGACGCCTTCGTCCAGCGTCAGCCGCAGATGCCCGCGAACCGAGGCACCCAGAAGCCCCGCGATCGGCTGCGGGTCGTCGATCAGCGCGCGCACCGTGACGGTGCCGGTCTGCGGATCGACCAGCGGAGAAACCTCGGTCACGGTGCCCGTCATGTCGGGCCGTTGGAGGTCCAGCAGCACCAGCCGTACCTCGCGGCCCAGGATCTCTCGCAGCAGCGGGTCGTCGGGGGCGTGGAAGACGGCCTCGACCCCGTCCGTCTCGGCCAGCGTCAGCGCCGGCTGAGCGGCGGCAACGACCTGGCCCGGCGCGATCGACTTGGCGGTCACGACCGCCTCGGCGGGCGCGCGCAGCACGGTATCCTCGACCGCACGGCGGGCCTGATCGACAGCCGCTTCCGCCCGCTCGAGCGCGCCTTGGGCCTGAGAGAACGCCTGTTCGGCCTGATCGGCCGATGCGCGCGTTCCGACGCCCCGATCCAGTAGCGCCAGCGCACGGTCGCGGGCCTGCCGCGCCTGCTCGACGCCCGCCTGCGCGGCGGCCAAGCCGGCCTGGGCCACGTTCAGCGCCTGGTCCTGCTGGACGGCATCCAACCGCGCCAGAGGCTGGCCCGGACCGACGTGGTCGCCCTCTTCGACAAGGACCTGCGTCACGCGGCCGCCCTGGCGGAAGCCGAGGTCCAGCGTGTCGACGGCCTCGATCTGGCCCGACAGTTGCAGGTCGATGGACAACGGCTGCGTCTCGGCCGTCACGACGCCTACGCGCAGATCGGGCGGTGCGGCCTGCTGCGCCATGGCAGGCAAGGCAAGGGCGGCGCAAATTGCCGCGACAGCAAATTTCAACATGAGGGCGACCTCGACATCAATACGGCATCTGTCTGCCGTTTCTCGTGGTTTTAAAACCCCCGTTCCCTGAGGTCACTGTGGCCTTTCGTCAAGATTTCGCGCCTGCCCGGCGTTCGCCGCTTCGAAAAGGGGGCCAGCCGCGACACATCGCCCCTGTCGTTCCGAAGCAGCGCAAAACGTCGCCGGTGACTCTACCGCCGCCTGCATAAGGATTGCTCTGAAATTGTCGGGCAGCCATCTGCGACCCAAGCCACGGGTCGCCCGGCGCAAGGTTCTCATGCAGGCGAGTTTTTTTAACACGCTTGCTGAGGTCTTCGGTGTCCCGGACGCTCCAATCTCGCAAATCCCCACCCCATTCCTGACGTCCAGAACAGCGTCATGGGGACGACCGGCGGAATGCCGACGCGCCCCGCCCCTGTGGCAGGCGACAGGCGGCGCATGCCCTGTGATCCGATCATCCCCCGGCTCCCTCTTGACGGCATGCGATCAGCCGGGTCACCTGCCCGGAAGAGGGGCCCGATGCTGTACAAGATCACCGATTGGAACGACGCCTATGCCAATGGCGCCCATATTCCCGGCGCGGACGGATATGTCCGACGCTGGACCGACGATGCCGCGACGTTCCGCGACGCCCATCCGCCGCAGCCCTTGGGTCGCGGGCACCTGTTCCTGCCCGAAGGCCAGCCGCAAGGGCTGATGGTCTTCATCCATGGCGGCTATTGGATGCGGTTCGACCCCTCCGCCTTCTCGCATCTGGCGGCCGGCGCGCTG
Source organism: Paracoccus rhizosphaerae (assembly GCF_026162645.1). Taxonomy (GTDB): domain Bacteria; phylum Pseudomonadota; class Alphaproteobacteria; order Rhodobacterales; family Rhodobacteraceae; genus Paracoccus; species Paracoccus rhizosphaerae. The sequence goes on from NZ_JAOTBE010000001.1 coordinate 47,877, forward strand.
CGGGCGGGCTGGGCCTGCGCCATGCCCGCCTATACGCTTGCCCCACAGGCCCGGATCGCCGCCATGACGGCCGAGGTGGCTGGCGCCGTGGCGGATGCCGCCGCCCGCGTTCCGGGGCCGATCGCGCTGACCGGCCACTCCGCAGGCGGTCATCTGGCCACGCGGATGGTCTGCGCGGGCGTGCTGCCCGATGACGTGGCCGCGCGGGTCACGGCTTGCGTGCCGATCTCTCCGCTGGCCGACCTGCGGCCGCTGATGCGGACGGCAATGAACGACACGCTGCACCTCGATGCGTCCGAGGCCTGGGCGGAAAGCCCGGCGCTGCAGGAACCGCGGCCGGGCATCCCCGTCACCACCTGGGTCGGCGGCATGGAGCGCCCCGAATTCATCCGCCAGGCCCGGCTTCTGGCCGACATCTGGGCGGGGCTTGGGGCTGAAACCGAATGCGTGGTCGATCCGGGCCTGCACCACTTCAACGTCATCGACGCCCTCGCCCGCCCGGACAGCCCCCTGATGCGCCGCCTGCTGGATCAGGGCTTGCGGCAGGACGGCTGACATGCTGTGCACGCCGCGACATCATCGGAGGAACGCATGAAGGTCTTTACCCTTGTCGTCGAACTGGGCCGCAGATCCGGCGACGGGCTTCCCGACGGCGCGACCGGCGCGGGGCTGGTCTGCTATGCCCCCGGCCAGGACGAGGCCGAGGCGGTCCGAGAGACCGTCGCCATCCTCAAGCAGGCCGAGATGGCGCCCCTGGACGTCACCGGCTATGGCACGCTGGAGGAACGCCTTGAGGAAGGTCACGAGATCGACGACGACGAACGTGCGCTGATGGATCGCGCGCTGGAGGAGAACGCCGTCATCATCGCGCAGATGACGCCCTATTTCGCAGACGAGGCGTCGCAGGACGACCCCCGCCACTGACGCGCCCTATCCAAACGGTGCGCGAATGGCTAGACTTAACCAAAAAACGAAAATCGAGCGAACAAGACAGGCGATCCCCATGAGCTTTCCCAAGATCCTGATGTCCACCGCGCTGATCGGCGCGCTTGCGGCTTGCGGCGCGCCGATGTCGCGCATGCCGGTGTCTGGCCCCGCCGCGGCCCCCGTCACCCCGGCCGCCATTCCGCCCGCGTCCCCCGGCGACGAGGCTGGCCTGCAGCGCTTCGTGCAGTCGTTCCGCAGCCGGGCGCTGTCCTCGGGCGTGTCGGCGGCGACCTATGACAACGCCATGCGGCTGGCGCGCTACAATCCCGACGTGATCCGCCTGGACCGCAAGCAGGCTGAATTCTCGCGCCCGGTGTGGCTCTATCTGGACAGCGCGGTGTCCGACAGCCGGATCGAGACGGGGCGCCAGAAGAACGCCCAGCTGTCGCGCACGCTGTCCGCGATCGAGGGCCGCTATGGCGTCCCGCGCGAGATCGTGCTGGCCGTCTGGGGGATGGAGTCGAACTTCGGCGCCAACCGCGGCAAGATGCAGATCATCCCGTCGCTGACGACGCTCGCCTATGACGGCCGCCGCGGAGAGATGTTCCAGAACCAGCTGATCGCCGCCCTGCGCATCCTGCAGGCGGGCGACACCGATCCCGAACACATGCTGGGCAGCTGGGCCGGCGCGATGGGCCACACGCAGTTCATGCCGACGTCCTACCTGGAATACGCCGTTGACTTCACCGGCGACGGCCGCCGCGACATCTGGTCCGAGGATCCGACCGACGCGCTGGCATCCACCGCCGCCTACCTGGCACGGAACGGCTGGCAGGCCGGTCAGCCCTGGGGTGCCGAGGTCCAGCTGCCCGCCAACTTCAACATGAGCCTGATCGGCAAAGGCACGCGGCGCAGCGACTGGTCGTCGCTCGGCGTGCGCCGCATCGGCGGTGGGGCGATGCCCGGCGGCAGCGGCTCGATCATCATGCCGGCCGGCGCGCGGGGACCGGCCTTCTTCATCGGCGACAACTTCCGGTCGATCCTGCGCTACAACAACTCGGACAACTACGCGCTTGGCGTGGCCTTCCTGGGCGAACGCATCGCCGGGCGCTCCGGCATTCAAGGATCCTGGCCGCGCAACGACCGCCCCCTGTCCACCTCCGAGCGCGAGGAGATCCAGGTCCGCCTGCGCCAGCGCGGCTTCTATGACGGAGAGATCGACGGCCTCTTCGGGTCGGGCACGATGGAGGCCGTGGCGGCCTTCCAGCGGTCCATCGGGGCGACGCCCGACGGCTATCCGACCTCGATCCTGCTGGGCCAGCTGCGCGGGTGACCGGCACCGCCCCCGGTCCCGCCCCGGCGGGGCCGTTTTCCCAAGCCGAGCGTGACGCCGTCTATCGCGCCATCCGCCTGCGCCGCGACGTGCGGGGCCAGTTCCGGCCCGACCCAATCGATCCGGCCATCCTGCGCCGTCTTCTTCAGGCGGCGCATGATGCGCCCTCGGTCGGGCTGTCGCAGCCCTGGAATTTTGTCCTGATCCGCGACCCGGCGCAGAAGCGCCGCCTGCACGATGCCTTCCGCGCCGCGAATACCGAAGCGGCTGATCGATTCCCCGACCGCAAGGCGCTCTATTCATCGCTGAAGCTCGAGGGGATCCTGGAAAGCCCGGTGAATCTCTGCATCACCTGCGACCGCAGCCGGGGCGGGGCGCATGTGCTGGGACGTACGCATGATCCGGCGACCGACCTCTATTCCACCGTCTGCGCGGTCCAGAACCTGTGGCTGGCCGCCCGGGCCGAGGGGATCGGCGTGGGCTGGGTCAGCATCTTCCGCCACGACGACCTGCGAGCAGCGTTGGACCTGCCTGACCATGTCGTTCCGGTCGCCTATCTGTGTCTGGGCCACGTGACCGAGCTTTACGAGGAACCCGAGTTGCAGGCCCGCGGCTGGGGCCGCCGCGCACCGCTGGACGACCTGATTTTCGAGGACGCCTGGGGACAGGTGCCGCGCGACGGCATCTGAGGGTTCAGCAAGCTCCGGGCGCGCTATCAGTGTCTCGGCCTCCCAACCGGGTCTGCGGTTTCATCAGCTCGACGACCGGATTAGGCCGCCGCATCCAGATGATCAGCGACGACAGCCCGATGGCCTGAGTCCTCAACTGGCGTCGTGGTATGCTGGGGCTCGGCAACTTGCATGAACTGTCGTTGCCGCAAGAGCCGCGGCGCGTCCGCGATGGCTGCTGGAGAGCCAGCAGATGCGCCTCCGGTCCCGCAGCCCTCTACCTGCTAGAGCGTGTTGCGGTTTTCCCGCTTCAGGATACCTCTGTGGCTCGATCCGTGGTTCCCTGCCTGCATGACAGGCGGAGGGATGATATGGGCAGTCCACATCCCATGGCACTCCGACAGCGCGGTGTGGCGCTCGTGGAGGATGGGAACTCGCACCGTTCGGCCGCTGCGCGGTTCCGGGTTTCGGTGAGGCTCGTCAACGACATGGTGATCCTGAAGCGCGGGACGGGCGGGTTGGCTCCGAAGGCCATGGCGGCGGTCATGGCAAATGGGTTGGTGTGGGGACTGGATCACCGCGCGAAAGCCCGATCTGACCCCGAACGACCTGGTCGGGAACTTGCAGATCATCGCGGCATCGCCATTCACCGTGTCTCGGTCTGGAGGTTTTCGCGCGGTCTCGGGCTGACCCCCGAAAAAGACCTGCAAGCCCTCGAGCAGAAGCGGCCTGAGATCCGGCAGGCCATATCTGCATCACGCGACGCCAACCGTTCATGCGCAGCGCGCTGACGCGCCTCGGCTTCATCGACGAGACGTCGCCGAAGACGAACATGGCCAGGACCACCGGATGGCCATCCAAAAGGCGCGCCTTGTCGACCATGCGCCCTTCGGCCACTGCAACACCCGGACCTTCATCGCCGCCCTCCGCCATGACCGGCTGGATGCGCTCCGGGGGTGACTGGCGGTGCCATGAACCGCGAACTGTCCGAGCTTCATGGAGAAACCCGACTGGCCCCGACACTGCGACCCGGCGATGTGATCATTCCGGATGACCTGTCATCGCACAAGAGCCGCAAGGCCGCGACGACCATGAGCACCGCTGGCGCGTGGTTCTAGGTCTTGCCTCTCTGTAGCCCGGATCTTGACCCTATCGAGATCCCTCGGGCGTCCACGCCCTCAGATCCGCAAAGCTCAAGGCCCTGATCCGAAGAGCCGCCGCGTGAACCTGCGAGGCTCTCTGGCACGCTGCCAGGCAGGGCTGCGATCTTCTCACCGACGAGGAATGCTGCGATTTCCTCAGAGCCGACGGATATGAAGCCGGTGAGACGCGACGCGCTCTAGTCCAGCGCCTGGATCCACCGGCAGAAATGCGCGATCGCGCGCGGGTGGCGCAGATAGTCGCCGACCAGCATCATCCGCCACTCCTGCCCTTCGTCACCGAAGCGGATGCCCGCGATGTCGTCGCCGCTCAGCGTCCCACGAAACAGCCACGAGACCATGCCGGGCGCCGCATGAGACGGGAAGGGCCGGCCCGACAGCCGAGAGGGCGGCAGGTCCAGGCCGAATTCCTCGGCCAGCTCGCGGCGGGCGCAGTCGACGGGTGATTCGCGGCCTTCCCGGCCGCCGCCGGGCAGGTCCCAATGTGCGGGGAACGGAAGGTCCGGCCGGTCGTCGCGCAGATAGACCAGCATCATGTCGCCCCGCGTCAGCAGCAGTTTGGCCCCGTGGAAGGCAGTCATTCCGCCGCGATGCGTTCGCCGGACCGGTCGATGTCCAGCGTGGCAAGCCGCGCGACCACCCGCGCCATGCGGTCCGCGAACTTCGGAAAATCGGGACGCAGCGTGATGCTCGCTTCTTCCATGTAGAGCGAGCGGTCGATCTCGAGTTGGACGACATGGACGTTCTGCGCCGGACGGCCATAGGCCGCGCAGATATAGGCGCCCGAGAAAGGTGAGTTCCGCCGGATGCGCCAGCCTTCGCCCTCGACGGCTGCGCAGACCGCGTCCGAGATGCGGGCTGCCGCGGACAGCCCGTGCCGGTTACCCAGAACCATGTCTGGCGGCGTGCCCTGCAAATGCGACAGCGCATCATGCGGCATCGAGTGCATGTCGATCAGGATCGCCTGTCCAAATCGGGCACGGGCTTCGGCGATCAGGCCGGACAGCGCTTGGTGATAGGGCCGCCAGCACATCTCAATCCGCCGTTCGGCCGCCGCCCGCTCCATCGGCCTGTCGTGGATCACCCGACCCTGCGACACGACACGGGGAATCACCCCCAGCCCGGCCAGGGTGCGCTGGTTCAGCGGGTGGCGCGGCACGCCGCGGACGACCAGGGGGTCGATCTCGTCTGTGCCGCGGTTCAGGTCGACGATGCAGCGCGGCACGCGCGAGGCCAGCGTGACCGCGCCGCTGGCCACGGCGGGCGCGATCAGGCGGTCGATGAACGCATCTTCGGACGACCGCAGGACGGGGATCGGTAGCGTGGTTTCGGCCAGAAACCATTCGGGATATTCGCAACCGGAGTGGGGAGACGCGAAGATCACCCCGCTTTGCCAGCTGTCGGGACGGGTCAGGACATAGGGCAGGTCGGGCTGGGACAAGTTCAGACCTCGGCATGCGGGGGCACGGCCCATATAAACCTGAAAAATACCCCGCCGATAGGTCTTGAATCCCCCGGGCACCCCCGTTATAGGAACGCGAACCACGGGGTGACGGAACGGTTTCCGCAGGAAATCGCGACGGAATCACGAGGGGAGGGCGGTTAGCTCAGCGGTAGAGCACTACGTTGACATCGTAGTGGCCACTGGTTCGATCCCAGTACCGCCCACCATTCTTTCGCCGCCCCCGGCCAGTGTCGGGGGCATTCGTTTTCCTGGCGGCAGCGCAGCGCCGCGACGATGGAGAAGACCGATGAAGGTTCGCAACTCGCTCCGCTCGCTCAAGAGCCGGCACCGCGACTGCCAGGTCGTGCGCCGCAAGGGCCGCATCTACGTGATCAACAAGACCAACCGCCGCTTCAAGGCCCGCCAGGGCTGAACGGCATCGGCTTGACCGGGACACCGGCAGGTCACGAAAGACGAAACGACCCGCCTGTTCCGGCGGGTTTTTTCATGTCCGGACGATATTAACGCAGACTTAAGATTTCGGTTCGCGGTGACGTGCCGCTGCGGTAACCTGAAGCTCTGCCGGCAACGGGCCGACGGGTGGCGGGATGCGGGACTATGCTGATTCTGGGCGGTCTTCTTGGTGTGCTGGTGGCGGGGCTGATGGTCGACGTCGGTGGCCTGAGCACGGCCCGCGATGACGATGACGATGATGTCCCCGACGCCGATGGCGATGTCGCCGGAGAGGGCGAGGACACCCCTGGCGACGGCGCGATGATTCTGCCACTCCCCGAGGACGAGGATCCGCTGCCCCCCGAGGAAGACCCTCTCCCGCCCGATGAAGTGCCTGCGCCACCGGTCGATGACCCAGAACCCCCGGCAGAGCCCGCGCTTCCCGCTGAGCCTGCGCAAGACACGCTCACAGGTGGCGGCGACGCGACTGGCCGGCCGGCGGTCCCCGTGGGCCAAGATATCACCGGCGGCGACGGCAACGACAATCTTGCGGGCCAGCTGGGCGACGACAGCCTGGCGGGCGGCGCCGGGAACGACTGGCTCCAGGGGGATGCGGCCTATGGCGAGGGCGGCGACGACATCCTCTATGGGGGCTCTGGCGACGACCTTCTGGCGGGGCAGGGCGGCGCCGATCTGCTGTTCGGGGACGACGGCGACGATACCCTGATGGGTGGCGAGGGTGACGATACGCTCTATGGCGGTGCGGGCGACGATATCCTGGCGGGGCACGACGGCGACGATCTTCTGGTCTCGACCGGCGGCACGGACGACCTGGATGGCGGGCGGGGGAACGACATCCTGATCGGCCATGACGGGCCCGAGACCGTCTGGATGAACGGTGGCGATGGCGACGACACGCTGATGCCCGGCGCGCATGATTTCGCCTCGGGCAACGAGGGTGCCGACCGGTTCGAGCTGCGCCCATCGACCGAGGGTTTTCCCGTCATCGCCGATTTCGACGCGACGCAGGACCAGCTGGTGCTGCATGTCGATGCCGGCATCGCTCAGGACGCCCGGCTGGCACTGCGCGAGGACGCTGACGGCACGTTCCTGCTGGAGCTGAACGGCAGCCCGGTCGGCCGCCTGCTGACGCCGGGGGGCCTGCGGGTCGACGATGTGCTTCTGGTGGCCGTGAACGCCTGAAGGGGCTTTTCATTCGCCGGCGATTCCGCTATGGGCGCCCATCCGTCGGGCCACCGGGTTCTGCGGCATTTCCGGGCCTGTGCTGGACGACATCCCGGCCTGCGCCATCACCTCAATCCGAAAGGAGATCACGATGTCGATCACTGTTGAAGAAAAAGCCCGCGTCATCAAGGAATTCGGCACCAAGGAAGGCGATACCGGTTCGCCCGAGGTGCAGGTTGCGATCCTGACCTCGCGTATCACCACCCTGACCGAGCACTTCAAGTCGCACAAGAAGGACAACCACTCGCGTCGTGGTCTGCTGATGATGGTCGCGCAGCGCCGCAAGCTGCTGGACTATCTGAAAGCCAAGGATCAGGCTCGTTACACTTCGCTGATCGGCAGGCTGGGCATCCGCCGCTGAGGCCTTGGCCTTTCGCGACAGGACAGGAAACGCCCGCGGCCCCGCCGCGGGCGTTTTCCGATTTGGGGGGTGACGCAGCGCCACTTCCCAAAACCCTTGATTTCCTGTAAGCCCCGTCCATCTGCGACGTGAGGTCCGGCCCCGGGGCACATGCAAAGGATAGGGGCGGCGGCAATGGGGCCGCCATATGACATGGGAGAGCCGGAGGGCCGGTTCACCCTTTGAGGAAACCAGATGTTTGATGTAGTGAAGAAATCGATCCAGTGGGGCCAGGAAACGCTCACGCTGGAGACGGGCAAGGTTGCCCGCCAGGCCGACGGAAGCGTCATCGCCACCCTGGGCGAGACCAGCGTCATGGCCAACGTCACCTTCGCCAAGGAACCGAAGCCCGGTCAGGACTTCTTCCCGCTGACGGTGCACTACCAGGAGAAATACTATGCCGCCGGCAAGGTGCCGGGCGGCTTCTTCAAGCGCGAGGCGCGTCCTTCCGAGAAAGAAACGCTGACCGCCCGCCTGATCGACCGTCCGATCCGCCCGCTGTTCGCGCCCGGCTTCAAGCATGAAGTGCTGGTCATGTGCACGGTGCTGTCGCACGACCTGGTCAACGACCCGGACATCGTCGCCATGATCGCCGCCAGCGCGGCGCTGACCATCTCGGGCGTGCCCTTCATGGGCCCGATCGCCGGTGCGCGCGTCGGCTTCTCGAACGGCGAATACGTGCTGAACCCCGAGGTTCAGGACATGGACCAGCTGCGTTCGAACCCCGATCAGCGCCTTGACCTGGTCGTGGCCGGCACCGCCGACGCCGTGATGATGGTCGAATCGGAAGCCTACGAGCTGACCGAAGAGGAAATGCTGGGCGCCGTGAAGTTCGGTCATGACGCGATCAAGCCGGTGATCGACCTGATCATCGACCTGGCCGAATCCGCCGCTAAAGAGCCCTTCGATTTCCAGTCGCCGGACTACAGCGCGCTCTATGCCCGCGTGAAGGACCTGGGCGAGGCCGACATGCGCGCCGCCTATGCGATCCGTGACAAGTCCGACCGCCAGGACGCCATCCAGGCGGCCAAGGCCAAGGTCAAGGAAGGCCTGTCCGAGGACGAACTGGCCGATCCGAACCTGGGCTCGGCGCTGAAGAAGCTGGAATCGGGCATCCTGCGCGGTGACATCATCGGTGGCGGCGCCCGCATCGACGGCCGCGACACCAAGACTGTCCGCCCGATCGTGTCGGAGGTCGGCATCCTGCCCCGCACCCACGGCTCTGCCCTGTTCACGCGCGGCGAAACCCAGGCGCTGGTCGTCACCACGCTTGGCACCGGCGACGACGAACAGATCATCGACGCGCTGCACGGCAACAGCCGTTCGAACTTCCTGCTGCACTACAACTTCCCGCCCTATTCGGTCGGCGAGGTTGGCCGCGTGGGTTCGCCCGGCCGCCGCGAGATCGGCCATGGCAAGCTGGCATGGCGCGCGCTGCAGGCGGTGCTGCCGGCGGCGACTGACTTCCCCTACACCATCCGCGTCGTGTCCGAGATCACCGAATCGAACGGCTCGTCCTCGATGGCCTCGGTCTGCGGCGGTTCGCTGTCGATGATGGATGCCGGCGTTCCGCTGAAGGCGCCGGTCGCCGGCGTGGCGATGGGTCTGATCCTGGAAGACGATGGCCGCTTCGCCGTGCTGACCGACATCCTGGGTGACGAGGATCACTTGGGCGACATGGACTTCAAGGTGGCGGGGACCGAGAACGGGATCACGTCGCTGCAGATGGACATCAAGGTCCAGGGCATCACGCCCGCGATCATGGAGCAGGCCCTGGCGCAGGCCAAGGACGGCCGGATGCACATCCTGTCCGAGATGGCGAACGCGCTGACCGAGGGTCGCCGCGAGTTCAGCGCCCATGCCCCGCGCATCGAGACGATGCAGATCCCGACCGACAAGATCCGCGAAGTGATCGGCTCGGGCGGCAAGGTCATCCGCGAGATCGTCGAGGTTTCGGGCGCCAAGGTCGACATCAATGACGACGGCGTCATCAAGATCGCGTCCGCCAACGGCGAGTCGATCAAGAAGGCCTATGACATGATCTATTCGATCGTGGCTGAGCCGGAAGAAGGCCAGATCTACACCGGCAAGGTGGTGAAGCTGGTCGATTTCGGCGCCTTCGTGAACTTCTTCGGCAAGCGTGACGGCCTGGTGCATGTGTCCCAGATCGCCAACCGCCGCCTGGGTCACCCGAACGAGATCCTGAAGGAGGGCCAGGAGGTCAAGGTCAAGCTTCTGGGCTTCGACGACCGCGGCAAGGTGCGCCTTGGGATGAAGATGGTCGACCAGGAAACCGGCGCCGAGGTCGAGGAGAAGCAGGAACAGTCGGCCGAGTGATCGGCAGACCGTGGTCCGACGGATCGGGGGCGCCGCGAGGTGCCCCTTTTCTATTCCGGCACAAGGTCCGGATAAAGCGCAGCAAAGCGGCACAATTGGCGGCGATAGCGCCAGGTTGCCCGACCCTTGCTCGACCAGATGTCGCGACGGGGATCGCGCCAGGGTTTGCGCGGGCCGTGATAATGCAGAATGCGGGCCGGGCCGGGCGCCGCCCCGGTCATGGGCAGGCCCAGCTTGCGCAAATAGGCGCGATGGCGCGACAGCCGCCCCCAAGACAGGTTCCAGCCGATGTCCAACTGCGTCACCCTGCCCGCCAGCACCTGGTTCAGGTGATCCTGATCGCCTTGGACATGGGCCGAGGCGGCCGCGACGTCCTCGATGCGCGCAAGCAGGGCGGGGTCGCGGCGGATGGCATCACAATCGAGCAGCATTACTCCAGCGTTGAAATAGTCGGATTGAGGCTGTTCGCCCAGCAGGTGCTGGATCTGGGGGAGGCGCGTGCCGCGGTCGGCGGGGGCGGCGCCGGGATCGGCCAGCCAGTGGCAGACGCCGAAATCCCGCACGATGCCCGCCGCTGCGTCCTGCAGGTCGACGTTGAAGACCGGCGCCACGTCGCCTGTGACCAGCGTATCCCCGTCAATGTAGAGCACCCGCCCCGACACGTTGCGGGGCAGGAGCAGCCGGCCCATGGTCGCGGCCGAGATATGCGTCGCCGCGCTGCGGGTCTGCCTCAGATGGGCCGCGTTCAGGGCGCGCGTGTGCAGGGTCAGGTCTGGGTGCCCGGCGACCACGCGGTCCACCGCGTCCCAATCCTGCGACCCGAGCCCGTCGCCCCAGACATGCAATTCGGCCGGGGCGCCCAGATGGGTCAGCAGGCTCCACAGCGAGACGAGCGTCGGGCGCAGGAAACCGCGGTCGGTGACATAGGCGATCTTGACGGGGTGGGGCGACATCTGATCCTCGGTGGAGGGGGGCCGGGTGTGGGTGTCCGGCCGTTGGGTTGCGATAGGCGGGGTGTGCGATTGACCGCCCCGCCGGGTTGCGGCGACAATGGCGCAGATCAGGGTGGGGCGAAAGGTCATGCCGAAGATGGAGCATGTGGACTTCCTTGGTGCCGCGGAGGTCCTGCCGGTCCCGCTGCGCCGGGTCGTGACGGGGATGCTGCGCCGACGCCTTGGGGCGCAGTTGACGCTGGATCCGCAGGAGTTCGCAGGGCGGCGCGTCCTGATCCTGGGCCCGGCGCGCACGGTCGATGAAGACCTTGCCGCGTTGCGTCCCGAGCGGTTTGACCTGATCGTGCGGATGAACAACGGGCTGGACACGCCGATCGCCGCCCTGGGGCCCGACCCGCTGCGCTGCGATCTGCTGTTCCATTCGCTGACCACCGAGGCCCGGCCGGTCACGCCAGACAAGCTGACGCGCGCAGGGATCGATATTCTGGTGCATCGCACGCCCGTCCGGGGGGCGTTCCTTCAGACCGTCCTGGCCAGCCGACGTCTGGCCGGCATCGCGCGCGTGCGCTGCCTGCCGATGGCACGGCATCAGTCGCTGGCAAACCAGCTTGACGGGTTCAGCCCGACAACCGGGCTGCTGGCCGTCAGCTTCTTTCTTGATGCGCCGGTGGCCGAGGTCGCGGTGGCCGGCTTCACCTTCTTTCAGACCGCCTACTGCCGGGGCTATGATCCGGCGGTGACTGATGACGCCGCCGCGCAGCGGCGTATCGCTGCTGCCGCCCATCACGACCCCGTTGCCGAGGCACGATTGCTGGGCCGGTTGCTGACGCAGGCCCGCGACCGCGGCCTGACGGTCACCCTGGGGCCGGCCGTTCAGGCCGCGCTTGAGGGTGCGGGGCAACTGCGCTAGTCCCGTCCGACGCGACCCGAGGAGAGTTCATGCAGAACGGCGGCGATCCGGTCCTGATCCTGACGATGAAATGGGGCACGCTCTACAGCAGCGCCGATGTCAACCGGCTGGCGGCGCAGGTGCGGCGGAATCTGGCGCGGCCGCATCGGTTCATCTGCTTCACCGACGACGCGGACGGGCTGGACACGGGGGTCGAGGCGCTGCCGCTGCCTGAACTGGGGCTTCCGCCGGGGCATGGCGACACACGCTGGCGCAAGCTGGCGTTGTTCCGGCGCGACCTGGGCGCCCCCCAGGCGCCGCTGTCGGGGACCGCGCTGTTTCTGGACCTGGATCTGGTGGTGGTGGACGACCTGTCGCCGTTCTTCGATCTGCCGGGCGAATTCTTCATCATCCGCGACGACGACCTGTTCCGTGCCAAGCCCCTGCGCCGCGTGAACCCGGCGCGTGACCGCTTTCTGCACAGCGTCGGCAATTCCAGTGTGTTCCGGTATCGCGTCGGCGCGCATGGCTATGTCCTGGACGCCTATCTGGCCGATCCCGCCGCCGCGACCGCGAGCTATGAGATCAGCCAGCAGTTCCAGTCGGCGCAACTGGCAGCCCACGGGCACCTGAACTATTGGCCGCGTGGGTGGTGCGTCAGTTTCAAGAACGACTGCGTGCCACGGCACCTGCGATCCTACCTGCGTGACCCGTCCTTGCCGGAGGGGGCGAAAATCGTGCTCTTTGCCGGGGCGCCCAAGATGGAGGACGTGTTCGCCGGGCGCGGGCACAAGTGGTATCGCCGCATCGGTGACATCGGCTGGCTGCGCCAGGCGTGGGAACGCCTGTGATCGGTGCGGCACTTCGGCGATTCAAGCAGCGGCGCCGGACTGCGCGGGCGCTGGCCGAGATCGCCCGCCGTCCCGAGGGACCCGGCCAGCCGCACGGCCTGCCGTCCGAACTGATCGTCTCGTTGACCAGCTATCCGCCACGCTTCGCGACGCTGGCGCCGTCCTTGCGGTCGCTGATGCGTCAGACCGTCCAGCCCGACCGGGTGATCCTGTGGCTGACCGAGGGCGACGAGGCCGACCTGCCGCCAGAGGTGTGTAGCCTGCCGGGTTTGCAGGTCGAGACCTGCCAAAACTGGCGGTCATACACAAAAATCGTGCCGTCGCTGCTGAACCACCCCCACGCCCATCTGGTGACGGCGGATGACGACGTTCATTACACTGCCGACTGGCTGGAGCAGCTTGTCTCGGCCGTGCATCAGGGCGCCAGGGTCGCAGCGCTGCGCGCGCATCGGGTGGAACTGGCCGCGTCTGGCGGTCCCGCACCTTATGAGGCATGGCGCCACAACCTCCGCGCGCCCGAGCAGGGGCCGCTGGTCTTTCCGACAGGCGTCTCGGGCGTGATCTACGCACCGGACGTGTTCCACCCCGACGTCACCCGGCCCGACCTTTTCGAGACACTTGCGCCGGGGGCCGATGACATCTGGCTCTACTGGATGCACCGCCTGGCGGGGTCGCAGCCTCGCAAGATTGGCGGCCGCGCCCGCATCCTGGAATGGGAGGGCAGCCAGGCGGTGAACCTGCGCGCAGGAAACCGGCAGGGGAACGGCAACGACCGGGCCGTTGCCGCGCTGCTGGACCGCTATGGCTGGCCCGGCGAGGGCCGTGCCTAAGCGGGGTCCTTGGCGTAGCGCAGGTAGGGCAGCTTGATGTCCAGGGGGCCGTATTTCGCCTCTGCCGCCTGATTGTCCAGCGACAGCGCCACGATGACGTCCTGTCCCGGCACCCAGTTGGCCGGCGTCGCCAGCGGCACGCCATCGGTCTTGCGCACCGCATCCAGCGCCCGCAGGATCTCGGCGAAGTTGCGGCCGACGGACATGGGGTAGGTCATCGTCAGGCGGACCTTCTTGTCCGGCCCGATGATGAAGACGGTGCGGACCGTTGCCGAATGGGCTGGGGTGCGGCCCTCGGACGGCAGGTAGTAGTCGGCCGGCAGCATGTCATAGGCCTTCGCCACCGTCAGGTCGCTGTCGTCGATGATGGCGAAATTGGCCGGGGCCCCCGCGACCTGCGCGATGTCGTTCTTCCATTTCCGGTGATCGTCCACGCTGTCCACCGAGACCCCCAGGATCTTGGTGTTCCGCTTCTCGAACTCCGGGGCAAGCTGGGCAACGGCGCCGAACTCGGTCGTGCAGACCGGGGTGAAATCGCGCGGATGGCTGAAGACGATGGCATAGCTGTCGCCAAGCCAGTCGTGGAACCGGATCTCGCCCTCGGTCGAATTGGCGGTGAAGTCCGGGGCGATGTCATTGATGCGCAGGGACATGGGCTGACCTTTCCGTTTGATTCAGTCGGGCTCAACATAGGTCGGGCGGCGCGGATTGCCAGCAGTCAGAACGCGCATGCTGCTGCGGGCTTGCGGTGGGCCTGCGGCAGTGACAGGCTTTGCCCGGCAGATGCACAGGAGGACAGGATGGCCGATTTGCTGGACAAGCGCGAATTCTACATCGACGGGGCTTGGGTGGCGCCCTCCGCGGCCCGCGATCTCGAGGTGATCGACCCCTCGACCGAGGAGCCGGTGGCGGTGATCTCGCTGGGGCAGCAGTCCGACACCGACCGCGCGGTCGCGGCGGCCAAGCGGGCCTTCCCGGCCTGGGCTGCGACGCCCCCGGCCGAACGGCTGGCGGTGGTCGAGCGGATCCTGAAGGTCTATGAGGCCCGCGCCGCTGACATGGGCTGGGCGATCAGCCACGAGATGGGCGCCCCCCAGGACATGGCGGTCGAGGATCAGGCCGGCAGCGGCAGCTATCATATCCGCAACTTCATCACGGCGTTCAGGAACTTCAAGTTCATCCGCCCGCTTGGCGATCACGCACCGACCAGCATGGTCGCGTGGGAACCGATCGGAGTCGTGGGGCTGATCACGCCCTGGAACTGGCCGATGAACCAGGTGACGCTGAAGGTGATCCCCGCGATCCTGGCGGGCAACACCTGCGTGCTGAAGCCGTCCGAGATCGCGCCGCTGTCGTCGATGCTGTTCGCCGAGATCCTGCACGAGGCAGGCGTGCACGCCGGCGTCTTCAACCTGGTCAACGGCGACGGGCAGGGCGTGGGCACGCAGCTGTCGGTCCATCCCGATGTGCAGATGATCAGCTTCACAGGCTCGACCCGCGCCGGCATCGCGATCAGCAAGGCGGCCGCCGACAGCCTGAAGAAGGTCGCGCTGGAACTGGGCGGCAAGGGCGCGAACCTGGTCTTTGCCGACGCGGACGAAAAGGCGGTCGCGCGGGGGGCGCGGCACTGCTTCTACAACAGCGGTCAGTCCTGCAACGCCCCGACCCGTATGCTGGTCGAGCGGTCCGCCTATGACGCCGCCGTCGAGGCCGCCGCCCGGGTCGCCAAGGAAACAGCCGTCGCCAGCGCCCACCAGCCGGGCGGGCATATCGGTCCCGTTGTCAGCAAGCAGCAATGGGACAAGATCCAGGACCTGATCCAGGCCGGCATCGACGAGGGTGCACGCCTCGTCGCCGGGGGTCCCGGCCTGCCCGAGGGCGTGAACCGCGGATATTTCGTGCGCCCGACGGTCTTTGCGGATGTCACCAACGACATGACCATTGCCCAGCAAGAGATCTTCGGCCCTGTCCTCTCGATCATTCCCTTCGACGAGGAGGACGAGGCTGTCCGCATCGCGAACGACACGCCCTATGGCTTGACCAACTATGTCCAATCGCAGGACGGCGCCCGACGCAACCGCGTGGCGCGGCAGCTGAGGTCGGGGATGGTCGAGATGAACGGCGTCTCGCGCGGGGCGGGTTCGGCCTTTGGCGGTGTCGGCATGTCGGGACGTGCGCGCGAGGGTGGCGTCATGGGTCTGGAGGAGTTTATGGACAGCAAGGCCATTAGCGGATGGAACTGCGATGCGTGACCGGCTGCCCGGTTTGGGCAGTCGAACGCAGGGGGACTTCACGTCCCCGCTGGCCCCCTGTGGGATAATTGGCGACCGAAGCAAGGCCAGCGCGATGCGACGCCTGAAACGTCCGGCGACGACGCGGAGCCCAGGCGTGGCGCCCGCCACGCGCGAAAGCCGGTCCCCTCGATGGGGACCGGCTTTCGCGGCCGTCGCCGGTAGGGCAAGGTGACGCGACGGCTCGACCCGTCTGCCGGGGTCAGGTGATCTCGGGCAGGAAGATATAACCCGCGCCGTAGATCGTCTTTATCAGGCGGGGGTTTTTCGGATCCTCGCCCAGCTTCGTGCGCAGTCGAGAGATCCTGACATCCATGGCGCGGTCGAAGCTTTCGCCAGCCGCGCCTCCCACTGCTTCCAGCATTTGGGCGCGCGTGATCAGGCGGCGGGGGTTGTCCGTGAACATTCGCAGGACCTCGGCTTCTGCGTGGCTCAGTGGCGTCTCGGCTCCGTCCGGTCCGGTCAGCAGGTATCTGTTGAAATCGGCGACCCAGCCGGCGAAGCTGACAGTCTGGGGGCGCGCGGCGGTTCCTGCGGCAGGGCGGCGCAGGCGGGCGCGAATCCGGGCCACCACCTCGGCGGGTTCAAAGGGCTTGATGATGTAGTCGTCGGCGCCCAGCTCGAGACCCGTGACACGGTCCTGCACCTGCGCCCGGCCCGAGATGATGATGATTGCAGCCCCCGATTCGGTGGCCAGCCGGTGCACCAGCGCCAGGCCGTCGCGGTCCGGCAGGCCAAGGTCGATCAGGCATGCGTCAGGCGTGATGCGGCGAAGCGCGGCCTCGAACTCGGTGGCTCTGGCGAAGGCCTGCGTGCGGAATCCGGCCTGCTCGAGCGCTCCCGAAAGCAGGCGCCTGATCTCGGGCTCGTCGTCCAGAATGGCGATCAGCGGCGCATCCGTCATCGGCGCTCCTTCGTGGCCTCGGCCACTGCCGCCGCAAGCCGGGCAGCGGTGAACGGCTTCGTCAGGACAGGCGCGGTCGCCCGGTCCCGCAGCGGCGCCCCCGGCGGCAGCGATGTCATCAGCAGGACCGGCAGCGGCGTGCTGAGGTCCAGCCCCAACCCGTCGCCCAGCTGGATGTCCGACAGGATCAGCCCCAGCCCCGGCAGGTCGGCCAAGGCACGGGCCTCGGCCAGACTGGCGGCCTCGATTACGGCATGTCCAAGGCCAGTCAGCTGGTCGCGAACCTGCGCGCGGATCAGGTCTTCGTCCTCGACCAGCAGCACCATCCGCCGTGCGACGGGCCGCCACGGCAGGCGCAGCACGACCCGTGCCCCCTCGGCCCCGTTCGACAGCCGCAGCGTGCCGCCGACCATCTTGGTCTGGTCATAGACCATCGACAGGCCCAGGCCCGACCCCTGACCTTTCTTGGTCGTAAAGAACGGCTCCGTCGCGCGGGACAGGGCTTCGGGCGAAAAGCCCGGCCCCGTGTCGCTGACGGCCAGCTCCAGCCAGTCGCCGCCCTGCTGGGCCGTCAGTCTGATGCGCCCCGGCGGCGGCGTGGCCGCATCGGCGTTCAGGATCAGGTTCAGCAGCGAATCCTGCAACGCGCCCGGATCAAGCAGCACAGCCCCCGCAGGCAGGTCTACGTCCAGGGTCAGGGCATTGCCTTCAGTCAGCGAGGGGCGGGCCAGGACCGCAAGGTCGGCCAGCAGCGCAGGCAGGTCCGTCGGCTCCAGCGCCGCCTCTCGCCCGCCGCTGATCCGGGCCAGCCGGTCCAGAAGCGCGGCACCGCGGCGGGCAGCCGCCAGCGTCGCCTGCACGTCCTCGGCTGCGGCGCCGTCCAGGTCGCGCGACGCGAGCCGGGCCTGAAGGCCCAGGATGATCGTCAGGAGGTTTCCGAAATCATGCGCCATCCCCGAGGTCAGCTGTGCCGCCAGGTTGCGCTTGGCGGCGTGGGCCAGCGCCTCTCGGGCCTGCACCTCGGCCGAGACGTCGGTGGAGAGGATATAGACGCCGTTGCCGTTCCGGTCGGGCGTCAGTGCGATACGGATGCGCCGCCCCGAGGTGGGGTGCGTGATCTCGAACACCTGCGGATCGCCTGCCAGGGCGCGGCTCATCCAGGGCAACAGCGTGGCGAAGGTCGGGGCGCCCAGGGCCTCCTCGACAGTCAGGCCGACGATGTCGCCGGCGGCCCCCGGAAAGATGACCGGCAGGCGCCGGTTCGAGAAGGTGTACCTGAACTGCGCGTCCATGTGGGCGATATGCGCGGGCACCATCTCGGTCACCTGCCGTGTGCGCGCCTCGGTCTGCGTCAGCACGCGCTGCGCCTCCTGCAGGGCGGCATTGGTGGCGGCCAGCTCTCGGTTGGCGGCAGCCAGGCTCTCGGCGTTCAGCAGCACCTGTTCCGACAGCGCATCCGACCGAGCCCGCAACAGCGCCTCCTGCTGCTTGATGCGGGTGATGTCGGTATAGACCGTGACCCAGCCTCCCTGGCTCAGCGGGGCGCCCTCTACCGCGATCCACTGGCCGTTGGTGCGCTCTCGTTCGAAGTAATGCGGCTGGAAGGTGCGCGCCTGGTTCACGCGCAGCGCCACGGCCGCGTCGGGATCTTCCTGCGGGCCGTATTCGCCGCGAAGGACCAGATAGCGGATGGTGTCCTCGAAGCTGGCGCCGACATCGGTCAGGCTGTCGGGCAGGTCGAACATCGCCTGGTACTGCGTGTTGGCGACCGCCAGCCGCAGGTCGGCGTCGAAGATCGACAGCGCCTGCCCGATCAGGTTCAGCCCCGAACGGGTCAGGTCGGCGCGCATCTCGGCGCGCGTCAGCGGACTTCTGTCGCGGGCTGCGGGCTGCATCTTCGTCTCCTCCGCGGCAAGGGTTAGCACCCGCAGGCAATCTGCGGAAGCGCTGTAACATTTCGTTGGAATCGGGCAAAACTGGCGCAAGGATTGGAACCAATGGTGAAGCGGTCACCGGGGCGGAGGAGGTCCCGGCGGCCAAGGTAGAAAACGCCATGTACCTGGGGAGGAAACATGACGGACCGGCAGCCGCCTTCGGGCGATTTGCGATCTGTGCCCGCGCTTCTGGCGCGGAACGTGGCCCGTTTCGGGGGCCGGCCGGCCCATCGCGAAAAGGAATACGGCATCTGGCAAAGCTGGACCTGGGCGCAGGCGGCGGATGAGATCCGGGCGCTGGCCCTGGGGTTCCTGGCGCTTGGCGTGAAGCCTGGCGACCACCTCGCGATCATCGGGCGCAACCGGCCGGCGCATTACTGGGGCATGATCGCCGCGCAGATGTGCGGTGCGGTTCCGGTGCCCCTCTATCAGGACGCGGTGGCCGAGGAGATGGCCTATGTGCTGGAACATTGCGGCGCGCGCTTCGTCCTCTGTGGCGACCAGGAGCAGGTCGACAAGGTGCTGGAGGTCGAACGGGCGACCGGCGCGCTGGCCCAGATCATCTATACCGACAAGCGTGGCATGCGGAAATACGACCATTCCCGGATGAACGCGCTGGCCGACGTGCAGGCGGAAGGGCGGGCCGCGGCGCAGCGCCTGGGGGCGCAGCTGGACGGCCTGATCGCCGGTCTGGACTACGACAGCACCTGCGTGATGCTGTATACCTCGGGGACGACGGGCAAGCCCAAGGGCGTGGTCCTGTCGAACCGCAACATCATCGAGACCGCGAAGAATACCGCCGAATTCGACCGTCTGGACCAGCGGGAAGAGATCGTGGCCTACCTGCCGATGGCCTGGGTCGGCGATTTCATCTTCTCGGTCGGACAGGCGATGTGGTCGGGCTTCACCGTGAACTGCCCCGAGGGCGCACACACGATGATGACCGACATGCGAGAGATCGGCCCGACCTATTTCTTCGCCCCGCCGCGCGTCTTCGAAGGCCAGCTGACCTCGGTGATGATTCGCATGGAGGATGCGGGCCACGTGAAGCGCTGGCTGTTCAGGAAGGGCATGGAGATCGCGCGCCGCACCGGGCCTGCGCTGCTGGATGGGAAGCCGGTGTCCGTCGGCGACCGCATCGCCTATGGGCTGGGGAAGATCTTCGTCTTCGGGCCGCTGAAGAACACGCTGGGGCTGTCGCGGGTGCGCGTGGGCTATACCGCCGGCGAGGCGATCGGCCCCGAGATCTTCGACTTCTACCGCAGCCTGGGCATCAACCTGAAGCAGCTTTATGGCCAGACCGAGGCGTCGGTCTTCATCACGCAGCAGCCCGACGGGCAGGTGCGGTCCGACACCGTAGGCGTGCCCAGCCCCGGCGTCGAGGTGAAGATCGGCGAGAACGGAGAGGTCTACTACCGCAGCCCCGGCACCTTCGTCGAATACTACAAGAATGCTGAAAGCACAGCGTCCACCAAGGACCCCGAGGGCTGGGTGGCCACCGGCGATGCAGGCTTCTTCGAAGAGGCGACCGGCCACCTGCGCATCATCGACCGCGCCAAGGACGTGGGCCGCATGGCCGACGGTTCGATGTTCGCGCCGAAATATGTCGAGAACAAGCTGAAGTTCTATCCAAACATTCTGGAAGCCGTCGTGATCGGCAACGGGCGGGAATACTGCACCGCAATGATCAACATCGACCTGTCGGCGGTCGGCAACTGGGCGGAGCGCAACAACATCTCGTACGGCAGCTACCAGGAGCTGGCGGGGCATCCGCAGGTCTATGCGACCATCAAGGAGCATGTCGAGGCCGTGAACCGGTCCGTGGCCGAAGACCCGATGCTGTCGGGCTGCCAGGTCCACCGCTTCCTGGTCCTGCACAAGGAACTGGACCCCGACGACGGTGAGATGACGCGCACCCGCAAGGTCCGCCGGGCCGTCATCAACGATAAATTTTCAGATCTGGTCGCTGCGCTCTACGACGGTTCTTCCAGCATCCACACCCGGACCGAGGTGACCTATGAGGACGGCCGCAAGGGCCAGATCAGCGCGACGCTGAAGATCGAGGACGTGCAGGTCTTCGGTCAGGCGTCCCAGCAGAAGGTGGCCGCCCAATGATGCAGGCGCACGAGGGATACGTGACCGACGACGGCCGCCAGATCGGCGGCACGGTGATGGAGCTGAAGAACATCACCCTGCGCTTCGGCGGCGTGGTCGCCATCAAGGACATCAGCTTCGACATCAGGCAAGGCGAGATCCGCGCCATCATCGGCCCGAACGGCGCCGGCAAGTCGTCGATGCTGAACGTCATCTCGGGCTTCTACAACCCGCAGGAAGGCGAGGTCTGGTTCAAGGGCTATCGTCGCGGGCCGATGAAGCCCTATCAGGTGGCGCGGCTGGGGATCGCCCGGACGTTCCAGAACATCGCGCTGTTCGACGGCATGTCGGTCCTGGACAACATCATGACCGGTCGGCTGAACAAGATGAAGGCGGGCTTCCTGTCGCAGGCCATGTGGTGGGGCGCGGCCGAGCGCGAGGAGAACGAGAACCGCGAGGCGGTCGAGAAGATCATCGACTTCCTCGAGATCCAGAACATTCGCAAGACGCCGGTGGGCCGTCTGCCATATGGCCTGAAGAAGCGCGTCGAACTGGCGCGCGCCCTGGCGGCCGAGCCGCAGCTGCTGCTGCTGGACGAGCCGATGGCCGGCATGAACGTCGAGGAAAAGGAGGACATGTCCCGCTTCATCCTGGATGTGAACGACGAATTCGGCACCACGATCTGTCTGATCGAACATGACATGGGCGTGGTCATGGACCTGTCCGACCGTGTGGTGGTGATGGATTACGGCCGCAAGATCGGCGACGGCACGCCCGACCAGGTGCGTAGCAACCAGGACGTCATCGACGCCTATCTGGGGGTGGCCCATGACTGACGCAGCAACGAAGGGGACCGAGTGATGGACCA
The DNA here is from genome assembly GCF_026162645.1 of Paracoccus rhizosphaerae. Lineage (GTDB taxonomy): Bacteria > Pseudomonadota > Alphaproteobacteria > Rhodobacterales > Rhodobacteraceae > Paracoccus > Paracoccus rhizosphaerae. The sequence continues at coordinate 69,458 of NZ_JAOTBE010000001.1, forward strand.
AGTGATCTTCGGGGCCGAGGTGTTCCTGAACGGGCTGATGACCGGCGTCATGTATTCGCTGGTGGCGCTGGGGTTCGTGCTGATCTTCAAGGCCTCCGGCGTCTTCAACTATGCGCAGGGGGTGCTGGCGCTGTTCGCGGCGCTGACGCTTGTGGGCATCCAGGACGGCCAGGTGCCCTTCGCGCATCTGATCAACGCGGCCTTCGGCACCAGCCTGCACCACTTCGGCTGGACCGTCCCGTCGATCCTGGCAATCGCGCTGACGGTCCTGGTGATGGTCCTCCTGGCCTTCCTGATCGAGAAGCTGGTCCTGCAGCATCTCGTGGGGCAGGAACCCATCATCCTCTTCATGGCGACGATCGGGCTGGCCTACTTCCTCGAGGGTCTGGGCGACGTCATGTGGGGTGCGGACATCAAGACACTGGACGTGGGCCTGCCGCAGGGCATCTCTGACGGGATCGAGACGCTGACGGCAGGGTGGTTCGGCTATGGCTTCTTCATCGACCGGCTGGACATCTGGGCGACCGTCATTGCGGCGCTTCTGGTCGCGGCGCTGGTGGCGTTCTCGCAGTATACCAAGCAGGGCCGCGCCATGCGGGCCGTGGCCGACGACCACCAGGCGGCGCTGTCGGTGGGCATCAGCCTGCGCTTCATCTGGGTCATGGTCTGGTCCATCGCAGGCTTCGTTGCGCTGGTGGCGGGCATCATGTGGGGCACGAAATCGGGCGTCCAGTTCAGCCTGTCGCTGATCGCGCTCAAGGCGCTGCCGGTGCTGATGCTGGGTGGCTTCACCTCGATCCCCGGCGCGATCGTGGGCGGCCTGATCATCGGCGTGGGCGAGAAGATGTTCGAGTTCCTGATCGGCCCCATGGTCGGCGGCGCGACCGAGACCTGGTTCGCCTATGTGCTGGCGCTGGTCTTCCTGGTCTTCCGTCCGCAAGGCCTCTTCGGCGAACGCATCATCGAGAGGGTCTGACCATGCGGCTTCTTCTTTGTGAAAATATCCCGGGGGTGCGGGGGCTGGCCCCCGCCGACCGGCCCCGACAGGAGACGACCTGATGATCTATCGCGAGGCCGGTGACTTCAAGACCAGCTACCGTGACGACAGCCAGACCTTCCCGATCCGCCTGGATCGCTGGGGATACTACGCGATCCTCGCGGTGGCCTTCGGCATCATCCCCTTCGTCATCAACGACTACTGGGCAAACGCGGTGCTGGTGCCCTTCCTGATCTACGCGATCGCGGCGCTGGGGCTGAACATCCTGACGGGATATGCGGGCCAGGTCAGCCTGGGGACGGGCGGCTTCATGGCCGTCGGCGCCTATGCGGTCTATAAGCTGATGACGGCCTTTCCCGACGTCAGCATCCTGATCCACATCCTGCTGGCCGGGGGCATCACGGCGGCGGTGGGTGTCCTCTTCGGCCTGCCCAGCCTGCGCATCAAGGGGTTCTACCTGGCAGTGGCGACGCTTGCGGCGCAGTTCTTCCTGGTCTGGCTCTTCAACAAGGTGCCGTGGTTCTACAACTACTCGGCCTCGGGTCAGATCACCGCGCCCGAACGCACGGTGCTGGGCCATGCCGTGACGGGACCCGCGACCAGCGCGCCTGCGAAATACCTCGTGTGCCTGGTGATGGCGTTCCTGCTTGCGTGGCTCGCGCGGAACCTGACGCGGGGCATGCTGGGCCGCAAGTGGATGGCCATCCGCGACATGGACATCGCTGCCGAGATTATCGGCGTCGATCCTCTGCGCGCGAAGCTGTCGGCCTTCGCGGTCAGCAGCTTCTTCATCGGCATCGCGGGCGCGCTACTTTTCGCGGTCTATCTGGGCGCGGCCGAGGTGGGTGAGGCCTTCGGCATCAACAAGAGCTTCCTCGTCCTCTTCATGATCATCATCGGAGGTCTGGGCAGCATCTTCGGAAGCTTCGCGGGCGCGGCCTTCATGGTCCTGATGCCAGTGCTTCTGAAGAACGTGCTGGTCGGCACCCTCAACTGGCCCACCGACCTTGCGGCGCATATCGAGCTGATGATCGTAGGCGCCCTCATCGTGACATTCCTGATCGTCGAGCCGCACGGGCTGGCGCGCCTGTGGCGCCTGACGAAGGAAAAACTGCGGCTCTGGCCGTTTCCGCACTGACCGAACAACCCGGGCAACCGGCGCATTCCATCTTTGGGAGGAGATACGGATGAAGACGAAACTGACCGCGCTGGTGGTGGCTGGGATCATGGCGGGCGCGCCCGCGATGGCGGACCTGGTGGTCCCGAACCTCAGCTATCGCACCGGCCCCTATGGCGCGAACGGAACGCAATATGCCGACGGGTTCAACGATTACTTCACGCTGCTGAACGAACGCGATGGCGGCATCGGCGGCGAGAAGATCCAGGTCCCCGAATGCGAGACCGCCTACAACACCGAGAAGGGCGTCGAGTGCTACGAGGCGACCAAGGACACCGGCGCGCTGGTCTATAACCCGCTGTCCACGGGGATCACGTACCAGCTGATCCCGAAGGTCGCAGAGGACAAGAAGGTTCTCTATACCCCCGGCTACGGCCGCACCTCGGCCAAGAACGGCAAGGTCTTCGAATGGATCTTCAACGCGCCCGCGAACTATTGGGATGGCGCGTCGGTGGCGATCAAGCACCTTCTTGACGAAAACGGCGGCAGCCTGGAGGGCAAGAAGATCGCGCTGGTCTATCACAACAGCGCCTACGGCAAGGAACCGATCCGCACCCTTCAGGAACTGGCCGACAAGCACGGCTTCACCCTGACCGAGGTGCCCGTCGAGGCGCCGGGTCAGGAGCAGGGCAGCCAATGGCTGCAGATCCGCCGCGAACGGCCCGACTATGTCATCATGTACGGCTGGGGCGTGATGAACCAGGTGGCAATACAGGAAGCCGCGAACATCCGCTTCCCGATGGAGAACCTGATCGGCATCTGGTGGGCCGGGTCCGAAATCGACGTGCAGCCGGCCGGTGCGGCGGCTGACGGCTATAAGGCCGTGACCTTCAACGGCGTGGGGCAGGACTATCCGCTCTATGACGACCTGCAGCAATACGTGATCGAGCCCGGCAAGGCGAGCCAGGGGGGCGAGCATGTCGGCTCGGCCGTCTATTCGCGCGGCATGTATGCCGCCGTCGTCATCGCTGAAGCAATCCGCAAGGCACAAGAGCTTGCCGGCACCTCGGACATCACGCCCGAGCAGCTGCGCGAGGGGTTCGAGAACCTCGACATCACCGAGGAGCGTCTGGCCGAGATCGGCCTTCCCGATTTCGGTCCCCCGATCCAGCTGAGCTGTTCGAACCACGGCGGCAGCGGCATGGCCCGCATCCAGCAATGGGATGCCGAGGCGGGGCAGTGGAACCTGATCACCGAGTTTACCGAGCCCGACCAGGAGGTCGTGCAGCCGCTGATCGAGGAAGACAGTCAGGCCTATGCGACCGAGGCCGGCATCACGCCGCGCGACTGCTGACGTCACGGCCCCGGCGGCACGACCGCCGGGGCCCCATCAAGGGGACCGCCATGTTCGACGCCGACCGGACCGAGACGCTTCTGGACGTCAACAATATCGAGGTGATCTACAACCACGTCATCCTGGTGCTGAAGGGCGTCAGCCTGACCGTGCCCAAGGGCGGCATCACCGCGCTTCTGGGCGGTAACGGGGCGGGCAAGACGACGACGCTGAAGGCGATCTCGAACCTGCTGGCCAGCGAACGGGGCGAGGTGACCAAGGGCACGATCACCTATCGGGGCGAAAGGGTCGCCGGCCAGAACCCCGCCAGCCTGGTCCGCAAGGGCATCATCCAGGTCATGGAGGGCCGCCACTGCTTCGAGCATCTGACGGTCGAGGAGAACCTGCTGACCGGCGCCTATACCCGCCGCGACGGGTCGGCGGCGATCAGGCGCGACCTCGAGATGGTCTATGACTATTTCCCTCGCTTGCGAGAGCGGCGCAAGAGCCAGGCGGGCTATACCTCTGGCGGGGAACAGCAGATGGTCGCCATGGGCCGTGCCCTGATGTCGCGCCCCGAGATGATCCTTCTGGATGAACCCTCGATGGGCCTGGCCCCGCAGCTGGTCGAGCAGATCTTCGAGATCGTGAAGGCCGTTAACGAGGGCGAGGGCGTGACCTTCCTTCTGGCCGAACAGAACACCAACGTCGCGCTGCGCTATGCCCATCAGGGCTATATCCTCGAGAACGGCCGCGTTGTGATGGACGGCCCCGCCATGCAGTTGCGAGAGAACCCCGACGTCAAGGAATTCTACCTGGGCATGTCCGACGAAGGCCGAAAGTCCTTCCGCGACGTGCGCAGCTATCGCCGCCGCAAGCGCTGGCTGGCCTGAGGAACGCATCATGGCTGCATATTACGACGATCTGGAAACCCGCGACGACGACGTGCGGGCCGAGGCGCTGGCCCGCGTGCTGCCCGCCGCCATCTCTCGTGCCAGGACCGCGCCGGCGCTGGCGCGACTGCTGCGCGACGTCGATCCGGCAGGCATCACCGATCGCGCCGCCTTGTCGCGGCTGCCCGTGATCCGCAAGGCCGAGCTGTCCGACGCGCAGCGACGCTCGCCCCCGTTCGGCGGCTATACGACCCGGCTGGCGGCCGAGTTTGACCACATCTTCCAAAGCCCCGGCCCGATCTACGAACCCGGCCGCCGTGACGGCGACTGGTGGCGGCTGGGGCGGTTCCTGCATGCCTCGGGCGTGGGGCGGGGGGATATCGTGCAGAACTGCTTCGGCTATCATCTGACGCCTGCGGGCATGATGTTTGAATCGGGCGCGCGGGCCGTGGACGCCGCCGTTCTTCCCGCCGGCACCGGGCAGACCGAACTGCAGGTCCGCGCGGCCGTCGACATCGGCACGACCTGCTATGCCGGCACCCCGGACTTCCTCAAGGTGATCCTTGATCGTGCCGACGAGATGGGAGAGAGGCTGGCCTTCACCCGGGCCGTCGTCGGTGGCGGCGCGCTGTTCCCGTCGCTGCGCCAGCTTTATGCCGACCGGGGGATCGTCACACGGCAATGCTATGCCACCGCCGACCTGGGCAACATCGCCTATGAGAGCGACGCGCTGGAGGGGATGATCGTCGATGAGGGCGTCATCGTCGAGATCGTGCGCCCTGGCACCGGCGATCCGGTCCCCGAGGGCGAGGTCGGCGAGGTTCTGGTGACCACGCTGAACCCCGACTATCCGCTGGTGCGCTTCGCGACGGGCGATCTTTCGGCAGTGCTGCCCGGCGCCAGCCCCTGCGGTCGGACCAACATGCGGATCAAGGGCTGGATGGGGCGCGCCGACCAGACGACCAAGATCAAGGGCATGTTCGTGCGCCCCGAACAGGTCGCGGCCCTGGTCGCCCGCCACCCCGAGATCGCCCGTGCACGCGTCATCGCCGACCGTCAGGGAGAGATGGACGTGATGACCGTGCAACTGGAAACCAGCGCCGACGGCAAGGGATATGGCGATTCCGTAATGGACACGCTGAAGCTGCGCGCCGACGTGCAACTGGTCCCGGTGGGCAGTCTGCCGAACGACGGAAAGGTCATCGAGGACCGCCGCAGCTACGACTGAGCCGAATATCGGGCATTTGATCCGTTAACTTGTTCGAAACCTTCGTTTCCGCGACGTTGACACCTGGCTGGAACGAAAGGTGTCAACATGGCTGCGGGCAAGGGGCTGAACGGGTCCTCGATCATCATCAAGCGGGTCGAGGCGTCAGGCGAGGCGGGGCACCATGGCGGCGCCTGGAAGGTCGCCTATGCGGATTTCGTGACGGCGATGATGGCCTTCTTTCTGCTGATGTGGCTTCTTAATGCCACGGATGAGCAGCAGCGGCAGGGGCTGGCCGATTACTTCACGCCCAGCATGATCCGCACGCCGGGGGCCGAAGGCGACGGTCAGGAGAATGGCGTCCGCCACGGGATCGACGATCCGCTGCCCGACACTGACAAGGCCGGCGACTTCGACCAGGTGGCGAAGGCCGTGCAGGACAGCCTGACCGGCACCGGCGCCGAATCGATGCAGCTGACCAACCTGCTGAAGCACGTGGTCACCCGCATGACCGACGAGGGTCTGGTGATCGAACTGAACGACCTGACAGATGCGCCGCTTTTCGTCGAGGACACCGCACAGCCCCAGCCCGCGCTGAACGAGCTGGCGCGGATCGTCGCCAACGTCATCGGCCGCACGCGCAATCAGGTCGCCATCTCGGGGCATGTGCGCGCCTATCCTGAAACGCTGGTGTCGTCGCCCGTCTGGCCGCTGTCGGATGCCCGCGCCCATACCCTGCGCAGCCTGCTGGAAGGCGCCTCGTTCGATGCAGGCCGCATCCAGCGCGTCAGCGGCTATGCCGACCGCAAGAACCGGCAGGCGAACCCGATGGACCCGCGCAACAATAGGCTCGAGCTTATTTTGCTTCGCTAGCCTCCGCGATTATCCGAATCTTAAATGTTGTCGGACAGGGTGACGGACAAGACCGAAATCAGAAAGGTGTCTGTCCATGTCCATCTCCTCTGCGATGAATGCCGGCGTCGCCGGCCTGTCCGCGAACTCTTCTCGGCTTGGCACGATCTCGGACAACATCGCGAACGCGTCGACCTTCGGCTACAAGCGCGTCGAGACCGAATTCGACTCGATGATCGTCGGGTCCGGGCGCGGGCTTTACACGGCTGGCGGTGTGCGCACCTCGACGCAGCGCATCATCAGCCAGGACGGCGCCGTCGTCACGACCACCCACCCGCTGGACCTGGCCATGACCGGGCGCGGCATGCTGCCGGTCACGACGCTGGCCAACGTCAGCGGGGGCGGGCCCTCTGAACTTCTGATGACCCGGACCGGCGCCTTCCGGCCCGACGCGAACGGCATCCTGCGGACCGAGAGCGGCCTGGTCCTGATGGGCTGGCCCACCGCGTCCGACGGCAGCATGCCGCTGGTCCCGCGTGACACCCCCGGCGCGCTGCAGCCGATCAAGATCGAGACGAACCGACCTGTCGGTGATCCGACCACGCGGGTCGAGATCGGGGCCAACCTGCCAGCCGACGAAACGGCGGCCGCCGCAGACGGCACGCCGATCCCGGTCCGGATCGAGTATTTCGGCAACCTCGGCACCTCCGAAGGGCTCGACGTGACCTTCACGCCCGTCGTCGGCGGCGCGGGGATGTCGAACGAATGGCAGGTCGAGATCCGCGACACGGCGTCGGGTGGCGCGGTGGTCGGCACCTTCAACGTCGTCTTCGACAGCACCCAAGCCCTCGGTGGCAGCATCCTGACGGTCACCCCGGGTGCTGGAACCACCTATGACGCGGCCACGGGGACGATTCCGCTGACCGTGGGCGGTGGCGATCTGGATCTGTTCATCGGCAGCCCCGGCGGCTTTTCGGGCCTGAAGCAGCTGTCTGCCCCCTTCTCGCCATCGGGGATCTCGCGCAACGGCTCGCCCGCAGGCCAGCTGGTCAGCGTCGAGGTCGACAGCGCAGGGATGGTGAATGCCACCTACGACACCGGCTTCATCAAGACGCTCTACCGGGTGCCGGTCGTCGACGTCTCGAACCCCAACGGGCTGGTCGCGACCGAGGGACAGGCCTTCAAGCCGTCGCGCGAATCGGGCAGCTTCTACCTGTGGGATGCCGGGACGGGGCCGACCGGCGACATCGCCGGCTATGCGCGCGAAGCCTCGACCACCGATATCGCTCAGGAGCTGACGCACCTGATCACCACTCAGCGCGCTTATTCGTCCAACGCCAAGATCATCCAGACCGTCGACGAGATGATGCAGGAAACCACCAACATCAAGCGCTGATCGGCCAGCCCGCCGCCACATCCACAAGAGGCACCACATGAGCATTGCCAACGCCATATCGAACGCGATGTCAGGCCTGGTCGCAACCGCCCGCGGGACCGAGACCATTGCGGCGAATCTGGCCAACGTCATGACGCCCGGCTATGCCCGGCGCGAACTGGCCGTCGGCCCGCAAGGCTTCGGCGGCGGCGTGCGGATCGACGGCATCACGCGCATCGTCAACGCCAGCCTGCTGTCCGAATCGCGTCTGGCCACTTCGGCCGTCGGCGACAGCTCGACCCGTGCGGCGTTCTTCGGCCGAATGGAGGACGTGATCGGGCTGCCCGGAGGGGATGGGGCGCTGTCGACGGCACTGACCGGATTCCGCACGGCCTTGGGTTCGGCGGCCGCGCGCCCCGATGACGACATTCGCTTGTCCGAGGTGGTCAACGCCGCCTCGGCCTTGGCGACGCGCCTGAACGGTGCAGCCGATGCGGTTCAGGCCGCGCGCGGAATGGCGCAGCAGGCGATCGCGTCCGATGTTGCCGAGCTGAACGCCTCGTTGGAGAGGGTTGCCTACCTGAACGCACAGATCTCGATCCTTGATGCTGACGGCAAGGACGCCTCACCGCTGCTGGACGAGCGTCAGCAGGTCATCAACCGGATATCGGACATCGTGCCCGTGCAGGAGGTGGCGCGCGACCGCAACAAGGTGGCGCTGTTCACGGCCGAGGGTGCGGTCCTTCTGGACGGTAGCGTTCCGGCGAAGCTGGGCTTCGAGGGAGCGGCTCAGGTCACCGCGGACCAGACGGTCGGTGCGCCGCTGAACCTTCTGACGCTGAACGGTGCCGCGCTGACCGCCGGTCAGATGCGGCTGTTCGGAGGCGGCTCGCTGGCGGCGAACTTCGCCATCCGCGACGAACTGGCGCCGCAGGTGCAGCAGGAACTTGACGGGCTGGCTTTCGACCTTCACCAACGACTTGCCGATGCCGATCCCAGCGTTGGTGCAGCCGACCCAGGCCTGTTCACCGACGGAGGCGCGCGGGCCAGCGCCGCGGGCATCATCGGTCTGGCGGGCCGTATCTCGGTCAATGCCTTGGTGGTTCCGGGGCAGGGCGGAGAAGTCTGGCGCCTGCGCGCGGGTCTTCAGGCCGCGACAGGTGAACCGGTGGGGCAGACCGCGGTTCTCAATGCGCTGGTCGGGGCGATCGACGCGGTCGCGCCGGCAGCGGCCGGAACGGGCATCGCCGGCAGCGACTCGCTTCTTGGCCGGTTCAGCACCGTGGAAGCCCACGTGGTCTCGCGGCGGGTGGGGTCCGAGGGCGAGCTTGCGATCCGCAGCGGGCGCCTGACCACCATCTCGTCCAGCCTGATGGCCGAGGGCGTCGACAGCGATGCCGAGATGCAGCGTCTGTTGCAGTACGAGCAGTCTTATGCCGCCAACGCGCGTGTCCTGCGCGCCGTCGACGAAATGATGAACCAGATCCTGGGGATGTAAGCCGTGACATTGAACAGTATCAGCGACCAGGCGAGAGCGTTTGCGCTGCAGGTCGCGTCCAACCGGATCAAGACGACGCTGAACACCCTCACGGCAGAGGCCGCCTCGGGCGAGGTTGCAGATGTGGGCCAGCGCCTGCAGGGCAATACGCGAACGCTCGGGGCCATCGAGAGCCGACTTGCCACGACGCAGCAGTTCCAGCGCAACGCCGCCGAGGCGGCGCACCAGCTGGGGGTGATGCAGACGGTGTTCGACGACATCAGGACCGCCACAAAGGATCTTGGCGTCTCGCTGGGGAGCGATCCGTTCATTACACGGACCAAGGCCGTCCACATCACCGAGGCGGCCAGCGCCTTCGAAACCATGGTGCAGCGGCTGAACACGGCCGACAGCAACCGGTTCCTGCTGTCCGGCGACGCTAGCCAGACGGCACCCCTGTCGGCGGCAGCCGATATTCTTGATGCACTCCAGGCTGTCACGGCGGGAAGTGCAACTGCCGAGGATGCGATGCAGGCCATCTCGGACTGGTTCGATGCGCCGGCGGGCGGCGGAGGGTTTCTCGACACAGCTTATCACGGCACGGTGGCAACCGTCCAACAGGTCGCGATTAGCGAGGATGTCACCATCAGGATCGAGACGACGGCGGCGACGCCGGCGGTCCGCGATCTGCTGAAGGGGCTGGCGTCGGCTGCGCTTCTTGATCGCGGCGTTCTGGGCGGCCAGCCTGAGGAGCAGGGGCAACTGCTGAAGCTGGCTGGCCTGCAGATGATGGCCGCGGACACGAACGTGCTGATCGAGATGAGCCGGATCGGCATGAACCAGCAGACGACACAGCGTGCGCAGACCGCAAACGCCTCCAGCCTGGCAACGCTGACCATCGCCCGAAACGAGATCCGCAGCGCAGACTCGTTCGAGACCGCCGCGGCGCTGAAGCAGGTCGAGGCGCAGCTTGAATCCCTCTATACGGTCACGGCACGTCTCTCGAAGCTCAAGCTGGTGGATTATCTGCGGTGAGGAACTTCATATCAGCCCTGATCGTCTGGATCGCCTGCGCCGCGGCTGCCGTCGCGGTCCCGGTGCGCATCAAGGATCTTGCCGACTTCGACGGGGTGCGCGGCAACGATCTTGTCGGCTATGGCCTGGTCGTGGGCCTTGACGGTTCTGGCGACGGAATGCGCAACGCCCCCTTCACCGAGGAGATGCTGGCCGGCCTTCTGGAACGGCTGGGCGTCAACGTCACTGATGATGCCCTGCGTTCCAAGAACGTCGCAGCGGTGATTGTTACGGCAACGCTGCCGCCGTTTGCACGGTCGGGAAGCCGGATCGACGTGAACGTGTCCGCCATTGGCGACGCCAAAAGCCTGCTGGGTGGCACACTGGTGATGACACCGATGAAGGCCGCCGATGGCAACATTTATGCCGTGGCGCAGGGGTCGATCATCGCCGGCGGTGCGTCAGCCGAGGGCGACGCCGCCCGTGTCGTCGAGGGCGTGCCGACGACCGGCAGCATTCCCGTGGGCGCGAGGGTCGAGAGGGAGGTCGAGTTCGACTTCGCCGGGATCGACAACATCCGCATCGCGCTGCGGAATGCCGACTTCACGACAGCCACGCGGGTGGAGGATGCCATCAACCGCGATTTTGACCGGCAGCTGGCGGTGACGCTGGACAGCGGAACCGTCGTTGTCGACTTCCGGAACCTGGGCGATGTGAACCCGGCCCGCGTTGTTGGCAGGATCGAGAACCTTATGATCGAGCCCGAGGACCGGGCCAAGGTCGTCATCGACCACAAGTCCGGCACCATCGTGGTGGGCGAACGCGTCCGGATCTCTCGCGTGGCGGTGTCTCAAGGCAACCTGACGCTACGCGTCAGCGAGGCGCCGGTCGTCTCTCAACCCAACCCGTTCGCCCAAGGCGAGACCGTAACTGTTCCGCGCACCGCTGTCGAACTGCGGCAGGAACCTGGCATCGGCTTCGTCGAGGTCGCCGGTGACACGAACCTCAGCGACCTGGTTGACGGGCTGAACGCCCTCGGCGTCAGGCCGCGGGACATGATCGACATCCTCAAGTCGATCCACTCGGCCGGGGCGCTGCATGCTGACCTGATCATCGAGTAGCCGAAGGATCGCGCCTCAGGGCACCGCTGAGCGCAGATATCGCCAGGGCCGCCGTTGCGGCCCTGGTCTGCCTGTAGAAGCCGCCGCGTCGCATGGCCTGGAATGCGCGCGGCCCCGGCGCGTCCAGCATGATCCCCGCCTGCTCGATCACGTGCCGGCTGTCGGCCGGCATCAGCGGAACCAGCGGCGCCAGGCTGTGCAGGTTGGCGCGCATCCACCAGCCGAACTCGCCGGCCAGAAGCTTTCTCAGCCGGGCCATCCGCGCGGGCAGGGTGTCGTTGCGGCCAACCTCGCTGCGCGAATGCTGGCGGTAGAATAGCACCGGCTGAGGATCGTGGACAAGACGGGCACCGAAGGCGGCGGTGACCTGATAGCACCACCAGTCATGTGAAACGATGCCTGCATCCCGCGCATGAGGCACCGCCTGCTTCAAGAGAGTAACGGCGGCAGGATTGAAGACCGACGTGTTGCCGGCCATGATGGCCTGGACCATCGCGTTGCGCAGGCCCAATGGGCGCGGGAAGTGGCGCGAGGGCGCCAGCGGCTTCAGATCCTGGTCGGCGATGATGGTGCGTGCGGCATAGTGGGCGGGGCCGGTGCAGGACAAAAGGGTCGCGACGGCGCGGGACAGCTTGTCGGGGAACCACATGTCGTCCTGGTCGCAGAATGCCGCCATTGCGCCGTCTGGCACGTGCTTCAGCAAGGACAGGAAATTTTGCGTCGCCCCCAAGGACGGGCCGCGAAGGCGGGTAACGCGGCCGGTCGGCATCCGCTGTCCGAAGTCGTCCAGGATCTGCACGGTCCCGTCGGTCGAGCCGTCGTCGGAGGCGATCAGCGACCAGTTCCTGTGCGTCTGTCCGACCAGGCTCTCGAGCTGAACCGGCAGATGGGGCGCACCTTGATAGGTCGCCAGAAGAATCACGACATGAGGCGGCGACATCTGAACCTCGCGCTGAACGACGAAAGCCGGGGTCGCCCCCGGCCTTGCTGCGTGTTTCCCCTGTCGCGCTTCTCAGCGCAAGCGGTTCAGCCCGGCTGGCGGGCGATATCCTCTATGAGGACCGCCTCGATCGGCAGGTCGGTCACCGCCTGCGCGGCCTTCAGAAGATCCTCGCGCAGGACGGCGAGGTTGCGATCGGCGGTGAAGTTGCCGTCGAAGCCGCCGGTATTGGCGTGGATCATCAGCTGGCGCAGCAGGCTGTCGCGCAGCACATGCTCTTTCCTGCCAAGCGCGCCCAGGCTGGCCCCGTCGGTCTGCAGGGTCAGGGTCAGGATCATCATGTCCTGCAGATCGCCTTGCCGCATCAGCGGAACGAAGAATTGCGTTGGAAAGGTGAACCACGCTGCCTCGCCGGGCGCCGCATGCTCGACGTCTCCATGTCCGTCATCGGCAGGTTCGGCATGGCTTTCGGTCTCGTGCCCGTCCGCGGCGTGACCGTCGTCGGACGGTTCGGCGTGATCGCCGGCGGCATGGGCGGGCGCTACCTCGGCCGCCCCGTCTGAGGGCGCGCGCAGCATGTTGCCCGCAAAGGCGCCACCGACGATCGCAACGACAGGCAGCATCAGTGGAATGATTTTCTTGTTCATGGTATGGTCTCAGTAGGGCAGGACGATGTCGGCGATCTGCTGACCATAGCGTGGCTGCTGGACGTCGGTGATCTGCCCACGCCCGCCATACGAAATCCGGGCTCCCGCGATGCGATCATAGGCGATCTCGTTGCTGCGATCTATGTCGGCTGGACGGACGAAGCCGCTGACGGTCAGCTCGCGCAGCTCGAAGTTCACGCGCACCTCCTGGGTGCCCTGGATCTGCAGCGTGCCATTGGGCAGCGTATCGACCACCGTGGCCGCGACACGAAGCGTCAGCTTGTCCCGCCGCGAGATGTTCCCCGACCCCTTGTAGGTCGAGGAGGACGAGGCATCGGCCAGGTTGTCGAAGCTTGCCCCCTCCGGCAGCTTGTCGGACAGGCGCTGCGGGATGCCGACCATCTGCGGGATGGCCAGGCTTTCGCCAGAACTGCGGTTTCGGCCGCTGCTGTTGCTGATCTCGGCACGGTCGTCGATCTCGATCACGACGGTCAGGATGTCGCCGCGGACTGCCGCGCGGCGGTCGCTGATGAGCGAGGATTGCGTTCCGGCCCAGAGCGAAGCTGCAGCTTCCGGGCGGCCCGAATCCAGCGGCAGGTCCAGCGGCGGGTTGGTCATCGCCAGGAACTCTTCTGTCTCGCGCGGCGAGGTGAGCTCGGGCGGCTGGCCCACGTTGGCCACACGCGAACAGCCAGAGGCGGCCAGCGCCAGACACAGCAGATAAGCGGGTTTCATCGTCGTTCCTCTCAATTCATCACGGCCAGGGTGCCGTCGGACATCACCTGCGCCGTCACCGTGCTGCGCGAACCCATGTTCATGACCCGGATCATGTCCCCGGCGGCGCCGTCGGACATGGCGCGGCCTTCGGTATCGATGCGCAGGCCGCCGCGCTGGAAGGACAGGCGCACGATCTCGTTGCGCCCGACCACGCGGGGGGCCTGCAGCATGTTGGCGTGCAAGGGGCGGCCCTCATAGATCGTGATGCGGGTCTGCATCCCGATGGCGGCCGAAGGGTCGGTCAGGCCGGGGCGGTCGGTGTCGATGACCGTCAGGTCGCCCGCTCCGATCACGCTGCCCGCGGGCAGGGTGCGGGCCGCGCCCAGACCGCCCGCCAAGGCAGCGCCGGGCATCAGGGCGATCAGCAGGACCAGCGCCTTCATCAGCGCACCTGCGTCGTGGCAGCCAGCATCTGGTCGGCTGCGGTGATGACCTTCGCGTTCAATTCATAGCCGCGCTGCGCCTTGATCAGTTCGGTGATCTCTCGCACCGCATCAACCGAGCTTTCCTCGAGATATCCCTGGCGCAGCGTCCCCAGCCCGTCCTGGCCCGGGTTGACCACCTGGGGGCCGCCAGAGGCCGCAGTCTCGATGAACAGGTTCGAGCCGATGGCCTCCAGCCCCTTCTCGTTCGAGAACCCGGCCAGGGTCAGCTGGCCCAGCAGCTCGGGCTCGACCCGGTCGTTGAAATAGGCATAGACCTCGCCGCCGGCGTTGATCGAGATGGCGCGCGCATCGTCTGGAATGGTGACGTTCGGGACCACCGGATAGCCGTCGGAGGTGACGATCAGCCCGTCCGGCGACCGCTTCAGCCCGCCGTCGCGGGTATAGCCCGAAAGGCCCGAGGGCAGCGTGACCTCAAGATAGCCATCGCCTTCGATCGCCAGATCCAGATCGCCACCGGTCGCAGTCAGCGCGCCCTGCTGCAGGTTGACGCTGACGGCCGTGGGGCGGACGCCCAGGCCCAGTTGGACGCCCGCCGGGATGACGGTGCCGTCGGCGGCGGTCACGCTGCCGGGGCGGGCGGCCTGCTGGTAATGCAGGTCGGCAAATTCCGCGCGCCGGGCGTTGTAGCCGGTGGTCGACATGTTGGCGAGGTTGTTCGAGATGACCTCGACGCGGGTCTGCTGCGCGCTCATGCCGGTGGCGGCGATCTGCAGGGCTCTCATGGTGGCTCCTTAACGGGTCATGGCGGTGATCGCGCCGCGGATCCTCTGATCCTCGCGATCCAGGAAGGACTGGCCCAGCTCATAGGCGCGCTGGACCTCGATCATGCGGGTGATCTCGGAAATCGGATCGACGTTCGATTCCTCCAGAAAACCTTGGCGGATGCGCGGTTCCTCGACCGGTTCCGGGTTGCCTTCGATGCTGAAGCCGGTACCGCCCTCGTGGGTCAGGTTTACGCCCTCGGGCGCGTTGAACAGGCCGATGCGTCCGAAAGGCAGGCCGTTCGACGACAGCGTACCGTCGGCCCCGACCGCGACCGAAGACGCGCCCGCGGGAAGGATGATCGGCGCCTGGCCCTCGTCCAGCAGACGGTGACCGTCGGCGGTCATCAACTCACCCTCGGCCGAGGGCATGAAGGCGCCGGCACGGGTCAGGCGCAGGCCCTCGGGCGCTTCGACCAGGAAGAAGCCGTCGCCCTCGATCGCCAGGTCGAGGTTGTTGTTCGTCTGCGTCAGCACGCCCTGGTTCAGGTCCAGCATTCGGCCGCGGGCATGGGCCATGGACAGCGCGTCGCCTTTGCGGTCCAACGCGCTCAGATGCTCGGCGAAGATCACGCCTTCGCGGCGGAAACCGGTGGTGTTGGCGTTGGCGATGTTGTTGGCGACGGTCCGCATCTCGGCCATCAGGCCAGATTGGCGGGTCAGGCTGGCATAGATCGCGTTGTCCATGTCAGCTTCCCGCGATCAGAGGGATGATTTCGCCAAGGTAGAAGTCCGACAGCGCCGTTGTCATGAAGCTCATCGAGACCCAGAAAACGACCAGCATCAGACCCACCTTGGGCACGAAGGTCAGCGTCATTTCCTGCACCGAGGTCAGTGCCTGAAAAAGGCCGATGACCACGCCCGTGATCAGCGCCACCGCCAGCAGCGGGGCCGACATGCGGACCGCGATCAGGAGCGACTGGCGCAGCATGTCGAAAAGGACCGTCTCGCCCATCAGACCGGCATCCGCAGGATTTCCTGATAGGCCTCGACCACCTTGTCGCGGATGGCGACGACGGTGTTCATGGTCATCTCGGCCTCGGCGATGGTCTGGACCAGCTGGTGCGTGCTGACCTGACCGGTCATCGCGCCTGTGGACACTTGGTCCACTTGGGCCATCTGGGCGGCAAAATCCTCGGCCGCCTGGCCAATTCGGGTCACGGTCGAGGATGCCTGCGCATCGGGGGCGACGGCATGGCGGGCGGCGGAATAAGCGTTGGCGGCGTTCAGTCCGGTGATCATCTGGGTCCCTTTCAGCGGCGGAGAAGGTCAAGAAGCGACGCGCCCATCTGGCGGGTCTGTTCAAACATGCGCAGGTTGGCCTCGTAGCTGCGGCCGGCCTCGCGGCTGTCGGCCAGCTCGATCACCAGGTCCACGTTCGAACCTTGGTAATAGCCGTCCTGGTCGGCCATCGGATGCGCGGGATCGTGGATGCGTGGCAGTTCCGTCTGGTCCAGGCGCACGCGTCCGGCCTCGACCTCTCCGGTCGGGCGGCCGAAGCGAACCGCTTCCTCGAAGCTGACCAGCTTGCGGCGATAGCCGGGCGTATCGGCGTTGGCGATGTTTTCCGCCGTGTGGCGCAGACGTTCGGTCTGGGCACGCATTCCTGACGCTGCAAGCCGCAGCGGCGAGATCGGGTCGGTCATATCGGGTTTTCCTTAGCGGCGGCCCAGGCTGGCCTGCATGAGATCCAGCGCGGAACGGTAGATGCCAAGCGACAGGTCGTGCTGGCGCTTGACGTCGGCGGCGCGCACCATCTGCTCCTCCAGCGAAACCGAGTTGCCGTTGGGCGACACGGGATCGGCCGTCTGGATCAGGCGGGCCCCGGCCGGGGACCAGTCGGGGTTCGCGATGTGGCGCGGGTCGGTCGTGCGCAGGGGTCCTGCCGTTCCGGCGCGTTCATAGCTGTCGGCGAAGGGCTGCAGGTCGGTGGCCCGGTATCCGGGCGTATCAGCGTTGGCGATGTTGCGCGTCACGGCCACCTGCCGGTCGGCGACATGCTGGCCCATGGCGCGGGCCATCTGCATCATCTCGATCTTCTCAAACATGAGGCTTCTCCTCAATCACGATAAACCCGGTCTTAACTCCGATTCGTTTAGAAACCGTTGAGTGACGCAGGATTCGATGCCGGGGGTGACAGGCGATGGATAAACTTGAATCGGTTGCGCAGCGCATCGCCCAGTTGCGGCTGGTCAGGCATTTCGGCCGGGTGCAGACGATCCGCGCAGGGCTGATCGGGGTCGAGGGGCTGACAGCCCATGCCTCGGTCGGCGACAGGGTCCAGATCGCGCTGCCCGAAGGGCAACTGGGCGGAGAGATCGTGGGCCTAAGCCAGCGCAACGCACAGGTCCTGCCCGAGGGCACGATCGAGGGCCTGTCAGTCGGGGCTGAGGTGGAGCTGGTCTTCGCCCCCCGCATTTCCCCTTGTGACGCGTGGGTGGGGCGGATCATCGACCCGCTGGGACAGCCGCTCGACGGGCGCCCGCTGCCGCAGGGTCTGGTCGCCCGCAGCTTCCGCACCGAGGCGCCGCCCGCGGTGACGCGCAAACGGCTTGGGGAACGGCTGGCGACCGGGCTTGCGGTCTTCGACACGATTTTGCCCCTGGTCGCAGGCCAGAGGATCGGCCTTTTCGCCGGCTCGGGCGTGGGCAAGTCGACCCTGCTGTCGCAGATGGCCAAGGGGGTTCAGGCTGATGTCGTCGTCATCGCCATGATCGGAGAGCGGGGACGGGAACTGCGGGAGTTTGTGGAAAAGACGATGGGTCCCGAGGGCATGGCGCGCACGGTCATCGTTGCGGCGACGTCGGACCGCTCGCCCCTGATCCGCAGGCGCGCGGCCTGGGCGGCGATGAGCGTGGCCGAGCATTTCCGCGACCAAGGCAAGCATGTCCTGTTCCTGGCCGATTCGATCACCCGCTTCGCCGAGGCGCACCGCGAGATCGCCCTGGCCGCGGGCGAACCTCCCAGCTATCGCGGCTTTCCACCCTCGGTGTCGAACCTGATCATGGCCTTGGCCGAACGCGCAGGACCGGGCCCTGAAGGAACTGGCGACATCACCGGCATCTTCAGCGTCCTTGTCGCGGGGTCCGATATGGAAGAGCCGGTGGCCGACATCCTGCGCGGCACGCTGGACGGCCATACGGTGCTGGAACGCGCCATCGCCGAGCGGGGGCGCTTTCCGGCCGTCGATGTGGTTAGGTC
Source organism: Paracoccus rhizosphaerae (assembly GCF_026162645.1). GTDB lineage: Bacteria > Pseudomonadota > Alphaproteobacteria > Rhodobacterales > Rhodobacteraceae > Paracoccus > Paracoccus rhizosphaerae. The sequence goes on from NZ_JAOTBE010000001.1 coordinate 87,616, forward strand.
GGTGTCGCGCAGCCTGCCCGATGCGGCAACCGCGGCCGAGAACCAGCTGATCGCCCGCGCCCGCGCCGCCTTGGGTGCCTATGCCGAATCGGAGCTGATGATCCGGGCGGGACTCTATGCGCCCGGCTCGGACCCCAAGCTGGACGAGGCGGTGCGGCTTTTCCCACAGCTGGATGATTTCGCGGCGCGGCGGTCAGCCTCGACCTCAGACAGCTTCGCCGCGCTCGAAGCGGCGCTGAGGTCGCCAGTCAGGGGTCGCGCCTGAAGCCAGGAAACCTTCGCCCCGGACAGGCGTTTGCCTGATTAATCAATGTTATTTGTCCATCTGCGGCCATTGCGCGGCAAATGCTGATTTGCAAGTGTCCGGCAGCCGGTGAAGGAAGGGCATGAATTGGCGATAACCGACTATTTTGTTCGCTTTCTTCAACGGCGTGACAGCCTGTCCGACAAGGACCTAGCACGCTTGCGCGCGATCAGGACGCAGCATGTCTCGTTCGCGCCCGGAGAAGTGATCGTGCAGGCCGACCGTCTTGCGAGGCGCAGCGCGATGATGCTGCGCGGCATGGCGGCGCGGTCGCACCAACTGGTCGGACGCCCCGAGGAACGCGTGATCACGGCGCTGCACGTGCCCGGCGATTTCGTCGACCTGCACGGCTTCGTGCTGGCCGGGCTGGAGCATTCCGTGGTCGCGGTCGGCACGGCCGAGGTCGAATTCATCGAACATGCCGAACTGACCGACATTACCGAAAATTTTCCCCACCTGACCCGCCTTCTGTGGATGGCGACACTGATCGACGCCTCGGTCCACAGGCAATGGCTTGTCGCGGCGGCGTCGCTGCGGTCCAGCGCGCATCTGGCGCATCTTCTGTGCGAGATCTACACACGGTTGAACGCGGTCGGCGCGGCGGGTGACTTGCAGTTCTCGCTGCCGCTTCTGCAGCGAGAGCTTGCGGACATCCTTGGCTATTCGCCCATCCACGTGAACCGGGCGGTGCGAGATCTGCGCGACCGCGGGTTGATCAGGTGGTCCGGTGCGGACATCACCATCATCGACTGGAAGGGCCTAACGACTTTGGCGCGGTTCGATCCCTCTTATCTGGACATCGAGCGTCTCAGCCGCTGAGTCATTCGCAAAGCCGCCAGCCGCCGTTCCGGGCCGCCAGGTCCAGGTGCAGGTGGTCGTCATGGGCCGCGTTCGATCCCGGCCCCAGGACCGTCGTGAAGAGCAGGCAGGCCGTGCCGCGGGCCGCGCGCAGGAACGCCTCGGCGGTGTCGCCGTCACCGGCACGCGGCGTGACGGTCAGCGCATCGGCCCCGGCCAGCTGGAATCCCATGATGTCGATGGCGTTGCCATAGCCGTGTTCCGAGGGCTTGGGATCGGCGGCCCCTGTCCCGACGCGGTCGCGGCAGGTATAGGCCGGGCCGGTCTGCAGCGCCTCGAGGCGCGGCGCGCCCGGCAGCAGGGCTGCCGCGGGCCTCAGGAAGTCGCGGGTCCAGAACCCCAGGGCGCGCGCGGTATCGCAGCGCATCACCGGATCGCCGGTCAGCCGGACGCCCGGCACGATCTCGGTCACGCGGAGCGGCCGGGCGATGCCGCAGTCGCGGTTTTCATCATCCGTCAGCGAAGCTTCCAAGGTATAGCGCGTCCCCAGCAGCGACAGGGCAAGGCGGCAGGCGGCGAAGCCTGCATCGTCCTCGGCCAGTGTGAACCAGACAGGCGGCGGCGGCGGGCCGAACGGCTGCTTTGGCTGATCGGTGGAGGCGGCTTCTTCAGGCTTGGCATCCACCGGCGCAGGTCCTTGCGCCGCATCGGGCTCCGGCTGTTCGGGGGGCCGGGAACTCTCCGGCCGGGGCGCGGGCGCGTCTGGCGGCACCGCATCCGGGGGCTCGTCCGATGGTCTCTCGGGAGGGCGCCGGTCTTCCCGAACCGGCGGCGCGGCCGGGCGATCGGGCGCCGTCGCGGACTCCGGCGGTTCGGGCGGGCGGTCCTGGGCGTATGCGGGCGCGTGGACCGCCAGAAGCAGGGCGCAGGCGGCGGTCCATCGCGCCCGGATCGTCATGGCTGCGTATCCTCGACCGGTGGAACGACGAACCCCTCGGGCAGGGCATCGCTCAGCGCGTTGCTGAGCGGGTCCGCCGGCGGCACCTCGGGTTCGGCGTCAAGCGGTGCCTCGGGTTCCGCCTCCAGCGGCGCTGTCTGGGGCAGGGTCGTCGCGGCGGTTTCGTCCGGCAGGCTCAAGGGCGTTTCGGTGACCGGCACCTCGGGGGTCTGGGTGCCCTCGGGCAGGGCGATCTGGGGTGTCGGCACGGTGGGGCTTGGCGCGCCCGTCGCCTCGGCGATGGTCATGCCGGTGGGCAGGAACTCGACCGTAGTGCCGCCAATGGCCACCATGCCGGCCAGTTCCTCGGCGTCCCAGTTGGTCAGGCGCACGCACCCGTTCGACTGGTTGCGGAACAGCTGCGACGGCGTGGGCGTGCCGTGGATGCCGTAGGTAGGCTTGGTCAACCCGATCCAGACGGTCCCGACGGGGCCGTTGGGGCCGGGCGGGACGACCAGCTTCGTGTCGTTACCCTCCTGGCGGAAGTTGACGTCGGGGTTGTAGGTATAGTTCGGGTTCAGCGCGACCGTGCGGACGTTGTGGGTCCCCTCGGGTGAAGGGGTCGCGGCCGATCCGATGGTCGCGGGATAGTCCACGACCATGTCACCCCGCGCGTTGTAGCCCGCGACGCGCCGGTTTTCCTTGTCGATGATGATCCGCGCCACCTGGCCTTTCAGCGGTGGGTTCGGGGCCATCACCTGGATCGTCGCGCCAGGCACCAGGTCGATGCCGGGGTTCAGGAACTGGATGAACTTCTCGTCCATGTGGAAGCGCTCGCCCAGACGCTCGGCGACGCTGGTATAGGCCATCGCCTCCATCTGCGCCTTCTCGGCGTAGTCCGTAGGGATGTGATCGACCAGCCCCTCGGCATCGGCCTGAGTGATCGTATAGGCCTGCGTGACCGGGCGCACGGCATAGGCCTGCAGCAGGTTCCAGACATGCGGGTCCATGATGCCGTCCACCGGCAGCGCGGCGCGACGCTCGAACGCCATGATCGCGCTCTGGCTCATGCCCCCCTTGTAGCCGTCGATGACGCCGGGCGAGGTGCCCGAGCGGTCCAGCAGGATCTGCACCTTGGCCGTCAGGGCGGACCGGCCGGGGGGCAGATCGCCCAGGCCGTATTGCGCGGCCTCGATGTCGGCGGCGGTGAAGGGCAGGTCGTCCTGCGCCAGGGCGGGCAGGGGCGGGACAAGCCCGCAAAGGAAGGCCAGCATAAGCCGGTATTGCATCAGGAACCTCGATCGCTTCGGGCAACCTTCCGGCATCGCGCGGAAAACCGCCAGATATCCGACCGGTCACGTTTCGGTCAATTCCCTCTTGTGTCCCGCCCTGCGGAATGACAGCCTGCATGGTGAAACGGAGGAGGTTTCCACGATGACCCTATCGCTGAAGACGGCCGCAACGTCGGCTGTGCTGACGGCCGCGCTTGCGCTGCCCGGATTCTCGCAGACGACCCTGATTTATGGAGAGCCCGGCCCCAACCGCGGCGCCCGCGCCGAGGCGACCCAGTGGTTCGCCGACGAAGTGTCCGAGCTGACGGACGGCGATCTCAAGCTGGACATCACCTGGGGCGGCGCATTGTTTTCCGAAAAGGCGGCCGTGCAGTCCCTGCGCGACGGGGTCGCAGACCTCGGCAGCGTGATCGGCGTCTATTTCCCGCAGGAAATGGTCGCCTATGGCATCGCCGACCTGCCGATCAACAACCCCGACCCGTGGGTGGGCATGAAGGCCACGGACGCGTTGATGCGGAACAACGAACAGATCAAGGCAAATCTGGCCGCCCAGAACCTGGTCTATGTCGGCACCTACACGACTTCGGCCGTGCAGATGGGCTGCAAGGGGCCGGCGGTCGCATCCATTGACGACATCCAGGGCAAGAAGGTGCGCGGCGTCGGCGCCTATGGCCAGACCTTCCGCGACTTGGGCGCGACGCTGGTCGACATGACCGTCTACGAGGCCTATCAGGGTCTGGAAAGCGGGCTGATCGACTGCACGCAGACCTATTCCTATCTGGTCAAGGCGCTGAAGTTCGACGAGGTCTTCGACAGCTACACCTTCATCGACTGGGGGCAGATCGGCGCGCTTGGCATCCTGATGAACAAGTCGATGTTCGACAGCCTGTCGCCCGAACATCAGGAGGCGATCATGACCGCGGGCGAGGGTCTGGCCGACGAATTCGGCCGCATCATCGGCGAGGCGAATGCCGAATCGGTCAAGGTCTTGGAAGACGCCGGCAAGGAGATCGTGCGCTTTTCGGACGAGGATCGCGCCAAGCTGGACGAGGCTGGCCAGAAGTACCTGGACGAATGGGTCGCGCGCGCCGACGGCGCGGGTCTGGACGGCCAAGCGTTGCTGGATGAATACCGCGGCCTGATCCAGCAATACGCGACCGAGCTGGAAGAGCAGGGCTATCCGTGGGAACGCGGGTGATCCCATGCGCCTGATCGAGCGGACGTTGCTGGACATCGCCGTGCTGGCGCTGATGGCGCTGGGGGTGGTGATCTTCGCCAACGTCACGCTGCGCGCCACGATCGGCGTCAGCGTGCCCGACGCCATCATCATCGTTCGCGAACTGATGGTGGCGGCGATCATCCTGCCGATGGCCGCGGCCACCGCGGCGCGGGGCCATGTCGCCGTCACGTTCCTCAGCGACCGGATGCCCGTGGCCGTGCGCGGGCGGCTGATCCTGCTGGGTCATGTCGTGGGTCTGCTGGCGTTGCTGCCGCTGATCTACGCCGCCTGGCGGGTCACGGCGCAGACCTATGTCTCGGGCGAGTTCTACTATGGCGACCTGAACCTGCTGCGCTGGCCGGGGGTGGCGCTGTTCCTGGCGGGTCTGGTGCTGATGTGGGTGCGGATCGCGGCCCTGCTGGCGGGCGACCTGCGCCAGCTGCGCGCCACCGGCACCATCCTTGACGGCGACGGAAACGAGGTAAGCTGATGGACGCGATGACGATCGGGCTGGTGGCGATGGCGCTGGTCCTGCTTCTGCTGGCGCTGCGCGTGCCCATCGCCTTCGCGCTGGCGGCGGTGGCCAGCGGCGGGACCTTTCTGGTCTATGCAACCCGCACGGGCGACTGGACGCCGGAACGGGCGCTGAACCCGACCACCTCGGTCGTGTTCTCGAACTTCTTCGACCTGGTGCATTCCTATGACCTGTCGATGGTGCCGCTGTTCGTGGCACTGGGCAACATCGCCTTCTATGCGGGCATCACGACGCGCATCTATGACGCCGCCGCCGTCTGGCTGCGCGGGTTGCCGGGCGGCGTGGCGATGGCCTCTGTCATGGGCTGCGGGGGGTTTTCCGCAATTTCGGGGTCGTCCATCGCCTGCGCCTCGACCATGGGGCGGATCTGCGTCCCCGAGATGCTGCGCATGGGCTATGACCCGAAGCTGGCGACATCCTCGGTGGCGGTGGGCGGCACACTGGGATCGCTGATCCCGCCATCGGTCCTCTTCATCCTCTATGGCATTTTTACCGAGACCTCGATCGCGCAGCTGTTCCTGGCCGGCATCCTGCCGGGCCTGCTGTCGCTGGCGGGCATGATCCTGGTCATCGCCTGGTGGGTCGCGCGCGATCCCGCCGCCGCACCGCGCGCCAGCGGCGAAGGCGCCAGCCGCTCGCAAGCGGCGCTGGCCGCCTGGCCGGCCGTCCTGCTGTTCGCGGTGATCGTCGGCGGCATCTATGGCGGCTTCTTCACCGCGACCGAGGCCGCGGCCGTCTGCGTGGTCCTGACCATCGCCATCGGCTTCGCCGAACGCCGCCTGTCGCTGGAGGTGCTGTGGCGCGCCGTCCGAGAAAGCCTGGTGCAGACCGCGTCGATCTTCCTGATCGCGGGCGCGGCCAAGATTTTCGTCAGCTTCGTCGCCCTGACCGGCATCGCCGGGGGCGTGGTTGGCTGGGTTGCGGATGCGCAGTTGTCCTTTGGGGTCCTGATGCTGGTGATCGTGGTGATCTATCTGGTCCTGGGCATGTTTTTGGACCCCATCGGCATCATGGTCCTGACGCTGCCCTTCATGGTGCCGCTGGTCGAGGGCTATGGCCTGAACCTGATCTGGTTCGGCGTCATCGTGGTCAAGCTGCTGGAGATCGGGCTGATCACGCCGCCCGTCGGTCTGAACGTCTTTGTCGTCAGCAACGTGACCAAGGGCGTGGGCATCGACAAGATCTTTGCCGGCGTGTCGCGGTTCCTGTTCGTGGATCTGCTGGTGCTGGTGCTGCTGATCCTGTTCCCGGTGATCTCGATCATCATCCCCGGATCGATGTGATGTCGGACGCGCGCCCAGACTATGAGGACGACCGCAACTTCGCCACGACCCTGGCGCGGGGGCTGTCGGTTCTGCGCGCCTTCCGGGCGGACGACGACGGGCTGACCAACGCCCAGATCGCCGAGCGGACGGGGCTGCCGAAATCCACGGTATCGCGGCTGACCTTCACGTTGGGGTGCCTTGGTTATCTGACGCAGCCGCAGCGCAACGACCGCTATCGCCCGGGCCCGACGCTGCTGGCGATGGGACATGTCGCGGCAGCGTCGCTGTCCTTCCTCGACCCGGCGCATGACATGATGCAGGCCTTGGCCGACCAGACCGGGACGCTGGTCCTGTTCGCCGTGCGCGACCGCGACAAGGTGGCGCTGATGCGGACTTGGCGGCCGCAACGCACGTCCTCGATCTGGCTGGACGTGGGGCACCGCCTGCCCATCGGCGGCTCGTCCTCAGGGATGGCGGTGCTGGGGTCGACCACCCGCGACGAATTCGCAGGCCTTCTGGCCGATCACCCGGAAGCGCCCCTGGACGGCGGCACGCTGGAAGACCTGCGCCAGGAAGCCCGGGCTCAGCTGATCGGCCACGGCTACACCGTCGTCAGGAACGAGCTTCGCTATTCGCGCAACATCTCCGCCGTGTCGGTGCCGTTCCGGTCCTCGCGGCTGGCGGGGCCGGTGGCCTTTTCCTGCGGCGCGCTGGACGACGTGCTGCCCGATGCCCGCATCCATGCCGAGGTTGGACCCGCCCTGCAGCGCACCGTCCACCGTTTGCAGATCCTGATCGGGCAGCACGGAACCCACGCCTGGTCCAGCACCCTGAACGACTGAAGGAGATCCCATGTCCGTCACCTATCGCCGCGACGGCCGCATCGGCGTCATCACCATCGAGAATCCCCCGGTCAACGCGCTGTCGCAGGCGGTGCGGGCCGGCCTGATGCAGGCGGCGGCGGAATTCGCCGCCGACAACCGGGCGCAGGCGGGTGTGATCCTCTGCGCCGGGCGGACCTGGGTCGCCGGGGCCGACATTTCGGAATTCGGCAAGCCGCCGGCCGAGCCGTTCCTGCCGGACGTGATTGCCGCCATCGAGGGACTTGATAAGCCTGTCGTTGCGGCCCTGCACGGCACCGCCCTGGGCGGCGGCCTGGAACTGGCGCTTGGCGCGCATGCCCGTATCGCCGTCTCGAACGCACGGATGGGCCTGCCCGAGGTGACGCTTGGTCTGCTGCCTGGCGCTGGTGGAACGCAGCGCCTGCCGCGCCTGGTGGGGCTGGAGCCTGCGCTGAAGACGATTACCTCGGCCCGCCAGATCCCCGCGCCCGAGGCGGCAGATCTTGGCCTGATCGACCGCATCGCCGATGGCGATCTGACCTCTGCCGCCCTCGCGCTGGCCGAGGAACTGGCGGGGCAGGCGCCGCGCCGCACGGGCGATCTGCCCGCACCCGCCGCCGATCCGGCGCTGGCCGAAGCGCTGAAGGCGAAGCTTGCGCGAACCGCGCGGGGGCAGATCGCTCAGGCCACCGCCGTCGATGCCGTGACCGAGGGGCTGTCGTTGCCCTTCGCCGAGGGGATGGCGATGGAACGCGCGGCCTTCCGCGCCCTCATGGACAGCCCGCAGCGCGCCGCCCTGATCCATGCCTTTTTCGCCGAACGCGCCGTCGGCCATCTGCCCCAGATCAAGGGCGTCGAGCCGCGCCCGCTGGACCGCATGGGCGTCATCGGCGGCGGCACGATGGGCGCGGGCATCGCCGTCGCAGCCCTGCTGGCGGGGCTGGACGTGACGCTGATCGAGCGCGACGCCGAGGCTGCGGCCAAGGCGCAGGCGACCGTTGCCAAGCTGCTGGACGGTTCCGTCAAGCGCGGCAAGCTGGAGGCCGCGCGCCGCGACGTGATCCTGTCGGACAGCTTCCGCACCGATACCGACTATGCTGCCCTATCGCAGGCCGACCTGATCGTCGAGGCCGTCTTCGAGGCGATGGAGGTCAAGGAGCAGGTGTTCCGCGCGCTCGACCGCGTAGCGAAGCCGGGGGCGGTGCTGGCGACGAACACCTCTTATCTGGACGTGAACCGGATCGCCGATGCGACCGGCCGTCCGGCGGACGTGATCGGCCTGCATTTCTTCTCGCCCGCCCATGTCATGCGCCTGCTGGAGGTGGTGGTCGCCGACCGCACCGCACCCGAGGTCGTCGCGACCGGTTTCGCCCTGGCCAGGCGCCTGAAGAAGATTGCCGTGCGCGCCGGGGTCTGCGACGGCTTCATCGGCAACCGCATCCTGTCGCATTACCGCGCGGCGGTGGACGCGATGGTGCTGGACGGGGCCTCGCCCTACCAGATCGACCGGGCGCTGGTGAATTTCGGGTTCGCGATGGGTCCCTACGCGGTGTCCGACCTAGCGGGTCTGGACATTGGCTACATGACCCGGCAGCGCAAGGCAGCCGACCGCCACCCGCGCGACCGCGTGCCGGTGTTTGCCGATCGTCTTTATGAACAGGGCCGCCTGGGGCGCAAGACCGGGCGCGGCTACTACATCTATGGCGACGCCGCCCCGCAGGAGGACCCTGAACTGGCCCCGCTGCTGGACCGGGTCCGCGCCGATCTGGGCATCACCCCCCGCAGCTTCACCGATAAGGAGATCGTCGCCCGCACCATGGCCGCCATGGTGAACGAGGCCGCGCGCGTCGTCGGCGACGGCACTGCGCTGCGTCCGCTGGACGTCGATGTGGTGATGCTGAACGGCTATGGCTTTCCGCGCTGGCGCGGCGGCCCGATGCACTGGGCCGACCGGCAGGGCCTGCGGGCGATCCTGGACGACATCCGCCGCTTTGCCGCCGAAGACAACCATTTCTGGCAGCCCGCCGACCTGCTTTGCGACCTTGTCGCTGGCGGTCGCAGCTTTGCCGATCTGAACGAAGGAACCAAGCCATGAAGCAACCCGTCATCGTCCAGGCCGCCCGCACCGGCATCGGCAAGGCCAAGCGCGGCGCCTTCAACATGACCCACGGCGCGGTCATGGCCGGCGCCACCGCGCGCGCCGTCGTCGACCGCGCCGGCATCGACCCCGCGCTGATCGAGGACAGCATCTGGGGCTGCGGCTATCCGGAATATGTCACCGGCGGGAATATCGGCCGTCAGGCTGTGATCCGCGCGGGCCTGCCCGACAGCATCGCCGGCGCCACGGTCAACCGTTTCTGCGGATCGGGCCTGCACGCTCTGGCGATGGCCGCGCAGATGGTCGCGCATGAAGGCGCACGCGCCGTGCTGACCGGCGGGGTCGAGAGCATATCCCTGATCCAGCCGCCGGTACGCCATTCGCGCGAGGCCTGGATCGAGGCGAACCGCCCGGACCTCTACATGAGCATGATCGAGACCGCCGACAACGTGGCGGCCCGTTACGGCATCAGTCGCGAGGCGCAGGACGAATACGCCGTCCAGTCGCAGGCCCGCACCGCCGCCGCGCAGGAGGCCGGCGTCTTCGCCGACGAGATCATTCCGCTGACCGTCACCATGTCTGTCACCGACAAGGCCACCGGCGAAACCTCGGAACGCGAGGTGACCATCGCCGCCGATGAGGGCAACCGCCCCGGCACCACGCTGGATGCGCTGTCGCGGCTGGAGCCGGTGCGGGGCCCTGGCAACTTCGTCACCGCCGGAAATGCCTCGCAACTGTCGGACGGGGCGGCGGCGCTTCTGGTCATGGATGCCGACCTGGCCGCGGCCGAAGGGCTGGAGCCGCTTGGCGCCTTCCGCGGCTTTGCCGTCGCGGGCTGCGCGCCAGACGAGATGGGCATCGGCCCCGTCCTGGCTGTCCCGCGCCTGCTGGAGCGCCACGGCCTTCGTGTCGACGACATCGACCTGTGGGAACTGAACGAAGCCTTCGCCAGCCAGTGCCTTTACTGCCGCGATACGCTTGGCATCGATCCGGCGAAGTACAACGTCAACGGCGGCGCGATCTCCATCGGCCACCCCTTCGGCATGACCGGCGCCCGCACCGCCGGCCACCTGCTGCGCGAAGGCCGCAGGCGCGGTGCGAAATGGGGTGTCGTCACCATGTGCGTCGGCGGCGGCCAAGGCGCGGCCGGACTTCTGGAGATCTTCTGATGGACATGCGTTTCACCCCCGACGAACTGGCGTTCCGCGACAAGGTCCGCGCCTTCCTGCAGGCCGACCTGGACCCCGACCTGGCCCGCAAGGTCCGCCTGCACCAGCCCCTGACCAAGGCCGAGATGGAGGGCTGGCACGCCAAGCTGAACGCGCAGGGCTGGCTGGCCGGCAACTGGCCCACCAAATTCGGCGGCGCCGGCTGGACCGCCATCCAGCGCCACATCTTCGAGGAGGAATCCGCCCGCGCCCATGCGCCCCGCGTCGTGCCCTTCGGCATCGCGATGCTGGGACCGGTCCTGCAGAAGTTCGGGTCAAAGGAACAGCAGGACCATTGGCTGCCGCGCATCCTCAATGGCGACGACTGGTGGTGCCAGGGCTATTCGGAACCCGGGGCCGGGTCGGACCTTGCCGGCCTGCGCTGCCGGGCCGAACGCCAAGGCGACCATTACGTCGTGAACGGTCAGAAAACCTGGACGACCCTTGGCCAGCACGCCAACATGATCTTCTGCCTGGTCCGCACCTCGACCGAGGGCAAGAAGCAGGAGGGGATCAGCTTCCTTCTGATCGACATGACGACGCCCGGCGTCACCGTCCGCCCCATCATCCTGCTGGACGGCACCGCCGAGGTGAACGAGGTGTTCTTCGACGACGTGAAGGTGCCGGTGGAAAACCTGGTGGGCGAGGAAAACCAGGGCTGGACCTATGCGAAATACCTGCTGACGCATGAACGTACCAACATCGCGGGCGTGGGCTTTGCGACGGCCGCGCTGGAAAACCTGAAGCGGGTGGCGCAGGCACAGGTCCATCGGGGCCGACCGCTGGCCCAGGACCCGCTGTTCGCGGCCGAGATTGCCTTGGTCGAGATCGACCTGATGGCCATGTCGACGACCAACCTGCGGATGCTGTCCGCCGCCGCCCAGGGCCAGGCGCCCGGGATCGAGAGCAGCATGCTCAAGATCAAGGGCACCCAGATCCGCCAGCGGCTGGATGCCCTGACCCGCCGCGCCTATGGCGGCTGGGCGATGGCGCTGCCCGCGTCCGGGAACGAAGGCGAGCCCGAGGAGGCCGATGAGGTTCTGTCGGCCACAGCCACCTGGCTGAACAACCGCAAGCTGTCGATCTATGGCGGCTCGAACGAGATCCAGCGCAGCATCATCGCTGGCGCCTTGGCGAAAGGGTGATCCGATGGATTTCCAGCTTTCCGACGACCACCGCATGCTGCAGGACAGCCTGCGCGGCATCCTGACCCGCCATTCCGGCGACGCCCTCTGGCCAGCGCTGGTCGAGGCGGGCGTCCCGGCTGCCCTGCTGACCGAGGACGAGGGCGGCTTCGACGGCTCGGGGGCCGCGATCGCGCTGATCTTCGAGGAGATGGGCCGCGCCGGTGTGGCGCTGCCGCTGACCGGAACGATGATCGGCGCCGCCGCCATGGCGCAGGCGGGCCGGCCGGCCGAGGACGGCGCCATCGTCGCCTTCGCCGATGCCGAACCGGGCACCAGGTATGACCGCGGCGTGGCGATCCGCGCCGAGGGCGACAGGCTGACCGGCCGCAAGACCATGATCGCCGGGGCCGAGGATGCCACCGCCATCGTCGTCACCACCGCCGACGCCCTGTGGCTGGTCCAGCCGGGCGCCGAGGGCCTGTCGATGCGGGGCTATCCGCTGATCGACGGACAGCGGGGCGCGGATCTGGAGCTTGACGCGACGCCCGCGCTGCGCCTTGGCGGTCTGGCCGATTTCGGGGTCGTGCTGTCGCGCGGCGTGTTGGCCCATGCGGCGCTGGCGCTTGGCACGATCACGGCGGCGGTGGACCTGACGATGGACTATTTGCGCACGCGCAAGCAGTTCGGCCAGCCGCTGATGTCATTCCAGGCGCTGGCCCACCGCGCCGCCGATCTGGCGGTCGAGGTCGAGCAGGCTCGATCCGCCGTCGTCAACCTGGCGGGGCACCTGACTGACGACACGCCCCTGCGCGACCGTCATCTGCAGGCTTGCAAAGTCACCGTCGGCCGTGTCGCGCGCCTGGTCGCCGAGGAAGCCATCCAGCTGCACGGCGGCATCGGCATGACCGAGGAATACGCGCTGGCCGCGATGGTGCGCCGGCTTCTGGCCGCCGACGCCGCGATGGGCGACGCCGACTGGCACCTGGAGCGGTTTGCCCTGGGTGAGCCCGCATGGGCGTGATCCGGGATGAGACCGGCACGCAGCGGCTGATCGGCTATGATCTGGACGTGGGGCAGGGGGACGGCATTGCGCGCTGCCGGTTGCGGCTGGACGACCGGCACCTGAACCGCCAGGGCATTCTGCATGGCGGTCTGGCCGCGACGCTGCTGGACAGTGCAATGGGCGCGACGGGCAGCCTGACGGTGGATGCAAGCGGCCGCCACCCCTTCACCACGCTGTCGCTGACCGTGAACTATCTGGCGTCCGGCCGCCCCGGCGCGGTCGAGGCCACGGGCCGCATCACCGGCGGCGGCCGCGCGACCCTGTTCATCGAGGGCGAGTTGCGCCATGAGGATGGCACGCTGATCGCCACCGCGACCGGCGTCTTCCGCAAGTCCCGACAGGAGCCCGCATGACCGCCCTCACCAATCCGCATTGCGAAATCAGTGATCTCGGCGACCGCCTTGTGGTCGAGAACCGCAACGCCGCCCGCCGCAACGCCCTCACGCCCGAATTCTATGACGGCCTGCACCAGGCGCTGCGCATGGCCGCGGACGAGCCTCGCATCGGTGCGGTGATCGTCATGGGCGAGGGAGATTTCTTCTGCGCCGGTGGCGATCTGAACATGCTGATCACCGCCCAGCAGATGAGCGCTGACGACCGCCGCGACCGGATCGACGCGCTGAACGACCTGATCCGCGCCGTCATCCGCTGCCCGCGCCCTGTCATCGCCGTGGTCGAAGGCGGCGCGGCGGGTGCGGGACTGTCGCTGGCGCTGGCCTGCGACATGGTGATCGCGGCCAAGGAGTCAAAGTTCACGGCCGCCTATGTCAATGCGGGCCTGGTGCCTGATGGCGGGCTGACGGCGGCGCTGGCAGCGGGCATGCCGCCGCAGATGGCCGCGCAGATGGCGCTGACCGGTCAGTCCGTCACAGCCGAACGGCTGTACGCCCTGGGCCTGATTACTGAGCTGACCGGACCGGGCGAGGCGATCATGGCCGCGATGGCGCTGGCCGACCGGCTGGCGCAAGGGCCGGCCGAAGCGCAGGCAGCGATCAAGCGCCTGCTGACCAGCGCGCGGACGACGCTGCTGGAAACGCAGCTGACTGCCGAACGCGACGCCATGGCCGATGCGCTTGCCGCCCCCGAGGCGGCCGAGGGCATCAGCGCCTTCCTGGGCAAGCGCGCCCCCGATTTCAGACGACTGCGCGAGGCAACATGACTGAAGTGACCCGCATCCACCAGCTGTTCGACCAGGCCTGCGCGGCCCACCCGGACCGTCCCGCGCTGACCGACTGGACGGGGGCCACCCTGACCTATGCTGCACTGGACGCGCTGGTCAATGCGACCGTGGGCGACCTTCGCGCCCGCGGCCTCCGCCCCGGCGACCGGCTGCTGGTGGTGTCGGAAAACGCCGCGCCGGTGGCCATCCTGCTGTTGGCGGCCAGCCGCATGGATGCGGTCGCGGTTCCGGTGAATGCCCGCATGACCGGTCACGAACTGGCGCGGATCACGGCGCATACCGATCCGCGCCTGGTGCTTCACCTGTCGGACGTCAGCCCCGCCGCCCGCGCCCATGCCGAGGCCGCAGCGGCGCGCCCCCTGACCTTGGCGGGCGCGTCGCTGCACGTTGAGGGCCCCTTCGACTGCGCTCCTGAAAGTGTCGAGCCGGATGCGGACATGACGGCGGTGATCCTCTATACGACCGGCACCACGGGCATGCCCAAGGGGGTGATGCTGACGCATGGCAACCTGATCTTCGGCGGGCGCTCCTCTGCCCGGCTGCGCGACATCGTGCCCGACGACGTGATCTACGGTGTGCTGCCGCTGACGCATGTCTTCGGCCTGACCTCGATGCTCTGCGCCGGGCTGTCGGCGGGGGCGCATGTGCGGCTGGTGCCGCGCTTTTCGGCCGCCGCCACGCTGGACGCGCTGCAGGCGGGGGTGACGGTGCTGCCCGCGGTGCCGCAGATGCACGCCGCCATCATGGCCGAGGCCCGCAGCCGCGGTCAGGACCGGCTGGACGGCCTGCGCTATGTCAGCAGCGGAGCCGCGCCCCTGGACCCCGACTGGAAGCGCCGGGCAGAGGCCTTTTATGGCATCGCTCTGCAGAACGGCTACGGGATGACGGAAACTACGGCTGGCGTGACGATCACCACCAATGTCAAGGGCGATCCCGACCCGTCGGCCGGCCATCCGCTGCCGGGGGTCCAGATCGCGCTGGACGAAACAGTGGGCCGCGAACCCGGCACCGGAGAGGTGCTGACCCGCGGCCCGCATGTCATGCGCGGCTATTTTCGCAACCCCGAGGCGACGGCTCAGGTGCTTGATGCCGATGGTTGGATGCATACGGGCGATCTGGGCCGCATCGACGATCTGGGCCGCTTGCACATTGTCGGGCGCAGCAAGGAGTTGATCATCCGCGGCGGCTTCAACGTCTATCCGCCCGAGGTCGAGGCCGCGCTGAACGACCACCCGGCAGTCCTGCAGGCGGCGGTGATCGGACGCAAGCGCGATGGCGGCGACGAGGATGTGCTGGCCTTCTGCCAGCTGGTCGCCCCCGGCAGCGTCACGGCCGAGGCGCTGGCCGAACACGCTGCGGCACGGCTGTCGGCCTACAAGCGGCCCACGCAGATATTCCTGACTGGACCCCTGCCGGCGGCGGCGACGGGAAAGGTGCTCAAGCACCTGCTGCTGGACCATTTCGCCGCCCTTCTGGCGGACAAGGCCCGTTCGTAACGGCCGCTCGCTAGATGTCGAAGATCAAGCGGTGTTTGGGCGGATAGAAGTGCCGAGCGAAGGACACGGGGATGCCGTGCAGCGTGTTCACCCGCTCGATCGTCAGGACCGGGGTGCCCGGATTGATCTCCAGGCTGCGGGCGGAGTGATCGTCGGCGGCCTCGGCGATGATCGACACGTCGCTCTGCGTGACGGGAAGGTTACGCGAAAGCCATTCCTGCGGCGGCTCCGATGCGAAGACATCGGCCGCTGGCAGGTCGGCCACGCGCGGGTTCAGCCAGATCGCCTCGCAGCAATGCGGCCGGTCGCCTGCCGAGAAGCGCGACAGGACAAGCAGCAGCGGTTCGTCCGCGGTGACCTGCAGCGCCCGCATCGCGGCCTGGCTCGGCATGGCGGGTTCACAGCTGGTCAGCGCATAGCTGGGGGTGGCGCCAAGGGCCTCGATCTCGTCCCGGATCGTCGGCAGGCGCAGCGTGGTGCGGCGGGCCGAGCTGGCGGTCACGCGCGTACCGACCTTGCGGCGACGCTCGATGATGCCGCTATCGGCCAGCTCGCGCAGCGCACGGTTCACGGTGGCGCGGGCGCAGCCCAGTTCGACAGCCAGCGTCTGTTCGGTCGGAATCAGTTCACCCGGCGGCCACTCGCCCGAGCGGATTCGCTGCAGCACCTCGGCATGGATGGCCTGCCACGTATTCAAGCGCTTGCGCTGCACATGAGGCCTCGGAAATCGGACCAGAGGCGGAGGGCCTGCGGGCATGGTTACCATTTGAACTACTCTTTACCGAACGACATAATTTAAGGGCATGCCCGGATATTCCGCCAGTTGTCCAAATCGACATGACCGCCCCGGCCACGGCTTGCCATCACGGGCGTTTGGCGGTCAGGTGGCGGCGCAGTTTCAGGGTGCAGGACGGGCGGGACATGCGACAGATCATGGATCAGACGACGCTGGCGGTGCAGGGCCGGGCCCAGGCGGCGCAGCTGACATCCTGGGGTGTGCTGGCGGCGATCAGCATGTGCCACATGATCAACGATGTGATGCAGTCGATGCTGGCGGCGATCTATCCGCTGCTGCAGGCCGAATTCTCGCTCAGCTATGCCCAGATCGGGGTGATGACCTTCGCCTTCCAGGTCACCGCTTCGCTGCTGCAGCCGATGATCGGGATGGCCACCGACCGCCACCCGCAGCCGCGTTCGCTGCCCTTCGGCATGTGCTCGACCCTCTTAGGCGTGCTGCTGCTGGCGGGCGCCCACCGGTACGAGATGCTGCTGCTGGGGGCGATGCTGATCGGCATCGGCTCGGCCGTGTTCCATCCCGAAAGTTCGCGCGTGGCGCGGCTGGCGTCGGGCGGGCGGTTCGGGACGGCGCAGTCGCTGTTCCAACTGGGCGGCAACGGCGGTCAGGCGCTTGGGCCGCTGCTGGCGGCCTTCATCGTGGTGCCGCTTGGCCGCCCTGCCGTGGCCTGGTTCGCGGTGGCCGCCGCCCTGGGTTCGGCGATCCTCTGGCGCGTGGGGGCCTGGGCCGAGGTGCGGCGCCGCGCCAGCGCCGGGTCTGACGACCGCCGCCTGCGGCTGCCCCGCGGCGTCGTGATGCGGGCGATCGCGGTGCTGGCGGTGCTGGTCTTCACCAAGAACATCTACACCGCGTCGATGACCAGCTATTTCACCTTCTTCACCATCGAGCGTTTCGGCCTGTCCACGCAGGGCGCACAGATCATGCTGTTCCTGTTCCTGCTGGGCATGGCCGGCGGCGTCATGATGGGCGGCGTGATCGGCGACCGCGTCGGTCCGCTGACGGTGATCTGGTTCTCGATCCTCGGGGTGCTGCCCTTCACGCTGGTCCTGCCGCATGTGGGGCTGGTGGCGACGGGAGTGCTGGCGATGGTGATCGGGCTGATCCTGGCATCGGCCTTCCCGGCCATAGTCGTCTTTGCGCAGGAGCTGGTGCCGGGCCGGACGGGCATGATCGCCGGGCTGTTCTTCGGCTTTTCCTTCGGCATGGGCGGAATCGCAGCGGCGGCACTGGGGGTGCTGGCCGACGCACAGGGGATCGAGACAGTGTTCCGGCTCTGCTCGGTGCTGCCGGTGCTGGGGTTGCTGACGATCCTGCTGCCGCGCCGCGACCGCCTGACGGCCTAACGCCGTGGCGGCGCCCGTCGTCTTCCATATCGGCCCCGACGGGCCGATGGACCACGCACTGGAACGGCTGTTCCGCGCCAACGGCCACGCCACCGCCTGCCACGAGGACGGGCGTCTGGCGCAGGACATCATCTATGCGATGGGCAGGGGGGAGCCTCCGCTGAGGGGCAGACCGGACGTGCGGCTGTTCGCCGGCCTCTGGCGGTTTCGCCCACACTGGCGCCCCCCGCTCGAGGCCTGGCGCTGCGTCGGCTTCCTGCGCGACCGGGTGCCGGGCGCGCATTTCATCCTGTCGCTGCCACCGCCCCAAAAGTGGTCGCTGTGGCGCAGCGGCACCGAGGCGCTGCGCTGCCACGCCTTTGCCGAAGACCTGCCCCCGGCGGCGCTGCCGGCCTTGTGGCAGCTGCATCTGGCGGAACATGTGAACACTACGCGGGCGCTCTTCAACAACGATGAGCGCCTGATCGTCGTCAGGCCTGACGACGACCCGGCCGCCCTTGCGGCACGGCTGGACCCGATCCTGCCGATGGAGATGGTGCCGTTCGAACGCTGGCCGGGTTTCCCGGCGGCGCCCGGCGTGATGGATCTTCTGGATTGCCCCGACCCGCCGCCCGCCCCCGAAGGCTGGGCCGAGGATGTGGCGCGCTTCTGTCTGCGCGGTCTCGATCCGGCGGCGAAGGGCGGCCCCGAGGGGATGTCGCCTTTCGCCTGCCACTGGGACGGCAGCCGCGTCACCGACCGCCACGGCCAGCCCCGCCAGTTCACGGTCACCGCCCCGCCAGGCTTGGCCTCTGTCGCATTGGCGCGCGAGGGGCGGCACTTCAAGCTGATCCGGGCCGAGGGCGTCGTGAACGACATCCTGCGCCTTGGCCGGCGCGACCCGGCCTGGATCGACATGGAGGATTCGCGCTGGTTCGGCAGCCCCCAGGGCGCGGCGCTCGACCGGCCGGTGCTGTGCCACAACCGCAGGGCGGGCGCGGTGAATGCGGTCCTGTGGCCGCTGCCGGACCAGCACGCCATAGGCCTGCCGGGCTTCGATCCCGATGCCGGTCCCGACCCCGTCCCCTTCGAGGAGAAGGAGGACCGGCTGATCTGGCGCGGGATGATCTCGGGTTCGGAAATGCGGCCGGGGGTCAAGCCCGGGCCCGCCGCCCATGTCTGGCTGACCCGCTTGGCCGAGGCCGCCACCCCAGCCGACCGCAAGGCGGCTTGGCGGGGGCTTTGCCGCACCAACCGGCTGGACTTCGTCCGGCGGTTCTTCGACCACCCGGATTTCGACCTGGGCGTGGTCATGGCCTGGGGCTGGCGGCAGATGGCCCATGACCCCTTGCTGGCGCCCTATTGCAAGCCCAGGTCTGGCCCCCGGACGTTCCGCCGCTTTCGTTATCAACTTTGCCTGACCGGCTATGACCACGGGTCGAACTTCATCGCCGCGATCGACAGCAACTCTGTCCTGCTGGCCGAGGAGGACGGCTGGGAGGTCTTTTATTCCGGCCGCTTCAGGCCGTGGCAGCACTATGTCCCGGTCGCCCGGCATGCCGCCGACATCGAGGACAAGCTGGCCTGGGCCCGTGCGCATCCCGACGAATGCAGGACCATGTCCGCCGCCGCCAGGGCCGAGGCCGCGCATCTGCGCGATCCCGAGGCGCGGGCGCGGTTGCTGCGACTGATCCTCGACGGGCTGGGGGCGGCGCGCTAGAACCCCGGCATGACCACGATCCGCATCCAGCCCCTGACTGCCGCGGCCTTCGCCCCCTTCGGCAACGTGCTGCAGCCCCGTCCAGCCCCCGACCGCATGATCAATGCGGGGCGCTGCGAACGCCACCATGCCCTGGCCACCGTCCAGCGCGGCGGAGGCGAGGCCATCGTCTCGATCTTCCGTAGCGAAGCCGTCAGCCTGCCCTATGACTGCGATCTTCTGGAGCGCCACCCCCTTGGCAGCCAGGCGTTCATGCCATTGGGGCCTGACGACTGGCTGTCGGTCGTGGCCCCGGATCAGGGCGGCCGTCCCGGCACGCCGCTGGCCTTCCTGGTCCCCGGCGGGACGGGCGTGAACCTGCACGCCGGCATCTGGCACGGTGTCCTGACGCCGCTGGACCGTCCCGCCGACTTCCTGGTCGTCGACCGGGAGGGCGGGGGCGTGAACCTTGAGGAGGTGCGCATCGATCCGGTCAGGATCACCGGCTGATGCCCGACTATGCCTTCGAAGCCGAGGCGCTGTCGCGGGGGGCGCGGCTGGTCGCCGGCGTGGACGAAGTCGGCCGTGGACCGCTGGCCGGACCGGTGACGGCGGCGGCGGTGATCCTCGACCCGTTGAACATCCCCGACGGCCTGAACGACAGCAAGCAGCTGAGCGCGCCGCGGCGCGAGGCGCTGGCTGATTGGCTGATGGCTCATTGCGACTGGTCGGTAGCGCATGTCGGCGTGGACGAGATCGACCGCCTGAACATCTATCACGCCAGCCACGCCGCCATGTGCCGCGCCATCGCCGGTCTGCGCCAGCGGCCGTGCCTGGTGCTGGTCGACGGCAACCGCGTGCCGCGTGACCTGTCCAGCCCCGGCGAGGCGATCGTCAAGGGCGATGCGCGCAGCCTGACCATCGCGGCGGCGTCGATCATCGCCAAGGTGTTGCGCGACCGCATCATGGTGGATTTGGCGCAACAGCACCCCGGCTATGGCTGGGAAGCGAATGCCGGATACCCGACGCCGGCGCATAAACTTGCGCTGCTAGATTTGGGTGTGACCCCACACCATAGGCGGTCCTTCGCACCGGTCCACAATATCTTGTGTAAAGCCCCAGTGACAAGTGGTTGATTCAAAAAAGAAATTGACGCCGAATCGGCTCTGAATCATCTTTGGGGGCATATCAGACCGGCAAAAGCCGGCATTCCCCAAAGGCAGAGCATGATGAAAACCAAGGACAAACGCGTGGATTCCATGCGTCCGTTACCGCTGAGCCAGATCCTGGGCGGCGACTGCATCGAGATCATGAACGGCCTGCCGGAAGGCAGCGTCGACCTGATCTTTGCGGACCCGCCCTATAACCTGCAGCTGAAGGGCGACCTGCACCGCCCCGACAACAGCCGGGTGGATGCGGTGGACGACCATTGGGACCAGTTTTCCAGCTTTGCCATCTATGACGCCTTCACCCGCGACTGGCTGGCGGCCGCGCGGCGGCTTCTGAAGCCCAACGGTGCGATCTGGGTCATCGGCAGCTATCACAACATCTTCCGCGTGGGGGCCGAGCTTCAGAACCAGGGCTTCTGGATCATGAACGACGTGATCTGGCGCAAGTCGAACCCGATGCCGAACTTTCGCGGCAAGCGCCTGACGAACGCGCACGAGACGCTGATCTGGGCGGCCAAGTCCGAGACTTCGAAATACACCTTCAACTACGAGGCGCTGAAGTCGCTGAACGAAGGCATCCAGATGCGCAGCGACTGGGTCCTGCCCATCTGCAACGGCGGAGAGCGTCTGAAGGACGCGGCGGGCGAGAAGGCGCACCCGACGCAGAAACCCGAAAGCCTGTTGCATCGGGTGATCGTCGGCACCACCAATCCGGGCGACGTGGTGCTGGATCCTTTCTTCGGCACCGGCACCACCGGCGCGGTCGCCAAGATGCTGGGTCGCGACTATATCGGGATCGAGCGCGAGGAGGCGTACCGCGAGGTCGCCGCCCGCCGCCTGGCCCGTGTGCGCCGCTTCGACGCCGAAGCCATCGCCACCACCCGCGCCAAGCGGGCCGAGGTGCGCATCCCCTTCGGCCAGGTGATCGAGCGCGGCATGCTGCGTCCGGGCGAGGAGCTGTTCTCGATCGGCAACCGCCACAAGGCCAAGGTCCGCGCCGATGGCAGCCTGATCGGCAACGATGTGAAAGGCAGCATCCATCAGGTCGGCGCTGCGCTGGAAGGCGCGCCATCGTGCAACGGCTGGACCTATTGGCATTTCCGGCGCGAAGGCAAGATGATCCCGCTGGACATCCTGCGCCAGCAGATCCGCGCCGAGATGGAAGGCGAGGTCACCCGCCCCAACTGATCGTCATTCTGTTCGCCAAGTTCCGCCTGCGCCAGCGCGGCGGGACCACCTTGCCTCGCCGTGCCCAAGCATGGCGAGGCTTTTTCATATGTGCCGGCGATTGGTGTCGGCGGCGCGGTCATGTATGCCCGTGACGAAGCCAAGGAACGGGGACGAAGATGGATGATCTGGTGCAGGCGCTGGCCGGGATCGTGGGGCAGGCGAACGTGGCGTCCGGCGCGGATGCCGCGCCTTGGGCCAGCGACTGGACGGG
This sequence comes from Paracoccus rhizosphaerae, assembly GCF_026162645.1. Classification (GTDB taxonomy): domain Bacteria; phylum Pseudomonadota; class Alphaproteobacteria; order Rhodobacterales; family Rhodobacteraceae; genus Paracoccus; species Paracoccus rhizosphaerae. The sequence goes on from NZ_JAOTBE010000001.1 coordinate 109,407, forward strand.
TCAGTATCACGGCGAACCCCTGGCCGTCGCCCGCCCCGCCGATCGCGACCAGGTGGCGGCGATCCTGCGGCTGGCGGGCGCTCGGGGTCTGCCGGTCGTGCCGGTGTCCGGAAATAGCGGGTTGAACGGCGGCGCGATGGGGCAGGGCGCGATCATGCTGTCGCTGGACCGCATGCGGCGCATCCGCGAGATCAACCCCCGCGCCCGCACTGCCGTTGTCGAGGCCGGCGTGATCGTCGCCGCGCTGGACGCCGCTGCCGAGACCCATGATCTGACTTTTCCGCTGGCCTTCGGCGCCAGCGGGCAGGCCATGATCGGCGGCGTGCTGTCAACGAATGCCGGCGGCGCGAATGTGCTGCGCTATGGCAATACGCGCGATTTGTGCCTGGGGCTGGAGGTTGTGCTGGCCGACGGGCGGGTGCTGGACCTGATGCAGGCGCTGCACAAGAACAATTCAGGCCTGGATCTGCGCGACCTGGTGATCGGAGCCGAGGGGCAGCTGGGCATCGTCACGGCGGCGGTGGTCAAACTGCATCCCCGGCCTTCACAGCGCGTGACCGCCATGGTCGCGATGCCGGCGCTGGACCGGGCCACGGATCTGCTGAACGCCCTGCAGGATGCGTCCGGAAACGCCGTGGTCGCGTTCGAGTTCATGCCGCGCGCCTTCATCGACGGCCACCTTGCCCTGCGCACCGACGCCCGAGAGCCATTCGACGCGCCCCATCCTGTGAACCTGCTGGTCGAACTGGCCGCCGCGCGACAGGGAAACCTGGCAGAGGTGCTGGAGGAGGTCCTGGCCGCGCGGCTGGAGGACGGCACGGTCAGCGACGCCGTCATCGCCGCCAGCGAGGCGCAGCGCCAAGAGATGTGGTCGCGGCGCGAGGCGGCGGCAGAGATCGCCTTTGCCCGCCGCCCGGTGCTGGACACCGACATCGCCCTGCCGCGCGACTGCGTGGCCGATTTCCTGCGCGACGTCGAACCCCTGCTGACGGCCATCGACCCCGGCTGCCAGGTCCTGTCGGTGGCGCATCTGGGCGACGGGAATATCCACTACACCTGCTGGCCGTCGCGCGACGATGCCGCGCTGAAGGACGCGCTGCGGGCCGAGATCGACAGGCTTGCGGTGGCGATGAACGGCACCTTCTCGGCCGAACACGGGGTGGGGCTGTCGAAGCTTGGCTCGATGTCGCGCCACAAGGACCCGGTGGCGCTGGAGGTGATGCGGGCAATCAAGGACGCGCTGGACCCGCAGGGGATCCTGAACCCCGGCAAGACGATCCCGCGCTGATCCCGGTCAGGGCGCGTTGCGGGGCATCGGCAGGGTGCCCTTGTTATAGGGCGTCCAGTCCGCGATCTCGGGATAGAACTGGCGGCGCCAGGCGCGCACGCGCGGGTTCATGCGCCGCCGCCACAAGGGCGGGATCATGGCCATGAAGGTCATCGCCGGATAGCCGAAGGGAAGCTGCGGCGCCTCTTCCGGGGTGTAGGTCTGCAGCAGGGGGAACCGCCGGTCGGGCTTGAAGTGGTGGTCGGAATGGCGCTGCAGGTTGATCAGCAGCCAGTTGGTCGCGGTATGGGCGGCGTTCCAGCTGTGGCGGGGGCGGACAGGCTCGTACCGGCCGCCGCCCAGATGCTTGCGCGACAGGCCGTAGTGTTCGACATAGTTCGTCAGCTCAAGCTGCCAGACCGCTACGAAGGCCTGGAAGAGGAACAGACCCAGCCCCGTCCAGCCGCCCAGAGCCAGGGCCAGGACCAGCATTCCCCCTTGCAGCGTCGCATAGCGCCAGAAGGGGTTGCGGCGGTCCCAGGTGCGGCGCCCGGCACGGGCCAGGAACCAGGACTCGGCCCGCCACGCGCTGCGCGGCCCGTCCCGCAGCACGCGCAGGAAGAAGCGGTAGAACCCTTCGTTATAGCGGGCCGAGACCGCGTCCCGCGGTGTCGACACCCACGAATGGTGAACCAGCAGATGTTCGGTCCGGAAATGCGAATAGAGGACGCTGGCCAGCAGCAGGTCGCCCAGCCAGCGTTCATGCGCCGGCTTCTGGTGCAGCAGCTCGTGCGCATAGACCATGCCGATGCTGCCAGAGAGGACCCCGATGCCGAAGAAGAGGCCCAGCTTCTCCCACCCAGTCAAGTGGCCGGTGGACTGGACATACCAGATCGTCCCGAAGATCGCCGCGGCCTGCAGCGGGAACCAGATGATCGTGATGGCGCGGTGCCAGAACAGGCTGTGGTCCGTACCGGGATCGGGATTGGCCGGATTTTCGCCCAAGAGACTGTCCAGTGCGGTGGTCAGGTACCACGCATAGGCAGGGATCAGCATCCACCACGCGCCGCCCCGCGACGCAGCCAGCGCGACCAGCGGCAGAAGCGCCAGCGACAGCCAGAATGGCGCTGCGGCCGGTACGGCAGATGGGGACGACTCGGACATGCCGGCGATGCTACGCGGCCAAGGGGCCCTGCGCCATATCCCAGACCTTGCGCATCAGCCCCGGCAGCCCGTCGCGGTCGATCCGGTCCAGGGGAACCAGCTCTCCCCGGGTCGGGTTGCCGGTGAGATCGCCCAGCATCACCTGCAGATCCAGCGCGAAATGAGTAAAGACGTGGCGGACCTGCCCGATCGGGCGCCAGTCGGCGGGACCTGGCGGCGGCAGATCCCGCCCGTCCCACCCGGCCGAGGGGAAGGCCCGCGTGCCGCCCAGAAGGCCCTTGTCGGGGCGACGCTCCAGCAGCAGGGCGTTCCCTTGGCGGCCCAGCCAGACGACGCCCTGACGTTCGGGCTTGGGAGGCTTGGGGGCCTTGCGCGGCAGGTCGGCCGCGATCCCCTGTGCCCGCGCGTCGCAGACGGCCATCAGCGGACAGATGCCGCAGGCGGGCTTTCGCGGCGTGCAGATGGTCGCGCCCAGATCCATCATCGCCTGCGCGAAGTCGCCGGGGCGCGCGGTCGGCGTGAGCCCGTCGGCCAAGGCGACCAGCTCCGGCTTGCTGTGGGGCAGGGGCGTTTCGACCGCGAACAGGCGCGAGACCACGCGTTCGACATTGCCGTCAACCACTGTCTCGGCCCGGTTGAAGGCGATCGCCGCGATTGCGGCCGAGGTGTAGGGGCCGATGCCCGGCAGCGCCGCCAGCCCCTGCCGGGTGTCGGGAAAGCCACCCAAGGCGGTGACGGCACGCGCGCAGGCCAGGAGGTTGCGGGCGCGGGCGTAGTAGCCCAGCCCCGCCCATTCGGCCATGACCTGCGCATCCTCGGCCGCGGCCAAGTCCTGAACCTTCGGCCAGAGCGATGTGAAGCGCAGGAAATACGCCTTGACCGCCGCGACGGTGGTCTGCTGCAGCATCACCTCTGACAGCCAGACGCGATAGGGATCGGCGGGCGGCCCGCCCGGCGGGACGCGCCAGGGCAGGCTGCGGGCGTGGCGGTCATACCAGGCCAGAAGGTCGGGGGCGATCACCTTGCTGTCACGCAATTATGTGGCCTTTGTCGGATTGGCGCGCTTTCATCCGGGTGGATGGCTGGCTAAGGTCGGCCCGTATTAGCAGAACAGGCGAAGATGGCCCAGACACCCGATGCCAGCCGAAAGGCGACTCGCCGCCGCAGCCGCGGCTTTCAGGCGGCAGCGTCACTGCTGGCCGACCGGGTGCAGAAGGCGGCCGAGGGTCGGGGCTTTGCCGTCGCCCGCCTGCTGACCAACTGGCCCGAGATCGCGGGCCCGCAGCTTGCCGCCGTCACCCGGCCCGTCAGGATCAGTCACAGCCGCGGCGGCTTTGGTGCGACGCTGACGCTGCTGACCACCGGCCCGATGGCGCCGATGGTCGAAATGCAGCTGCCGCGACTGCGCGAACGGGTGAACGCCTGCTATGGCTACAACGCCGTGCAGCGGATCGCCCTGACCCAGACCGCCGCGACCGGATTTGCCGAAGGGCAAGCCAGCTTCGGCCACGCCCCTCGCGCGCCCAAGGCCCCCGACCCGGCGCTGGTCGCCCAGGCCGACGGCGTCGCGCGGCAATTCACCGACCCCACCCTGGCCGAGGCGATGGCCCGGCTGGCGATGAACGTCGCCAGCCGCCGGCCCCGCCAAGGCTGACCCGTTCCAGACCCGCTGAAAGGATCAACCGATGTTTCTCCGCTCTGTCGCGACTGCCCTTGCGATGACCCTGGCCGTTCCCGCCGTGGCCCAGGAGGCTGCGCCCGAACCGCTTCCCGACATCGCCATGGGCGCCGAGGATGCGCCGCTGACGATCATCGAATATGCCAGCTTCACCTGCGGGCATTGCGCCAACTTCCACAACGACGTCTTCCCCGAGCTGAAGGCCGAATACATCGACACCGGCAAGGTCCGCTTCATTCAGCGCGACATCTATTTCGACCAGGTCGGCCTCTGGGCCGGGATCCTGGCGCGCTGCGGCGGCGACGACAAGTATTACGCCGTGAGCGACATGCTGTTCGAGGAGCAGGGCGAATGGCTGGCCGGCGGCTCGGGCGACGAGATTGCCGCGAACCTGCGCAAGATCGGCCTCAAGGCCGGCATGACCGAAGATCAGATGACCGCCTGCTGGGACGACACCGCCAAGGTCGAACAGCTGATCGCCACCTTCCAGCAGAACGCCACCGCTGACGAGGTCGAGGCCACGCCCACCTTCATCATCGGCGACGAGAAGGTGCCGAACCAGGCCTGGGACAGCATGAAGGACATCATCGACACCAAGCTGGCGGACGCCGTCCCGGCGGAATGACCTGTCGCGCCCGGCGGCCTCCGCCGGGCGCCCGCCCGAGGCGATTGCTTTTTTCTAATCCAGGTCCCAGACTCCGCGCGCGACGGGACATTGCGCAACAGGGACAGGATGCCATGATCCAGGAATTCAAGACGTTCATCGCCCGCGGCAATGTGATCGACCTTGCCGTCGGCATCATCATCGGCGCGGCCTTCACGGCTATCGTCAATTCGCTGGTGGTGGACCTGATCAACCCGGTGCTGGGGCTGCTGACCGGCGGGATCGACTTCACCGACAAGTATTTCGTACTGTCAGGCAACGTGCCCGACGGGGCCAGCCTGGCCGCCGCGCGCGATTCGGGCGCGGCGATCTTCGCCTATGGGTCGTTCCTGATGGCGGTCCTGAACTTCCTGATCGTGGCCTGGGCCGTCTTCCTGCTGGTCAAGGTCGTGAACCGCATCCAGCGGGCCGCGATCCGGCAGGAAGAGGCCAAGGAGGCCGTCGCCCCCACCGGCCCCAGTCAGGAGGAACTGCTGGCGCAGATCCGCGACCTGCTGGCCGACCGGGCGAACCCGGTCTGACGCCTACCGCGACAGCAGAGCTTCGGGCGTGACCGCCGCGATCCCAAGTGCTTCGCCCACCGGGGGCGAGGTCAGCTGACCTTCATGTACCGAAAGTCCCGCGCGCAGGTGCGGGTCGTCGGTGACCGCCTGCCGCCAGCCCTTGTCGGCCAGCGCCATCAGGTGCGGCATGGTCGCGTTGCCCAAGGCCTGGGTCGAGGTGCGGGCCACCGCGCCCGGCATGTTCGCCACGCAGTAATGCACGACACCGTCGACTTCGTAGATAGGGTCCTGATGCGTGGTCGCCTTCGACGTCTCGAAGCAGCCACCCTGGTCGATGGCCACGTCCACCAGCACGGACCCCTGCGGCATGGTCGACAGCTGCGCGCGGCTGACCAGCTTGGGCGCGGCGGCGCCGGGGATCAGCACTGCGCCGATCACCATGTCGGCGGCCTGGATCAGCTCGGCCGTGGCGGCGGCGCTGGCAAATTGCGTGGTCAGCTTGCCCATGAAGATGTCGTCCAGATAGGACAGCCGCGGGACCGAGCGGTCCATCACTGTGACATTCGCTCCCATGCCCACGGCGACGCGCGCGGCTGCCGCGCCCACGACGCCGCCCCCGATGATGACCACGTTCGCGGGCCTGACGCCGGGAACGCCGCCCATCAGGACGCCGCGCCCGCCATTGGCCTTCTGCAGCGCCCAGGACCCGACCTGGGGCGCCAGTCGGCCGGCGACCTCTGACATCGGCGCCAGCAGGGGCAGGCCGCCCCGCGCATCGGTCACGGTCTCGTAGGCGATGGCGGTGACGCCGCTCTCCATCAGGTCGCGCGTCTGGTCGGGGTCCGGCGCCAGATGCAGATAGGTGAACAGCAGCTGGCCCTTGCGCAGCATCTTGCGTTCAGCCGCCTGCGGTTCCTTGACCTTGATGATCAGTTCGGCTTCGTCGAAGACGGACCCCGCGTCGGGCGCGATTTTCGCGCCGGCGGCTTGATAGTCATCGTCAGTGAACCCCGCGCCGACGCCCGCGCCCGTCTGGACCAGAACCTCGTGTCCGCGACCGACGGCCTCGGCGGCGGCGGCGGGGGGCAGGCCCACGCGGAACTCCTGCGGTTTGACTTCAGTGGGGCATCCGATCTTCATGGCTCTCTCCCTTTGGCCGTTTGCACCATCCTGCCACCGGCGGGTTGAAAGGTGTTGCGAAGCTGCGGCAAAATCCGCTCCGATCCGCGAAGTTCCTTCTGGCGCAGCCCGGCGATTTCGAAGAAGCTGCGAGAATGGCCGAACTTGACGCAATAGATCGCCGGATCCTCGCCCTGCTACAGACCGAGGGGCGAATCAGCAATGCCGAGCTGGCGGTGCGGGTGCATCTGTCGCCCTCGGCCTGCCACAGGCGTGTGCAGCGGCTGGAAGAGGCGGGCGTCATCTCGGGCTATGTCGCGCTGCTGGACGCGCGCGCGTTGCGCCGCCAGACCACCGTCTTCGTGGAGATCACGCTATCGGGCCAGGCGGACGAGGTGCTGGACGCCTTCGAACGCGGTGTGCGGACCATCCCGGATGTCCTCGAATGCCACCTGATGGCGGGCACGGCTGATTATCTGCTGAAGATCGTGGTCGAGGATACCGACGACTTCGCCCGCATCCACCGCCAGCACCTGTCACGCCTGCCGGGCGTCGCGCAGATGCATTCCAGCTTCGCCCTGCGGACGGTATTCCGGACCACGGCGATCCCGGTCCAGAATTGAAAACCCCCGCGACACGGGGCCGCGGGGGTTTTCGGATGACACAAGATCGCGTCGTCTTACAGCGCGCCTTCGCGCTGTGCCTTTTTACGGGCCAGCTTGCGGGCGCGGCGAACGGCCTCGGCCTTTTCACGGGCTTTCTTGACCGACGGCTTCTCGAAATGCTGCTTGAGCTTCATTTCGCGGAAGACACCTTCGCGCTGAAGTTTCTTCTTCAGAGCGCGGAGCGCCTGTTCGACGTTGTTGTCGCGAACATTGACCTGCATGTGGTTGTCACCACCTTCCTAGGTTAGAGTTGCAAAGATTGCAGGAAGCGTCCCCCTATCAAAGCCGGGCGCGTTTGTCCAGATGAGGTGTGCCATGACCCAGACCGACCGCGACGCGCTGCAGGAGGCCGCGCTGATCCACGTCCCGTTCGAGGGGATGAACGACCACGCCCTGGCCGCCGGCGCCCGCGACATCGGCATGTCGCCGTCGCTGGTGCGCGTGCATTTCCCTCAGGGCGGCGCCAGCCTGGCCGCCGCCTATCACCGCGATGCCGACCAGGCGCTGCGCGTCTGGCTGACTGAAACTCCGCCCCAGGGCCGCTTCCGCGACCGCGTGGCCGAGGCCGTCTGGAGGCGGCTGGAACTGGTCGATCCCGAGCTGGTCCGCGCGGGCGCCGCGACGCTGGCGCTGCCGCAGAACGCGGCACTGGCGTCCCGGCTGGTCTGGGAGAGCGCCGATGTCATCTGGACCGCGCTTGGCGACCGGTCGCAGGACGTGAACTGGTATTCCAAGCGCGCGATCCTGTCGGCGGTGATCTCGGCCACGGTGCTGTTCTGGCTGGGCGACGATTCGGAAGGCAAGGCCGACACCCGCGCCTTCATCGACCGCCGGATCGACGGGGTGATGAACTTCGAATCCGCCAAGTCGCGGCTGCGCAAGCTGCCCGGAGCCGACGCGCTGGCCCGTGCCGCCTTCGGCTGGATCCGCGCACCGCGCGAGCGTGCCCTTCCCGGCAAAACCCGCTAAGGAGAGACGATGTTCCCCGACCAGATGACGGCGATCGAGATTGCCGCCCCCGGCGCGGCCGACCAGCTGCGCCAGACGACCCGCCCCGTACCGGTGCCCTGCCACGACCAGATCCTGATCAAGGTCGCCTATGCCGGCGTGAACCGCCCCGACGTCCTGCAGCGCGCGGGCAGCTATGCCCCGCCGCCCGGCGCCTCGGACCTGCCGGGGCTGGAGGCCTCGGGCGAGATCGTCGGCATGGGCGCGGGCGTCACGCGGTGGAGGAAGGGAGAACAGGTTTGCGCCCTGCTGCCCGGCGGCGGCTATGCGGAATATGCCGTCTGCCATGCCGACCACGCCCTTCGCATCCCCAAGGGCATGACGCTGCGCGAAGGCGCCTGCCTGCCAGAGACGGCCTTCACCGTCTGGTCGAACGTCGTGCAGCGGGGCGGTCTGACGGGGGGCGAGCGGTTCCTGGTTCATGGCGGCACGTCCGGCATCGGCATGATGGCGGTCCAGATCGCGCGCGCCCTGGGGGCCCGCGTCTTCGCCACGGCCGGCAGCGACGAGAAATGCGCCGCCATCGAGGCGTTTGGCGCGACGGCGATCAACTACAAGACCCAGGACTTCGTCAAGATCCTGACCGAGGCGGGCGGCGCCAACCTGATCCTGGACATGGTCGGCGGAAGTTATATCCCGCGCAACATCAAGTCCCTGGCCCTTGACGGGCGGCTGGTGATGATCGCGTTCCTGGAAGGCCCGAAGGTCGAGCTGAACTTCGCTCAGGTGATGGTGAACCGGCTGACGATCACCGGATCGACCCTGCGGCCGCAGTCCGATGTCGCCAAGGCCGAGATTGCCGACGCGATCCGCAAGCAGCTTTGGCCGATGATCGCGGCAGGCTCGATCGGCGTCACCATCGACAGCGAATTCGTGCTGGCCGAGGCCGCCGACGCCCATCGGCGGATGGAGAGCAGCGGCCACATCGGCAAGATCGTCCTGAAGGTGGCCGGCTGACGAAGGCGCTGGTCCCGGCCGGGGGTCCGGATCAGCGCACCTCCTCCATCAGGATGCGCGGCTGGCTGCAATCGCGCAGTGCGTCAGGCGCACAGTCCCGCGGCTGCAGGTCGCGGGTCAGGCAGATCCGCACCTCGGCCAGGGCGCCGTCGCGGCAGGTGACCGTGACGCCGTCCGGCCCGAGGCCGGGATTGGCCTCAAGGAAGGCTTCCTCGACGATGCCTGGGGACAGGCTGATGTCGCGATCGAGGTCGTCGAAGACCTCGGGGATCGTCACGGTCCGAAGCGCAGTGCGGGTCGCCTCGAAATAGCCCTCGGCCGACAGGCCCGTGCAGCGGCCGTGCTTCTGCCATTGGTACCAGGCCAGCCCGCCCGACCCCATGATGTCCGCCATTCCCACGCTGTCGCGGCGCGACGGGTCCCTTTCGGACGTGGCGCAATCCTGGGGCCAGCCGCGGTCGTATTGCGGCCAGAGCCCGTGGACCGTGAAGTCCCGTCCCGTGCCGTCGCGGCACTCGGGCGCGTTGCGTTCGTCGCCGGTGCGGCTGCACCAAGCCGGCTGCCAACTGAGGGACAGGACATAGTAATCGAACTGCCCGGCCACGTCCTGCGCCGCCAGGGGCAGGGGGGACAGCAACAGGGCGAGGGCGGTGATCGGCATGCGCATGCCGCCAGCCTATCGCCGTTTTCAGGCGTTCGCACCCGGCAATCGTGCGAATCCTCTTTTCCCCGGCGGTCCGAAACGCTATATCACCCGGCAATTCCCCCCGAAAACGAGGAATGGCACCCGCCAAAGCCGTTTTTCCGGCCCAAGCTTCCTATGTTCGGGACAGACACGCGAAGGAGACTGACATGAGCAAGCCGCTGATGGCCAAGGCCACCGCCGTCTGGCTGGTCGACAACACCACGCTCAGCTTCAAGCAGATCGGCGATTTCTGCGGTCTGCACGAGCTTGAGGTCCAGGGCATCGCCGATGGCGACGTGGCGACGGGCGTCAAGGGGTTCGACCCCGTCGCCTCGAACCAGCTGGATGCCGAAGAAATCAAACGCGCCGAGGCGAGCCCCGCCTACAAGCTGCGCCTGAAGCACAACCCGGCGTCCGAGGGCGAGGAAAAGCGCCGCGGCCCGCGCTATACGCCCCTGTCCAAGCGCCAGGACCGCCCGGCCGCAATCCTGTGGCTGGTCAAGTTCCACCCTGAACTGGCCGACTCGCAGATCGCCAAGCTGGTCGGCACGACCAAGCCGACCATCGCCTCGATCCGGGAGCGGACGCACTGGAACATCCAGAACATCCAGCCGATCGACCCGGTCGCCCTGGGGCTTTGCCGGCAGACGGAACTGGACGCCGCCGTCCAGAAGGCTGCCAAGAAACGCGCGGCGGAAGGCGTGGTGATGACCGACGACGAACGTCGCAAGCTGGTCAGTACTGAAACGTCGCTGTCGATGTCCGAGGAGCCGCGCCTGCCGACCTCGATCGCAGGGCTAGAGAACTTCAGCCTCACCCGCGAGGAGCCGAAGGAAGAGCCGTCGCGCGATGCCGACAGCTTCTTCAACCTACCGGGTGGCGGGGACGACGACGATGACGAGGACGACCGCCGCTGAGGTCGTCTGGAGACGAAAAAAGGGCCGGTGCGGATCAACCGCACCGGCCCTTTTGATGTCGTGACCCCGGTCAGGTGCGGCCGCGCACCAGCCGGACCAGCCAGATCAGGATGCAGGCGCCGATCACCGCGATGATCAGCTGACCGATCACGCTGCCCTCGGCGCTGCCGCCCAGGATCAGGTCGAACAGGAAGTTACCGATCAACGCGCCGATGATGCCGACGATGATGTTCATCAGCAGGCCCATGTCGGACTTCATGATCTTTTCCGCAATCCAACCGGCCAAAGCGCCGAGAATGATTGCAAGGAACCAGCCGATACCTTCCATGACGTGTCCTTTTCAAACCTCGACCGCCCCTGTGGCGATCTTTCGCGGGAACAATGCGCGCTGCCGGCAAAGCGTTCCCGCGCATCGCTTAGGGTATTGCCGTTGTTGGAAAAAGGTCACACGGACAGGCAGATGTATTTCATCTCCAGGTAATCGTCGAGGCCGTGGTGGCTGCCCTCGCGCCCCAAGCCCGACTGCTTGACGCCGCCAAAGGGTGCCACCTCGGTCGAGATCAGCCCGGTATTCACCCCGACGATGCCGTATTCCAGCGCCTCTTGCACGCGAGTGATGCGGCCGATGTCGCGGGCATAGAAATACGAGGCGAGGCCGAAGATCGTGTCGTTGGCCTTGGCGACGACCTCGTCCTCGGTTTCGAAGCGGAACAGCGGTGCCAGCGGGCCGAACGTTTCTTCGGTCGAAACCTTCATTGCGTCGGTGACCCCGGTCACGACGGTCGGCTGGAAGAACAGCCCGTCCATCCGCTTGCCGCCGGTGACGACCCGCCCGCCACCGTCGAGGACGTCGCGGATGTGGTCCTCGACCTTCTCAACGGCGCTTTCGTTGATCAGCGGTCCGGTGGTGGTGCCGTCCTGCAGCCCATCGCCCACGTTCAGCCTGTCGACCGCCGCGGCCAGCTTTTCGGCGAAGGCGTCATAGACGCCGGATTGCACATAGATGCGGTTGGCGCAGACGCAGGTCTGCCCGTTGTTGCGGAACTTCGATGCCATCGCGCCCTCGACCGCCGCATCAAGGTCGGCGTCGTCGAAGACGATGAAGGGCGCGTTGCCGCCCAGCTCCATGCTGCACTTCATCACCTGGTCGGCCGCCTGGCGCAGCAGGATGCGCCCCACCTCGGTCGAGCCGGTGAAAGTCAGCTTACGGACCTTGGGGTTCTCGCAGAACTCTTTTCCGATGTCGCTGGAGCGCGACGACGGCACCACCGACAGGATGCCCTTGGGCAGGCCCGCGCGTTCGCCCAAGACCGCCATCGCCAGCGCCGACAAGGGCGTTTCCGCCGCCGGGCGGGCGACGAAGCCGCAGCCCACCGCCAGCGCGGGGCCAGCCTTGCGGGCAATCATCGCGTTCGGGAAGTTCCAGGGCGTGATGGAGCCCACGACGCCGATCGGCTGGCGGATCACGCTGATGCGCTTGTCGGTGGCGTGGCCGGGGATGGTCTCGCCATAGACGCGCTTGGCTTCTTCGCCGAACCATTCGATGAAGCTGGCACCATAGGCGATCTCTCCCTTGGCCTCGGGCAGAGGCTTGCCCTGTTCAGCGGTCATGATGGTGGCCAAGTCGTCCTGGTTCTGCATCATCAGGTCGTACCACCTGCGCATCACCTGCGCGCGTTCCTTGGCGGGGCGGGCGGCCCAATCCTTCATCGCCTCGTGCGCGGCATCGATGGCGCGGGCGACCTCGGGCCGGCCGACATCCGCGACCTGGGCGATCACGTCGCCGCGGGCCGGGTTTCTGACCTCGAAGGTGGCGGCGTCGTCGGCGTCAACCCAAGTGCCGGCGACGAAGGCACGGGTTTCCATCAGCGACGGGTCGCGGAGCAGGGTTCTGAGATCGGTAGAATGCTTGGTCATGGCGTCCTCGGGCATGGGTCAGGGCAGACAAACATGCGCCCCGGCGCTTGTCAAAGCACCCCTGCGACGCAATGGATCCGCCGATAACCGGATCGTGAAGCGATTATTTTCGATGTCATGCAACCGGAGAGGCGGACCGGGCGTTTCCCGTCCAATCGCTAGGCTGTCCCTCTTGGCGATCTCTCGGGGCGGTGCGCTTGTCGTACCGCCCTTCTCTCTATCCGAAGGCCACCCGCCAGCAGGGCTGCAGGTCGCCCGGCGCCTGCGAGGCAGCATGAACGCCCCGCGCCACCGCCCGTGCCAAGACGCAGGCCGAGGCATGGCCAAGGCCGAAGGCGTCGGCCACAGGGTCCGACAACGCGCGCGCGCCGGTCGAGACGGCGAAGACCAGATCCCCGTCCAGCGGCGTGTGGCTTGGCACCAAGGACCGCGCCAGCCCGTCATGCGCCGCGGTCGCCATGCGCTGCAGGGCCGGCTTGTCCAGCGCCGCGTCGGTCGCGACAATGGCGATTGTCGTGGCCTCTCCCACCCTTTTCGAGGCGGAAGGCTCCTGCGATGCGGGGAATGATGCGGGCAGGCCAAGGCCGCCGAACTCGGCCTCCAGCTCCCACGGGGCGGCCCAGAAATGCTGGCCGTCCCCGACGGTGGCCCTGCCGAGCGCATTGACGACCACCAGCGCGCCGACGGTGGTTCCGTTCGCCAGCACCGCCGAGGCCGAGCCCAGGCCACCCTTCAGCGACCCTGTCAGCGCGCCTGTTCCGGCCCCCGCGCTGCCGATGCCAAAGCACTGTTGCGCGGCAGATACCGCCGCGTGGCCGAGAGCCGGGTAGGGGTTCGTCCGCCAGTCCTTGTCGCCGCCGTTCAAAAGATCAAAGATGATGGCGCCGGGAACGATCGGCACCCGCGCCGGCCCGACCGCAAAGCCGCGCCCCTGTTCGCGCAGTGCCGACATGACGCCGTCGCAGGCGGCCAGCCCGAAGGCGGACCCGCCCGACAGCACCAGCGCATCCACGGCGGTGACCAGCTTGTCAGGCGACAGCAGGTCCGTCTCTCGGGTTCCCGGTGCGCCGCCCATGACATGCACGGCCGCCGCAAAGGGCCGGTCCGCCGTCAGCACCGTGACCCCCGACCGCAGCGCGGCGTCCTCGGCATTGCCCACCCGCAGCCCCGCCACGTCCGTGATCAGGTTCAGCGGGCCCTGCCTCATGCCAGCGCCTTCTCGGCAGCTTCCCGCGTCTGGGTCAGGGTCGCGCCGGGGGTCAGCGCCTCGTGGTCGAGGCGCAGCTCGATCAGCGACAGCCGGCCCGACAGACGGGCGCGTTCGAAGGCCGGGGCGAAATCCTCGTCCCGCTCGACCAGTTCGCCATGGCCGCCATAGGCGCGGACCAGGGCCGGGAAGTCCGGGTTATAGAGGTCCGTCCCCGACACCCGCCCCGGATAGTGGCGTTCCTGGTGCATCCTGATGGTGCCGTAGCGGCCGTTGTTGCAGACCAGGACGATGGGCGACGCACCGTATTGGGCGGCGGTCGACAGCTCGTTCAGGGTCATCTGGATGCAGCCGTCGCCCGCCAGGCAGACGACGGTCCTGTCAGGATGCGCCAGGCTGGCCGCGACGGCCGACGGCAGGCCATAGCCCATCGACCCCGAGGTCGGCGCCAGCTGCGTCCCGAACTGCCGCCAGCGGTAATAGCGGTGCAGGAACGAGGCATAGTTGCCCGCCCCGTTCGTCACGATGGCATCGGGCGGCAGGTTGCTGGTCAGCCAGGTCACCACCTGCTCCAGCCGCAGGTTGCCCGGCGTGGCGCGCGGGGTCTGCCACGCCTCGTAAGACGCCCGCAGCCGTGCGCGCCAGTCCGACCACCCGGCCAGTGGCGCCGGCAGGCGTGCCAGTGCGGCCACCACCGCGCGCGGATCTGCGGCCAATCCTGGATCGGCGCGCCACAGGCGCCCCAGCTCGTCAGGATCGGGATGGACCTGGATCACCCGTGCATGCGGCCGCACCGGATCCATCAGCGCATAGCCACCGGTCAGCGTATCCCCCAGCCGGGACCCCAGCGACAGGATCACGTCGGCCTCGCGCAGGGCTTCGCCCAGGGCCGGGTTCATGCCGATGCCCAGATCGCCCACGTAATGCGGCAGGGTGTTGTCCATCCGGTCCTGCCGCCGGAAGGGAACTGCCACGGGCAGATCCCAGCCCTTTGCGAAAGCCGCAAGGTCGTCCGCCGCCTGCTGGGACCAGAGGCTGCCGCCAGCGACCACGAGGGGGCGCTTTGCGCCTGCCAGCGCCTGGGCGATGGCGGAAGCAGCCTCTGGCGCGACCTCTGCCAGCGGCTTGCGGGCAGGGGGCTGGTCGGGGATGTCGGCGCGGCCCGACAGCATGTCCTCGGGCAGCGCCAGCACGACGGGACCAGGGCGGCCCGAGCAGGCGACATGGAAGGCGCGGGCGACGTATTCCGCAATGCGGTCGGTCTGGTCGATCTGCGCCACCCACTTGGCCAGCGGGCCGAACATCGCGCGATAGTCGACCTCCTGGAAGGCATCGCGGTCGGTGTCGCCGCGGGCGATCTGGCCCACGAACAGGATCATCGGCGTCGAATCCTGCAGCGCCACATGCACGCCCGCGCTGGCATTGCTGGCGCCCGGCCCGCGGGTCGCGAAGCAGATGCCGGGACGGCCGGTCAGCTTGCCCTCGGCCTCGGCCATCATCGCGGCGCCGCCTTCGTGGCGGCAGACGATGTTGGCGATGCCGCTGTCGTAAAGCCCGTCCAGCGCCGCGAGAAAGCTTTCACCGGGGATCGAGAAGACCCGCTTGACCCCGTTCGCCCTCAGCGCCTCGACCAGGATCTGCCCGCCGTGCCGCATCTGTCATCCTTTCATGGCTTTCAACATCGCATGCGGACCTGCCGCATCGCCCCGATCATGAAGGCCATCATCGGCGGAAAGTTCAATATCGCATTTGCCACGGCCGTGCAGTCCGATCCCGCCCGCAGGACCCGGCGCAGGGTGCGACGGAACCTTTACACGGACGGCGCCCGACCCTATCTGACACAGCCATGGCCAAGGACGACGACAGCAAGAACTACAAGGTGATCGCCGAGAACCGGCGTGCCAGGTTCGACTATTTCATCGAGAGCGATCTCGAGGTCGGCATCATGCTGACCGGGTCCGAGGTGAAGTCGCTGCGCGTCGGGCAGTCCAACATCGCCGAAAGCTATGCCTCGGTCGAGGATGGAGAGCTTTGGCTGATCAACGGCTATATCGCGGCCTTGGCCCGCGCCGGCGTTTTTGGCCACGAGGAACGGCGCCGCCGCAAGCTGCTGGTCAACAAGCGTGAGCTGTCGCGCCTGTGGCAGGCCACCGCCCGCGAGGGTATGACGCTGGTGCCCCTGGTGATGTATTTCAACCACCGCGGGATCGTGAAGCTGAAGATCGGCGTGGCCAAGGGCAAGAAGCTGGCCGACAAGCGCGAAACCAGCGCCAAGCGGGACTGGAACCGCCAGAAACAGCGCCTGTTGAAGCAGGGTTAGCGCCCGCACGCCATTGCAGCCTTGCGTCCGTCCCTGTAGATCGGGGCGGCACAGGCAAGGGGGACGCTATGGACGATCCAAGGACTCTGGTCTCGACCGACTGGCTGGCGGCGCATCTGGACGACCCCGACCTGCGCATCCTGGATGCCAGCTGGCACATGCCCGCCACCGGCCGCGACGCCCGCGCGGAATACGATGCCGCCCATATCCTCGGCGCGCGCTTCTTCGACATCGACGCGATCAGCGACAAGCGCAGTGCGCTGCCGCACATGGCCCCCCCGGTCGAGATGTTCATCAGCCGCATGCGCGCGATGGGCGTGGGCGACGGGCACCAGGTGGTGATCTATGACAACTCGGACGTCCGCAGCGCCTTCCGCGTCTGGTGGCTGTTCCGCCTGATGGGCAAGACCGACGTGGCGGTGCTAGACGGCGGTTTTCCCAAGTGGCAGGCCGAGGGCCGCCAGACCGAGGACATGGCCCCCGTCATGCGCGACCGCCACATCACCGTCCAGCGCCAGGCCGCGCTGGTGCGCGACGTGACCCAGGTCGCCGCCGCCAGCAAGCTGGCCGATCACGAGATCATCGATGCCCGCGCCCCCGAGCGTTTCCGCGGCGATGCGCCCGAACCCCGGCCCGGCCTGCGCGCCGGCCACATCCCCGGCGCAAAGAATCTGCCCTTCGGGCGGCTCTTCAACGACGACGGCACAATGATCGACCCGGACGCGATCCGCGTCGCCTTCGAGGATGCGGGGGTGGACCTGTCGAAGCCCGCCATCACCACCTGCGGCAGCGGCGTCACAGCCGCTGTCCTGTTCCACGCGCTGGAGCGGATCGGCCACCGCAACCATTCGCTCTATGACGGAAGCTGGACCGAATGGGGCAGCTTTCCCGACCTGAATATCGCAACCGGAGACGCCTGATGCTGTCCAACCTGCAACCGCAAGCCCCAGACAAGATCCTGATGCTGATCGAGGAGTTCAAGGCCGACACCCGCCAGGGCAAGATCGACCTGGGCGTGGGCGTCTACAAGGACCCGCAGGGCGTGACGCCGGTGATGCGCGCCGTGAAGGCGGCCGAACAGCGGATCTGGGAGACGCAGACGACCAAGGCCTATACCGGCCTTGCGGGCGAGGCGGATTACCGCAACGCGATGGCGCGGATGGTGCTGGCGGACGTGCCGGCCGACCGTCTGGCCTCGGTCGCATCGGTCGGCGGCACCGGCGCGATCCGGCAGGCGCTGGAACTGGCGCGGCTGGCCAACCCCGAGGTCCGGGTGTTCGTCTCCGACCCGACCTGGCCGAACCACCTGTCGATCATGAAGTTCATGGGCCTGCCGTTCACCGAGTACCGTTACTTTGACAGCGAAACCCGCGGTGTTGATTTTGACGGTATGAAGGCGGACATCGCAAAGGCGGGCAAGGGCGACATCGTCCTGCTGCACGGCTGCTGCCACAACCCGACCGGGGCCAACCTGACCCTGGATCAGTGGTCCGAGGTCGTGGCCGTCCTGGAGAAATCTGGCGCCATCCCGCTGATCGACCTGGCCTACCAGGGCTTCGGCGACGGTCTGGATGCCGATGCCGAGGCGACTCGCCTGGTCGCCCGCAGCCTCCCCGAGGTGCTGATCGCGGCCTCATGCTCCAAGAACTTCGGCATCTACCGCGAGCGCACCGGCATCCTGATGGCGCTGGCGGAAAATACTTCCGCGCGCGACTTGGCGCAGGGGTCGATGGCCTATCTCAACCGCCAGAACTTCTCGTTCCCGCCGGACCACGGCGCGCGGATCGTCAGCACCATCCTGACCGACGACGCGCTGCGCGCCGATTGGGCGGCCGAGCTTGAGGAGGTCCGCAACACCATGCTGGGCCTGCGCGACCAACTGGCGTCCGAGCTGCGCGACCTGTCGGGCAGCGACCGCTTCGATTTCATCGCCCGGCACCGCGGCATGTTCTCGCGCCTCGGGGCGACGCCCGAACAGGTGCAGAAGCTGAAGACCGACGCCGCGATCTATATGGTGGGCGACTCGCGGCTGAACATCGCCGGCCTCAACCGCGACACCGTCCCGGTCCTGGCACGCGCCATCATCGACGCCGGCATTTGACCCTTCTGTATCCGAGTTTTGCTAAACTAGTCCCGCCATCGGCCCCGGCCGGGGCCGATGGCGGGGTGGTGCGCGACGTCTGACCCTTGTGGCATGACCACGCCTCTCAGCCTATCGGCACCGCCTCTCTTCATCGTCTTGGAAGCATGACGTTCATTGTCTCCCTGCTGGGCACTGCTGCAGAGCGCCAGACACCCCGGCAGGTCATGCTGCCGTAGCAAGTCTTGCCAAGGACCGGGCTGCCGTCGCCTGTTGTGAATCGGCTGGCGGTCAGGAATGGCAGCTGTGGACGCTTCTGGAGATTGAAGGCGTTGCGGCCCGCCAGGTGCCCCTGCTCAGGTGAAGGCGTTTGCGCAAAGCCGTGGCACACGCGCCAGGACCGACCGGATTGATGCGGAACTCATCGCCCGCATCTTCGCGTTCCGACCCGAAGCAGGCCGCAGTCTTCCTGCGAAGAAGATACGCCTTCTCAGAGCCTTGATGTCCAGAAGGGCGCAGCTGGTCGAAATGGGACCGGTCCGGTTGCCAGCGATGCTGATCGCCGAGATGCCCAAGATCGGCACCATCATCGACGAAGAGGCTGCGGCACTCACTGGATTGGCTCCGGTCGCGCATGACAGCGGAACCCTCCGCCGAAAACGGGCCACCGCTGGAGGTCGCCGGGCCCTGCGGCGTGTGATGTTCCAGGCGGCACTGGTCGCGGCACATCACCGCCCAAGCCTGAACTCCTTCGCAGACCGCCTCCGCAAGGCCGGAAACCCGCACAAGGTGATCATCACCGCCGTTGCCAGAAAGCGCGTCACCATCGCGAACGCCCTGTGCAAGAGCCGTCGAAAATGGGCCGCCGCGACAGCCTGAGAGATACAGCTGCTAGGCGGGGGCAAGGCTCTGCCCCTGCGACGGCCAGAAAATATCCTTGGGGGAGTTCCCGCAGGGGACGGGGGGCGGAAAGCCCCCTTCTTCGTCAGCGACGGGCGAGCCGCTGCTCGATATAGTCCCGCAACTCCTCGATCTCGTTCCGCGACGACCGCAGCGCTTCCATCGTGGCGCGGTTCTCGGCCTCGACCCGCGCCAGATCGTTCCTCAGCGCCGCCTCACGCTCGACATGCGCCGCAAGGGTGCGGGTATGCTGATCCTCGGCCTCGTGCAACTGGTGCGCCATGCGGTCCAGATCCGTCATGTTCGACTTGCGGGGGCGGGCGATGCGATGCACCAGCCAGCTGGCCAGCCACCCCAGAGCAAAGGCCCCGAACAGAATCAGGGCGGTCGCGGCGATGAATTCGGTGCGGGTCATTCGTCAGTGCTTCCGTCTTGTGCGGGATCAGGATCGGCCAGGTCGCCCGGCCGGGGTCCGGGGCGCGGGGTGGTCTCGTCGGCGATCTGCACCGGAACGCGCAGGCTCTCCTCGCGTTCGGCCGCGCTTGGTGCTTCCTCCTGCACCCCCAGGGTCAGGGGCGTCGTCCCGGCTGAGGCAAGATCGGGCGGCAATTGCGGTCCCTGGATCGGCGGCAGCGGCTCGGGCACCTGCATGGGTCCCTGGACCGGTGGCAGGCGCGGCCCCTGCATCTGGGCAGGCATCGGTGCAGGCAAGGCCGGCTCTGGCTCGGACTCGGGGGAAGGCAGCGGCTGGCCGGTGACGCCCGTGACAGGCTGGGGCGGCTGGGGCGCCTCCGCGCGGACCGGGTGGGGGGACAGCAGGCGGAACTCGATCCGCCGGTTCGCCTCGCGCCCGGCCTCGGTGTTGTTGGGCGCGATGGGCTGGCTTTCGCCATAGCCCCTCGCCGTCATGTTCGACACTTCGATCCCGGCCCACTGCATCGCCATCAGGATCGCCTGCGCCCGGCTGCGCGACAATTCGGCGTTGAACTGGTCGGACCCTTGGGAATCCGTGTGGCCGGCGGCCTCGAGCTGGTACTCGCTGCATTCCGCCATCGTGTCAGACAGCAGCGCCAGCGTGGGGTTGGGATCGCCCGCGATGGACGAGCCGCCGGGTTCGAAGCCCAGCTCGCTTTCGGACATGATGACGTTCAGGCGGCGGGCGCATTCCTCGCCGTCGGGCAGGTCCAGCGACGGGTCGAGGCGGCGGTCATAGCCGATGGCCAGCTCGAACCGCGCGCCCGCGCCCAGACGCTCGGTCAGCAGCGCGGCCGCGCGTTCGCTGGCGGCGGGCGATCCTGACATGCCGCGCAGCGTGATCAGCTGGGGCGTGACATCCACCGTGCCGGACTGCAGCGCAGCCATCGCCTCGAGGCCCGCGATCACGCGCACGGTCCAGCCCTCGGGGACGCGGGGGTCTGCGCGCAGGCCGCTTTGCGCCACGTCGAAGCGGGCGGCAGCGAAACTGGAGACCGCCTCGCGCATGGCGGCATCGGCGATGCGGCCCTGCATCGTCAGCGCGCCGCGGTCCGACAGGCTGGCGTGGAACTCGATCGGCCGCGGGGACTGCTTGGGCTCCTGCAGCCGGGCTTCCAGGGTGTAGGCCTGGGGCAGGGCGGCCTGCAGCTCGGCCACGGCGCTTTCGAAGCGCGCCCGCGCGACACCCTCCGGCGCAGTTAGCGCGATCTGGGCGTTCGACAGCGTGACGCTGCCGCGGCCCATCGTGCCCACAGCGCGGATCGCCGCCGCCGCCGCATCGCCCCAGTCGGCCGAAGGGGCGCCAAGGCCCAGCAGGCAGTCGGGGCTTCCCCGGAGACCCGCCTCGGCCGCGGCGGCGAGGATCTGGTCGCGCGCCTCCTCGGTATCGGCGACGCAGGCTTCGAACTCGGCCCCCGTCCCGCTGACCGCGAAGCTGAGCGTAAACGGAGAGATGACCGGCCGTGGCGCGGTGACCTGCAGGTCAAGCGTCACGCCGGCCGGGGCGGCGGCACGAAGCGCCGTCTCGAGCCGCGCCTGGTCGGCGGCATCGCGCGCCAGGGCCGCGACCTGGACATGGCCCGGCGCAACCGAAATCTTGGATTGCCCCGTCATCCCCACGGCCTGCAGGCCGAAGCGCAACGCATCCTCCCAGCCGTCGGGCGCCGGATGGTCGGCAGCCTCCAGCAGGTCCGACAGCTTGCGATCCGGGGCGGTGGGCCGCAGCTGCTGCAGGATCGCCTCGCGGTCGGTCCCGGCCGGGATCAGGCCGATCAGCGACACGCCCATGTCGCCGCGCAGGAACTCGATCTGGAAATCGGGGGGCGCCATCTCCTCGACCGAGGCGACGGTCATCTGGTCGATGATCCGGGCCGTGCCGGCGGCCGCGGCGGCGCGGGACATGGCTCGGAAACGCTCGACCTCGGACGGGGCGGTGCCGGTCAGGCGGACCTGCAGCCCGTCGGTCTCGATCTGGACCCAGTCATGCCCTTCCGTCTGCAGCGCTTGCCCGACCGCGGCGGCGGTGCGATCCTCGACAAAGGTGGCGGCCGCCTCGGCACCGACCCAGGCCAGCCCCCCGGCGCCTGCCAGCACCAGGATGGTGGCCAGAGAGGTGGTGATGCGACGCGACGAAGCCATAATCGGACCCTGGTCTATGAAAGCGCACAACCTCTAGCTGCGGGGTCCCCCCTGCGCAATCATGCCAACCCGGCTACGGCAAGAAAAAGCGCAAGAATCAGGCCGCTGTCGCGGTTCGACCGGAACAGGCGCAGGCAGACATCGCCCTGTTCCGGCTGGAAATTCCGCAACTGCCAGGCCAGGTGGGCGCCAAAGGCCAAGACGCCCGCCCAGGCGATCAACAGGTTGCGACCGGGCAGGGCGACCGCGACCGCCAGCACCGCCACCGCCGCCAACGCGAATCCTGCCAGGATGCGCGGGCTGTGCGCGCCAAACAGGCGGGCGGTGGACTTGACGCCGATCAGCGCGTCGTCCTCGACGTCCTGGTGGGCATAGATCGTGTCGTAGAAGATCGTCCAGGCGATCGCGCCCAGCCAGGCGATCACGGGCGCGGGATCGACGCGGCCCATATGCGCTGCATAGGCCAGCATGACGCCCCAGTTGAAGGCCAGCCCCAGGAAAATCTGCGGCCACCAGGTGAAGCGCTTGGCGAAGGGATAGATCGCCACCAGCGCCAGCGACGCGACGCCCATCCAGATCGCTGCCCGGCCAAGCGTCAGCAGGATCACCAGCCCGGCCAGCCCCTGCAGCACCAACCACAGATAGGCCCCCCGCAGCGTGACCTGACCCGAGGGCAGGGGCCGCGAGCGGGTCCGCGCGACCTGCGCGTCGATCTTGCGGTCGGTGATGTCGTTCCAGGTGCAGCCCGCGCCGCGCATCACGAAGGCGCCGATGGTGCAGGCCAGCGCGATCCACAAGTCGAACACCCGCGGCCCGTCGGCCATCATCGCCAGCCCGATCCCCCACCAGCACGGCAGAAGCAAGAGCCATGTCCCGATCGGCCTGTCAGCGCGGGACAGACGCAGCCAGGGCCGCGTGGAGGGCGGCGCCAGGCGGTCGACCCAGTTGCCCTTGGGCGCGTCGAAAACGGTGTCTGGCCTTTCGGTCCGGCTTTGCATAGCGTCGCGTCCATCATGTCCAGGATCAGACTGTTCATAGATCACCCGCTGGCCGAGGGACAACCCGTTCCCCTGGACGGACCGCAGGCGCATTACCTGTCGGGCGTCATGCGCCTGAAGGCGGGCGACGACCTGCGCGTCTTCAACGGCCGCGACGGCGAATGGGCGGCCACCCTGGCCGAGGCCGGCAAGCGCGGCGGCAGCCTGATGGTGGGCGGGCAGACCGCACCGCAGCAGGACCCGCCGGACCTGTGGCTGATCTTCGCGCCGATCAAGAAGGCCCGCACCGACTTCATCGTCGAGAAGGCGGCCGAGATGGGCGCCGCCCGCATCCAGCCGGTCCAGACCGACCACACCAATTCCGAACGCATCCGGCAGGACCGCCTGCAGGCCCATGCCGTCGAGGCGGCCGAGCAATGCGGCGGCACCTTCGTTCCTCCGGTGGCCGAGCTCCTCCCCCTGTCGCGGCTTCTGGATGGCTGGGACCCCACGCGTCGCATCCTCTGGGCCGACGAGGAGCGGGTCGGTCCGGCCGAGACGCTGTCGGGGCTGCCGCAGGGGCCCTGGGCGATCCTGATCGGCCCCGAGGGTGGCTTCTCGCCCTCCGAACGCGCGCAACTGTCGCGCCTGCGATTCGTCCATCCCGTCAGCCTGGGGCCGCGGATCCTGCGCGCCGATACCGCGGCGGTGGCGGCGCTGGCGCTGTGGCAGGCCACCTTGGGCGACTGGCGCTAGATCAGGCAGCGGCTTGATGCTGCAATGCGGCATCGTGTGACGCAAATACGACATCGGCACCGGCTAAGGCCCTTTCTTCATTGCGCAAAGCGCATAGCGGGTCTGTCGCTTTCGCGGCTACTCTTCGCCTGGTGCGCAAACTATCTGCTGGGTATCCGAAAACTGCCTCTGGACGGGGCAATCTGAAAACAGGTGATATGATGTCGACGATCGAGACGAACCGCAGCATTGCTGACGGAGGCCTGGGCCACGTCGTCGCGCACCTCTCCTCGCTGTTTGCGTCGTGGAAAGACACCCGCGTGACGCGCCGCGAGCTGAGCCGCCTGTCCGACCGCGAGCTGGACGATATCGGTCTGTGCCGCGGCGACATCGAGCGGATTGCGCGCGGCCTCTAAGCCAGCCTCTCTTATGGACGAACCCCCGAAAGCCGAAGCGCTCGCGGGGGTTTTTTCATGCCCGGCTGCGCGTCAGTCTCGCGTCATCACCAGTGTCGACCAGTCGCCCAGGTCGTCGCGGCGATCCAGCCCGAAGCCGGCCGCGCGATAGGCCCCGACCACCTCGTCGGCCTGGGTGGTCAGGATGCCCGACAGGATGATCTTGCCACCGCTGGCCATATAGCGCACCATCTCGCCCGTCAGGTCGATCAGCGGTTGCTTGAGGATGTTGGCCACCACGAGGTCATAGGGCGCGGCTTCCTCCAGCACGGGATGGTCGAAGCCCGCCGCCTCGATGCACTCGACGCGGCCGGACAGGCCGTTGGCGATGACATTCGCGGCGGCCGTGTCGACCGCAATTCGGTCGATGTCGCTGGCCAGAACCGTGACGTGCCACAGCCGCGCGGCCGCCATCGCAAGCACGGCCGTGCCGCAGCCGATATCGGCGATGCGGCCGGCCTGGAAGCCGTCAGACGCCAGCCGGTCCAGCGCCTCGAGGCAGCCCTTGGTCGTGTTGTGATGGCCGGTCCCGAACGCCATCGCGGCGTCGATGCACAGCCCCTCGGCCCCCTCCGGGACGGTGTCGGCGTCATGGCTGCCATAGACATAGAAGCGGCCGGCCCTGACCGGCGTCAGTTCGCGCCGCACATGCGCGACCCAGTCCACCTCGGGCAGTTCCGAGACGACGAAGGGCTGCGCCCCATGCGCGGCGGCCAGCAGCGCCAGCGCGATCTCGTCGGGGGATTCGGTGAAATAGACGCCGACCTCCCACCGTTCCGACCCGTCCTCGATCTCGAAGGTGCCGGTGCCGACGGGTTCGGGGGTCAGATCCTCGCAGGCCTCTGACAGGGCTTCGGCGGCCTCGCGGCCTTGGACATGGGTCAGGGCGGTGTACGTGGGCATCAGATCGGGTCCGGATTGGGCATGGAGGCCTCTACCCCGGTGCCTTTGAGGCCGCAATAACCGTCGGGGTTCTTTTCCAGGTACTGCTGGTGCGCCTCGTGCGCGGGCCAGAAGGGGCCGGCGGGCAGGATCTGCGTTGTGATGTGACCATAGCCCTGGACGGCCAAACGGTTGTCATAGTCGATCTTCGACGCCTCGGCCGCGGATTCCTGCATGTCGGTGAAGGTCATGATCAGGCTGCGGTACTGCGACCCCACGTCGTTGCCCTGCCGGTCGCCCTGCGTCGGGTCGTGGTTTTCCCAGAACAGCTGCAGCAGGTGGTCATAGCTGATCAGCGAGCTGTCATAGATGACGCGCACGACCTCGGCATGGCCGGTGTCGCCGCGCTTGACCTGATCATAGGTGGGGTTCTGCGTCTCGCCCCCCGCAAAGCCGACCTCGGTGAGCCAGATGCCGTTCTGCTGCCAGAACAGCCGCTCGACCCCCCAATAGCAGCCCATGCCGAAGATTGCCTGGTCATAGCCGGCGGGCGGGTTGGCACCCAGGGGGCGGTGGAAGATGGCGTGATCGGTCATCGGACCCTCTCGTTCAATGCGTCGCCGTTGGAACGCGGCAGGAATGGGCGTGGTTCACCCGCGCGGATGGGCGGCACGATAGACGGCCATCAGCCGCGCGTCATCCACCCCGGTATAGACCTGGGTCGTCGACAGGCTGGCATGGCCCAGCAGCTCCTGGATGGTGCGCAGATCGCCGCCCGCGGCCAGCAAATGCGTGGCAAAGCTGTGGCGCATGGCATGCGGCGTGGCACTGGCCGGCAGGCCAAGCGCGGCGCGCGCCTTGCGCATGGCACCCGAAATTGCCCCAGGGTCCAGCCGGCCGCCGCGGACGCCGCGGAACAGGGCCGCATCGGCGGCGATGCCCCAAGGCGACTGGCGCAGGTAATCCTCGACCGCGGCGCGAGCTACCGGCAGGACCGGCACCTGACGTTCGCGGCCGCCCTTGCCACGGATGGTCAGCGCCTCGGGGAAGGGCCAGTCGCGGCCGTCCAGTCCAAGCGCCTCGGAGATGCGCAACCCGCACCCCCAAAGCAGCGTCAGCACCGCCATGTCACGCGCCGCTATCCAGGGCGTGTCGTGCAGCGCCACCTGCGCCAGCGCATCCTGCGCCTGTGCGGGCGTCAGCGGGCGGGGCAGCGACCGGGCATAGCGCGGGCTGCGCGCCGACAGCGCCGCCGACAGGTCGAACTCCTCGCGATCCGAAATCCAGCGCAGAAAGGACCTGACTGCCGACTGCCGCCGCGCCAGGGAGCGCGCGCCGAGACCCCGTCCGCGTTCGACGGCGGCAAAGGCGCGCATGTCCGACTGCGTCAGCGCCGACAGCGCCTTGGGCGCCACGGGCTGACCCCAATGGGCGCCCAGAAAGTGCAGGAAGGCGATCAGGTCCGCGCGATAGGCGGTGACGGTATGCGCCGACAGATCGCGGGTGGCGGCCTCGGTCTCCAGCCAGCGGGCCAGCGCATCGCTGGTGGCCGGGGCGAGGGCCAGATGGTGGCTCATCCCCGCAGCCGCTCTAGCAGGATAAGCCGGAAGACCTGCGCGAAGAACCGCAGCAGGTCGGTGCCGTGGGCGGGCATGAACCGCGTCGCCTCGACGCTGCCCATCAGCAGCAGGGCGCGGGGCCGCCCGCCGCCCAGGTCCAGCGGCAGCAGCGCTTCCGACCCGACCGACCGGCCATGCAGCGGGCGCGTGACGACCATCGCGGGGCGCAGGACGATGTCTGTGCCGCGCGGGGCCCGCCGCCCGGCGGCGACGATGCGTTCGATCAGACCCTCGGGGGCGACGATGACGTCTTCGGGCAGGCTCAGCGGCGGCGCCTCCTCGACGATCAGACGCAGCGTCTCGATCCGCAGAAGGGGTGCGATGTCGGATTGCAGGCTGGCCACGAACTCGGCCAGGTCGACCGATTCCAGCAGTCCCAGCACCGCGCGATGCACCATCGCCACGCCCGACTGGTTGTCGAAGGCGGCAGCGATGACGCTTTCGTGAGTCGCCTCCAGCCGGTCGAGGCGGTGTTCCAGCGCCTCCATCGCGCGGCCTCGGATGTCGATGACATTCGCGCCCAGTTCCTCCTCTCGGGCGCTGACCAGGGCGCGCATCAGGTCGCGGTCGCCAAGGATCGCGGCGGGATCGGCCAGCAGCCGTTCCCGCATCACCGGATCAAGACCCGTGTCCGACATCAGCCGATCTTCTGGCCGGTCGCCTTCCAGTCGGCGTCGAACTGGGCCAGGCCCTTGTCGGTCAGCGGGTGGCTGACCATCGACTTGATGACCGAGGGGGGCGAGGTGATCACGTCGGCGCCGATCTTGGCGGCCTCGACAATGTGGTTCACGCTGCGGATCGATGCGGCCAGGATCTGGGTCTTGTAGCCGTAGTTGTCATAAATCTCACGGATGTCGGCGATCAGGTCCATGCCGTCCAGGTGGATGTCGTCCAGCCGGCCGATGAAGGGGCTGATGAAGGTCGCGCCAGCCTTGGCGGCCAGGATCGCCTGCGCCGCGCTGAAGCACAGCGTCACGTTGACCATGCGGCCTTCGTCCGACAGCACCCGGCAGGCCTTGAGGCCGTCCCAGGTCAGCGGCACCTTGACGGTGATGTTGTCGGCGATCTTGGCCAGGTGGCGGCCCTCGCGGATCATCTCGTCCGCGGTTGGCGACACGACCTCGGCCGAGACGGGCCCTTCGACCAGTTCGCAGATCTCTCGCGTGACCTCGGCGATGTCGCGGCCGGACTTGAGGATCAGCGACGGGTTGGTCGTGACGCCGTCCACCATCCCGTGATCGTTCAGTTCCTTGATGGCGGCGACATCGGCGGTATCGACGAAGAATTTCATGGCCGGCTCCTCTGGTGCGGTTCGGACCCGTCATACTGCAGACGTCTTCGCGCGGGAAGGGGCAGGGGGCTTGCAACCGGCGGCGGGGCCGTCTTTATCGTGGGCGATGAACCGCGTCCCCGCCTTTTTCGCCCCCCGTGACCGCATCGCGGTGCTGACCTGCGAACCCGTAGGTGTGCTGGATTACCTGGCGCCCGAGGGCGGCGTCAGGCAGGGCCAACTGGTGCTGGTGCCACTGGGTCCGCGCCGGGTGCTGGGGCTGGTCTGGGGCGAAGGGACCGGCGATTTCGACCTGGCCAAGCTGCGCCCCGTCGCGCGGATCCTGGACGCCGAACCCTTCAGCCCCGGCTTTCTGGATTTCCTCACGCGCGCCGCCGACTACACACTGACGCCGCTGCCCCTGATGCTGCGCATGGCGACGCGGGCGCCCGACATCGACCAGCCGCCCGCCGCGCGCCGCATCGTCGTGCCCGGATCGGGCGAGGTCAGCCGCCAGACCGAGGCCCGCGCCCGCGTCCTGCAGGTCGTGGCCGAACACGGCGGCGCCAGCTTCGCCGCGTCCGAGCTGGCGCAGCTGGCGGGGGTCGGGACGTCGGTCGTCAAGGGCCTCGTGGCCCAGGGTGCGCTGGCCGAGATCGAGGCGCCGCGCGACCAGCCCTATCCGCGACTTGACCCGGCGCTGCCCGGCAAGCCGCTGGCCGCCGATCAGCAGGCGGCCGCCGACAGGCTGCGCGGCGCGATCCGGGGCGGCAGCTATGGCACGACCCTGCTGCGCGGCGTCACCGGGTCCGGCAAGACCGAGGTCTATCTGGAGGCCGTGGCCGAATGCCTGGCGCAGGGGCGGCAGGCGCTGGTCCTTCTGCCCGAGATCGCGCTGTCGGCCGAGTTCCTGGACCGGGTCGAGGCCCGCTTCGGCGCGCGTCCCGGTGAATGGCACAGCGGCATCACCCGCACCGAGCGTCGGCGCCTGTGGCACATGGCGGGCCGCGGAGAGGTCGGCCTGGTCGTCGGCGCGCGGTCGGCGCTGTTCCTGCCCTTCCGCGACCTTGGCCTGATCGTCGTCGATGAGGAGCATGACAGCAGCTATAAGCAGGAAGACGTCGTCTATTACAGTGCCCGCGACATGGCGGTGCTGCGCGCGTCCATTGGCCAGGCACAGGTTGTGCTGGCCTCGGCCACGCCGTCCTTGGAAAGCTGGGTGAACGCGGCGGCGGGTAAATACACCCGGCTGGACCTGCGGTCGCGCTATGGAGAGGCGGAGCTGCCGCAGATGGCCGCCATCGACCTGCGGGCCGAGGCGATGGAGGCAGGGCGCTGGATATCGCCCACGCTGGCGCAGGCGGTGACGGCGCGGCTGCAGAAGGGGGAACAGTCGCTGATCTTCCTCAACCGGCGCGGATTCGCGCCGGTAACGGTCTGCCGCGCCTGCGGCGAACAGATCGGCTGCCACCAATGCGACGCGCGGATGGTCGAACACCGCTTCCAGAACCGCCTGGTCTGCCACCAATGCGGCGAGACGCGGCCCATCCCGCAGGCCTGCCCGTCCTGCGGCGTGGAAGGCAAGCTGGCCCCCATCGGCCCCGGCGTGGAACGCATCGCCGAGGAGGTCGCGGCCCGCTTCCCAGACGCCAAGGCGACGGTCCTGTCATCGGACCTATTCCACTCGGCCCGCGCTCTGAAGGAGACCATCGCCCAGATCGCCGAGGGCGACACCGACATCATCATCGGCACCCAGATCGTCGCCAAGGGCCACAACTTCCCGCGCCTGACATTGGTAGGCGTGGTCGACGCGGACCTGGGCTTGCAGGGCGCCGACCTGCGCGCGGCGGAACGCAGTTTTCAGCTGATGCGGCAGGTGGCGGGGCGTGCCGGTCGGCAGTCCGGCGCTGCGCCGGGGGTGGCGCTGTTGCAGACGCACCAGCCCGACCATGCGGTGATCCGGGCGATCCTGTCAGGTCAGGACGAACAGTTCTGGGACGCCGAGGCGGCAGGCCGGCAGGCCGCCGGGATGCCGCCCTTCGGCCGGTTGGCCGGGATCATCCTGTCGCACCCGGATCTGGGCGCGGTCAGCGATTTCGCACGCCATCTGGCCGCGCAGGCAATGCCGCTGGCCGAGGTCGGGGCCGAGCTGTGGGGGCCAGCGCCCGCGCCCATCGCGCGGGTCCGGGGGCGACACCGGATGCGGATGCTGATCCGCGCGCCCCGTCAGGCGCCGCTGCAATCGGCCATCGCCGATTGGCTGGCACCTGTGAAGTTGCCCACGAACATGCGCCTGTCGGTCGATATCGATCCGCAGAGTTTCCTCTGACCGCGAGGCAAGCGGTCGTCAGTTCTTCAGCACGATGCAGCGCCCGCCCAGTGACTTAAACCGGGTGCAGAACCGTGCCGCCTCGCTTCGCGAACTGTACCCGACCTGCGCCGTATAGACGGCCTTCGGCATGCCGTTCATGCGCTTGCGGACATAGCCGACCCTCGCGCCGCCATCGAGGATCGGGCGGAGCGTGCGGTTCAGCCGCGCCACCTGCTGGGCGGCACCGGCCTGGCTGGGATGACTGGCGACGATCACGCCCCAAGGCATGACGGGCGGCTGGGTCTGGAACTCTCGTAGGCTGCGGTCGCCGGCCATCTTCTCGCAGGCAGGGCGGAAGGCCATGTCGGCGGCCAGCGCCAGCCGCAGATCGGAGGGCGCCGGCGGGTTGTCGCGCCAGCGATGGGCGCTGAAGCCGGTGATCGACTCGACGTAATCGACCGTCTCGAAGGGCAGGGTCGTCTGCTGGGCGACGAAGCGGGCCGCGCGGTTTTCCCCACCGTTATAGGCAACTGCGGCCAGGCCGATATTGCCGAAACGCTCGCTCAACTGCGCCAGATACCAGGCCGCCTTGCGGATCGCCTGCGCCGGATTGAACGGATCGTCCAGCCAATAGAGCTCGGCCGTGCCCGGCATGAACTGGGCGATGCCGATGGCGCCAGCCGGGCTGATGGCCGAAGGTTCGAACCGGCTTTCCTTCCACAGCAGCCGCGCAAGAAACGCAGGGTCGAGCCCTTGTTCAGAGGCGTTCCTCTCGATCAGCTTGCAGACGTCCGAGGCATAGGTGGCCTTGGCGATGCAGTCGCGGCCGTCGTCGCTGCAGCGGTAATCCTCGGAGACGCGAGGCGCGGGCCGGCCATGCACGGCATCGACGGCGGGACGCGCCAAGGCCGGCTGCAGCCCGGCCAGGCACAGCACCACAGCAGCGCCGAGGCGGGTCGCGGCCCGCCATGCCCTGGTCATCCGTCCTGTCCGTTGCCGTGCCAGTGTAAACCTACTTGTTCTTCTTGCCACTGCCGGACTTCTTGCCGGACTTCGCGGCCTTGGGCTTGGCGGACTTCACCTCGAGCGCTGCATCGTCGGCGGACTTGGCGGCCTGCTTCAGGGCGTTCTTCTCGGCCTTGCGGGCGGCCTTGCGCTCGGCCTTGGCAGCCTCCTTCTCGGCGGTCTTGCGCGCTTTCTCCGCAGCCTTCAGGGCGTCCTTCTCGGCCTTGCGGGCGGCCTTGCGTTCGGCCTTCGCGGCCTCCTTCTCGGCGGCTTTCGCGGCCTGCTTTTCGGCCCGGCGGGCCGCCTGTTTTTCGGCCTTGTCATTCGCGGGCACCTGGGCGGGCGCCGCTGCCACGAGGACCTCGGCCGTGGCCTCCTCGGCCGGCGGGGCGGGGCGCTTGGGGACACGATGGGGTTCGGTCCGCAGATCGGTCTTGCGGGCTTCGGCGGGCTTGCGTCCGGCGGGCTTGCGCGTCTGCGTCGCCGGCTTGCGCTTGGCCGAGGCCGGCTTGGCCGGAGCCTTCGCGGCTGCCGCGGGCTGCGCCGGAAGCCCGCGCTTGTGACGTTCGGCATCCAGGCGGCGCAGGGCGGCGCGCATGATCCCTGCCTCCTCGTCCTTGTCGGCGGCGACGGCCTCGTCGCGCCACCCGCGCAGGCGGGATGCAAGGTCGTGAAGCTCGGCCTCGGCCATCTGCGCAAGGGCCGGTTGCCGGCTGCGCCCGATCAGTTCGCTCTGATCGTCGCTCAACAGTTCCTGTTCGCGCTTGGCGTAGTTCGGCATGAAAGGGTCCCTTGGTGCAGAGATGGCGTTGCGCGCCGACTTTGCCGCCGAAGGCACGGCATTGCAATTGGAAAGGCGCCGACGCGATGCGCGGGGCCGGGGTGTTCTTTCCGCAGGGGCGCCGGAATCAGCGGGCGGGAACCGCGCTTTCCACAGGCGAGACCCAGCCTGCGTCGGCCGTCGCGAAAGGATCGGTCACCACCGCCGGCTCGACCGGGGCGGCGACCTGCGAGGCGGACATCGCGGCATAGGGGTCCATGACCGGCTGCGTCTGCACCTGCGCAGTGGCGGGAACCGCGGATTCGACGGGCGATCCGCTGACAGCCACGACATCGGCGGTCGGCGCGGCCTGCGACGCCGGGACGACGTAACCCTCGGGCGTTTCGACCATCGGGCCTTCCATCTGCAGGCTCAGCGCCTCGGACCGGACCAGCACCTCGGTTCCGGTCGGCACGTTCTCGAACAGGTCGATGATGTCCTGGTTGAACAGGCGGATGCAACCGGCCGAGGTGGCCTTGCCGATCGACGAGGGGTCAAGCGTGCCGTGGATGCGGTAATAGGTGTCCGTGCCGCCCTGATAGAGATAGAGCGCCCGCGACCCCAGCGGATTCTGCGGACCACCCTCGAGGCCACCGGCAAACTGGCCATAGAGCTCGGGCTCGGTCTGCAGCATGTTGTCGGTCGGGCGCCAGCTGGGCCACGCGGCCTTGCGCGCGATGGTCGCGCGCCCCTCGAAGCCCTTGCCGGCGCGCCCGACCGCCACGCCATAGCGCATTGCCTGCCCGCCCGGCTGGACGTGATAGAGAACACGCGCATAGGGATCGACGACGATCGTGCCCGGCGCTTCGGACCCGTTGTAGGGGACCAGCTGGCGGGTGTTGCGATCGGTCAGATAGGCCGGGCGCACCGCCTGGATCGGGATCGGCTGTCCATTCGGACCCTTATCGACGCGGGCCTTGTAGATGTCGGGAACCTCCACCGGCCCCTGCGGTGCAGGGGCGGCGGTTTCCTGGCTGGGACCACAGGCCGCCAGCCCAAGGGCCAGCGCCGCGAAGATAAAAGCGAGGCGCATCGTTGCACATTCCTTGTTCATCGTCGGATCCACCGGCAGAGGCGGACACGAGGCAGCAGTTTGATTCCATCGCCGGACGGGCCGGACCCGCGTCGCGATTCGCACATCGTTCCATGAGGCCCAGTGCCAAGCCGCGTCAACCCCGCCGCCAGGGTTCGGGTGATCCCTGGCGCAATTGTTTACGACCCATGTGGCGCTGCAGCGTCAGCCTGTTCAACTTTGCGCATCAGGGGAACAACTTGGCGTGTGATCCGGTTTCATCCCCGCGTCGTGCACCCCGGCACGATCTTCGGCAACTGTTGCCGATTCGGCGCAGCCGCGCAACCCTGCGCGATTGCCCGCAGGACGTCCACGGCCTAGCCTGTGTCCAATGCCGGACCACCCGGCGATCCCAAGAAGGCCCGACGTGAAGAGCTTGACCGATCCCAGCACGCCCAGCCCCGACAGGACCGGCGGCGCGCTTGCCCCCTTCCGCTATCGCGACTTCCGCCTGCTGTGGGGCGCGACGCTGGTCTCGAACTTCGGCGGGCTTGTGCAGGCGGTGGGCGCGGCCTGGCTGATGACGCAGCTGACCGACAGCGCGACGCTGATCGCACTGGTGCAGGCCTCGAACACGCTGCCGGTCATGCTGCTGGCGATCGCCTCGGGCGCGCTGGCGGACATCTTCGACCGCAAGTCGCTGCTGACCGCGGCACTGATCTTCATGAGCGTCGTGTCGGTGGCTCTGGCTGTGGTCGCCTGGTCGGGCGCGCTGACACCGTGGCTGCTTCTGGCCTTTACCTTCCTGCTGGGCGCGGGGCAGGCCGTGTACAACCCCCCCTGGCAGGCCAGCATGGGCGATCTGGTCGCACGACAGGATCTTCCCGCGGCCGTCAGCCTGAACTCGGTCGGCTTCAACCTGATGCGCAGTGTCGGTCCCGCCGCGGGCGGCCTGATCGTGGCGACCCTGGGGGCGGCGGCCGCATTCGCGGTCAACGCGGTGTCCTATCTGCCGCTGGTCGGCGCCATGCTGCGGTGGAAGCCGAACCTGGCCCCCCGCGTCACCACGCCCGAGCCGTTCCTGGCCGCGATGGGCGCGGGACTGCGCTATGTGGTGCTGTCGCCGAACCTGATGCGGGTCATGCTGCGCGGGGCGCTGTTCGGATTTGCGGCGATCTCGGTGCTGGCGCTGCTGCCGCTGGTCGCCAAGAGCCACCCCGAGGGCGGGTCCCTGCTGTTCGGCGGCCTGCTGGGCTGCTATGGGATTGGCGCCATTGCGGGCGCGCTGCTGAATCCGCGCATCCGGGCGCGCATGGACAACGAACATGTTGTCCGCATGGCCTTTGCCGGCTTCGCCGTCGCGGCGCTGGTGCTGGGACAGACCGAATCCGTCTGGCTGCACGCGCTGGCCATGCTGCCGGCCGGGGCGGCCTGGGTGCTTGCGCTGTCGCTGTTCAACGTGACGGTGCAGCTGTCCACGCCCCGCTGGGTCGTGGCGCGGGCGCTGGCGTTCTATCAGACGGCGACGTTCGGCGGCATGGCCGCCGGCGCCTGGGCCTGGGGCGCCATCGCCGGGGCCCAGGGGCTTGACATGGCGCTGACTGCGGCGGGTCTTCTGCTGATTTTGGGTGCAGTTCTTGGGTTCTGGCTGCGCGCGCCCGAGTTCGGCACGCTTGACCTGGAGCCGGTGAACCGCTTCCGCGAGCCTCCGCTGCGTCTGGACCTGAAGGGCCGGTCGGGGCCGATCATGGTGATGGTCGACTATCGCATCGACCAGAAGGACGTCCCCGAATTCCTGCGCCTGATGCGCCGGCGCAGGATCATCCGACGCCGTGATGGCGCGCGCAACTGGGCCCTTCTGCGCGACTTGGAACATCCGGACCTGTGGAGCGAGAGTTATCATATCGCCACTTGGGACGAGTATGTCCGCCACAACCTGCGCCGGACGCGAACAGACGCCGAGGTGACGGTCGCTCTCCGCAATCTCCACCAGGGCGAGGGCGACCCGCTGGTCCACCGGATGATAGAGCGCCACAACGTCGGCCCCCAGGACGACATGCCGCTGGTCGGGAAGATCGAGATTCCCTGACCGGACCGGCAGTTTTTGTCCGGAGGCGCCGGGGGCTGTCTGCCCCCGGACCCCCGGGGATACTTCAAGACCAAAGCAGGAGCTTTAGCCTTCGATTAATCATCTTCGGGTATAAGCATTCTACGGTACAGGCGGGGACGCCGATGACCGTGGCCGAAGCAGGCGCCCTGTCTGACGCTGGAGCGATCCCCGGCAGGCAGGGTATTCTCTTCCTGCTTTGGTCGTCAAGTATCCCGGGGGAGTCCGCAGGACGGGGGCAGAGCCCCCATCCGCCCGCTCAAGGTTCGTCTCGCCAGCGGTTCACCAGCGGGTAGCGCCGGTCCAGCCAGAATGCGCGCGTCGATATCCGGGGTCCGGGGGCGGCCTGATACCGCTTCCATTCGCTGATGTAGAGCAACCTTTCGACCTGCCGGACCGTCTCTGCGTCGAAGCCCTGCGCCACCAGTTCGGCCAGCGACAGATCCTTCTCGACCAGGCCGTCGAGAATCGCGTCCA
Source organism: Paracoccus rhizosphaerae (assembly GCF_026162645.1). GTDB lineage: Bacteria > Pseudomonadota > Alphaproteobacteria > Rhodobacterales > Rhodobacteraceae > Paracoccus > Paracoccus rhizosphaerae. The sequence goes on from NZ_JAOTBE010000001.1 coordinate 144,741, forward strand.
GCACCTCGTAGGGCGGCAGCGAATCCTCGTCCTTCTGGTCGGGGCGCAGTTCGGCCGAGGGCGGTTTGGTGATGATCTGCGGCGGGATCACCTCTCCGGCGCGCCCCAGCATCCAGTCGCGGTGGTTCGCGTTCCGCCAGCGGCAGGTTTCGAAGACCCGCGTCTTGTAGAGGTCCTTGATCGGGTTATAGCCGCCGGCCATGTCACCGTAGATCGTGGCGTAGCCGACGCCCACCTCGGACTTGTTGCCGGTGGTCAGCAGCATCTCGTTGAACTTGTTCGAGATCGCCATCAGCATCACGCCGCGAAGACGGGACTGGATGTTCTCCTCGGTGATGTCGGGGCTGGTCCCCTCCATCAGATGCGCCAGTGCGTCCTCGACCGCGTCGCGGGCGCCTTCGATGTGCACGGTGTCGAGGCGCGCGCCCAGCCGGGTGGCGCAGTCGGCGGCGTCATCGAGGCTGGCCTGCGACGTGTACTCGGAGGGCAGCATCACGCAGCGGACGTTCTGCGGGCCGACCGCGTCTGCGGCGATGGTCGCCACCAGCGCGCTGTCGATGCCGCCCGACATGCCCAGGACGACCTTCGAGAAGCCCGACTTGCGCAGATAGTCGCGCAGGCCCAGCATCATGGCGAAGTAATCCTGTTCCCATGCATCGGGCTGGGGCGCCATCGGGCCTGGCTCGGCCAGCCAGCCGTCCGCCGAGCGGGTGAAGTCGACATGTGCGACGGCTTCCTGAAAGGCAGGAAGCTGCACGACCTTCCTGCCACCGGGGTTCAGGACGAAGCTGGCCCCGTCATAGATCTGGTCGTCCTGCCCGCCCACCAGGTTCACATAGACCAGCGGCAGGCCGGTTTCGACGACACGCCCGACCATGTGGCCCATGCGCAGGTCCAGCTTTTCGCGGTGATAGGGGCTGCCGTTGGGAACGATCAGGATCTCGGCGCCGGTTTCAGCCAGCGTCTCCGCCACGTCGGGATACCAGCCGTCCTCGCAGATCGGGCTGCCGATGCGGGCGCCGGCGACGGGATAGGGGCCGCTGATCGGACCCGAATGAAACAGGCGCAGCTCATCGAACAGCTGCTGGTAGGGCAGGTGGTGCTTTAGCACCCGCGCGACCAGGGTGCCGCGGCTGAAGACCCACCACGCATTGTAGAGCTTGCCGCCCTCGTCACGCCACGGCCCGCCGATGCCGATGGCGGGGCCGTCGGCCAGCGTCGCGCCCAGTTGCATGAGGGCCGCCATGGCCTGGTCGGTGAAGGCGGGCTTCAGCACAAGGTCCTGCGTCTGGTATCCGGTGATGAACATCTCTGGCAGAGCCAGCATGTCGGCGCCCGCATCGCGCGCCTGTTCCCAAGCGTCCCGCGCTTTTGCGGCGTTGCCCGCCAGGTCGCCCACGGTCGCGTTCAACTGGCCGATGGTCAGGCGGAAGCGGTCTGTCATGTCGGTCCCCTTTCGATCGTCCGACCGGATAGAGGATCGTGACCCAGAGGAAAAGTCAGGCTTTGCGCGCGGGCGCCTGCTGGGCTAAAGCTGCCGCAAACACGGGCAAGGGCACAGGCGGATGAAAGCGGCACTCGGCACGGCGATGGTTCTGGCGGTTCTGGCAGGCGCTGCGGCGGGCCAGGTCGTCACGAAGCAGTACGATGACGGCGGCGTCTATGAGGGCACGTTCCGCAACGGCGTGCAGCACGGGCGCGGCAGCTATGAACTGCCAAGCGGCTATCGCTATGAGGGCGACTGGGTCGAGGGCCAGATCATGGGCCAGGGCCGGGCCGAGTTCCCGAACGGATCCGTCTACGAAGGCCAGTTCGTCCGCGGCAAGCCGGACGGGCTTGGCAAGATCACCTATGCCGATGGCGGCACCTACGAGGGCGAGTGGGTCGAGGGCGAGATCACCGGTCAGGGCATCGCGCGCTATGCCAACGGGTCCGTTTACGAAGGCCAGTTCGTCAAGGGCCTGCATGACGGCACGGGCGTTCTGACCCAGTCGAACGGCTATCGCTACGAAGGCGACTGGAAGGCCGGCGTCAAGGAGGGGCAGGGCCGGATCACCTATCCCGACGGCGCGACCTACGAAGGCGGGATGCTGGCCGGCCAGCGGGCCGGGCAGGGCAAGCTGGTGATGGCCGACGGGCTGACCTATGACGGGATCTGGGCCGCCGGCCAGATGTCGGGCAGCGGTGTTCTGGTCCAGCCCACCGGCGACCGCTACGAGGGCGAGATGGAAGGCGGCCGGCGTCAGGGCAAGGGCGTCGCCACCTATGCCAACGGCGATGTGTATGACGGCGAATTCGCCGACGACCGCCGCCACGGGCAGGGCACCTTCACCGGTGCCGACGGCTATGTCTATGTCGGCGAATGGGCCGAGGGGCGGATGCAGGGGCGTGGCCAGATTACCTACCCCGACGGGGCGGTCTATCTGGGCCAGATGCGCGCCGACCGCCCGCACGGGACCGGGAAGATCACCTATGCCGACGGCTCGACCTATGACGGCCAGTGGTCCGAGGGGGTGATCGAGGGCGATGGCCGCGCCACCTATGCCAATGGCATGGTCTATGAAGGCAGCTTCCGGAACGCGCGCAACGAAGGCCAGGGGCGGATGTCCTATCCCGACGGCTATGTCTATTCCGGCGCCTGGAAGGATGGACAGCGCCACGGCGAGGGGCAGGCGACCTATCCCGACGGCACGGTCTATACCGGCAGCTTCGTGAACGGGTTGCGCGAGGGCCAGGGGCGGCTGACCACGCCGGACGGCTTCGTCTATGAAGGCGGCTGGAAGGGCGGAGAGATCGACGGCGCAGGCGTCGCGACCTATGCCAACGGCGACCGCTATGAGGGGAACTTCACCGCCGGCAAACGCCAGGGACAGGGCGTCATGCAATATGCCACCGGCCAGGTCGCCTCTGGCGAGTGGGAGGACAACCGCCTTGTCGATGCTGACGAGGCTCCCGCGGATGCGCAGCCCGCCGAGGCGCCTGACCTGCCCGGCGAAAGCGGGGCGACCCCCTGATGCCCACCTTCCGCCGCGCCACTGCCGACGACCTGCCCGGCATCGTCGCCATGCTGGCGGACGATGCCCTGGGAGCCGCGCGAGAAACCAATGATATTGCGCCTTATCGCCAGGCCTTCGCCGCGATCGACGCCGATCCCAACCAGTTTCTCTGCGTTCTGGAGGAGGAGGGTCGGGTCATCGGCACGATGCAGCTGACCTTCATCGCGGGCCTGTCGCGGCGCGGCGCACGTCGTGGCCAGATCGAGGGCGTCCGCGTCCATCGCGACCATCGCGGCGGGGGCCTGGGGCGGCAGATGATCCTCTGGGCCATCGACCGCTGCCGGGCCGAGGGCTGCGCGCTAGTCCAGCTGACCACCGACCGCTCCCGCACCGACGCCCACCGGTTCTACGACAGCCTGGGCTTCAAGGCGTCGCACCTGGGGTACAAGCTGCCTTTGGACTAAGATCCAACAACAAGCACCGGCAGCCGGTTTCCGTGGTTCTGCAGGTTTGACCATCACCCTGCGTCGCATTCGGTGTAGGCGCGCCTTGATAGTCGGAACGGCGGGCGGCGCGGGCATGGCACGGATTGCCGCCACGTCTCACGCCTGTCCGGCGGCAGTGTCCGGACCGGCTTCAGTCCGCCGCCGCCAGAGCATGGACGGACAGCACGATCAGATGACCGCGATATTTTCGGCAGACCACGCCAACAGCCGTCCACAGCGGCCCCGGAACAATGGCGACAAGTTCTGGGGTTCTGGATTGCTGGGCAGGGCCCCGAACGTATCGAACAGCAGGATGACAAGCACCTGCTATACGGGCATCGACACCAGCACGACCGCCAGCGCGGCTGAACCGATGGTCTCCATTCAGGAACTCCGCCGTTCGTCGTCGTCGAAAAGACCTGTCACCGCGCGGCCGATCAGGTTGCCGACCTTGGGGCGGGGCTGGGACAGGAAGGGCAGCGGGCGGCAAACCTCCATCGCGGCGATGCCGACGCGGGCCGTCAGGGCGCCGTTGACCAGGCCTTCGCCGAAGCGGCGCGACAATTTGGACAGGATGCCGCCGCCGGCCATCGTGTGGACCAGGTCGTCGCCCGCCGCGACCGCGCCGGTGGCGATCAGGTGGGTCATCACCGTTCGGGCCAGCCGCCAGCCGCCCACGGCCCCGGCGCGGCCGCCATAGATCTCGGCCATGCGGCGGATCATCCGCAGGTTCGCTGCCAGCGCCGCCGCCACGTCGGCGAAGGCCAGCGGCACCAGCGCTGTTGTCGCGGCGACGGTGCGGGCCGCGGCCTCGATCTCGCGCCGGGCCTGCTGGTCCAGGCCGGACAGCAACTCGGATTCGGCCATCGTCAGCAGGGAGTGCGCGTCCAGCGGCTCGGCGCGCCTCTCGGCCAGTCGGTCGCGCTGCCATTTCAGATCAGCCCGGCGCGCGAACAGCACCATCAGCCCGTCGGTGACGGCCCGCGCCTGATCCAGGCTGCCATCGGCCAGGGCCGCGCCCGCCTGACGCTGCAGGTGGTCGATCCGCCCCAGACGCCGCCATGCCCACCACTCTCGCAGCGCCAGGCCAAGACAGGACAGCGTGAAGAGGGCAAACAGCGCCACAGCGATCCAGCCCAGCAGGGGATAGCTGGTCAGCAGCCGGTTGATGAAATCGAGCGCCGCCACCCCCAGCAGAAAGGTGAAGAGCGCGATCCCGCTGTTGATGAAGAACCGCGTCAGCCGGGACGGGCCGCGCCCGACCAGCCTGGTCACCATCTCCATGGTGCGCGGGCGGGGCAGGGGGGCGTCGCTGGTGTCGATGGGCGGCGCATCGGCGGGGCTGGGGGCCTCGTCTGTCGGTGTGCGAAGCTGGGGGCCGCGGGCCGGGGCCTTTGCGGCGGCGTCCAGATCCAGGATCACCGGACGGCGGGGGCGCTTCGGATCCTGGTTCATAGCCGGTCTCCGATCAGGAACTCGGCCGCGCGGTCCAGCCGGATGTGGGGCGGGCCGTCGCCCGGACGGGTCGTCAGGGGGGCGGGGGCGAAGTTCATCACGGCATAGTCCTGGTCCAGCCAGGCCACGGCTCCCTGCCGCGCCGGATGCAGCAGCATCGAGGGATCTGCGGGCAGTTCCCCCGCGAAGAAGGCCGCCTGCCGCCCATCGAGCAGCCGGCCGCGTACGGCGGGCAGTTCCTCGTCGCCCTGGGCAATCGTCTCCTCGGTCGTGGCGCGCAGGGCGGCGATGGCCATCGCCTCGGTCCGGGCGCCCTGGAAGTCGGCGCGGTCGCGCGCCTCTCTCAGCATGGATGACAGGATTGCGGTCAGCCGGTTGTGCTGGACGTGGTGCAGGTGGTCGGCCTTGGTCGCGGCGAACAGGATGCGTTCGACCCTGCGGCTGCCCAGAAGCTGGCCCAGCCAGCCAGCCCGGCCCGGACGAAAGGCCGACAGGATGTCGGCCATGGCGCGGCGCATGTCCTCGACCGCCTGGGGGCCCTGATGGATGGCGCCCAGCACGTCGACCAGCACCACCTGCCGGTCGATCCGGGCGAAATGGTCGCGGAAGAACGGCCGCACCACGCGGGACTTGTAGGCGTCGAAGCGGCGGCGAAACTCTCGGCCCAGCTTGCTGTCCATCAGGTCTGGCGGCAGCGGCGCAAAGGTCAGCGCCGGAGAGCCGGCAAGCTCTCCGGGGATGAGGAAGCGGCCGGGGGTGCAGTCTGACCAGCCGGCCTCTCGGGCGGCGTTCAGATGGACAGTATAGATGTCGGCCAGTTCCTGCGCCTGGGGTTCGGTGAAGGCGTCGCTTCGCGGCAGGGCCGCCAGCGCGGCGGTGAAGCGGTCCGCGCCGGGTCGGCCGGCGATCCGGTCCAGAACCTCGGCCGACCACTGGGCGAAGTCACGCTCCATCAGGCGCAGGTCCAAGAGCCATTCGCCGGGATAGTCGACGATGTCGAGATGCAGCGTCCGCGTCCCGCGCAGGCCCCCGAAGAGGCCGCCGCTTTCCAACCGCAGCGACAGGCGCAGCTGGCTGACATGGCGGGTCCCGTCCGGCCAGTGCGGGGCGGGGCCGGTCAGCGCGGCCAGGTAACGCTCGAAGTCGAAGCGCGGGATCGTGTCGTCGGGCTGCGGCTGAAGCCAGACCGCCTTGAGCCGACCGTCGGCGGCCGCCCGCAGCGACTGCATGCGCCCACGTTCCAGCAGGTTGGCGACCAGCGAGGTGATGAACACCGTCTTGCCCGCCCGCGACAGGCCGGTCACGCCGATCCGGACCACCGAATCCGAGAGGCCAAGCCCCTCCAACACGTCGCTTCGGATGCCCAATCGCCGCCCCTGTCGTTTCTGCCGCACCACCCAACGCCCGGTGGCGCGGATGGTTCGGACGATATCCCCTGCCGATTGGCTAATCCCGGTGGGGCCGGGTGGCAATGGCGCCATTGCCGATTGTGCTGTCAGTCCGCCAGGCGGTATCAGCGGTCGCATGTCACATGCGCTGCCGATCGACGATGTCCTGCCTGCCCTTCGCGACGCCGTCGCCCGTCACGGGCGGGCGGTGCTGGTCGCGCCGCCGGGCGCGGGCAAGACGACGCGGGTGCCGCTGGCGCTGATGGAGCAGATCGACGGCCGGATCGTTATGCTCGAGCCGCGGCGCCTGGCCGCGCGCGCCGCCGCCGAGCGGTTGGCCGAGAGCCTGGGCGAAGCCGTGGGCGGGCGCGTCGGCTATCGGATGCGGGGCGAGTCGGTGCGCGGATCGCGAATCGAGGTGGTGACCGAGGGCATCCTCACGCGGATGATCCAGTCCGATCCCGCGCTGGCGGGCGTCGGCTGCGTGATCTTCGACGAGTTCCACGAGCGCAGCCTGAACGCCGACCTGGGCCTTGCGCTGGTCTGGGAGGCGCGTGGGGCGCTGCGCGAGGATCTGGCCGTCGTGGTGATGTCGGCGACGCTGGATGCGGGGCCGGTGGCAGCCCTTCTGGACGATGCGCCCGTAGTAGTGTCGGAAGGGCGGGCTTTTCCGGTCGAGACGCGATGGCTGGAGCGTCCGATGCCCCCGGGTCTACGGCTGGCCGAGGAGGCCACGCGGCTGATCCTGCGGGCCGAGGGGGAAACGCGCGGCCTGGGCGGCACGATCCTGGCGTTCCTGCCGGGCGAGGGAGAGATTCGCCGGATGGCGGCTGCCTTGGGCGCATCCGGCTGCGAGGCGCTGCCGCTGTTCGGCGCGCTGCCGGCGGCGGCCCAGAGGGCGGCGCTGGCCCCGCCGGGACAGGTGCGGCGGATCGTCCTGGCGACGGCCATCGCCGAGACCTCGCTGACCATCCCCAAGGTGCGGGTCGTGGTCGATGCGGGCCGGGCGCGCCGGGCACGTTTCGATGCGGGCAGCGGCATGTCGCGACTGGTGACCGAGCGCGTCAGCCGCGCCGAGGCTGACCAGCGCCGTGGCCGCGCCGGGCGGGTCGCGCCGGGGATCTGCTATCGCATGTGGGCGCGGGCCGAGGAGGGGGCGCTGCCGGACTTCGCTCCGCCGGAAATCGCCGTGGCCGACCTCTCGGGCCTTGCACTGGAGCTGGCGGCCTGGGGGGCGGCGCCGGACGATCTGGCCTTCCTGACGCCGCCGCCCGAAGCGGGGATGGCCGAGGCGCGGGCCTTGCTGGCATCGCTCGAGGCGTTGGACCGCGACGGCCGGATCACCGACCACGGTCGGGCGATGGCGCGCCTGCCGCTGCATCCGCGGCTGGCGCACATGCTTGTTCGTGCAGGGCCGCAGGCGGCCGAACTGGCGGCGCTACTGTCGGAGCGTGACCCGTTGCGCGGCATCGGCGTGGATCTTCACCCGAGGCTGGAGGCGATCCGCGATCCGCGCGGGGCCTTCGCCCGGATCGGCCAGGAGCCGAACCGGGCGGCGGTGGAGCGCATCCGCAGCGAGGTCAAGCGCCTTGGCCGGGTGATTGCGTCCCGCGACGGCGGGGGGGACGAGGTCCCCCCCGCACCCCCCCTGCGGCGCCCCGAGCCCGCGGCCGAGGCGCGGCTGTCGGCTGGAGCGATGGCCTCACTGGCCTATCCGGACCGCATCGGGCTGCGGCGCCCTGGCAGTGATGCGCGGTTCGTCCTGTCCGGTGGCAAGGGTGCCGTCATCGACAATGACGATGCGCTGGCCGGCCAACGGCTGATCGTCGCGCTGGACCTGGACGGCGATCAGCGTGAGGCCAGGATCAGGCTGGCCGCGCCCCTGGACGAGGCGGACTTGCGGGCGATGCATGGCGACCGCATCGCGTTAGTCGAGCTTTGCGAGTGGTCCCGCCGAGAGGGTCGCGTGCTGGCGCGCGTGCAGGAGAGGCTCGGGGCGCTGGTCCTGTCGGAGCGGCCCTGGTCCGACGTTCCGCCGACGGCGATTGCCGAGGCCGCGCTGCAGGGGTTGCGGCAGGACGGGCTGCGTTGGAGCGCTGCTGCGGCAAGGCTGCGGGCGCGGATCGCGTTGCTGCACGCCACGGGCGCTGAGGTGGCGCCGGTGGACGATGCCAGCCTGCTGGCGGATGGCGATTGGCTGCTGCCATGGCTGGTCCGCGCAAGGACGTTGCAGGACCTGCGGGCGCTGGACCTGTCAGAGCCGTTGAAGGCGCGGCTTGGCTGGGACGGCCAGCAGCGGCTGGATCGGGAGGTGCCGGCCCATTTCGAGACCCCGCTGGGGCGGCGGGTGGCCATCGACTATGACGGCGACGAGCCGTCGATCGAGCTGCGCCTGCAGGAACTGTTCGGTGTGACGCGGCATCCGGTCGTGGGTGGCAGGCCGCTGCGCATCACGCTGCTGTCGCCGGGGCAGCGCCCCGTGCAGGTGACGATGGATCTTCCCGGCTTCTGGGCAAGTTCTTATGCCGATGTCAGGAAGGACATGCGCGGGCGGTACCCCCGCCATCCCTGGCCCGAGGATCCCACGGCCGCCGATCCGACGCTGCGCGCCAAGCCGCGCGGTACCTGAGGTCTTGCGATCCGCAGGCAGCGGCGCACCTGATGCCGGAGGAGCGGCGTCGATGTGGCCATGCAGACTGGCGGCATCGGCCTCAGCGCGGTGCGCTCATGGCCGAGGTGGATCGGCCGGAACCTCGTCTCGAAGCGGTTCAGGCGCCCCAAGCTGAACATCAATCCGGGCATCCGTCAGTCGCGCCGCCTTGTCGCCGGCGTCTTCTGCAGGCTGCAGGAACCTGTCGCGTGGCACCTCTGCAAGAAGCGGAGCCGACCGAAGGCAGCTCTGACAGCGCCTAGTCGATGGCGCGGATCAGCTTCCTGTCCAGCACCCGCAGCACCTGCGCAAGGTCGTGGCCGCGCTTGAGGACGCGGCCGTCCATGCCGATCACGGCATAGGCGCCCTGGGCGGCACGTAGGCGCGGGCGCTTTTCGATCCGGTAGAGCGGATGTTCGGCGGCGCGGCGGAAGACGCTGAAGATCGCCACGTCGCGCAGGAACGACATGCCATAATCGCGCCATTCGCCGGCGGCGACGAAACGGCCATAGGTCGACAGGATCAGCCCAAGCTCTTTTCGGTCGAAGACGACGCGGTCGGGATCGGCCTGGAGCGGCGGGCTTGCATTCATCATGATGGGATGGTGACACCCCGCCCGCCGCAAATCAATGCCGAACGGATCAGTAGCAGCTGACCTTCGAGATGCGGCCGTTCGGCGCATATTCGATGTTCAGCCGCTCGGGCCGGAAATCGGCAGTGACCATGTCCTCGGGGCCGATGACGCGGGTGTTCAGCGGGAAGTTCATCCGCTCCAGCACGTCGCGGGGCTGGCCGATCAGCCCCTGATAGCCTTCGGCGCCGCACTGGTCGGGGGCCTCGACCGGGGGTTCGGGCTGGACCGGAACGGGTTCGCAGGCGGCAAGGAGGCCGGCTGAAAGGGTCAGAAGAAGGGCTGTCTGGCGCATATGTTTCATCCGCAATCCACCTTGGTGATGATGCCCGCCGCGTCGAGGCGGAAGACGATCCGGTTAGGGTCGTAGTCCTGCGGCTCGATGCCGCGGTATTCGACGACGCGATAAGTCTTGGTCAGGCCCAGTCCGGCGATGGCGCTGGAGGGTTGGCCCACCGCCGCCGAATGCGTGCGCGCGCCGCAGAGGTCGGGCTCACGCTCGGTCAGGCCGCTGATTCCGTCAACCGGGGCGGGCGCCGGGGCGGCGACGGGAATGGTCGCAACTGCAGCGGGCAGCGCCGGAGCGGGGGCATAGGCCGGCGCGGGGTAGGGGGCCGGAGCATAGGGGGCAGCAGGTGCCGCATAGGGCGCCGCGCCCGGCGGAGGCATGCGATAGCCGGATGAGGCGCAGCCCGCGACCGCGCCGATAACCGCCACCATGGCGGCGCGTGAAATCAATGCCTTGCAGCCCATTGCCCGTCACCTCTGCCGGTCCTGTCCCGGACCTTGTTCTTGCCTCACCATAGAAGCAGCCACCCGCCTTGAGAAGTCGCCGCCCGCATCACGTTTCGATCATCGCAGGAATGCCACAGTGCCTGCCCGGCGTCATCGGTGGTGGCGGCGGGTTCCGCTTTGCCCTAGCCTCGGCCTAGCAACGGCCTGCGATGACATCAGGAGGAGTAGCAGCCATGTCAGTCAATACCACCTCGTTCCGCGAATCAGTCGAGCGCATGTTCACCCACGCCGCCGGGCTGATGGAGCTTGCGCCGGGGCTGGAGGAGAAGATCCGGGTCTGCAACTCGACCTATACCGTCCGCTTCGGCGTCCGCCTGCGCGGGCAGATCCACACCTTCACCGGCTATCGTTCCGTTCATTCCGAACATATGGAGCCCGTGAAGGGCGGCATCCGATATTCGCTGGACGTGAACCAAGACGAGGTCGAGGCGCTGGCCGCGCTGATGACCTATAAATGCGCGCTGGTCGAGGTGCCGTTCGGCGGGTCGAAGGGCGGGCTGCGGATCGACCCCCGCGCCTGGAACGAGGACGAGCTGGAGCGGATCACCCGCCGTTTCACCTACGAGCTGTCGCGCCGGAACCTGATCTCGCCCAGCCAGAACGTGCCCGCCCCCGACATGGGTACGGGCGAGCGCGAGATGGCTTGGATGGCCGACGCCTACAAGCGGCTGCATCCCGACGACATCAACGCCAAGGCCTGCGTGACCGGCAAGCCCCGCCATGCCGGCGGCATCGACGGACGGGTCGAGGCGACCGGACGGGGCGTACAATATGCCCTGCGGGAGTTCTTCCGCCACGACGACGTGATGAAGAAGGCGGGCCTGGCCGGCACGCTGGCCGGCAAGCGGGTCATCGTGCAGGGCCTGGGGAACGTGGGCTACCACGCCGCCCAGTTCCTGTCGGTCGAGGACAAGGCGCTGGTCACCTGCGTGATCGAGCGTGACGGCGCCATCGTGAACCCGCAGGGCATCAACATCGACGCGTTGCGCGGCCATATCCGCGCCACGGGCGGCATCAAGGGCTTTGTCGGCGGCGACTATCGCGAAAACGGTCTGGCGGCGCTGGAGGATGAGTGCGACATCCTGGTTCCCGCCGCGGTTGAAAGCGTGATCCATGCCGGCAACGCCGAGCGGATCAACTGCAAGCTGATCATCGAGGCTGCGAACGGTCCTGTCACCGCCGACGCCGACGAGATCCTGCGCCGCAAGGGCATCGTCATCATCCCCGACATGTATGCCAACGCCGGCGGCGTGACCGTGTCCTACTTCGAATGGGTCAAGAACCTGTCGCAGATCAGCCTGGGCCGGCTGGAGCGTCGCCACGAGGAGGCCCGCGCGCGGATGCTGGTCGAGGAGCTGGAGAGGATTTCGGCCGATACCGGCACGAACTTTGAACTGGCCCACGGCTTCAAGGAGGCGTTCCTGCACGGCGCCGACGAGCTGGACCTGGTCCGGTCGGGCCTGGACGACACGATGCGCGAATCCTTCAAGAAGATGAAGGAGGTGTGGATGAGCAATCCGAAGGTCGGGGACATGCGCACCGCCGCCTATGTCGTGGCGATCCGGCGGATCTCGAACGTCTATCACTCGCTGGGGCTGTAAGGACCTGCGGGACGCGCGGCGGGGCGTCAGTCCCGCGGCGCGGCGGCGCGGCGCAGGCGGTCGTTGATCGCCGCGCCGAGGCCGTGGTCGGGGATCGGCGCGACCGAGATCGGGCGCCCGAACTCATCGGCGCGGCGCAGAAGGTCGAAAAGCCGCGCCGCCGCCTGCGTCAGGTCGCCGCTGTCTGACAGGCTGAACGGTCCGGGCTGGCCGAAACCCAGATGCGTCTCTCCCGGCCGGGGCGACGCGTTCAGCCGCAGCGGTGCGTTCGGCGCGTAATGGCTGGTCAGCTGCCCCGGCGCGCTTGGCGCCGAGGGATCGCCGTGATGCGCGGCGAGGGGCTGGCCGAGGGCGGCCTCGATTTCTTCGGCGGCGATGCCTCCGGGGCGGAGCAGCGTCGCGCGGCCGTCTGGCCAGCCGATGATGGTCGATTCGACGCCGACCGGGCAGGGACCCGCGTCCAGCACCGCGGCGATGCGACCGTCGAGCCCGCCCTGCGGGTCGAGGACGTGATCGGCGCTGGTCGGGCTGATCCGACCCGACGCATTGGCCGAGGGCGCCGCAAGCGGCGCACCGCTGGCCCGCAGCAGCGCCTGAGCCGCCGGATGGGCGGGAACGCGCAGGCCGATGGTGGGCAGCCCCGCCGTCACCAGCGACGCAATGCGGCTGTCCGCCCGCAGCGGCAGGACCAGCGTCAGCGCCCCCGGCCAGAAGCGTTCGGCCAGTAGCCGCGCCTGCGGATCAAGATCGGCCAGCGCCTCGGCCGCGGCAATGTCGGCGACATGCACGATCAGCGGGTTAAAGCTGGGCCGCCCCTTGGCCTGATAAATGCGGGCCACCGCCTCTGCGTTGCGGGCATCGGCGGCAAGGCCATAGACCGTCTCGGTCGGAATTGCGACGCATTGGCCCTGCGCCAGCAGGTCAGCGGCGCGGGCCAGGCCAGTGGCATCGGCTGACAGTCGCAGGGTCTGCATCGTGACGCGGGGTTCCGGTTGAGCCTGAATGGGTCGCGGCCCAAGATGCCGCCTGACCGTCGTTCATAGTTGCGCAGGCGCCCGATGCCAAGGCGCCAGGAGGAGAACCCGATGAGCTACAAGGCCCCGGTCGAGCAGATCGACTTCATCCTGTCCCACGTCGTGCCCTTTGGCGAGCTTGCCCGCACGGAGCGCTTTGCCGAAGCCACGGCAGAGACGGCAACCGCCATCCTGTCTGAGGCCGGCAAGCTGGCCCAGAACATGCTGGCGCCGCTAAACCGGGCCGGCGACGAACATCCGGCGCGGCTGGAGAACGGCGTGGTGCGGGCCTCTCCGGGCTTCGCCGATGGATTCAGGGCGATCGCCGAGGGCGGCTGGGTCGGCGTGTCGGCCGATCCCGAATACGGCGGCATGGGCCTGCCGCAGGCGCTGAACATGGCCGTGGCCGAGATGATGTCGGGCGCCTGCCTGTCGTTGCAGCTGAACCCGCTGCTGACGCAGGGGCAGATCGAGGCGCTGGAGCATCACGCCAGCGACGAGCTGAAGTCGCTCTATCTGCCCAAGCTGATCGGCGGCGAATGGTCGGGGACCATGAACCTGACCGAACCGGGTGCGGGCAGCGATGTGGGTGCGCTGACGACGCGGGCGGAACCGGCAGGAGACGGCACCTACCGGATCACGGGGCAGAAGATCTATATCACCTGGGGCGACAGCGACGTGACTGCCAATACCTGCCACCTGGTGCTGGCGCGGCTGCCTGGGGCTGCGAAGGGCACGCGCGGCATCAGCCTGTTCATGGTGCCAAAGCTGATCCCCGACGACCGGGGCGAACCGGGCGTCTTCAACAGCCTCAAGGTCGTCAGCCTGGAGGAGAAGCTGGGCATCCACGGCAGCCCGACCTGCGTGATGTCTTACGAAGGCGCCACCGGCTGGCTGGTCGGAGAAGAGCACAAGGGCATGGCCGCGATGTTCACGATGATGAACGTCGCCCGCCTTGGCGTCGGCATGCAGGGCGTGGGCGTGGCCGAGGCGGCGCTGCAGAAGGCCGTGGCCTATGCCATCGACCGCGACCAGGGCGGCGCAATTATCGGTCATCCCGACGTGCGCCGCATGCTGGCCACCGGCCGTGCCGAGGTCTTTGCGGCCCGTGCCATCGGGCTGGCATGCGCGACAGCCATCGACATGGCCCGCGCGACCAGCGAGTCCGACCATGCCGCCCGCGCCGCGTTCCTCACGCCCATCGCCAAGGCCTATGGCACCGATGTCGGCATCCGCGTGGCCGACATGGGCGTGCAGGTGCACGGCGGCATGGGCTATGTCGAGGAGACGGGCGCCGCGCAGTACCTGCGGGATGTGCGCATCACCTCGATCTATGAAGGCACCAACGGCATCCAGGCGATGGATCTGGTCGGGCGCAAGCTGGCCGACGGCGGCGACGCCGCCATGCGCCTGGTGGACGAAGTGACCGACGGGGCCAAGGCTGCGCAGTCGGCGCATCCGGACCTGGCGCACCAGCTGTGGCAGGCGGCCGAGACGCTGCGCGAGGCGACGCAGGCCCTGCTGGACCGGGACATGCCTGATCGCTTCGCCGGCGCGGTGCCCTTCCTCAACGCCTTTGCGCGGGTGCTGGGCGGGCACTACCACCTGCGGGCGGCGCTGGCGGGCGGCAAGGCGCATCAGGCGCTGGCGCGCACCTTCATGGCCCGCGTCCTGCCCCGCTATGCCGGTGATCTGGCCGAGGTTCAGGCCGGCGTGGCCGACCTTCTGGCGCTTGACGATGCGGCGCTGGCGGGCGATCAGGCGGCATGATCCGCACCCCGCATCCCGCGCCGCCCGCCGAGGGCGAGGCGATGACCATCGCACCAGGCGTGCTGTGGATGCGGCTGCCGCTGCCCATGGCGCTGGACCACGTCAACGTCTATGCGCTGGAGGATGACGACGGCTGGACCGTCGTCGACACCGGTTTCGACAGCCGGCGCGGGCGCGCGATCTGGGACGGGCTGCGGGACGGACCGCTTCAGGGCCGTCCCATCCGGCGCGTGATCGGCACGCATCACCACCCCGACCATATCGGCCTGGCCGGCTGGTTCATGGACCGCGACGGGGCCGAGCTGATGATCAGCCGCACCGCCTGGCTGATGGCGCGGATGCTGGTCCTGGACGTGCAGGACGCCGCCACCCCTCAGGCGCTGGACTTCTGGCGCCGTGCCGGGATGCCCGCCGACCTGCTGGCCCGCCGCCAGGCCGAACGTCCGTTCAACTTCAACGACGTCGTCCACCCGCTGCCGCCCGGCTTCACCCGGCTGAGCGAGGGAGATACCGTGGCCTTCGGTCGCCGCCGCTGGCGCGTGGCGATGGGTCACGGGCACGCGCCCTGCCACGCGACCTTCTGGTCGCTGGACGACAACCTGGTGATCGGCGGCGACCAGCTTCTGCCCTCGATCTCGCCGAATCTCGGCGTCTATCCGACCGAGCCCCTGGCCGATCCGGTGGGCGAGTGGCTGGAAAGCTGCACCCGCCTTCTGGGGCAGGCGCGGGACGACCAACTGGTCCTGCCGGGGCACAAGCTGCCCTTCACCGGGCTGCCCTTCCGCCTGTCTCAGCTGATCCAGAACCACCTGACCGCGCTGTCGCGCCTGACGGACGCGCTGACGGCGGGACCGCGCACCGCGGTCGGCTGCTTCGATGTCCTCTTCAAGCGCCGCATCGGCGACAGCGAATTCGGGCTGGCCATGGTCGAGGCCGTGGCCCATGTGAACCATCTGCATCGCGCTGGCGTGATCCGGCCCGTGGGCGAAACGGATGGCGCGGTGCTGTGGGGGGCGTGACAGGCGCGGCGCTTTCGGCTATCGCACAGGCAAACCATTCCAAGAGGGCAGCCATGGCCAACCAGCACGAGAAAACCGAAGCCACTCCGGGGACGATGGACCTGACCGAGCATCGCAAGACCTTCGCGGGCTTCCTGCGCATGACCCAGTGGGTGATCATCCTGTCGCTGGTCGTGCTGATCTTCCTTGCCTTGACGAACGCCTGATCGGCCGGTCATGAAGAGACGCGTTTTCCTTGCTGCGGCCGCGCCGGCTGTCTTGGGGGCCTGCGGCGGCCAGAAGATCTGGGCCAGCGACGAACGGCTGCGCGCCGCCCGCTTCGTGTCTGACGAGCCGCCATCGATCACGCTGTTCACGGTGATCGGCATCCCGCGCGGCGAGGGCGGACATTCCGGGCTGATGATCAACGGCAGCCAGCGGGTCATCTATGACCCGGCAGGCAGCTGGCAGCACCCGAACATCCCAGAACGCAACGACGTGCTTTACGGGATCACCGACAACTTCAAGAACTTCTACATCGACTACCACGCCCGCAAGACCTATTGGGTGGCCGAGGACACGATCCCCGTGCCGCTGGAGATCGCAGACCTGGCGATCCGCCGGGCGGAACAGAACGGCCCCGGAGGAAAAAGCTTCTGCGCCGTCGAATCCAGCAAGGTCCTGTCGGGGGTTCCGGGGTTCGAGACCGTGCCGCGCGGCTTTTCGCCGCTGCGCCTGCGCCGCTGGTTCCTGGCGCAGCCGAACGTGATCTCGAAGCGTCATCAGGACGGCGACCCGGCCAACAACCACGACGTGCTTCTGCGCCAGAAGAACGGGCAGATCGTCGGCTACAACATGTAAAGCAGGCCCGCCAGCGTGACGCCCCCGGCCAGGATGGCCAGCGTCACGTTGCGGGTCAGCACGCCCATGGCCACGGTGACGGCGGCGGCGGCCATGCGCGCCGGATCGGGCGCGCCCCCGGTCGCGGCGGGCCAGACGACCAGCGGCGCGACCAGCGCAGGCAGCACGGCCACCGGCGTATAGCGCAGCATCCGCATGAACCAGCCGGGCATCTGACGGTCGCCGAGCGCGCCAAGGAACGACCAGCGGATCAGATACGTTCCCGCGCCCAGCACCAGGATGATGACCCAGATCGTCGCATCCGATATCTGCATGCTCAGCTTGCCCTCTGCTCGGCCCTGACCTCGACCAAGGCGCCCGCGCCCATGCCCAGGGGCGCCGCGATCAGCAGTCCCAGCCCCGATGGCAACCTCGCCAGAAGCAGCGCCGCCACGATGGCCACAAAGCAGGCGACCAGATGCGCAGGCGTCCGCAGCATGGGCGCGATCATCGCCAGGAAGGTGATCGGCATTGCGAAATCCAGCGCTATGTCGTCCGGGATCGCCTGTCCGACCGTTGCGCCCGCCCAGGTGGAGATCATCCAGGGCACGCAGACCACCGCCGCCGCTCCCGCGAAATAGGCCAGCCGCTGCGTGACCGACAGCTTCGGGTGGCGTTCGTAATGCTGGATGGACAACGCATAGCTCTGATCGACCAGGGCATAGGCGACCCAGGCCTTCTGTCCCGGCGTCGCATGCCGCAGCCATGGCAGCAACGAGGCCGAATACATCGCCATCCGCAGGTTCACCGCCAGCGCCGACAGGATCACGATGATCACCGGCGCATTGTCGCTGAGCAGCTGGACAGCCGTGAACTGCGACGCGCCGGCCAGGACCAGCACCGAAAATCCCATGACCTGGGCAATGTCCAACCCGGCCTCGGTCGCAACGACCCCGAACAGCAGCGCGAATGGCACGATCACGACCATGAAGGGCAGCGACTGGACCACGCCGTGACGGAAGGCCGCGCGCGGGCTGCGCGCCAATGCGCGGGTCGAGGCGTCGTCGGCGGCTGACTGCCGGGCGGCGGCCTGTGACGGGGGCGGGGATGACATGGTGCTTTCGTCCGTTCGCGGTTCGCGCCACCTTGCTTGCACGACACGCAAACCATGACAAGGCCGTCCCATGCAGATCCTGCACCCGATCCCGGACGAGGCGCTGCCACGGGCGACCGCCCTGTGGCGGGCGCATTTCGGGCTTATGGCCTGGCCCCGGCATCTGCGGCCGTTGCACGGGATCGTGGCGGTGGGGCCGTCGGGGCAGGTTCTGGGCGTCATGGGGTTGCGCGACGCGTCCGGCGGGGCGCCGGCAGCGGCATTGCCTGCGCCGCCCTGGCTCTTCCGCCCGGCGCCGCCGACCGGCGATCTGGTCATCGACGGGCTTGCGGTGTCCGATCCGGGGCAGGGGACGGGACGGGCGCTGGTGGCCGAGGCGCTGCGGCGGGCGCGCCTGCGGCGTCACCCCGGCCTGCGGGCCGAGGTCCGGGCGCGCAACCGTGGGGCGCTGGCCTTCTATGACAGGCTGGGTTTCGCCGAGGAAGCCCGCGGCCGCTATGGCCTGCCCTGGTGGGGGCAGGTCCATGTGCTGCGGCTGGCGGCCTAGCCGAAGACGCCCGACACGCGGCCCAGCAGCATGAAGGCGCGGGCGGTGCGGCTGTCGGCCAAGACCGCGATCTGCAGGTCGTCCAGCTTTGGCACCAGACGGGCCAGAAGGCCATCGACATGGCGCAGGAAATGGTGGGCGGTATCGCGGAAGATCTCGTCGTCGCGCATCATCGCGGCGGCGATCTCCAGCGCATCGGGCTGGCGGATGCCGCCAAGCGCCGCGACAGCGCTGCCGCGCCCGCCCTCGGCATAGCGGCGCCAGGTCTCGGGCCGCGTGGGTTCGGGCGGCAGGTCGTCCATATAGACGTCGCGCCCGGCCAGCAGCGTCACCACGTCCTGCGCCGCCCGCAGCACCTTGGAATTGGCCTTGTCGCGCAGCGCCTGGCGCAGGGCCTCGATGGCCTCGGCGTCGTCGGGGCCGTCGGGGAAGTTCAGCGCGCGGATCAGGGTCGCGGGATCGACCTCGGCCTGTTCGGCAGGGTCTGGCTGTGCCGGCGCCGGGGCAGCGGCCCGCGTCGGGGCCGGTGGCCGCGGCCGCGCGACTGGCGCGGGGCGGGCGGGCTGCGGTTCGGGGGCGGACATGCGCACCCCTTCGGGCATATCCATCCGCACACTCTCGGATATGTCCTCGTCCGGGCAGGGCGTGCGCATCTGCGACAGGTGGTGGCGCAGGTCGTCGGTCTCGGCCCGCAGGACGGCCAGTTCGCGCGCCTGCGCGACGCCCAGCCAGACCAGCGCGATGGGCAGCACGATGCCCGCCACCGACACGAGGAAGCCGACGCCGCCGCCGCTGTCGGGATCACCCGGAGACAGCAGCCAGAACAGCGCGACAAGGAACAGCCAGATGCCGGTGATGGTCAGGCCGACCGTCGTGATACGGTCGCGATGCGACAGGCTGGCGATGCGGGCGATCAACGACATATCCTCAACCGTAGCGGATCTCGACGATCTCGTAGCTGCGAAGACCGCCGGGGGTGGTGACGTCGACGCTGTCGCCTTCGTCCTTGCCGATCAGCGCACGGGCCAGCGGCGAGCGGATGTTCAGAAGCCCGTGCTCGATGTCGGCCTCGGCCTCGCCCACGATCTGATAGGTGCGCTCTTCCTCGGTGTCCTCGTCGATCAGCTTGACGGTGGCGCCGAACTTGATGCTGCCCGACAGCCTGGCGGGGTCGATCACCTCGGCGCGCGACAATAGTCCCTCAAGCTCCTTGATGCGGCCCTCGATGAAGCCCTGCTTTTCGCGGGCGGCGTGGTATTCGGCGTTCTCGGACAGGTCGCCATGCTCGCGCGCCTCGGCGATGGCGCGGATGATGGCGGGACGTTCCTTGGATTTCAGCTCGCCCAGTTCGCGCTCGAGCGACTGAAAGCCGGTCGGGGTCATCGGTATCTTTTCCATCGCTGCCCTGTCCTTCGTGGGATGCGGTTGTCCTGCGGATGCTAAGTCAACGCCCCTGCCATGCAAGGATGGCAGGGGCGTTTGACGTGTGTCCGGGTCATCGTGACCCGAATTTCTCGCCGTTTGCAAGACCGCTTGCCGAGGGCGGCAAGTTTAAGCGTGGCGCATTGCCGCGTTGTCATTGCCCCTGTGCGCGCACCGCGCTAAATCCTGTCCAGCCAGAACGCCAAGGGAGGATGCCAGCACATGACAGAGGCGGCGGGGATCGAACGCGAATCCATGGAATACGACGTCGTGATCGTGGGGGCGGGGCCTGCGGGCCTGTCGGCGGCGATCCGGCTGAAGCAGATCGATCCCGAGCTTTCGGTGGTGGTGCTGGAGAAGGGGTCCGAGGTCGGCGCGCACATCCTGTCGGGTGCGGTGCTGGACCCCTGCGGCCTGACCCGCCTGATCCCGGACTGGAAGGACAAGGGCGCGCCGCTGAACACGCCCGTGACCGACGACAACTTCTATGTGCTGGGCGAAAACGGCCAGATGCGCATGCCGAACTGGCCGATGCCGCCGCTGATGTCGAACCACGGCAATTACATCGTCAGCATGGGCAATGTCTGCCGCTGGATGGCCGAGCAGGCCGAGGAGCTGGGAGTCGAGATCTTCCCCGGCATGGCCGCCAGCCAGGTCGTCTGGGACGGCGACCGGGTCAAGGGCGTGGTCGCCGGCGAATTCGGGCGGAACCCCGACGGCAGCATCGGCGACGGCTATGAGCCGGGGATGGAGCTGCACGGCAAGTACGTGTTCATCGCCGAGGGCGTGCGCGGCAGCCTTGCCAAGCAGATCAACGAGCGCCTGAACCTGACCTCCGCGACCGATGCGCAGAAGTTCGGCCTCGGCATGAAAGAGATCTGGGAGGTCGCCCCCGAGAAGTTCCAGCAGGGCCGCGTCGTGCACACGATGGGCTGGCCTCTGGGCAAGAACGCTGGCGGCGGCAGCTTCATCTATCACCTGGAGAACAATCAGGTTCTGGTCGGCTTCGTCGTCCACCTGAACTACGAGAACCCATATCTGTATCCCTATATGGAGTTTCAGCGCTTCAAGCACCACCCGATGGTCGCCGAGCTGCTGGAGGGCGGCAAGCGCGTCGCCTATGGCGCCCGCGCCATCAGCGAGGGCGGCTGGCAGTCGCTGCCGCAGCTGTCCTTCGATGGGGGCGTCCTGCTGGGCTGCTCGGCCGGCATGGTCAACGTGCCGCGCATCAAGGGCAACCACAACGCCATGATCTCGGGGATCGAGGCCGCCGATGCCGCCGCCGCCGCCATCATGGCGGGCCGCGAGGGCGACCGGCTGACCGCCTATGACGACGCCGTGCGCGGCGGCGCGATCGGCCAGGATCTCAAGCGTGTCAGGAACGTCAAGCCGATCTGGTCGCGCATGGGCCTGACGGCCAGCATGATGCTGGGCGCGGCCGACATGTGGGTGGCGAACCTGACCGGCTGGAACCCGATGGGCACGTGGAAGCACGGCAAATCCGACGCGGCTGCGACCGGCAAGGCCAAGGATCACAAGAAGATCGACTATCCCCGGCCCGACGGCGTGCTGTCCTTCGACCGGCTGACCAACGTGGCCTTTTCCTTTACCAATCACGAAGAAAGCCAGCCCTGCCACCTGAAGCTGCGCGACCCCTCGGTGCCGATCCGCGTGAACCTGCCGGAATATGCCGAGCCTGCGCAGCGCTATTGTCCCGCCGGCGTCTACGAGGTGGTCGAGGACGAGGGTGGTCCGCGCTTCGTCATCAACTTCCAGAACTGCGTCCACTGCAAGACCTGCGACATCAAGGATCCCAGCCAGAACATCGTCTGGACCACGCCGCAGGGGGGCGACGGGCCGAATTACCCGAACATGTGATGCGCCGGCCGGGACCGGGGGCGTTGCGGCGCTCCGGTCCCGCCGTTAGGCTGTCCGGAACGCAAACGTGATTTCGGACAGGCCGCCCTTGACCCAGACCCAGAACCAGACCTGCCGGACGCTGTCGCGCCTTGCGCTTGTCGCGGCGCTGCTGGCCCCCATGCCGGCGCTGGCGCAGCAGGAGGATCGCCCGGACCCGCGGCCCGCGCAGGAACAGCCGGCGCCCCAGATGAAGGGTCTTGCCGGACCCTATCTTGCCGCGCGGATGGCCACGGTCGAGAACGATTTCCGCGCTGCGGCCCGCTATTATGCGCAGGCCTCGGCCAAGGATCCCGCTGATGTCTATCTGCAGGACAGCGCCCTGGTCGCGCTGTCCTCGGCCGGAGAGGTCGACAAGGCGGCCGAACTGGCCGAGAGCATGGTCGAATCCGGCCGCGACACCGAACTGGCGGGGCTTTTGCGCCGCGCCCAGCTGATCCGCGCCAGCGACTGGGACGGCCTCCTGGCCCTGATCGCCGCCGACAGCGACCCCGCCCGTCCGATCGAGAACGACCTTCTGGACGGCACCATGCAGGCTTGGGCCATGCTGGGCGCCGGTCGCGCGCAGGACGCGCTGGCGAAGTTCGAGGAAATGGCCGCCGCCGACGGGATCGGCCCGATCGTGAACTATCATCTGGCGCTGGCCCGCGCGCTGGTCGGCGACTATGAATCCGCGGATCGCCTGCTGGAGCAGTCCGAGGCCGGAAGCCCGCTTCTGGGCGTGATCGCCCGCGTCCAGATCCTGGCGCAGCTCGACCGCCAGGACGAGGCGCTGGCCCTGCTGGAGAGCCTGCCGGGGATCGAGGCCGAGCCGCAGCTTCTGAAGCTGCGCCAACGCCTGCAAGCCGGGCAGCCGGTGCCCTTCGACGTGATCGCCGGCCCTGCCGACGGGATCGCGCACCTGCTGCTGTCCTTCGCTTCGGCACTGTCGGGCAGCCCCGACCCCGAGCCTCTGGCCCTGATCCATGCCCGGCTGGCTGCCTGGATCTCGCCCGAGAACCCCGAGGCGCGGCTGATGGTCGCCCAGCTTCTGCAGGACCGCCTGCAGTTCGACTTGGCCGAGACAGAATTCGAGGCCGTGCGCCGCATGGGCGAGATGCGTCCGCAGGCCGAACTGTCGCGCATCGACGCCCTCTCCGGCGCCGGCCGCCACGATGAGGCGGAGCGGGCCGCGCTGGCCCTGACCGCCGCCTATCCCGACCTTGCGCAAGCGTGGATCGCGCTTGGCGATGTGACGCGGCAGCAGGAGAAGTTTCGCGAATCGATCCCCAGCTATGACAAGGCGCTGACGCTGCTGCAGGACGCTCCGGCCGAGCAGCGGTGGTTCCCGCTCTATGCTCGCGGCATCGCGCTGGAGCGGTCGGGCCTGTTCGACCGCGCCGAGGCGGACCTGCTTGCCGCCCTCGAGATCCGTCCTGACCAGCCGAGCCTGCTGAATTACCTAGGCTATTCCTGGATCGACCGGGGCGAGAACCTGGAACGCGCACTGGGGATGATCGAACGGGCGGTCGAACTGTCACCGGGCGACGGCTACATCCTTGATTCGCTGGCTTGGGCCTATTACCGCCTGGGCCGTTACGAAGAGGCCGTCTCGCCGATGGAGCAGTCGATCGCGACCATGGCCTCGGACCCGCTGGTCAACGACCACCTGGGCGACATCTACTGGATGGTCGGCCGCGAGCGAGAGGCCCAGATCCAGTGGCGCCGTGCGCTTTCGCTGGAGCCCGGCGAAAGCGGCGAGGTCGATCCCGACCGCATCCGCGACAAGCTTGAACGCGGCCTTGATGCCGTGCTGGCCGACGAGGCCGCCACCGGGGCCGAGGAACCGCCGCGGGCCGAGGCTGACGCCAGCGAATGACGACAACCGCAACGGCCCTGGTCGAGCCCGCCCCCGCCAAGCTGAACCTGGCGCTGCACGTCACGGGGCGGCGCGACGATGGCTATCACCTGCTTGATTCGCTGGTCTGCTTCGCGACCGCCGGCGATGTCGTCACTGTGGAACCCGGCCCGCTGTCCCTGCAGGTCGACGGACCCTTCGCCGAAGGCCTTTCGGCCGATGACGACAACCTGTGCCTGCGCGCCGCCCGGCTGGCCGGACTGGATGCCAGGATCCGTCTGACCAAGAACCTGCCTGTCGCCTCTGGCATCGGCGGCGGCTCGGCCGATGCGGCGGCGGTCCTGCGCCTGGCCCGGCGCATGGGCCGCGAACTGCCGCAGATGCCGGAAAGGCTGGGCGCTGACGTCCCGGTCTGCGTCGCGTCGATTCCCGCCCGGATGCAGGGCACCGGAGAGATCCTGACCCCGCTGCCGCCCCTGCCGCCCCTGCACCTGGTGCTGGCGAACCCGCGCATCGCGTTGTCCACGCCGCAGATCTTCGCGCGACTGGGCCGCCGCGACAACGCGCCGCTGCCTCAGGTTCCTTCCTTCGCCGATGTCCGCGCACTGGTCGCCTGGCTTTCGGCCACGCGCAACGACCTCGAACCGGCCGCCATCGACGCCGCCCCGGTCATCGCCCAGGTCCTGCAAGCGATGACGGCGAACGGTGCCGCATTCGCCCGGATGTCCGGGTCCGGCGCGACGTGCCTGGGCATCTTTGACCGCCCACAGACGGCGCAGGCCGCCGCCGCCGCGCTGGCCCGGCACGGCTGGTGGACGGTCGCGACCGAACTGGCGCCCGCCCCGCCTGCCGGCTAAAGTGCCTGCAACTTCAGCGGAGGATCCCATGCTGCGCCTTGGCGTCA
Organism: Paracoccus rhizosphaerae; assembly: GCF_026162645.1. Taxonomy (GTDB): domain Bacteria; phylum Pseudomonadota; class Alphaproteobacteria; order Rhodobacterales; family Rhodobacteraceae; genus Paracoccus; species Paracoccus rhizosphaerae. The sequence continues at coordinate 169,104 of NZ_JAOTBE010000001.1, forward strand.
ATATCGACCACGTCGCCACCATCCGTAACGCCCGCGGCACCCCTTGGCCGGACCCGCTGCGTGCCGCCCGCATCGCCGAGGCTGCCGGCGCCGACGGCATCACCGCCCACCTGCGGGAAGACCGCCGCCATATCAGCGATGCCGATATCGATGCATTGATGGCGAACCTGACGCTGCCCCTGAACCTGGAAATGGCCGCCACGGCGGAAATGCAGGCCATCGCCCTGCGCCATCGCCCCCACGCCGTCTGCCTCGTTCCCGAAAAGCGCGAGGAACGCACGACCGAGGGCGGCCTGGACGTGGCCGGCAACGACAACATGCTGGCCGATTTCATCGCCCCGCTGCGCGATGCCGGCTGCCGCGTATCGCTGTTCATCGGTCACGAGGAGGAGCAGATCCGTGCCGCCGCCCGCATCGGTGCCGCGGTGGTGGAACTGCATACCGGGGCCTACTGCGACCTGGACACCGAGGGGCGGCATGCGGATCGCGACGCCGAACTGGCCGCGCTTCGCGACGCGGCGGCAATCGCCCATGACCTGGGGCTTGAGGTTCATGCCGGCCACGGCCTGACCTTCGACACCGTCGGCCCTGTCGCCGCCATCCCGCAGCTGGCCGAGCTGAACATCGGCCATTTCCTGATCGCGGAATCAGTCTTCACCGGCCTGGGCGAGGCCATCGCCCAAATGCGCCGCTGCATGGATTCCGCACGGACGTGACTTCTTCTTTGTCCAAATACCCATCGGACCCATCGGCATGATCCTCGGCATCGGCACGGATCTGGCCAATATCGACCGAATTCGAGCAACGCTCGACCGTTTCGGTGACCGCTTCCGCCACCGTGTCTTCACCGACACCGAATTGGCCAAGGCCGCGCGCCGCGCGGACGAGGCCGGGACGCTGGCCAAGCGATGGGCCGCCAAGGAGGCATGCTCCAAGGCACTCGGCACCGGGCTGGCCATGGGGATCAGCTGGCGCGACATGGCGGTGGCGAACCTGGGGTCCGGCCAGCCGGTGATGGCGCTGACGGGCTGGGCGGCCGAACGTCTGGCCGCGATGACGCCGCCCGGCCATCACGCGGTCGTGCATGTCACGTTGACCGACGACCACCCCTGGGCGCAGGCTTTCGTGGTGATCGAGGCGCGCCCGGGGCCGGCGCAACCTTGACTTTGTCCCCCGCCGGGGACCATGAACGCGCGATGCGGCAGGGGCCGCGCCTGACCGAAGGAACAGACCAACCATGGCCGACAGCACGATCCCGAAAAAGGACGGCATCTGGGAGACGATCAAGACGATCTTCTGGGCGCTGCTGATCGCGGGCATCTTCCGCACGCTGTTCTTCCAGCCCTTCTGGATCCCGTCGGGCAGCATGAAGGACACGCTGCTGATCGGGGACTTCCTGTTCGTGAACAAGATGGCCTATGGCTATTCCGCCCATTCCTGCCCGTTCTCGGTCTGCCCGATTTCGGGCCGCCTTTTCGGCAGCGAACCCGAGCGTGGCGACGTAGTGGTCTTCCGCCACCCGACGCGCAACGTCGACTTCATCAAGCGTGTCATCGGGCTGCCCGGCGACACGATCCAGATGCGCGGCGGCCGGTTGTGGCTGAACGGAGAGGCCGTGCCGATCACCCCGGTTGCGGACTTCGTCGAGACCAAGGAACAGCAGGGCCCGCAGGGCCTGATCCCCCGCTGCGTCAACGACCCGGTCCCCGAGGGCGGCGACTGCATCAAGGAACGCGCGACGGAAACGCTGCCCGGCGGGCGCAGCCACGACGTCCTGAACATCGTCGATGGCTGGGTTGCCGACGACACGCCGACCTTCACCGTGCCCGAGGGGCATTACTTCTTCATGGGCGACAATCGCGACAATTCCGAGGATTCGCGCTTCCCGACCGAGATCGGCGGCTTGGGATTCGTGCCGGCCGAATACCTGATCGGCCGTGCCGACCGGATCATGTTCTCGTCTGCGGGACGCTCGCTTCTCTATTTCTGGACCTGGCGTCCGGACCGCTTCTTCAAGGCGGTGGAGTGACGCCGGGCGCCGACATTCGCGCCTTCATGCGCCGGCTGGGGCACGACTTCGCGCGCCCCGAACTGCTGGTGCGCGCGCTGACTCACGGCTCCATCGCCAGCGCGACCCGGCCCGACAACCAGCGGTTGGAGTTCCTGGGCGACCGCGTCCTGGGCCTTGTGATGGCCGAGGCGCTGTTTCACGCCGACACCGCCGCGAGCGAGGGCCAGTTGGCGCCACGCTACAACGCGCTGGTGCGCGGCGAAACCTGCGCCGCCATCGCCCGCGACCTGGCCTTGGGAGAGGTGCTGAAGCTGGGCCGCTCCGAGATGCTGTCGGGCGGTCGCCGGAAAGAGGCGGTGCTGGCCGACGCGATGGAGGCGGTTCTGGCCGCCGTCTATCTGGATGCCGGCTTCGACGCCGCGCGCAAGGTGGTGCTGCGCCACTGGTCCGCACGGCTTTCGACCGTGGAGCAGGACAGCCGCGATCCCAAGACCGCGTTGCAGGAATGGGCGCAGGCCAACGGCATGCCGCCCCCGCGTTACGAACAGACCGACCGCAGCGGCCCCGACCACGCGCCGGTCTTCCTGATCACCGTGCGGCTGGAAGACGGCCGCCACGCCCAGGCCAAGGGCGGCGGCACCAAGCGGGGCGTCGAACAGGCGGCCGCGCAGGCGATGCTGGACCTGCTGGAGACCAAGACATGACCCCCGAATCGCAAGACGACAATCCCACCCGCGCGGGCTTCGCGGCCCTGATCGGCGAGCCGAATGCCGGCAAGTCGACGCTGCTCAATCAGATGGTCGGCGCCAAGGTCAGCATCGTGACCCACAAGGTGCAGACGACACGCGCCCGCATCCGCGGCATCGCCATGCACGGGCCGGCGCAGATCGTCTTCGTCGACACGCCGGGCATCTTCCGCCCGCGCCGTCGTCTGGACCGCAGCATGGTCGCGGCCGCCTGGGGCGGGGCATCCGACGCCGATGTCATCCTGCTGCTGATCGAGGCGCATCGCGGCCTGACCGACGGAGCGCAGGCGATCATCGACCAGCTGAAGGATCTGGGGCAGGGCACCCCCGTCGCGCTGGTCATCAACAAGATCGACCGCGTCAAGGCCGAGACGCTGCTGGCGCTGTCCAAGCAGCTGAACGAGGCCTATCCGTTCACCGAGACCTTCATGATCTCGGCCGAGAAGGGCTATGGCTGCCCGCAGCTTCGCGACTGGCTGGCGCGCGCCGTGCCCGCCGGGCCCTGGCTCTATCCCGAGGATCAGATCGCCGACCTGCCGATGCGCATGATCGCGGCCGAGATCACACGCGAGAAACTGACCCTGCGCCTGCACGAGGAGATCCCCTACCAGCTGACGGTGGAAACCGAGGCCTGGGAAGAGAAGAAGGACGGCAGCGCCCGCGTGGACCAGGTCGTCTATGTCGCCCGGCAAGGCCACAAGGGCATCGTGCTGGGCAAGGGCGGGGAGACGGTCAAGGCCGTGGGCCAAGCCGCGCGGGCGGAACTGGAGGAATTCATGGGCCGCCGCGTCCATCTGTTCCTGCAGGTCCGCGTCCGCGAGAACTGGCTGAACGAGGCCGAGCGTTATGACGAGATGGGACTGAACTTCAAGGACGGCGATGGCTGAGGCGCGGCTGGCGGCGGGCCTTTGGGTCGCGGCCTATCTGGCGCGGTTGGCGCAGGCGAACATCCCGGCCTATGTGCTGTCGCGCGGGGATGACACGGCGGGCGCGGTCGCGGTGAAATGCGCGCATCTGGACGGTACGGCGGCGCTGTGGATGCGCGAATGGGACTTCGACACCGAGACCCGCCCTTGGGTCGCCGTCGAGACGGGGCCGGAGCGTGACATTGACGCCGCCATCGCCCGACAGCGCGCCCGCGACCCCGACCTGTGGGTGCTGGAGATCGAGAGCCGCGACGGCACCACGCTGCTGGACCAGCCGGGGCTTATCTGACCTCTGGCGCGGGTCAAACTTGCAGCCTATGCATCAGGGATGAGCAGCATCCCCGCCCCCCAGATCGATTCGCCCCGCGGACTGGCCTATGCCATCGCCGCCTATCTGATGTGGGGGGTGCTGCCGATCTTCATGAAAGCGCTGGCGCACCTGCCCCCGACCGAGATCATCGCCCACCGCATCATCTGGTCGCTGCCCATCGCGGCGGCGGTCCTGGTCTGGCAGGGCCGGTCCGATGACGTTCTGGCCGCGCTGCGCCAGCCGCGGCTGCTGGCGATGGCGACGCTGACCGCGATGCTGATCTCGGCCAACTGGCTGATCTATGTCTGGGCGATCGCCAATGATCATGCGCTGGACGCGGCGTTGGGATATTACATCAACCCCCTGTTCAGCGTCTTCCTGGGCGCGACCTTGCTGGGCGAGCGTCTGAGCCGCGGCCAGTTCGCGGCCATCGCCCTGGCCGCCGCCGCCGTGATCATCCTGACGGTGCAGGCCGGTCGGCTGCCGATGGTGGCGCTTGGGCTGACGCTCAGTTGGGGGTTCTATGCCTATTGCAAGAAGAGCCTGCCGCTTGGCCCCAACCAGGGCTTCACGCTGGAGGTGCTGCTGCTGACGCCCTTTGCTGTCGCCTTCCTGGTCTGGCAGGCGGCGCAGGGGCAGTCGCATTTCCTATCGGGCGGCTGGGGGCAGGCGCTGCTGCTCTTGGGCGCGGGGCCGGTCACGGCGATCCCGCTTCTGTTCTATGCCAACGGCGCCAAGCTGATCCGGCTGTCCACCATCGGTATCCTGCAATACATCGCGCCGACGATGATCTTCCTCTGCGCGGTGCTGCTGTTCAACGAACCCTTCGGCACCGCCCGGATGATCGCCTTCCCGATGATCTGGGCCGCGCTGGTGATCTACTCCGTGACGCTGCTGCGGCAGGCGGGCCAACGCCGCCGCGACCGGCGGCAACTGGCGGCGCAGCGGATGCAGTGATCCGCCCTCTGGTCCTTGGGGCCACACTGGCGCAAGCTGCCGGCAGGGCAGGCGGAGGCAGGGATGGAGTGGCAGGCTGAGGGCACCGTCATCGGCCGCCGACCGCATGGCGAAACCGCGGTCATCCTGGACGTGCTGACCATGGAACACGGCCGCCACAGCGGCATCGTGCCGGGAGGTGCATCGCCGCGCAGGGCCGCGATGCTGCAGCCGGGCGCGCGTCTGTCGCTGCGCTGGCGCGCGCGGCAGGCCGATCAGCTGGGCACCCTGACCGCTGAGCCGCTGCGCCTGAGGGCCGGGCTGATGGCGGACCCCGTGGCGCTGGCCGGTCTGAACGCGGTCTGCGCGCTTCTGGTCTTTGCGCTGCCGGAACGCGATCCGCATCCGAACCTTGTCGCGCGGACCGAGGCGCTTCTGGACGCGATCGAGGCGGGCCGCGACTGGCCCGCGGACTATCTGGCGTGGGAGATGCTGCTGCTGGACGAGATGGGCTTCGGGCTGGACCTGTCGGCCTGCGCCGTCACCGGCCGGCACGACGGGCTGGCCTATGTCAGCCCGAAGTCGGGCCGCGCGGTCAGCCGCGAAGGCGCTGGCGAATGGGCCGACAGGCTGCTGCCGCTTCCGGCCCTGATGGGCGGAGCGGGTGACAACCTCGGCAGCGATCTGGCGCAGGGACTGGCGATCACCGGGCACTTCCTGCAGCATCGCGTCGCGGCCGAACTGGTCGGCCGCAACCTGCCCGCGGCGCGGGACCGCCTGGTGCGCCGGCTGATCCGGGACGGTCAGCCGGGCTAGGGCGTCACTGGTTGCCGCGCGCCTGCGACAGGGCGTCGGTGGCCATGGCCGCCGGGCGGCCGCTTTCATAAATCAGCCAGGTCGGGCCCTTGATGCGCAGGACGCCGCCGTAATACTCCATCTCGGTCGCCTGCTGCAGGGCGGTGAAATACCGCTGTTCGACCGCCAGGTCCTTGCAGTCGGTGACGCCGGTGGTCTGCAGCGGCTCGAACGCGACGGCCGGCAGCTGCGCCGTGTTCTTGGCGGCATAGCCGTTGCAGGGGCCGACACCCGACACCCCCTCGGGGCGGACGGTGATGGTGATGTTGCGCAGCGGCACGGTGCCGTTGCCGATGCCGACCAGGACATAGTCGTTCGCCGGAATGCCCCCCATCGGGTCGCCCGCAGGCTGGGTGTTGCAGGCGGATAAAGCCATCGTCGCGACGGCGGCAAGGACAAGGGCGGGGCGTTGGGGCAGCGGCATGGCAAACTCCTTGGGCGGAATGCGAAACTGACGTGGAATAACCTTGTTCTGCCGTTCGTTCCAGCCTGTTAAAGCTTATCCTAAAAGGCGGCGCGCGATCACCTGGGCCTGAATCTCGGCCGCGCCCTCAAAGATGTTCAGGATCCGGGCGTCGCACAGCACGCGGCTGATCTGGTATTCCAGCGCAAAACCGTTGCCGCCGTGGATCTGCAGCGCATTATCGGCGCTGGACCATGCGACGCGGGCCCCCAGAAGCTTGGCCATCCCGGCCTCGACATCGCAACGGTGACCGTGATCTTTTTCCCACGCACTGAAATAAGTCAGCTGCCGGGCGATCATGATTTCGACAGCCATCATCGCCAGTTTGTCGGCCACGCGGGGGAAGGCGATCAGCGGCTTGCCGAACTGCTTGCGGTCCAGCGCATATCGCAGGCCCAGTTCCAGCGCGTTCTGCGCCACACCGATGGCGCGGGCGGCGGTCTGGATGCGCGCCGATTCGAAGGTCTGCATCAGTTGCTTGAAGCCCTGACCCGTGACCCCGCCCAGAAGGTTTGCGCCGTCGACGCGGAAGCCATCGAAGCCCAGTTCGTATTCCTTCATGCCGCGATAGCCCAGAACCTCGATCTCTCCTCCGGTCATGCCGGGGGTCGGGAAGAGTTCGGCGTCGGTGCCCGGCGTCTTTTCCGCAATGAACATCGACAAGCCGCGATAATCGTCGGTCGCGGGGTCGGTGCGGGCCAGCAGCGTCATGACATGGGTGCGCGCGGCGTGGGTGATCCAGGTCTTGTTGCCGGTCACCAGCCAGTCGTTGCCGTCGCGGACCGCGCGGGTGCGCAAGGAGCCGAGGTCGCTGCCGGTGTTGGGTTCGGTGAAGACGGCGGTCGGCAGGATTTCTCCCGACGCAAGGCGCGGCAGCCAATGCGCCTTCTGCTCCTCCGTGCCGCCGCAGAGGATCAGCTCGGCCGCGATCTCGCTGCGCGTGCCCAAGCTGCCCACGCCGATATAGCCGCGCGACAACTCCTCCGAGACGACGACCATCGCTGCCTTCGACATGCCGAGGCCGCCCATGTCTTCAGGGATGGTCAGGCCGAAGACGCCCAGTTCAGCCAGTTCCTCGATGATCTCCATCGGGATCAGCTGGTCCTTCAGGTGCCAGTCGTGGGCGTGTGGGGCGACCTTGTCCTCGGTCCAGCGGCGGAACTGGTCGCGGATCATCTCCAGATCCTCGTCGAGGCCGGATGCGCCGACAGTCGCAGCGCCGCGGTTCCCGGCAATTAGTTCGGCCATCTCGGCCCGTGCCTCGGGCGTGTTGCCCGCCATCATGGCCCGTGCCTCGTCCGAGGGTTTCCAGTCCACGCCGAGGTCGGACAGGCGCGCGAACTCTGTCTGGCTCATCGGGATGCCGCCGGCGATCTGCGTCAGGTATTCGCCAAAGCCGATCTGCGCGATCAGCGCCTCGGTGCGGCCCTCGACGCGGGCGGACCAGGCATGCAGCTGCCGCAGGGCAGTAACGTAGGTAGCCAGCCACGACAGCGCATGCGCCGCATGCTGGTGACGTTCCAGCAGCTCGGGATCGACGCGCCCGCCACTGGCGACGCGGTCCCGCAGTCCTGCGGTCGCGCGGGTCAGCAGGTCCTCAAGCTCGGACAGGACGGCGGGGCCTTGGTGCTGCACGTCTTTCATCTGGTCCTCCTTTTGCGGCGTTGCAGCATGGGTAACGTCTTCGCAATCGCGGCGCAACAATTTTGCGCTGAAGGCGCAGGCGGAGTTCTTAAATGTCGCAGTGATTGGTCGCGCCGATGCGCCCTTTTCCTTCCCGCCCGCCGGCGCTAGCGTGCCGGCATGTTCGGACTGGAGCCTTGGCAATTTCTGGCGGCCTTCGTTGTGACCGCCTTCGCGGGCTTCGTGAAGGGCGCGTTAGGCTTTGCCATGCCGATGATCATGATGTCGGCGTTCGGGTCCATCATGCCGGCGACGGTGGCGCTGGCGGCGATGATCCTGCCGACGCTGTTCACCAACGTCCAGCAGGGCTTTCGCGAAGGAACCGGGGCGGCCGTCCGGTCCGTCGTCAAGTTCCGGCTGCACATCGCCATGGTCGCGATCTTCATCTGCGTATCCGCCGGGTTCGCGCAGGTCATCCCGCAATGGCTCATGTATGCGCTGCTGGGGGTGCCGATCACCGGCTTCGCGATCTGGCAGTTGTCCGGCCGCCCGCTGGTCCTGAACCTGCACCACCGCCGCCGGGCCGAGGGGATATCGGGCGTCATCGGCGGGCTCTATGGCGGCATCTCGGGGATCTGGGGGCCGCCGCTGATCGTCTATCTTCTGTCCATCGGCACGGAAAAGCGCGAACAGGTGCGGGTGCAGGGCGTTGTCTTCCTGATCGGCGCGGTCACGCTGACCGTGGCGCATCTGGTGTCGGGCCTGCTGAACGCGCAGACGCTGCCCCTGTCGGCGGTGCTGTGCATCCCCGCCTTTGCCGGCATGAAGGCGGGCTTTGCCTTGCAGGACCGATTGGATGTGGGGCAGTTTCGCCGCTGGACGCTGGTGCTGCTGATCCTGACCGGCCTGAACCTTGTCCGCCGCGCCTTGGAACTCTGGAGCCTGTGATGCTGGATGCCGCCGACCTGACCGCCCGCCTGATCCGCTGCCCCTCGGTCACCCCCGAGGAAGGCGGCGCCCTTGTCCTGCTGGAAGAGGTGCTGAGCGGCGCAGGCTTCGAATGTCATCGCGTCGACCGGAACGGCACGTCGAACCTGTTCGCACGGTGGGGCGCCAAGGGGGCGCGGACCTTCGGCTTCAACGGTCATACCGACGTGGTACCGCCCGGCGATCCGGCATCCTGGACCCATCCGCCGTTTTCGGGGCATCTGGACGACGACGGGGTGATCTGGGGCCGGGGCGCCACCGACATGAAGTCAGGCGTCGCCGCCTTCGTGACCGCCGCCGTGGATTTCGTCACGCAGACCCCGCCGGACGGTGCCGTCATCCTGACCATCACCGGCGACGAGGAGGGGCCGTCCCGCGACGGGACCATCGCCATCCTCGACTGGATGGAGGCGAACGGCGAGCGCATGGACGCCTGCATCGTTGGAGAGCCGTCGAACCCCGAGGTCATGGGCGAGATGATGAAGATCGGCCGGCGCGGCTCGGCCACCTATCACATCGCGGCAAAGGGCGTGCAGGGGCATGCGGCCTATCCGCACCGCGCGAAGAACCCGCTGCATGCGCTGACCCGGTATCTGGCCGACCTGACCGCCGAACCGCTGGACCAGGGGACCGAGCATTTCGACCCCACCGGCCTGCAGATCACGTCGATCGACTGCGGTAACCCTGCGTCGAACGTGATCCCGGAAAGCGCTACTGCGGTGGTGAACATCCGCTTCAACGACCTGCACACCGGCGCATCCCTGGCCGCGATGCTGACCGAGCGGGCGGCGCTGGTGACCTCCGAGACCGGCGTCACGCTGACCGTGTCGGCGCAGATCTCGGGCGAGGCGTTCATGACCCGGCCCGGCGCGTTCGTCGACCTGGTGCGCGGAGTCGTCCAACAGGAAACCAACCGCCAGCCGGCGCTCTCCACCTCGGGGGGGACGTCGGATGCACGCTTCGTCAAGGATCATTGCCCGGTGGTGGAATTCGGTCTTGTCGGTGCCCACATGCACCAGGTGAACGAACGCGTGCCCGCTCAGCAGGTCCGCCAGCTGAAGACCATCTATCAGCGCATCCTGGAAAGATATTTCGAATGAAGATCATCGAGACCAGCGACCTTGCCGCCTGCCACGCGCTGCGCCGCACCGTCTTCATCGAGGAGCAGAACGTCCCCGAGGCCGAAGAGATGGACGACCTCGACGGTCAGGCGATTCACCTGCTGGCCTGCGACGGCGACCGGCCCGTGGGCACGGCCCGCGTCCTGATCCGCGGCGACGTCGGCAAGATCGGCCGGGTCTGCGTGTTGCCCGACCAGCGGGGGACCGGGCTGGGCGCGGCGCTGATCCGGGCGGCGCTGGACCTGCTGCGCCGGCAAAGCGTCACGCAGGCGCGGCTGGGGTCGCAGACGCACGCGCTTGGCTTTTACGAGAAGCTGGGCTTCGTTGCCGAGGGGCCGGTCTATGACGATGCCGGCATTCCGCACCGCGACATGTCCCTGAACCTGGCCTGAGCCCATGACCCAGATCCCCAGCAAGGCGCAGATCCTCAAATGGGTCGCCGACAATCCAGACGCCAATTCCAAGCGCGACATCGCCAAGGCCTTCGGCATCAAGGGCGCCGCCCGGATCGAGTTGAAGCGCCTGCTGAAGGAGCTTGAATCCGAGGGCCAGCTGGAGCGCCGCCGCCGCCACTATCTCGACGCCGAACGGCTACCGCCGGTGACGGTGCTGGAGCTGCTGGCGCCCGACGGGTCGGGCGACCTGTTCGCGCGCCCGCTGGAATGGTCGGGGCAGGGGCCGGTGCCGCGTATCCTGTATGCGCCGCGCCAGACCGATCCGGCGCTTGGTCGCGGCGACAGGTTCCTGGGCCGCCTGATCGAGGTCGTGGGCGAGGATCACCAGTACCAGGCCCGCCTGATCCGCCGCATCACCGCCCAAGCCAACCGAATCACCGGCATCTTCCGCAAGGACAGCGAAGGCGGTCGCATCCTGCCCATCGACAAGGGACAGGACAAGGAGTGGCGCATCCGCGCCGACGCCACCCTGGATGCCGAAAACGGCGAACTGGTGCAGGCCGAGCAGATCGGCCCCAAGGGCCGGATGGGCCTGCCCTATGCCCGTATCATCGAGCGCTTGGGCGACCCCTCCGCCCCCCGCGCCGTCAGCCTGATCGCCATCCACCAGCATGGCATCCCCGACGAGTTTCCGCAAAAGGCGCTGGACGAGGCCGAGGCCGCCAAGCCCGCGACCATGAAGGGCCGCGACGACCTGCGCACCCTGCCCTTGGTGACGATCGACCCCTTGGACGCGCGCGACCATGACGACGCCGTGGCGGCCGTGACCGAGGAGGATGGCGGCGCGACCATCTGGGTCGCCATCGCCGACGTTGCGCACTATGTCCGACCTGGCAGCGCCCTTGACCGAGAGGCGTGGACGCGCGGCAACTCGACCTATTTCCCCGATCGCGTCGTCCCCATGCTGCCAGAAGCGCTGTCGGCGGATCTGTGTTCGCTGCACGAGGGCGTCGACCGCCCGGTGATCGCGGTCGAGATGCGGCTGGACGCGCAGGGCAACAAGACCCGCCACCGCTTCCATCGCGGCATGATGAACAGCCGCGCCTCGCTCTCTTATCAGCAGGCGCAGGCGGCGACGGATGGCACGCCCGACGACCGGACGACGCCGCTGATGGACGACGTCATCGCGCCACTGTGGCATGCCTACGGCCTTCTGAAGGGCGCGCGGGAACGCCGCCAGCCGCTGGACCTGGACCTGCCAGAGCGGCGGATCGAACTGACGGCAGACGGCCGCGTCAAGTCGGTGGCCTTCCGCGACCGCCTGGACGCGCACCGGCTGATCGAGGAGTTTATGATCCTCGCCAACGTCGCCGCGGCCGAGGAACTGAGCCGCCGCCAGCGACCGCTGCTGTTCCGCGTCCACGAGAAGCCCAGCCTCGACAAGATGGACGCCCTGCGCGAGGTGGCGCAGGCATCGGGCTTTACTTTGGCCAAGGGGCAGGTGCTGCACACCAGCCAGCTGAACCGGCTTCTGGCCCAGGCCGAGGGGACCGACTTCGACGAGCTGATCAACATCAGCACGCTTCGGTCGATGACGCAGGCCTATTACCATCCCGAGAACTTCGGCCATTTCGGCCTGTCGCTGAAAAGCTATGCGCATTTCACCTCACCCATCCGCCGCTATGCCGACCTGGTCGTTCATCGCGCGCTGATCAGCGGTCACGGCTGGGGCAAGGATGGGCTGGACGACGCGCAGATCGAGCGTCTGGACGAGACCGCCAAGCATACCAGCGAAACCGAACGCCGCAGCATGGCGGCGGAACGCGACACCACCGACCGCTATCTGGCCGCCTTTCTGGCCGAACGCGTCGGCACCGAGATGACCGGGCGCATCAGCGGCATCCAGAAGTTCGGCGCCTTCGTCAAGCTGGACGAGACCGGGGCCGACGGCCTGCTGCCGATCCGCGCCATCGGGCAGGAGTATTTCCACTTCGACCCCGATGCGCAGATGCTGATCGGCAGCGACACGGGATTAGAAATCGGCATTGGCCAGCGCGTCACCGTCCGCCTGGCCGAGGCGCTGCCCCTGACCGGCGGCCTCACGCTGGACCTTCTCGAACTTGAAGGGAAGGCCCTGCCGCGCGGCAGCGCCAAGGGCCGCCGTGGCCGCAGCCCACGCCAGATGGCGGTGAAGTCCCGCCTGGCCGAGCTCAAGCGCGCCACGAAGCGCCGCCGCAAACGCTGACGCTTCTTCTTTGCGGCAATACCTCGGGGGGTGCGGGGGGCTGGCCCCCTGCCCGTGTCAGGCCAGATACAGCACGCCGCCGACCACGGCGCCCACGACTACCAGGTTGATGACGCAGAATCCCATGATGTCGCGGGCCTGCAACCCGGCGATGCCCAGCATCGGCAGCGCCCAGAAGGGCTGCAGCAGGTTCGTCCAGGCATCGCCCCAGGCCACCGCCATCGCGACGCGCGGCAGGTCAGCGCCAAGCGCCTGCGCGGCAGGCAGCATCACCGGCGCCTGAACCGCCCATTGCCCGCCCCCGGAGGGTACGAAGATATTGACGATCCCGGCGGCGATGAAGCTCCAGAAGGGCAGGGTCTGCGCGGTCGAGATCGACACGAACCACTCCGACAGGCTGGCGGCCAAGCCGCTCTGGACCATGATCGCCATGATGCCGGCATAGAACGGGAACTGGATGACGATACCCGCGCCGCCACGCACCGCCCCGTCCAGCGCCGCCAGCAGGCTGCGTGGCGTGCCGTGGCAAACGATGCCCAGGAACAGGAACAGGAAATTCACGACGTTCAGGTTCAGCGCCCCGCCACCCGCGAAATGCAGAAGCAGCCAAGCAAGTCCCGGAATGCCGATCAGGTACATCAGCAGGGGGCTGGTCTCCAGCCACTCGGCGGGGGTCGGGGAGGCGCTGCGTGGCGCGGGCGCCGGGTCGCGCAGTTGTTCGGGATCGACCAGCACCTGCTCCCGCTCCAGCGGCAGCATCAGGCGGTTGACCAGCGGGACGATGACGAACAAAAGCGCGACGATCAGCAGGTTCCACCAAGCAAAGATCGTCTGGCCGGTGGGCACCACGCCGATCTGGTCTTCGGTGAAGTGCCCCGGCGTCGCGATGACCAGCGGGATCGAGCCCGAGATCCCGCCATGCCAGATCACGAAGCCGGAATAGGCGGACGCGACCAGCAGGCGATAGTCGACGCGGACCTGCCGCGCGATCTCCTTGGCGAAGATCGCGCCCACCACCAGCCCGAAGCCCCAGTTGATCCAGCTGGCCGCCAGCGACACGACGCTGACCAGCACGATTGCGCCGCCGCGGCTGCGTGCCAAGCCCGCCAGCCGCGCCAGGACCCGGCGCACGGGGGGCGAGGATGCCAGGATAAAGCCGGTCACCAGAACCAGCAGCATCTGCATCGAGAATGACAGAAGCTCCCAGAAGCCGTCGCCCCACATCCGCACCAGCGCCACCGGGTCGGTGCCCTGGGTCAACATTGCGGCCGCGGCGGCCACCAGCGTCAGCACGATGACGAAGATGAACGCATCGGGCAGCCAGCGTTCCATCAGCCGCGTCGCGGGCCGTGACAGGATTCTCAGCATCTTCTTCCTCCTTGCTCGCGCGAAGGCTGCGACAGCAGGGTAGGAATGACAACCGCCCCCGTCAGCTTTCGCGGAAGGCGCGGTTGAAATAGTCTGCCAGCGGCTTGACCAGATAGGCCATCGGGCTGCGGTCGCCGGTCTGGATATAGACCTCGACCGGCATGCCGGGGACCAAGGCCAGCTCTCCCAGCTTGTCGAGCTCCTGCGGCGGGATCGAGATCTCGGCACGATAATAGGGCGTGCGCGTCGCCTCGTCGATCAGCGCATCGGCCGAGATGCGGTCCAGCCGTCCGTCGATCTCGGGCGTTGTCCGCGACGAGAAGGCCGAAAAGCGCAGCACCACGGGCTGGCCCAGCTGGATCTCGTCGATGTTGATCGTCGAGACCCGCGCGCCGATCACCAGCGGCCGGTCCTGAGGGATCACATACAGAAGCGGGTCCGCCGGCCTGACAACCGATCGCGGCGTGGTGACCTGCATGTTGTAAACAAGGCCTGACACAGGGGCCCTGATCTCCAGCCGGCTGATCTGCTCGAGCAGGCTGCGCCGGCGCTCGGCAAGCTCCAGTTCGCGATAGCCTAGGTCGCGCAATTCGGTTTCCGCCTGTTCGCGGCGCTCGGCCGTCAGGCGCAGGCGCTGGATCTCAAGCTCCGTCTGGCGGATCAGTGCGGCGGCGCGGTCCGCCTGCAAGGCGCCCAGTTGACCGTCCAGTCGCGCGGCCTCTCGTTCAAGGCTCAGGACGCGGGACGACTGTGCCAGGCCCCGGTCCAGCAGGCTTCGCTGGTCGGTCAGTTCCTCTCCGATCAGCTCGCGCTGTGCGGCGAGGGCCGTGATCTGCGCGTCGATCCCCTCGACCTCGGCATCGACCTGGTCGGACTGCTTGGCCAGCTGGTCCAGCGACTGGCGGAGGGTTTCCAGACGGGTGCGGAACAGGCTTGCCTGCCCTTCCATCAGCGCCCGCAGCTCGGCAGAGCCTTCCGCGGCCTCGACGAGCAGCTGCGGGAAGGTGATGTCGTCGGCATCGGCGCGTTCGGCCTCCAGCCGACCGCGGCGGGCCAAGACCTCGAAGTACTGGCCCTCGACGATGGTATGTTCGGTCTGCAGCAGCGTGCCGTCCAGTGACAGCAGCAGGTCGCCGGCCTTCACCGATTCGCCCTCGGACACGGCGATCGCCTCGACCACGCCGCCATCGGGGTGCTGCACGATCTGGCGCTGCTGCTCGACCTCGACCTGGCCCGAGGCGACGACCGCGCCCGAGATCTGGGTGGCCATGGCCCAGGCGACGAAGCCGCCGACCAGCACGATGACGGCGACCAGCCCCGCGATGATCGGGCCGCGCACCGGCCAGCGGTTGTCGACCGGCCCGCTCATGCGACGCCGCCCCTCTGGCCGGCGGATTGAGCCTTGAGGATCTGGGCCGAGTTCTGCACCATCTGTTCCAACACCTTGTCGCGCGGCCCGAAGGCGCGCCGCTGCCCGCCTTCCAGCACCAGCAGGTTTTCGCATTCGTTGATCGCCGCGGGGCGGTGGGCCATGATGACCACGGCACCGCCCTCCGACTTCAGCCGCCGGATCGCCTGGTTCAGCGCCTCCGACCCCTGGTTGTCGAGGTTCGAGTTCGGCTCGTCCAGGACCAGCAGCACCGGGTCGGGATAAAGCGCCCGCGCCAGACCGATCCGCTGGATCTGGCCCCCCGACAGGCGCCCGGCGGTCTGGCTGATCCGCGTGTCATAGCCCTGCGGCAGGTCCAGGATCATCTGGTGCGCGGCGGCCGCCTGCGCGGCGCGGACGACGCGATCGGGGTCTGGCGCCTCGGCCAGCCGGGCGATGTTCTGGGCAATGGTGCCGTCGAACAGCGTCACCTGCTGCGGCAGGTAACCGATCAGCCCGCCCAGGACGTCTGGGTGAAACTGGTCCAGCGTCGCGCCTCCAAGCCGGATGCTGCCCGCGCCCACCGGCCAGGCCCCGATCAGCGCCCGCGCCAAAGTGGACTTGCCAGCCCCGGACGGCCCGATCACGCCAAGGGCGGTTCCGGGCGCGATGCCGAAGCTGACGCCACGCAGCGTCGCCGTGCTGTCGCCGGGTGGCGCGACCGACAGGTTGCGCACCTCGAGCCGCGCTTCGGGGCGGGGCAGCGCGGTGCGCGGAGCTTCGGGCGCATGGCGCGACAGCAGGCCCGCCAGCCGTGCCCAGCCATCCTGCGCGGCCTGGACCGCCGGCCAGCCGCCGACCAGCTGGTCCACCGGCGCCAAGGCACGGCCCATCATGATCGAGCTGGCGATCATCGCCCCTGGCGTCAGTTCCTGGCGCAGCACCAGCCAGGCGCCGGCCGCCAGCATCGCGCTTTGCAGGAACAGCCGGAAGCTGCGCGAGAAGACGCTGAAGCCCGAGGACAGGTCGCCCGCGCGGACCGAATCCTGCTGCGCCTGTTCGCGGGCCTTGCGCCAGCGGGCGAAGGTCGCGCCGCGCATCCCCAGGGCACCGATGACCTCGCCCTCGTCGCGGTAAAGGTCGGCCATCCGCTGCGCCTGCGCCCCGGCCTGGGCCGACCCCTGCAGGGGCGCCTTGGTCAGGGTCCGGTTCGCAATCGTCGTGGCCACCAGGATTGCCCCGCCGATGGTCGCGACCACGCCCAGCAGCGGGTGGAAGATATAGACGGCCGCCAGAAACAGCGGCGCCCAGGGCAGGTCGAAAAGCGCCAGCGTCACTGGAGAACCCAGCAGCCGCTGAACCGCGTCCAGGTCGCGCATGCCGCCGGCAGTCGCGGCCGATTCGTCGCCGCGCAGGGCCCCCTCGCGCAGGGCAGCCGAGAAGACGCGCCCCTCCATCCGGTCCTGGAACCGCGCCGCGATCCGCTGCATCACACGGTTCCGGATCAGGTCGATGACGCCCATCAGCAGGAACAGGAAGATCACCAGGATGAACAGCGCCGTCAGCGTCTCGGTGCTGCGCGACGCCAGCACGCGGTCATAGACCTGCAGCATGAAGAGCGGCCCGGTCAGCATCAGAAGGTTCACCACGGCCGAAAAGACCGCCACCGCCAGGAACAGGCGCCAGCCGGTGGAGCGGGCCGCACGCAGTTCGCGTGCCCCGTCATGAAGTGTTGTGCTTCGGACCATGATCCTGCCTTGAGCTTCGCGGCACTGGGGCCGCGCCAGGTTGCCGGCAAGCGACGGGGCTTGCCTCGATTTTGCGCGGACCATATCACCACGGGCAGGTAAAGATACCCCTAGTGCCGGGTGGACGAACGGAAAGGCCGTGATTTTGGTGAAGTTGTTACCGACAGGCCGACGCCTTGTCTGCCTTCTGGCGGGGCTTGCCGTGGCGGGTTGCGTGTCGCAATCGGTCCAGCGCGACGGCGTGACGATCAACGACCCGTTCGAGGCGCAGAACCGCCGCGTCCACGCCTTCAACAAGGGACTGGACGCGCGGGTGATCGGCCCGGTGGCAGACCGCCTGAAGGGGGACGACGACGGTCCGCGCGACCCGGACGCGCCCATCGGGCCGCTGCAGATGGTGATCAATGCCGGGCGCAACCTGTCACTGCCGGTCAAGGTGGTGAACGGCCTGTTGCAGGGGCGGCCGGGGGACGCCGGCCAGAACCTGACGCGCTTTGCAGTGAACAGCACCCTTGGCCTTGGCGGGCTCTTCGATCCGGCCGCCGCCAGCTTCGGCGTGACCGAGCGCGACACCGACTTTGGAGAGACCCTGGCCGTCTGGGGCGTCCCCGAGGGCGCCTATCTGGAACTGCCGATCCTGGGCCCGTCGACGCAGCGCGATGCGGTGGGGCAAGTGGTCGACCTGTTGATCGATCCTCTCTACCATGTGCTGGACGCCAAGGGGGCGGCGGTCGTGTTCGGGCTGCGCGTGGCCTCAAAAGCCGGTGATCGAGCGCGGTTCGGGGACAGCGTGGATGGCATCCTGCAGGGAAGTGCGGATAGCTATGCCCAGTTGCGGCTGATCTGGCTAATGAACCGACGCCACGATTTGGGAGAAGAGCGTGCCGAATATGACCCTTATGACGATGCCGCGATCGACCCGTATGCCGAGTGACCGGCGCGGGTTCCTGGGCCTGCTGGCCTCGGCCGGCGTGCTGGCGGCGATGCCGCGACTGGCGCTGGCGCTGGACGCGGGCGGTGCGCGGACGCTGATCGACCGATCCCTGGGCGAGGTTTATCAGGTCATCAACTCGGGCCAGCCGGGCCCGCAGATGTATCAGCAGTTCGAGGCGATCTTTGCCCGCTATGCCGATGTCGACGTGATCGCCCGGTCCGCACTGGGGCCCGCCGCCCGTCAGGCGGGCGCGGCCGAGTTCGCGGCCTATCGGCAGGCGTTCCAAGGCTATATCGGGCGAAAGTACGGCAAGCGCTTCCGCGAGTTCATCGGGTCCCGCATCGAGGTGACGGGCGCGCGCCCGCTGAAGAGCTTCTATGCCGTGACCTCGGTCGCCTATCTGAACGGGCGTGCGCCGATGGAGGTGGAATGGCATGTCTCGGACCGGTCGGGCCGGGATCTGTACTTCAACATCATCATTGAGGGCGTGAACATGCTGGCCAGCGAACGGGCCGAGATCGGCGCGATGCTGGCCCGCCGTCAAGGCAGCCTGCCGGGACTGACGGCCGACCTGCAGCAGGCGGGCTGAAGCCCGCTCCACCCATCCTGCACTGTCCCAAAAGAAAGCCCCGTCCGAAACGTCGGACGGGGCTTCGTCTTGCTCACCGCGGGGCGTCAGTTATTGCCCAGGATCCCATTCAGCGCCCGGCTGAGCGCATCGTCCGAGCTGGCCCCGGCGCTGTCGCCGGGTGTCTGCGGGGCCGTCACCTCGGTGGGGGCGGTGACGACGCGGCCAGAGCGTTCGGCCTCGACCCCGTTCATCACCCCGGCCAGCGCCGCCGCCAGCGGATCGTCGGCGGACCCGCTGGTCACGACGCGCGGCGTCGATTCGCCCTGCGACATGATGATGCCGCTGCCATCGGGCGACACTGTCGACAGCGCCAGTTCCGGCAGGTCCTTGTGGATCTCGGACATGACGGCCTGCCAGATCTCGGCCGGAAGGCCGCCGCCGGTCACGCCCGACAGCGGCGTGTTGTCGTCATAGCCCATCCACACGCCGGTCACGTACTGCTCGGTGAAGCCCACGAACCACGCGTCGCGATAGCTGCTGGTCGTGCCGGTCTTGCCCGCGGCGGGACGCGAGCCAAGGCTGGCGCGGCGGCCGGTACCGTCCTCGATGACCTTCTGCATCATATAGATCAGCTGCCCCGCTGCGCGCTGGCTGATGACGCGCTGGCCCAGGCCGCCCGACTGGCCCATCAGCGGGCGTTCGTCGCCCTGCATGGTCAGCTCGACCAGACCATAGGGCAGCACGGATGTGCCGCCGTTCCGGATGCCTGCATAAGCGCCGGTCAGTTCCAGCAGCGTCGCCTCGGACGCGCCGAGGCCAAGCGAGGGGCTGCGGGTCAGGTTGCTGACGATGCCGAAATCATGGGCCACCCGGATCACCTCGTCCCGACCCACGGCCTCCTGCAGGCGGATGGTCGAGGTGTTCAGCGACTGCGCCAGCGCGGTGGTCAGCGACACCGGCCCTCGGTAGCTGCGGGTATAGTTCTGCGGCGACCAGTTCTTGCCGCCCGGAATCCGGATCGTCAGCGGCGCGTCCTGCACCGTGTCCGAGGGCGAATACCCCGCCTCTAGCGCGGCGGCGAAGACGAAAGGCTTGAAGCTGGACCCGGTCTGCCGCTTGGCCTGCGTCGCGCGGTTGAAGGCGCCGTTCACGGTCGTGTCGCGGCCGCCCAGCATGGCACGCACCGCACCGTCCGCCGACATGACCACCACCGCCGCCTCGACGTCCGAGCCCTCCTTCAGCTTCTCGTCAAAGACCTGCTTCAGCGCGCGTTCGGCGGCGCGCTGGATGCCTTGGTCGAAGGTCGTCCTGATGGTCACGTCCTCGGTGGTCTCGCTGGTCAGGAAGCCGGGACCGGATTCCATCAGCCAATCGGCGAAATAGCCGCCCGCCCGCGCCTTGGCGGCCTGCGACAGCGTGGCGGGATTGGCGCGGCCCTCGGCGACCTCGGTTGGGGTCAGGTATCCCTCCTCGCCCATCAGGCCCAGGATCACGTTGGCGCGCTCCTGGCTGCGCTCAAGGTTCGCGGTGGGGGCGTAATAGCTGGGCGCCCGCAGGAGGCCCGCCAGCATCGCCGCTTCCTGCGCGTTCACCTGGCTGGCCGGCTTGTTGAAATAGCGCTGGCTGGCAGCTTCGAAGCCGCGCGCGCCGGCGCCCAGATAGGACCGGTTCATGTAGATGTTGAGGATGTCGTCCTTGCTGTACTTGGCCTCCATGGCGAAGGCATAGGGAACCTCCTTGATCTTGCGCCAGACGCCGCCGGACCGGCAGTCGGCCTCGAACTCGGCCTCATCGGCGAACCGGGTGGGGTCGAAGGTGTCGCCAAGGCACAGCAGCTTGGCGACCTGCTGGGTGATGGTCGAGCCGCCGTTCCCCTCCAACGGGCCGCGTCCGGCGGCAAGGTTGATGCGGATGGCGCTGGCGATGCCGCGCGGGCTGACGCCCAGATGACGATAGAAGCGGCGATCCTCGGTCGCGATCACGGCCTCCTTCAGGACCGGGGCGATATCCTCGCTGCGCACGGCGCCATATGTCTCTCCCCGCCAGGCGAAGACGCGGCCTTCGTGGTCCAGCATGGTGACGCTGCCACGGGCGCGGGCGTCGAACAACTCCTCGGGCTCGGGCAGGCCGACATAGAAATAGGTGGTGGCCGCGCCGATGATCAGCGCCACGACCATCGCCAGCCGCCAGATCGACCCCCAGATGATCCGCCAGATCAGCGTCACGAAACCCGCGATCCATCCAAGGATGCCGCCGCGGCGCGGCTTTCGATGCCTGCGGACCTTGCGCGGCTTCTGGGGCGCGGCCGTGGGCGCCGAGCGCTTGTCGGCAACAGGGCTCTTGCCCGTGCGGGGCGGGGTGCCGGTCGGTCTTTTCATGCGTCGGATGCCTGCGTGACTGCCATGCCGGTTGATCCGGCCAGAATTGCCGACACCCTACAGCAAGACATGGGGCAGGGGAATTGGGGTGACCAATCCGTGATGCCCCATAGGCGGTCGGGCGCGGGGGGCGACAATGACCTTGGCGCAGGCAGGTTGCACAGGCTGCGGGCAATCTGGCGTCAATGCCGCGCAGATCCTGCCCGTTTCTTCGGCCCCGCCGGCCGAATCCGCCCGTTCGGCGGGCAGTTCCGGATTCTCGCCGGTAGTTTCCCCGGCACCGCTTTGCCGCAAGACCGTAATTGCTGATGAAAGGAGCGACAACAGCCGGTCCGGCGGCTGTGACTTGATGCGAGGTTTAGACACATGCAAAAGACCCTCCCGCTCATCGCGACGCTTGCGGCGCTGGCAGCTTGGCCGGCTGCCGCCCAAGATGTCGCGGCGCCCGTGGAGGCGGCTGCCGCGGTCAGCGCGGACGTCGCTTACATCTTCAACACGCTTCTGTTTCTGATCGGCGGCTTCCTGGTCATGTGGATGGCCGCGGGCTTTGCAATGCTGGAGGCCGGGCTGGTGCGGTCGAAGAACGTCACGACGCAGCTGTTCAAGAACATCTCGCTCTTTGCCATCGCGGGGATCATGTACTGGCTGATCGGGTACAACCTGATGTATCCGGGCGACTGGACCGTGACCGGATACATCGGTGAGCTGTTCAGCCCCAAGGCGATCGACCCCGTGGGCGCGGGCCTGGCCGAGGACGGCTATTCCGCCGCGTCGGACTTCTTCTTCCAGCTGATGTTCTGCGCCACCACCGCGTCCATCGTGTCGGGCACCCTGGCCGAACGCGTGAAGCTGTGGCCGTTCCTGATCTTCACCGTGGTGCTGACCGCGCTGATCTATCCCATCGAGGCCAGCTGGCAGTGGGGCGGGGGCTTCCTGTCCGAAATGGGCTTTTCGGACTTTGCGGGTTCGGCATTGGTCCATGCGGCGGGCGGTTTTGCGGCGCTGGCAGGGGCCATCGTGCTGGGGGCGCGGACTGGCAAGTATCGGGCCGACGGTCGGATGCAACCGATGCCGGGTTCGAACCTGGCACTGGCGACGCTTGGCACGTTCATCCTGTGGCTGGGCTGGTTCGGCTTCAACGGCGCGTCGCAGCTGGCCATCGGTTCGGTCAATGACGCCGCCGATGTCAGCCGGATCTTCGTGAACACCAACATGGCGGCCTCGGCCGGCGCGGTTGCGGCGATCATCGTGACGCAGCTTGTCTATGGAAAGATCGACCTGACGATGGTCCTGAACGGTGCGCTGGCGGGTCTGGTGTCCATCACGGCCGAGCCGCTGACCCCTTCGATCTTCGCGGCGATCCTGATCGGCGGCGTGGGCGGCGCGATCGCGGTCTTCGTGGTGCCGATGCTGGATCGCATGAAGATCGACGACGTCGTCGGCGCCATCCCGGTGCACCTGGTCGCGGGCATCTGGGGCACGATGATCGTCCCGGCCACCAACGATGGCACCAGCTTCGCGACGCAGTTCATCGGCATCCTCTGCATTGGCGGTTTCGTCTTCGTGGTCAGCTTCGTCTTCTGGTCGATCCTGAAGGCGACGACGGGCATCCGCGTCAGCCAGGAAGCCGAGATCAGCGGCCTCGACATCTCGGAGATGGGTATGGAAGCCTACCCCGACTTCGTCCAGGCCAAGTAAACACAGGGTCTCTTCCCGGAGAGGGGGCGGGTCGCGTAAGCGGCCCGCCCTTTCCTGTTCCGGCGCGGGATGTCGGTGAACGTCGGGTGGCGGTTCAGGCGACGCGGCTGACGACGAAATCGGCCAGGTCGGCCAGCATGTCGCGGATCGAATGCGCCGGCAGCACCGCCAGCGCGGCCTTGGCGCGGGCGGCGTGGTCCAGCGCGTCGCGGCGCGCAGCCTCCATTGCGCCGTGGCGGGCCAGCAGCGTCAGCGCATGTTCCAGGTCGCCCTCGCGCTGGTCGCCCGCCTCGATGGTGCGCGACCAGAAGGCGCGCTCGTCCGGGGAAGCCTTGGCGACGGCCTTGATGACCGGCAGGGTCAGCTTGCGCTCGCGGAAATCGTCGCCGACGTTCTTGCCGATCGTCTCGGTCGCGCCACCGTAGTCCAGAAGGTCGTCGACGATCTGGAAGCTGATCCCCAACGCGTCGCCGTAATCGAACAGCGCGCGGACCTGGTCATCCGGCGCACCCGCGATGACGCCGCCCACCTCGGTCGCGGCGGAAAACAGCGCCGCCGTCTTGCCGCGCACCACCTGCAGATAGACCGACTCGTCAGTGGCTAGGTCCTGCGCCGCGGTCAGCTGCAGCACCTCGCCCTCGGCGATGGTGGCGCTGGCATTGGAAAGAATTTCCAGCGTGCGCAGGTTACCGGGTTCGACCATCAGCTGGAAGCTGCGCGCGAACAGATAGTCGCCGACCAGGACGCTGGACTTGTTGTCCCACAGCAGGTTCGCCGTCGGACGTCCGCGCCGCTGGCGGCTTTCGTCCACGACGTCGTCATGAAGAAGCGTCGCGGTGTGGATGAATTCGACTGTGGCGGCCAAGTGGATGTGATAGGGCCCCGCATAATCCAGCATCCTGGCCGCGGCCAGGGTCAGCATCGGGCGCAGGCGCTTGCCGCCGGCCTCGATCAGGTGGGCGGTCACCTCGGGGATGCGGGGGGCGTGCTGGCTGGCCATGCGGTCGCGGATCAGGGCGTTCACCGCCTCCATCTCGGCGCCCAAGGCGTCAGAGAGAAGATCCAGCGGTTTACGGACGTTTTCCTGCACAGTCATAGCCTACCCCGTGTCTGCGACATCGCATTGCCACGGGATCGACAATTTCGCAACCGCCGCTTAACGTCGCCTGGATGAAAGAGCTTTTCCGCAGCAATGATCCCGTGCGCATGTCCGCCGCAACCAGCCTGCTGGAAGCCGAGGGAATCGCCACCTTTCCCATGGATCAGCACATGAGCGTCCTGGAAGGCTCGATCGGCATCCTTCCGGCGCGGCTGATGGTCGCGGACCGTGACGAATTCATGGCCCGCGCCATCCTGCGCGACGCCGGGCTGGATGACTGAGACGCGCATCGACGGCTTTTTGGACGGGCGGCTGCGGATCGCGCAGCCGCTGCGCGGCTATCGGTCGGGGGCCGATGCGGTGATGCTGGCGGCGGCCTGCCCGGCACGACCGGGGCAAGCCGTGCTGGAACTGGGCTGCGGCGCCGGTGTCGCCAGCCTCTGCCTCGGCTGGCGGGTCGGCGAACTGGCGCTGTCTGGGCTGGAGCGGCAAGAGGATTACGCCACGCTGGCCCGCGCCAATGCGACCGAAAACGGCATCCCGCTGGAGGTGCTGACCGGCGATCTGGCCGCGCCGCCGCCTGCGCTGCGGACGCGCGCATTCGACCATGTCATCATGAACCCACCCTATTTTCTGGCCGGGACCGCCGCGCCCGACCGCGGCCGGGCCGAGGCGCGGCAAGAGGAGACGCCGCTTGCCGCCTGGGTGGATGCCGCGCTGCGCCGTCTTCGCTCCGGCGGCTGGCTGACACTGATCCAGCGGGCGGACCGGCTGGGCGCGGTCATTCGCGCCTTGGGCGATCGCGCGGGCGCCCTGTCGATCCTGCCGGTCGCCGCGCGACGCGATCATCCGGCCGGGCGCGTGCTGCTGGCTGCTCGCAAGGGATCGCGCAGCCCGATGCGGTTGCTGGCGCCTTTCGTGATGCATGCCGAAAGGGCCCATATGCGCGACGGCGAGGACCTGACTCCTGGCGCCGCAGACGTCCTGCGCAACGGAGCGCCGATCGAATTGATAAATGCGAAAGTTTCGTGACAGAATCGCAATCATATGCTGCACTGCGTTTGTTGGACTCAACTATACAGGAGGATGCGATGTCGGTTGCTTCCCACGTCGAGGAGCTTCGCAAGAAACACCAGAACCTGTCCGATGCCGTTGAAAGGGCCCACCGAACACCCAGTGCCAGCGATCAGGAGATCGCGGCCATGAAACGCGAAAAACTTCGCCTGAAGGAACAGATCACCCGACTTGCACACTGATTCGTCCGAACCATGACGTTCGCATGAAAAAGGCCCGCGCAATCCTGCGCGGGCCGTCCTGCTTCAGGCCGGATCAGACGAAGAACTGCCCGCCATTCGCGCTGAGCGTCGAGCCGGTGATGAAGCCCGCGTCGTCGGCCACGAGGAAGACCACCGCACGGGCGATCTCCTCGGGTTCGCCAAGGCGTCCGACGGGGATCTGCGGGATGATCCGTTCGTTCAGAACCTTCTCGTCGATGGCGCGCACCATCTCGGTCCCGATATAGCCAGGGCAGATGGCGTTGACGGTGATGCCCGCGCGCGCGCCTTCCTGGGCCAGGGCCTTGGTGAAGCCCAGATCGCCCGCCTTGGCAGCGGAATAGTTCGCCTGCCCCGCCTGGCCCTTCTGCCCGTTGATCGAGCTGATGTTGACGACCCGCCCGAACTTGCGGTCGCGCATGCCGGTCCAGACCGCGTGGGTCATGTTGAACAGGCCGGTCAGGTTGGTGTCGATCACCTCTTTCCACTGCTCGGGTGTCATCTTGTGGAACATGGCATCGCGGGTGATACCGGCGTTGTTGACCAGGATGTCGATCGGGCCAAGGTCGGCTTCGACCTGTGCGACACCGTTCTTGCAGGCATCGTAATCCGCCACCGACCATTTGTAGGTCTTGATGCCGGTTTCGTCGGTGAAGCTGCGCGCGGCGTCGTCGTTGCCAGCGTAGGTGGCGGCGACCTGATACCCGGCAGCCTTCAGCGCCTGAGAGATTGCGGCCCCAATCCCGCGCGATCCTCCGGTGACCAATGCAACTTTAGCCATATGTCCTCCCCCTTGATATAAAATTTATAATATTGCTAATTAATCACGAGGCAGCGCGCAAGAAGATTGCGCGCTGCATGTTAGGTCAGCGTTCCAAGCACATAGCAACGCCCATGCCGCCGCCGATGCACAGCGTCGCCAGGCCCTTCTTGGCATCGCGGCGCTGCATTTCGAACAGAAGGGTGTTCAGCACCCGGCACCCCGAGGCGCCGATCGGGTGGCCGATGGCGATGGCCCCGCCGTTGACGTTCACGATGGACGGGTCCCAGCCCATGTCCTTGTTCACGGCGCAGGCCTGGGCCGCGAAGGCCTCGTTCGCCTCGACCAAGTCCAGATCGCCGACCGACCAGCCGGCCTTTTCCAGCGCCTTGCGGCTGGCGGGGATCGGGCCGGTGCCCATGATCGCCGGGTCGAGGCCCGCGGTGGCGTGGCTGGCGATGCGCGCCAGCGGGGTCAGGCCGCGGCGCGCGGCCTCTTCCTCGGTCATCACCATGACCGCGGCCGCGCCGTCGTTCAGGCCCGAGGCATTGGCCGCCGTGACCGAGCCGTCCTTGGTAAAGGCCGGGCGCAGCTTCTGCATCGCTTCCAGCGTGGCGCCGTGGCGGATGTATTCGTCCTTGTCCACGACCGTGTCGCCCTTGCGGGTCTTGACGGTGTAGGCGACGATCTCGTCATCGAAGCGGCCTTCCTTCTGGGCAGCCTCGGCCTTGTTCTGGCTGGCGACGGCGAATTCGTCCTGCTGGTCGCGGCTGATCTGCCACTTCTCGGCCACGTTCTCGGCCGTCTGGCCCATGTGGTACTGGTTGAACGCGTCCCACAGGCCGTCGCGGATCATCGTGTCGACCATCTGCATGTCGCCCATCTTCTGGCCAGCCCGCAGATAGGTCGCGTGCATGGCCATCGACATGCTTTCCTGACCGCCGGCCAGAACCACGCGCGCGTCGCCCAGGATCACCTGCTGCGCGGCCAGCGCCACGGCACGCAGGCCCGAACCGCAGACCTGATTAAGGCCCCAGGCGGCCGACTCCTTCGGCAGCCCCGCCTTGATATGGGCCTGGCGGGCGGGGTTCTGCCCCTGACCGGCGGTCAGCACCTGGCCCATGATGGTTTCATCGATCTCGGCGGCGTCGACACCGGCGCGCGAGATGACCTCCTTGAGGACGGCGGCCCCCAGGTCATGTGCCGGAATGTTGGCGAACGACCCGAGGAAGC
This sequence comes from Paracoccus rhizosphaerae, assembly GCF_026162645.1. GTDB lineage: Bacteria > Pseudomonadota > Alphaproteobacteria > Rhodobacterales > Rhodobacteraceae > Paracoccus > Paracoccus rhizosphaerae. The sequence goes on from NZ_JAOTBE010000001.1 coordinate 196,154, forward strand.
TTCCTACGGGCGTCCGGGCGGCAGAGACGATCACGGCGTTTGTCATGGCGGGCTCCTTCCCATCATTGCCGGCGGACCGGCGAATCCGGTTCAGGATGCGCGTTCGCGACGTGGCGTCAAGCAGATCGCGCCGACAAACAGGGCGGGCCCGTCGCCGTCCGTCAGCGGGTGGCCAGCGATGGCGGCGTTTTCCAGGGCGGCGCGATGGTCGGCGCGCCGAAGTAGTAACCCTGCAGGCAGTCGATGCCGATATCGATCAGGAAGCTGGCATCCTCGGCCGTCTCGACGGATTCGGCGACGGTGAACATGTCGAAATGGTGGGCGATGGACTGCAGCGCGCGGGTCAGCACCTGGTTGTCGGGGCTGGCCGAGATCCGGCGGATGAACTGACCGTCGATCTTGATCATGTCGAAGCAGAAGTCGCGCAGATAACGGAAAGAGGTGTAGCCCGCACCGAAATCGTCCAGTGCCAGGCTGATGCCATAGCCCTGCACCTCGGCCATGAAGCCCTGCACCTCGTGCGGCATGCCCATAGCCGAGCTTTCGGTGATCTCGAGGATCAGCCTTTCGCCCAGCAGGGGATCCTCGGCCAGGCCGCGGCGCAGGGTATTGATCCAGTCGGGATATTCGATCGACCGTGCCGACATGTTGATCGACAGGCGCAGCGACGGATCCTCGGCCAAGGTCCGCAGGCCCAGAGACAGCGACAGGCAGTCGATCTTGCGGCCCAGTTCGGTGGTTTCGGCCTGCGGCATGAAATCGCGCAGCGGCACCAGCCGGCCGGTATCGTCGATGATCCGGATCAGCCCTTCATAAAAGGCGGCGACCTTCGTGCGCCCGGACTGCACGATCGGCTGAAACGCCAGCACGCCGCTGCCCTTTTCCACCGCCGCCGCCACCGAGGACATGGTGATGCGGTCCTGAAAACGGATCGCGTCGTCCAGGGGCGAACTGTTTTCCAGAATTCTATCGCTCACAACCCGCGCCTCTCGATTCTCAGCCTGTTTGCAGTCCAGCCATGATGGCTTAACCTGCCCTGAAAAGGCACCGCATTTTCAACTCAGGGTTAATAGATGATCAGCCGATGCGACTGGTGCGGCAGCGATCCGCTGTATCAGCACTATCACGACATGGAATGGGGCGTTCCTGAACGCGACCCGCGGGCGCTATGGGAAAAGCTGGTGCTGGACGGGTTCCAGGCCGGGCTGTCCTGGATCACCATCCTGCGCAAGCGCGAGGCCTTCCGCGAGGAGTTCGACGGCTTCGATCCCCGGCGGGTTGCCACCTGGGACCAGGCGCGGATCGACCGGGCGCTGCGGAACCCCGGCATCGTCCGCCATCGCGGCAAGATCGAGGCGACCGTGCGCGGCGCAGGCGCCTATCTGCAGATCGAGGACGCCGAGGGCTTCTCGCCCTGGCTGTGGTCGTTCGTTGGTGGCCAGCCCATCCGGAACCATTGGCCGGACATGGCGTCCGTGCCGACGCAGACCGATGAGTCGCGCGCCATGTCAAAGGCGCTGAAATCGCGCGGCTTCAACTTCTGCGGGCCGGTCATCATCTATGCCTTCATGCAGGCCACCGGGATGGTCGACGACCACCTGACGACCTGCCACCGGCATGGCGCACTTACGGCGCCATCAGCTGCGTGATGAGGGTCTTTGCGGCATCAGAATCCCACTCTGCGTCGCCGAGGTAACGCGCGACCTCTTTGCCGTCGCGGTCGATCAGGACCGTGACCGGCAGGCCCACGACGCCCATGTCGCGGGCGACCTGCTGGCGGGGGTCCAGAAGGACGGGCAGGTTTTCGACGCTGACCTCTTCGAAGAAGTCGTCGATCCGCTCGGGCGCGTTGCGGCCTGTGGCGATGGTGACGACCTCGAAGTCGTCGCCGCCCATCTGCGACTGAAGGCGGTCCAGGGCCGGCATCTCCTCGCGGCAGGGGGCGCACCAGGTGGCCCAGAAGTTCAGCAGGACGACCTTGCCCTTCCAGTCGGCCAAGGTGTGGGTGCCGCCGTCGGGATCGGTGAATTCGGTGCCCGAAATCGGCGCGGGTTCCTCGGCGACGACCAGCTTTTCCAAGCCTCCGTCGCGGGCCGCCTGCCAGTCCGGTTCGGCCGCGAAGGCGGCATTTGCACCGATGAGAAGGGCCGTATAAAGCAGGGCGGAACGCAGCATGAGACCTCCGAGGGACGTACCTGATGACCGACCGGCCAGAAACCTCCGCCAACAGCATGTGGGGCGGGCGCTTCGCCGCCGGACCCGACGCGATCATGGAGGCGATCAATGCCTCGATCAGCTTCGACCGGCGGCTTTATGCCCAGGACATCCGGGGCAGCCGGGCCCATGCCGCGATGCTTGCGGCCACGGGCATCATCAGCGATAGCGATGCGAAGGCGATCGGGGAAGGCCTGCTCACCGTCTTGTCAGAGATCGAGGGCGGAGATTTCCCCTTCAGGACCGCGCTGGAGGACATCCACATGAACGTGGAGGCCCGCCTGAAGGAGATCATCGGCGAACCCGCCGGCCGTCTGCATACCGGCCGGTCGCGGAACGATCAGGTGGCGACGGACTTCCGCCTGTGGGTCCGCGACCAGTGTGACGCGGCTATCGACGGCCTGACCGCGCTGATCCGCGCGGCGCTGGGTCAGGCCGAGGCGGGGGCGGACTGGGTCATGCCGGGCTTCACCCATCTGCAGACGGCGCAGCCAGTGACCTGGGGCCACCACATGATGGCCTATGTCGAGATGTTCGGCCGTGACCTGTCGCGCTTCCAAGACGCCCGGCGGCGGATGAACGAATCTCCCTTGGGCGCCGCCGCACTGGCCGGAACCGGCTATTCAATCGACCGCGACATGACCGCCAAGGCGCTGGATTTCGACCGACCCATGGCCAACAGCCTGGACGCCGTCAGCGACCGCGACTTTGCGCTGGAATACCTCGCGGCGGCATCTATCTGCGCCGTCCACCTGTCGCGCCTCGCCGAGGAACTGGTGATCTGGTCCTCGGCGCAGTTCCGCTTCGTGTCCATGTCTGACAAGTGGTCCACCGGGTCGTCGATCATGCCGCAGAAACGCAACCCCGATGCGGCCGAACTGATCCGCGCCAAGATCGGGCGCATCCTAGGCGCGACGGTCGCGCTCTTCACGGTGATGAAGGGCCTGCCCTTGGCCTATTCAAAGGACATGCAGGAAGACAAGGAACAGGTCTTCGACGCCGCCGACAACCTGATGTTGGCCTTGGCCGCCATGTCGGGGATGCTGTCGGACCTGACCGCCAACCGCGACCGGCTGGAGGCTGCGGCCAGCACCGGCTTTTCCACCGCGACCGACCTTGCGGACTGGCTGGTGCGCGAACTGGGCCTGCCCTTCCGCGACGCCCATCACGTCACCGGGTCTCTGGTGGCGCTGGCCGAAACCCGCGGCATCGACCTGCCGGACCTGACGCTCGACGACATGCGCTCGGTCCATGACGGGATCACGCAGGACGTCTTCAACGTGCTGGGCGTGCACAATTCCGTCGCCTCGCGCCAAAGCTATGGCGGCACCGCACCTGCGCAGGTGTGCGCCCAGATCGCCCGCTGGAAGGAGAAACTGGCATGAGAAATACCCTGATCGTCGTGGTGGTGCTGGTCATCGTCGTGGCCCTTCTGGCCAGCTGCGGCGTCGACGGCGCCCCGCAACGGCCGGTCGAAAAGCCCCTGCAGCAACGGGTCGGCGTCACCGTCAGCGGCGATGCCACCGTGGGCGTGGTGGCCGATCTCTAGATGGACCATTTCCTTTACCGGGACGGCCATCTGCATGCCGAGGACGTGCCCCTGTCGCGCATCGCGGCCGAGGTTGGCACACCCGTCTATGTCTATTCCGCCGCGACCCTGACGCGCCATTTCGGCCTGTTCCGGCAGGCGCTGGACTGGACGGATCACCTGGTCTGCTTTGCGGTCAAGTCGAACAGCAACCTGGCGGTCCTGAAGCTGATGGGCGATCTGGGCGCGGGCATGGACGTGGTCTCGGGCGGCGAATACGCGCGGGCCAGGGCGGCGGGCGTGCCGGGCGACCGGATCGTCTTTTCCGGCGTCGGCAAGACTGTTCCCGAAATGCGCATGGCCATCGAAGGCGGCATCCGCCAGTTCAACGTGGAAAGCGAACCCGAAATGCGGGCCTTGTCCGCCGTGGCTGCCGGCATGGGCGCGACGGTGCCGATCGCGGTCCGGGTGAACCCCGATGTCGATGCCAAGACGCACGAGAAGATCGCCACCGGCAAGTCCGACAACAAGTTCGGCATCCCGATTTCCCGCGCGGTCGAGGTCTATGCCGAGGCGGCGGCCCTGCCGGGGCTGCAGGTCATGGGCATAGACGTCCATATCGGCAGCCAGCTGACCGACCTGGACCCGTTCCGCGCGGCCTATGCCAAGGTGGCCGACCTGACAACGGCGCTGCGGGCCGAGGGTCACCGGATCACCCGGCTGGACCTGGGCGGCGGGCTGGGCATTCCCTATCGCCGCGACAACAACGCCCCGCCCCTGCCCATCGAATACGGAGAGGTCATCCGCGAGGCCGTGGGCCATCTGGGCTGCGAGATCGAGATCGAGCCCGGCCGCAACATCGTCGGCAACGCCGGCGTCCTGCTGTCCGAGGTCATCTACGTCAAGAACGGCCAGGACCGGGACTTCCTGATCGTGGACGCGGCCATGAACGACCTCTTGCGACCCGCCATGTACGGCGCCCACCACGACATCGTGCCGCTGGTCGAGCCTGCGGTCGGGGCGGGGGTCCATGCCTATGACGTGGTGGGGCCGGTTTGCGAATCAGGTGACACGTTCCAGAAGGGGGCAGAGCTGCCCGAAATGGCGGCAGGCGGGCTGGTCGCCTTCCGCTCGGCCGGGGCATATGGCGCGGTGATGGCGTCGGAGTACAATTCCCGGCCGCTGGTCCCAGAGGTTCTGGTGCGGGGCGATCACTTCGCCGTCATCAGGCCGCGTCCGACATATGAGGAGATGCTGGGGCGCGATAGCGTCCCGGAATGGCTTTGATCGGGCGAAAGCATGTGACCGACAGGCCGGCGACCGTCAGCCCCCGGCCGCCGAGCAGCATGTCTTTGCAGACGATCCCGCGGGTGGAACGCGCCCTGCGCCTGACCCGCTGGGGCATGGCTTGGGAACGTGCGGCGCGCGCCTTCTGGCCGCTGCTGACGCTGTTGGCCGTTGGGTTCGCGGCGCTGGCCTTGGGCGGCGTGGCGGCCCTGCCGGGCGCGGCGCTGCCGTGGCTGGCGGGCCTGTGGCTGATTGCGGTGGTGATCGCGGCGGGCCGGGGCGGCTGGAAGTTCCGGCGGGTCCGCTCGTACGAGGCGCTGGAGCGTCTGGACCGGACGCTGCCCGGACGCCCCCTGACGGCGCTGCGCGACCGTGCGGCCATCGGCGGGGAAGGCGCGCTTTGGCAGGCGCATCTGGCGCAGATGCAGCAGGCCGCGCGCGCCGCGCGGGCCGTGCGTCCCGACGCGGACCTTGCGCGCCGTGACCCCTATGCGCTGCGGCTGGCGGCACTGGTGGCGCTGGTCATGGCGCTGATCTTCGGCGGCGCCGGCCAGATGGGCCAAGGCGTGCGCGCCATTGCCGCGACCATGACCGCCCCTGGCGACGATGCCGGCATCCCCTCCGGCCCCGCGTGGGAGGGGTGGGCCGAGCCGCCAGCCTACACGCGGCGGCCGACGATCTATTTGAACGCCACGGCCGAAGGCGAGGTGCTGGAGCTGCCGAAGGGGACCGAGGTCAGCTTCCGGCTCTATGGCGGCGGCATCGAGGTGGTGCAGGACATCGGCCCCGCCTCGGGCGAGGATCAGACCGCGCCGGTCTTCCGCGCCGAACGGACCGGCGCGATCGAGGTCGGCAACCGGCGCTTTGACGTCGCCGTGCTGCCCGACGCGGTGCCGGTGATCCGCGCCGGAGCAGCGCCCGTCCGGCGGGCCGACGGGCGGATGATCCAGGACTTCAGCGCTGCCGACGACCACGGCGTCAGCGAGGCATCCGCGGTGATCGCGCTGGACCTGCCGAAGATCGACCGCCGCTTCGGCTTGGCGGCCGAGCCCGAGCCTCGGGACCCGATCACGCTGGCGCTGCCGCTGCCTCGGGGCGGGCGGCAGGACGTGCAGGGACAGCTGGTCGAGGATCTGTCCCGCCACCCCTGGGCCAACCTGCCGGTGCGCCTGACGCTGGAGGCGGTCGATGGGATCGAACAGGTGGGGCAGTCGGACCCGATGTCGGTGAACCTGCCGGGGCGGCGCTTCTTCGACCCCTTGGCGGCCGCGCTGATCGAGATGCGCCGCGACCTGCTCTGGTCGCGCGAGAATGCCGGCCGCAGCGCCGAGATCCTGCGCGCCGTCACCTGGCAGCCCGAGGGTTTCGTCGAAGGCGACCTTTATGCCCAGCTCCGCGGGGCGGTCGGGCTGCTGGAGGGTGACGACTTCACCCCCGAGGCCCGCGACCGGCTGGCCGAGGCGCTGTGGGAAGCGGCTGTCCAGCTGGAGGACGGCGGCCTGCAGGACGCTCTGGAACGCATGCGCCAGGCGCAGGAGCGTCTGTCAGAGGCGATCCGCAACGGTGCCAGCCCCGACGAGATCCAGCGCCTGATGGACGAGCTGCGAGAGGCGACCGACGCCTATACGCAGATGCTGGCCGAGCAGAGCGAGGGGCAGGACCGGACAGACAGCCCGGACCGCGGCCAGCAGGGCCAGCAGATCACTGGCGGTCAGATCCAGGAGATGATGGACGAGATCCAGCGCCTGATGAACGAGGGCCGCATGGCCGAGGCCGAGGCGCTGCTGGAGCAGTTCAACCGGATGATGGAGAACCTGCAGGTGCAGCAGGGCCAGGGCGAGGGGCAGGAGGGCGGCCAGGGCAGCCAGCCGATGAACCGCTTGGCCGACACGCTGCGCGAACAGCAGCGCCTGTCTGACGAGGCGTTCCGCGACATGCAGCGGCAGTTCGGCCAGGGTCAGCAAGGGCAGGGTCAGCAGGGGCAGGGCGAAGGTCAGCAGGGCGGCGGCCAGGACGGGCAGAGCCTTGCCGACCGCCAGCGCGCCCTGCGCGAGGAGCTGGGGCAGCAGCAGGGCCTGATGCCGGGGCAGGGGTCCCCCGAGGGGGATGCCGCGCGGCGGCAGCTGGACGAGGCCGGCCGCGCGATGGAGGACGCCGAGCAGGCGCTGCGCGACGGCGACACCGGCCAGGCGCTGCAAAGGCAGGCAGACGCCATCCAGTCGATGCGCGAGGGGATGCGCGCCCTGGGCGACATGATGGCCCAGCAGGGCCAGCAGGGTCAGGAAGGCCAGCAGGCCGGCGAAGGACAGCAGCCCGGAAACCAGCCGGGCGAAAGCGCGCCCGGTGGGCAGAGCCAGCAGCCTTATCAGGGACGTCCGGTTCTCGACCCTCTGGGACGAGAAAGCGGCGGCGGCGGCAACGTGGTCACCAGCGGCGATCCCCTGGCCGAGGGCCGCGACCCGGCGCAGCGGGCGCGCGATCTTCTGGACGAGATCCGCCGTCGCAGCGGCCAGCAGGACCGGCCCGAGGACGAGCGCGACTATCTGGGACGGCTGCTGGACAGGTTCTGAGGGTCAGCCCGTCAGGCGGGCGGCCTGGATATCCAGCCACAGCCTGATGCGGTCCAAGCCTTCGCGGATCTGTACCAGCCGTTCGCCGATGCCTCCCTCGTCCGGGACCTGCGGCGCAAGGACATAGATCGCGACGCAGGCGGCGGCCAGCATCACCATCAGCCCGAACCCCAGGACATAGCCCCCCGACCGGTCCCTGCCCGATTCGCGAGGCCTTTCGGGCGCACGCGGAACGGGCGCGGGCTGGGCTGCGGGCTTGTGCCGGATCACGGCGGGCGAGGCATTGGCGGCGGGCGTCAGCGGCACAGGGGGCTTCGGCCCGGTCCTGACCGCGCGGGTGGCGCTGGTGGGGACCACCACCGTCGTGGCGGGCCAGTCGCCCTCGGGCTGCGGGACGGCGGCCTCGGCTGACAGGGGGGCCTCGCCGTTTCGAAGGCGACGCTCGTGCTCGACTTCTTCTCGCAGGATGTCCAGCACCTCGGGCGCAAGCCGGCGGCTGGCCGAGGGGGCTGGCGGCGGCGTCGGCCGCGTGAACGAGCCCAGGTCCAGCGGTCCGGCGGCTTCGGAGCGGCGGGCCTCCCAAACCAGCCCGCAGCTGCTGCATTCGACCTCTCGGCCGGCGACGGGCAGGGCGTCGTCGGGCAGCACGTATTCGGCCTTGCAGCCCGGACAGATCAAGTTGATTTCTCCCATGCCACCCTCGCATTCGCCTTTTGGCTGTTCTATCAAGCGCTGGTCCGGCTTCCAAGATGTGCCGGCTGCGAGGTCCGCATCAGACGGGCCGCAACTGAAATGAGGTGGCGCTTGATCGAGATGCGGGATGTCGGTTTCGGCTATCACGGCGGGGCCGAGTTGTTGTCGGGCATGACGCTGAGCCTGCAGCCCGGCATGTTCCACTTCCTGACGGGGCCGTCGGGTTCGGGCAAGACGACGCTGCTGCGGCTGTGCTACGCCGACCTGCTGCCGACGGCGGGACAGATGACCGCGCTGGGCCACGAACTGCGCGACCTGTCGCGCGACGACATCGCCGCGTTGCGCCGCCAGGTCGGCGTCGTCCACCAGGACCCGCAGTTCCTGGACCACCTGCCCGTGGCCGAGAACATCGCCCTGCCGCTGACCGTCGCCGGAGAGCCGGTGGACATGGACGCGCTGCGCGATCTTCTGAACTGGGTCCAGCTGGGGCCACAGGCGCGTGCGCTGCCGCCGTCGCTGTCGGGCGGCGAACGCCAGCGGGCGGCGTTGGCGCGGGCGGTGATCCTGTCCCCCGACCTGGTGCTGGCGGACGAGCCGACGGGAAACCTGGACTGGGACATGTCGATGCGCCTGATGCAGCTGCTGATCGAGCTGAACAAGTCGGGCAAGACCGTGCTGGTCGCGACCCATGACCTGAACCTGATCCGCGCGACCAAGGCGCAGGTGACGGCGCGGGTGCTGCGCATCTCGGGCGGCACGTTGCAACTGGCGGGGGCGGATCTGTGATGCGGCGCGATCTTCGGGGTCTGAACATGACAGCGTTGTGGCGCGGGTTGATCGGCGGCGATGGCGGCAAGGGCGACCGCATCGTGCCGCCGACCGGGTTCACGGCGCAATTGACGCTGTTCTCGGCCGGGGCGATGGCGTTCCTGGCGGTTTTCGCCCTGGCGCTGGCGCTGGCCACGGGGCGGCTGGCCGACCGCTGGTCCGAGAGCCTGGCGGGCAGCGTGACCGTCCGCATCAGCGCCCCCGTGGCCGAGCAGGAGGCGCAGGTGCAGACTGCCCTGTCCATCCTTCAGACCACTCCGGGCGTGGGCCAGCCCCGTCTGCTGCCTCAGGACGAAATGGCGCAGCTGCTGGAACCCTGGTTCGGCCCTGACATGCCCGTGGATGCGCTGCCGGTCCCGGCGCTGATCGACCTGCCGGTGACGGAAGACGAGTTCGACGCCGAGGGACTGCGCCTGAGGCTGGAGGCCGAGGCGCCCGGCGCGGTGCTGGACGATCATACCGAATGGCGACGGCCCCTGGTCTTGGCCGCGAACCGGCTGCGGATGCTGGGGCTGGTGTCGCTGGTCCTGATCGCGGCGGCCTCTGGCGCGATGATCACGCTGGCGGCCAAGGCGGCGTTGGCGGCGAATGGGCAGGTGATCCGCGTCATGCGCCTGATCGGGGCGCGTGACCTGACAATCGCCAACGCCTTCGTGCGTCGCTTTACCCGCCGTGCGGCTGTCGGTTCGGCGGCCGGCACAATCCTGGGCATGCTGGCCGTGGCGATCCTGCCGGATGCCAGTGCGGCGGGCGGCTTCCTGACCGGGCTGGGGTTTCAGGGCTGGGGCTGGCTGATGCCGCTGTCGATCCCGCTGGTCGCCGCCGCCGTCGGCTTCTTCGCGACGCGGTGGGCGGCGCTGAAGATGCTGGGGGCCGTGCGATGAGCCGCGATGCCGCCACGCCCGGACCCCTGACGGCGTGGCAGTATGTCCAGAACGTCCTCTTCTATCTGCATGTGGCGCTGGCGACGGTGGTCATCGGGGTGGCGGGCCTGCCCGCCCTGCGCCGCGGACGCGCGGGCGCCAACAGGGTGGCGACACGCTGGATCGCCTATATGGTCTGGGCCGCGCGCCTGCACCTGGGCCTGACCTGCGAGATCCGCGGCACCCCGCCAACTGGCGACTGCATCGTCGCCGCCAAGCACCAGAGCTTCTGGGACATCCTGATCATCGCGCATGCCGTGCCCCGCCGCGCCTTCATCATGAAGCGAGAGGTCATGCGCGTGCCCGTCATGGGCTGGTACGCCTGGAAGGTCGGCTGCATCCCGATCGACCGCTCCAAGGGGCGCGACGCGATGGCCGCGATCTCGGCCCAGATCAACCTGCGCATGTCGGGCGACGGGCTGGGCCAGTTGATCATCTATCCCGAGGGGACGCGCACTCTGCCGGGGCAGCGCAGGTCCTACAAACAGGGCGTGGCGACGATCCGTGCCGGCACCGGCCTGCCCGTGGTTCCGGTGGCGGTCAACACCGGCATGTTTTGGCCCCGCAGCGGCTGGGGCATCCGGCCCGGCCGCGCCGTGGTCGAATTCCTGCCCCAGATCCCGCCAGAGGTTCCCGCGGCGGGTTTCCTGCCCCGTCTGCAGGCCGAGATTGAAACCCATTCCGACCGGCTGATGGCCGAGGCCGGGCTGCCGATCCCGGTCCGGGCGGCGGATGTCGCGCCGCCCGAGATGGTCGATCACCGCAACTCCCAGTAGCGGGGGACATGCGGATCGCGTGGCGGCAGGCCGATGTCGCGCCGCATGTGCGGTGACAGGTGGTACGGGTCCGGCGGCCTGGGACGCCTGCGCCGTGGCATCAGCAGCGCACGGACAAGGGCCCATAGGACCGCCGTCGCGCCATGACGGCGGATCAGGCGGTGCAGGGTGGGGTGCAGGCCGTTGGCCTGCGGAAGCAGTTGGGCAATCATCGTTGCTCTCCGGTTCGGGCCGGCATGGCGGTGCCCTGCACGGTCGGTTGGGGTCGGTTCTGGAAGAAGACGGCATGCGGGCGCACCGCGCGGGCGCGGTGGGTCGGCATCATGTCGTCGGTCAAAGCCCGCCTTTGGCGGTCAGCGGCGATCCATTCGTCGCTGCATGCCGGGCATCCAGGTGATCAGGGTATCCGATGTGTTCATGCGGCCCCTCCTTCCTGCTGACGGCTGCGGGCAAGGGGGAAGCTGCCCGCCGATTGCAGTTCACGCAAGCGCGCACATGCGAGCAGCCGCCCGTTTCGGAGCGGCTGTGGCAGGGCGGTCACAGTGTCGTGTTCAGGCGGCCAGAGACCTGGACCCCATCGCCAGGAACTTGGTCCGGCGGTCCTTGATCAACTCGGCGGCGGATTGCCCGTCCAGCTCGACCAGCATTGCGGCAATTTCCTGACCGACCGAGGCGACCGCATCGGCAGGGGCACGCTGCGCGCCCCCCTGCGGCTCGGGGATGATGCGGTCGATCACCGCCAGCTTCTTCAGGTCCTGCGCGGTCAGGCGCAGCGCCTCGGCCGCGTCGCGCATCTTTTCCGAATCCTTCCACAGGATCGAGGCGCAGCCTTCGGGCGAGATGACCGAATAGATCGAATGCTCCAGCATGGCGATGCGGTTCGCGGTGGCGAAGGCCACAGCGCCGCCCGACCCACCCTCGCCGATGATGACGCTGACCAGCGGCACGCCGATCTCCAGCGACTTCATCGTGCAGCGGGCGATGGCCTCGGACTGCCCGCGTTCCTCGGCGCCCTTGCCGGGATAGGCGCCCGGCGTGTCGACCAGCGTGATCACCGGCAGCTTGAATCGGTGCGCCATGTCCATCAGGCGGATCGCCTTGCGATATCCCTCTGGGCGGGCCATGCCAAAGTTGTGGTGGATGCGCGACCGGGTGTCGTTGCCCTTCTCGTGCCCGATCACCACGCAGGGCGCGTCGTTGAACCGCGCCAACCCGCCCATGACCGCATGGTCGTCGCCGAAGGCCCGGTCGCCGGCCAGCGGTGTGTATTCGGTAAACAGCGCCTGGATATAGTCGCGGCAATGAGGGCGGTCGGGATGGCGCGCGACCTGCGTCTTGCGCCACGGGTCCAGCGACTTGTAGAGGTCGCGCAGCAGTTCCCCCGCCTTCTTGTCCAGCGCCGCGGCCTCTTTCTCGACATCGACGGCCCCCTCGCCCTTGCGGGCCATGGCGCGAAGTTCCTCGGCCTTGCCCTCGATATCGGCGAGCGGTTTTTCGAAATCCAGATAGACCATGCGTGATGCCCTCGGCGCGTTCGGGTTCGGCACCATATAGGCGCCTCGCCCGACCAGTGCAACGCGGGCGCTTATTGCAGGTCCGCGAAGGCGTCCTGCAACCGGCGCACCGCCTCGGTCACGCGGGCGCGCGGCGTAGCCAGATTGAAGCGTAGGAAGTGTGCCCCGCCGGTCCCGAAGGTCGCGCCGTGATTGGCGGCGATCTGCGCAGTGCCTTCGACCCGGCGGGTGAACTCCTCGGGCGTCATGCCGGTGCCGGAAAAGTCGACCCAGGACAGGTAGGTCGCCTGAAGCAGCATCGACCGCAGGCCGGGAATGGCATTCACGCCGTCGTCGAAGATGCGGCGGTTGCCGTCCAGGTATCCGACCAGCGCATCGACCCAGGCCGCGCCTTCGGCGGAATAGGCAGCGGCGACCATGTCCATGCCCATCATGCCCGGAGAGATCCCACGCGCCATCAGCGCCGCCTTGAACCGCTCCCGAAGGCCAGGGTCGCCAATGATCGCGTTTCCGATATGGGCGCCGGCGATGTTGAAGGTCTTGGTCGCGGCCGTCAGCGTCACCAGCCGGTCGGCGATGTCCGGCGCGACGGTGGCGATCATCCGGTGGCGCGGGCTGCCCGGCAGCACCAGGTCGCAGTGGATGTCGTCCGAGATCAGGATCAGGTCATGCCGGCGGCAGAACTCGGCCACCTGCGACAGCTCCTCGGCCGACCAGACGCGGCCGCCGGGATTGTGCGGCGAACAGAGGATCATCAGCCGCTCGTGGCCCTTCAGCATCCCCTCCCAGCTGTCCCAGTCCATGCGATAGATCCCGTCCTGCTGCGCCAGCGGCAGTTCGACCAGATCGCGCCCGCCCGCACGGATCACGCGGGCAAAGGCGTGATAGACAGGGCTCATGACGATGACGCCGTCGCCGGGCGCGGTGAACGCATCCAGCGCCATGGCGACGCCGTTCACCAGCCCCGCGCAGGTCAGGATCCAGTCCGGCTGGATCTGCCAGCCGTGGCGGTTCTTCATCCACCAGCAGATCGCGTCCAGATAGGGGCGGTTCGCGCCGGGATAGCCATAGACGCCATGCGCCACCGCATCCTCGACCGCGCGCTGCACGGCATGGGGCGGGCGGAAGTCCATGTCGGCCACCCACATCGCCAGACCGTCGTCGGGGTTCACGCCATAGGCGGACTGCATGTCGTCCCACTTGCTGCACCGGGTGCCGCGGCGGTCGATGATCTGGTCGAAATCGGGATCGGGCATGGGACCTCCTGCAGGTTGGTTCCCGCCTGCATACGCTGGTTGTTGCTTATGGTGAAGCCATGCCCTAAATCGCCGTCATGAACCTGCGACCGATCCTCATCCATCCCGATCCGCGCCTGAAGAAGGTGGCCGAGCCCGTGGCCCGCATCACGCCCGAGATCGAGACGTTGGCCGCCGACATGCTGGCGACCATGTACGACGCGCCCGGCATTGGCCTCGCCGCGCCGCAGATCGGCGTGAACGCCCGCGTCTTCGTCATGGATGCGACCCGCGACCCGCAGGCCGAACGCGCCCCACTGGTGCTGATCAACCCCGAGGTCACCTGGACCTCGGAGGCGCTGAACAGCTATGACGAGGGCTGCCTGTCGATCCCCGATCAATATGCCGAGGTGACGCGCCCCGCGCAGGTCCGCATGCGCTGGCTGGGCCTCGACGGCCAGACGCACGAACGTGAGTTCGACGAGCTGTGGGCCACCTGCGCGCAGCACGAACTGGATCACCTGGACGGCATCCTGTTCATCGATCACCTGTCGGCGATGAAGCGGCAGATGATCACCCGCAAGATGGTCAAGCTGAAACGGGAACGGGCACGTGCCTGACACACCGCACCGGGAGGGGTGGGCCAAGCCGGTTCTTCCGCCCCATCTCGGCTCCGGCGCCGTGCGCGACCTTGTCCTTTGGCCCGACCCGCGCCTGCGCCAGCGCTGCGAACCTGCCGGTTATCTGCAGGGTCCCGTCCTCGTCCGGCTGGCTGCCGACATGCTGGCCACGATGTATGATGCCGGCGGGCGGGGACTGGCGGCGCCCCAGATCGGCGAGCTGCGCCGGATCTTCGTCATGGATGCCGGCTGGAAGATGGGCGCGCCTGACCCGCTGGTCGTCCTCGACCCCGAGATCCTGTGGCGCGATCCCCTGACGGACATCCAGGCCGAAGGTTGCCTGTCGATCCCCGGACGCCCCGTATCGGTCGAACGCCCGGTCGCCATCAGCCTGTCCTGGTACGATCTGGAAGGCTGCCATCACTGCCGCCAGATGACCCAGGCTTCGTCGCGCATTGCCCAGCACGAGGTCGATCACCTTAACGGCCGCCTGATCATCGAGGATTGACCATGGCCGTCCGCGCCTTCCTGCCCTATTCCGACCCGCGCCTTCACCGCCCCGCCGAACCCGTCGAGGCCGTCACCGAGACCGTGCGGATGATCTGGGACGACATGATCGACACGATGGAGGCGATGCCCGGCGTGGGCCTTGCCGCGCCCCAGATCGGCATCATGCTTCAACTGGCCGTCGTCGATGCATCCGACAAGCGCGGGCAAGCCGTCAGGATGGCGAACCCGCACATCCTGCACGAGAGTGTCCAGTCCCGCGACCACGACGAGGCCAGCCCCAACCTGCCCGGCGTCTCGGCTCGCATCAGCCGCCCCCGTGCGGTGACCGTGCGCTTCCTCAACGAACAGGGCGAGGTCGAGGAGCGCGACTTCGTCAGCCTCTGGGCCACCAGCGTGCAGCACCAGATCGACCACCTGCAAGGCCGGCTCTATGTCGATCGCCTGTCGCCCCTGCGCCGCAAGATGCTGGTCGCCAAGTCGGCGAAACTGAACCGGCGCTAGATGTCGTCCAGGCAGAACCACCACATTGGACCTGATCGGCAGACCCTCCGGCGCCGCCGGCCCTCGCAGCCGGAGGCACGATGGGGTGCCAGGATCAGCCGTCACTCGCCCTGGTCTTGGCTGGCCCACGAATTCTGATCCCTTCGCGAGAGGACGCTTCGCAAAACATGGTGCCGCCGAGTGTTTGCTCGTGCATCTCGCTGGTGTCTACACGCGGAAGTGCCGGTAGAGCCGGCACCGCTCTGTGGCCTGCTGATCAGCGGCTTATAGCGCTGCTTCAGGCAGTCTTGCTGCCATGTTGCCGCACCGGCGATACCTGCGATCTGCCCTCGGGCGAACAGTGGCGGCCGCCACCCTTGCCCCTTCCGGCGGCAGTGCCTAAACCATCGCGGCAGAACACAACCTGCCGACGGAGGAGCATATGCGCGTCATCTTCATGGGCACGCCCGAGTTCTCGGTGCCGGCGCTTCGCGCTATCGCCTCCGATCACGAGGTTGCGGCGGTCTATTCCCAGCCCCCCCGTGCGGCAGGGCGTGGACAGAAGCCGCGCCCGTCCCCCGTGCAAGCCGCGGCCGAGGCGCTCGGCCTGACGGTGCGAACCCCCGAGCGCTTGCGCGACCCGCAGGCGCAGGCCGATTTCGCCGCGCTGAACGCGGATGTGGCCGTGGTCGTGGCCTATGGCCTGATCCTGCCACAGCCGGTGCTGGATGCGCCGCGCCTGGGTTGCCTGAACATCCACGCCTCTCTCCTGCCGCGCTGGAGGGGCGCCGCACCGATCCATCGCGCCATCCTGGCCGGAGACGCCGAAACCGGCGTCGCGATCATGCAGATGGAGGCGGGGCTGGATACCGGTCCAGTCATGGCCACGCGCCGCACCCCCATCGGCGCCGACGAGACAACAGCAGATCTTCACGACCGTCTGGCCGTCATCGGCGCGGACCTGATCGCGGACGTGCTGCCGCGCTTGCCCCTGCCGGCGACGCCGCAGCCCAAGCAGGGCGTCACCTACGCCGCCAAGATCGACAAGGCCGAGGCCCGGATCGACTGGTCGCGTCCGGCGGACGAAATCGATCGTCAGATCAGGGGCCTGTCGCCATTCCCCGGCGCTTGGTGCGACATTGACGGCGAACGGGTCAAGCTGCTCCGAAGCCGCGTCGTGCCGGGTGGTGGTCAGCCAGGAACGGTCCTGCCCAGCTTCACAGTGGCTTGCGGAACCGGCGCCGTCCAGATCACCTTGGCACAGCGCGCCGGGAAGCGTCCGATGGCGGCGGCTGATTTGTTGCGCGGATGGACCCTGCCGCCGCGGCTCGGCTAGGAGCGGGAACCGCCCCTTCGCGCACGGCCGCGGTGGGGCTTGTCCCCACCCGGCGGGCGCGAACGCCTTGGCGGGACGCAAGCGGCGCGCCGGCTGCGTCAGATCGCGCCGTGGCAGTGCTTGAACTTCTTGCCCGACCCGCAGGGGCAGAGGTCGTTGCGCGCAGGGTTCCCCCAAGTCGCGGGGTCCGCCTCGTCGAAGCCCGGCCTTGCGCCCTGCGCAGCCGCTTCGGGTTCAGGCGCGGTGTCGACGGGCTCAGCCTCGGGCGCCGGGGCGGGAGGCGCCATCTGGCGCAGCATCTCGGCGCGCTCGGCCTCGGTCAGCGGCCGGATCTGGCTCAGGCGCTGCGTCACGTCAAAGCGCAGACCGTCCAGCAGGCTCTCGAACAACTGGAACGCCTCGGTCTTGTATTCCGACAGCGGGTCGCGCTGCGCATAGCCGCGGAAGCCCACGACAGACCGCAGGTGGTCCAGCGTCAGCAGGTGGTCGCGCCACTTCTGGTCGATCTGCTGCAGCAGCACCTGCTTTTCGATCTGCACCATCGTCTCGGGCCCAAAGGCCGCCGCCTTGTCTGTCATATAGCGGTCGCTGGCCGCCGTGATCCGCTCGCGCATGGCGTCGTGGTCGACGCCCTCCTCGGCCGCCCATTCGGCCACCGGCAGGTTCAGGTTCAGCCGCTCGCGCACGGCCACCTTCAGGCCGTCAACGTCCCACTGATCGGCATAGCTGCGCGCCGGCATGTGATCGTCGATCAGGTCGTCGATGACCTGGTGGCGCATGTCGGCCGTGATCTCTCCGACGTCGTCGCTAACCATGATCTCGCGGCGCTGACCAAAGATGGCCTTACGCTGATCATTCATGACATCATCGAACTTCAGAAGCTGCTTGCGGATGTCGAAGTTGCGGCCTTCGACCTTAGCCTGCGCGCGCTCCAGCGACTTGTTCACCCAAGGATGCACGATCGCCTCGCCTTCCTTCATGCCAAGCGTGGACAGCACCTTGTCCAGTCGCTCTGACCCGAAAATCCGCATCAGGTCGTCGTCCAGCGAAAGAAAGAACAGCGACCGCCCCGGATCGCCCTGGCGACCGGACCGGCCGCGCAGCTGGTTGTCGATCCGGCGCGATTCGTGCCGCTCGGTGCCCAGGACGAACAGGCCGCCGGCCTCAAGTACCTTGCGCTTCTCATCGGCGTGTTCCGCCTCGATGCGGGCGCGCAGCTCGTCGGGGTGTGCGTCGGGATCGGCCTTCAGCGCCTCCATCACCTTCATCTCGACATTGCCGCCCAGCTGGATGTCGGTGCCGCGGCCGGCCATGTTGGTCGCGATGGTCACCGCGCCGGGCTTGCCCGCGTCGGCGACGATCTGCGCCTCGGCCTCGTGCTGGCGGGCGTTGAGGACGTTGTGAGGCACGCCATCCTTCTTCAGCATCTCGGACAGAAGCTCGGACTTCTCGATGCTCGTGGTGCCGACCAGGGTCGGCTGGCCCTTGGCATGCGCCTCCTTGATGGCCTCGATGACGGCCGCGTATTTCTCGGCCGCCGTGCGATAGACGCGGTCGTGTTCGTCAAGGCGGGCGATGCCGCGGTTCGTCGGAACCTCGACCACGCCCAGCTTGTAGATCTCGGCGAATTCCTCGGCCTCGGTCGAGGCCGTGCCGGTCATCCCAGACAGCTTGGCGTAAAGCCGGAAATAGTTCTGGAACGTCACAGACGCCAGGGTGACGTTCTCGGGCTGGATCTCGACGCCTTCCTTGGCCTCGATGGCCTGGTGCAACCCGTCCGACAGGCGGCGCCCCTTCATCATCCGGCCGGTGAATTCGTCGATCAGCATGACCTCGCCGTCGCGGACCATGTAGTGCTGGTCGCGCAGGAACAGCTTGTGCGCGCGCAGGGCCTGGCTGGCGTGATGAACGACGGTGGTCGATTCCGGATCGTAAAGCGACTGCCCCTCGGGCAGGACGCCGTCCGCCTGCAGGCGGGTTTCCAGAAACTCGTTGCCCTCTTCGGTGAAGGTCGCGTTCCGGGCCTTCTCGTCCAGCTTGTAATGCTCTTCGGTCAGCAGCGGCACATAGGCGTTCAGCACCTTGTAAAGCTCTGACCGGTCCTGCGACGGGCCGCTGATGATCAGGGGCGTGCGGGCCTCGTCAATCAGGATGCTGTCGACCTCGTCCACGATGGCGAAGTTGTGGCCGCGCTGGACCATCTCCGCCACGCTGCCCTTCATGTTGTCGCGCAGATAGTCGAAGCCAAGCTCGTTGTTCGTGGCATAGGTCACGTCGCAGGCATAGGCGTCGCGTTTCTCGCCCTCGGGCTGGAAGGGGACGACCACGCCGCAGGTCATGCCGAGCGTCGCATAGACCTTGGACATCCATTCCGCATCGCGCTTGGCCAGATAGTCGTTGACCGTGACGACGTGGACGCCCTTGCCCGACAGCGCGTTCAGATAGGCGGGGAAGGTGGCGACCAGGGTCTTGCCCTCGCCGGTCTTCATCTCGGCGATGTTGCCTTGGTGCATGAAGATGCCGCCCATCAGCTGCACGTCGAAGGCGCGCAGGCCCAAGGCGCGGCGAGCGCCCTCGCGGCAGTTGGCGAAGGCTTCGGGCAGGATGTCGTCAAGGCTCTCGCCCTTGGCGACACGGTCCTTGAACTCGGCCGTCTTGTCCTTCAGTCCCTGGTCGGACAGCGCCTTGAACTGCTCCTCCAGCGCGTTGATGCGCGCCACCAGCGGACGCGTTCCCTTGACCATTCGGTCATTGGGCGTCCCAAAGACCATCTTCGCCAGATTTCCGATGCCGAGCATGTTACCTTCGCAATCACGTTGATGGGAAAGGCGCGTCCCTTGCGGCCCACTTGCCCGCCCCGGTCGCATTGCCGTATCAGGGGCCGGAACGAACGCGGCGGCGGCGCCTTCCACAGAGTTGTCTGCGGATGTAGGCCCCGCCCGCCTGACTGTCAATGTTGGCCCCGGCGTTGCGCTGCGTGCCACTGGATCTTGCAGAGGAACTTCCATGACCAGACCGATCCTTCTGGCCGCGATGATCGCGGTGCCGATGCTGTCCGCGCCCGCGCTGGCGCAGGACGCCGACACGGTCGTCGCGACCGTGGGCGACGAACAGATCACTTTGGGCCAGATGATCGTCATGAAGCAGTCGATCCAGGATCCGAACATGGCGAACCTGCCCGACCAGGCGCTGTGGGACATGATGCTGGACCAGCTGATCCGCCAGACCGCCGTCGCCCAGTCGGCCGAGGAGGACGCCGGCGTCCGCGCCCAACTGGAGCTGCAGCGCCGCAACACGCTGGCCAGCGCCGCCGTCACCCAGATCGCCGAGGCCGACCCGACCGAGGAGGAGCTGAAGGCCACCTATGACCGCCTGTTCGCCCAGGCCGACGCCGTGCGCGAATACAACGCCGCTCATATCTTGGTCGAGACCGAGGAAGAGGCGAAGGAGATCAAGGCCCAGCTGGACGACGGCGGCGATTTCGGCGCCTTGGCCGAACAGCATTCGACCGGTCCCTCGGGGCCGAACCAGGGCGACCTTGGATGGTTTTCGGCCGACCAGATGGTCGCGCCCTTCGCCGATGCCGTGGCCGCGATGGAGCCGGGTTCGGTGTCGGATCCCGTCCAGACTGAATTCGGCTGGCACGTGATCAAGCTGAACGAAACCCGCCTGCGAGAGGCCCCGCCGCTTGAGGAGGTCCGCGACCAGATCAGCCAGATGGTCCTGCGCGAAAAGGTCGAGGCCGAGATCCAGCGCCTGGTCGAGGCCGCTGATGTGGAAAAAACCGAAGGCGTCGATCCCGCCGCGCTGAACAACACCGACCTGCTGGAGGCGAACTGATGGGCAAGGCCGGTCTTCCCGTCTCGCCCCTGGCGCCGGCGTCGTTTCCCGACCTGCCGGTGATCGCGGGCGTCGATTTCGCCAGTGCCGCCGCGGGGGTGAAATACCAGGGTCGCACCGACGTGACGCTGATCCGCATCGCGCCGGGAAGCACCGTGGCCGGCGCCTTCACGCGGTCCTCGACCCGCGCGGCCTGCATCCTGGACAACCAGGCCAAGCTTGCGCAAGGCGGCGATGCGCCGCAAGGGGCGGCGATCATCATCAACTCGGGCAATGCCAACGCCTTCACCGGCGCACGCGGGCAGGAATCGGTCGATGCCGTCACCGGTGCCGTCGCCTCGGCGCTGGACCTGCCGCGGGGGCGGGTCTTCTCGTCCTCGACCGGCGTCATCGGAGAACCGCTGCCGCATGACCGCATCGTCGCCGTGGTCGGTGACCTGGTGGCAGGGCTTGATCCGGCGGGCGTGGCCGATGCCGCGCGGGCGATCATGACGACCGACACCTTCCCCAAGGGCGCCTCGGCGACCATCGAGGGAGAGGGCGGTCCCATCCGCATCACCGGCATCGCCAAGGGTTCGGGGATGATCGCGCCAGACATGGCGACGATGCTGGTCTATGTCTTCACCGACGCGCGGATGCCGACGGACCTGCTGCAGCAGGCGCTGTCGTCGGGGCTGGACCGGACCTTCAACGCAATCACGGTAGACAGCGACACCTCGACCTCTGACGCGCTGATCCTGGCCGCGACAGGGCAGGCCGAGGCCGCGCCGATCAATGACCTTGCCACGGATGTCGGGCAGGCCTTCGTCCAGGCCCTGCACGGCGTCATGCGCGAACTGGCGCATCTGGTCGTTCGCGACGGCGAGGGGGCAACGAAGTTCGTCGAGGTTGCCGTGACCGGGGCCGCGTCCGAGGCCGATGCCCACAAGGTCGCCATGGCCGTCGCCAACTCTCCGCTGGTCAAGACCGCCATCGCCGGGGAAGACGCCAACTGGGGTCGCATCGTTGCCGCCGTTGGGAAGTCCGGGGCCGAGGCCGACCGCGACCGCCTGACCATCCGCTTCGGCGACATGGTCCTGGCGGAAAACGGCTGGCGCTCGCCCAGTTACGACGAGGCCGCGGCCAGCGCCTACATGAAGAACGCCGAGCTGCGGATCGGCGTGGACCTGGGGCTGGGGCAGGGGGCGCGGACCGTCTGGACCTGCGACCTGACGCACGGCTACATCGACATCAACGCAGACTATCGCTCGTGAAGACAGTCCTTGTCTCGGCCGTGGCGCTGATCGATCCCGACGGGCGCGTGCTTCTGGCACAGCGCCCCGAGGGCAAGTCGATGGCCGGGCTGTGGGAATTTCCCGGCGGCAAGGTCGAGCCTGGAGAGACGCCCGAAGCCGCCCTCATCCGCGAGTTGGACGAGGAGCTGGGCATCCAGACGTGGGACAGCTGCCTGGCGCCGCTGACATTTGCCAGCCATGCCTATGACACCTTCCATCTTCTGATGCCGCTTTTTGCCTGCCGCCGTTGGCAAGGCATCGTCAGACCGCAAGAGGGACAGCAGCTTGCGTGGGTCAGATCTGCGGATCTCAGATCGTATCCCATGCCGGCCGCCGACATACCGCTGATACCTGCGCTGCAAATGTGGGTCTGATAACGCACCTTTTAGTGATATGGTTGCAATGCTGCCCAAAAAAGTCGTAGCTGAGCTTATAAAGAACCCATTGTTAACTATTTCATGACTACCTTACCTCATGGGCGCAAGGAGGGATTGACATGATTCGCACCATTTCGATCGGAAGCTACATCTCGATTCAGGGCCTTTTCGAAGGCGCGATGTCGAACGGGAACATTCTGGTTCGCGTCGGCAACCGCTTGTTCGAGGGCAAGCCGGTCAGCAACTGACAAGCTGGCGGCGGCAGGAATGTCTGCGGCCGGATCAGCTTTTGCGGCGGACGCCGATGCCGCCATGCTAACAGCCGCCGAAGCCTCGGCGGCTGTTTCGCGTTTAGGCCTTAGAGCGCGTTGCGTCTAATCGGCCTCATATTCGGCGGCTTTGGAGAAATCGCAGCACTCCTCATCGGTGAAAGGATCGCAGACCTGCCCGGCAGCGTGCCAGAGTGCCTCTCAGGTTCGCGAGGCGGCTCTTCGCATCAGAGCCTTGAGCTTTGCGCATGTGAGGGCGTGGACGCCATTGGTCCGGGTGAACGTGCGAATGATCTCGATCGGGTTCAGATCTGGGCTGTAGGGAGGCAAGACCAAGAACCACGCGCCAACGGCGCTCATGGTCGCCGCGGCCTTGGGGCTCTTGTGCGATGACAGGTCATCCGGAATGATCACCTCGCCGGGTCGCAGTATCGCGGCCAATCGGGTTTCGCCATGGAACTCGTACAGTTCGCGGTTCATGGCACCGCCAGTCACCCCCGGCGCGCATCCAGCCGGTCATGGCGCCGGGCGGCGATGAAGGTCCAGGTGTTCCCCGTGACCGAAGGGCGCATGGTTGACAAGGCGCGCCTTCTGGAGGCCGTCCGGTGGTCCTGGCCATGTTCGCCTTCGGCGACGTCTCGTCGATGAAGCCGAGGCGCGTCAACGCGCTGCGCGTGAGCGGTTGGCGTCCTGTGATCCGGATATGGCGTGCCGGCCGGTGAGGCCGCTTCTGCTCGAGGGCTTGCAGGCCTTTTTCGTGGGTCAGCCCGAGACTGCGCGAAAACCGCCAGACCGAGACACGGTGAATGGCGATGCCGTGATGATCTGCAAGTTTGCCCATCGGGTCATTCGGGGTTGATCCGGGGAGTGTCCTGAACTTTGTGTATCCAGCCCGGTCCATGCGGTCTGGGACACTCAAGCGTCGAAGCGTTCGCTAGCTGTTTGATCCCACGGTTTGATGGTGCGATCCTTTTTGCAGGAATGGAAGGAAGCATTATGGGTCAGGTTCGTCACGGGAGCGCCACGACCACGCACGCCGTCAGAGCTGCAATAATGAGGGCTGGCCCGCCATCGGTCCGAGGGTCGGCCCGAATGATCGCAAGCTTCGCTCGCGACGCTGAGCCGGGAACTGGGGATTAACCCCAAGACGGTTGCGAAGTGGCGCAAACGCCAGACGGTCGAGGATCTCAAGACGGGGCCGAAGGAGCCACGTTTGACGATCTTGACCGAGGCGGAGGAGGCGGCGATCATTGCGTTCCGACGTCACACGCTGCTGCCACTCGATGACTGCCTCTATGCCCTGCAGCCGTCCATCCCACACCTGACACGATCAGCACTGCACCGATGCTTGCAACGCCATGGCATCTCGCGCTTGCCTGACGTCGAGGGCGACAAGCCGAAGCGGTCGAAGTTCAAGCACTACCCTATCGGCTTCTTCCACATCGACATCGCCGAAGTGCAGACTGCCGAAGGAAAGCTCTACGGCGCTGTTGCATGAAGCGTTTGAAGATCAGATTTCCCCTTTCCCGTCTGAAGTCAGCCGACGGGCTGCGTGACGGGAATGCCGAGTGCGGTGAAGCGGTTGAGGATGGCGATGCGGACT